>CASELE010000017.1 GCA_949288735.1 uncultured Alistipes sp.
CGGTGCGTGGGTGGGGCCGGGGGTGGGGGTCCGGGGGTTTGCGCCGGAGCCGCGGTGCGGGGTGTGCCCCCCGGGGGCGGCACTCCCCTCTCTCTCCGTATTCACGGCTCGCGACCGGCGCTTCCGGTTACATATCAAGTATGATGCTTTCGTCCCAATAGCTGACCCAGGTTGAATGAATGTAGGTCTCCCGGTACTCTGGGTAGACATGTAATTCCATCCAATGTCGGGCCTGTTGGGACCATACGTTGTTATCTATCGTAGGCGGCTCTTTCGCCAGGCAATAAATCTTTGCTACGGAATCGCCGGCTTCTTTCCTGTAATTGGTATTGGTGAAGAAGGCCAGAGTTTTTATCCTTTTCAATGTGGACGGGAGATATATCTCGCCGCCGGGATTGATGCAATCTGCAAAAGCCTCCGATTCGATGGTTTCGACATTGGCCAGTATGGCGAGATACTTTATGCTGGTGCAAGATTTGAAAGCGGATGTCGGAATCGTTTTCAGATTGTCCCCGCAGATTTTCACTTTGTTCAATCCTTTGCATTCAGAGAAAGCCTCAATGCCCAATTTTTCAAGAGTTAAGGGTAGGGTCAGTTCCCCGATACTGTTACATCCGGAAAAAGCCAGCATGCCGATATCCGTCAGTCCTGCCGAAAAGGTTACCCCCTGGATTCTGGAGCAACGCATGAAAGCGTAGTTTCCGATGGTTTTTAGACTTTTCGGCAGTTTCAGGCTGCTGAATTTGGAACAATTGCGGAATGTGTTCTCTTCGATGGTTTCGATTCCTTCCGGAATGGTCAGACTTCCGGTGAATCCGCAATTTTCGAATGCGCTGGCTCCGATGCTCTTCAGACCGTTCGGAAGAATCAGCTGGTCCGATAATCCGGTGCAGTTCTTGAATGCGGCGTAACCGATGGATTCCAAAGTGCCCGGCAGGACCGGCTGCTTCAGCTGCGTGCAATTTTCGAACGTATGGTCTCCTATGGTCTTCAGGTTTAGCGGAAGCCTGATTTCGTGCAACAGACTGTTACAACCGAAGTATCCCGCTATTTCGTCGTCTGTCATGTGTACGTTCTCCATGTCCAGCGACGTGAGGTCGCCCATCTTGTTTATCGTATCGATATCGACATTGTTCATGTAGCCGTAAATCTTCAGCTCCTCGACGGATGCCATCGCCTTTTCGTCGATAAGGGTCGACAACGTTCCCGGTTCCTTGATTATGAGCGTATTGCCCGTCAGACCCGGTTCGATGGAGAGATCGATTCCGGACATCACGGTGCGGTCGCCGTCCGAGACCGTGACGATGATCTGATTGTCGGAGTTGTACGCACTGACCGGCACGACGTCGATACTCCCCTCCACGCTTTTTTCCGTCTTTTTCGGCACGGTCGAATGTATCTTGTAGGTCCCGTCGTCGTTGAGCAGCTCGACCTTTACGGTGATTCGGCTCGCCGAGGAGGTCTCGACGGCGTAATTCACTTTCTGGTGGCTGAGGGTCTCGAAATTTTCGATGTTCCGGAAGACGACCCCCTTGTCGGAATCCGAATTCTGTACGTCGAAATCGATTTTCACCTCTGTCAGCTTCAGCAGGTCGATTGTCGTTCCGTCGGCGAGGTTGAAGTGGACGTAACGGTCGTCCTGCACGATCCCGATCAGCCCGCCGTTGGACCCGTCCGTTCCGTCGGTCCCGTCCGCTCCGTTTTCGCCCGTGGCCTTGCCCAGCCGCTCCCATTCGTCGCCGCCGTCGTAGGAGATCTCCCAGTAGCCGTCGGTGATCCGGAATTCGGGGGTGATGCCGTCCGAACCGTTTATCCCGTCCTGACCGTCTGCGCCGTCCTTGCCCTGCGCCGCGATGCGGTTGCCGTAGTCGTCGGTGAGCCACTCTCCGTCGAGGGTCCAGCAGTAGACGCCGTCCGCGTCCTGCCGCACGCCGATGGCGGGGACGTGTCCGGCCGGGCCCTGCTCTCCGCCCTGCTCTCCGCTCTGCTCCCGTGCGGAGTAGATGGTGATGGGCGCCCTTTGGGCGAAGGAGATGGTGTGGCCGATGGTCTCGCCTCCCCGGGAGACGGGGGCGACATCCGTTATGTAATCGTTCTGCTGCATTGCGGCAATGAGTCCTTGCAGCGCCGCGATGTCGGCGTTGATCTGTTCGCAGCGTTTCTCGAGCTGCGACACCCGGTCCTCCAGACCGCGAACGTCGTTTTTAAGATCCTTGTCTTCGAGCAGTTCGCACGACGTGACGAGGAGCGCTGCACCGAGCAGCAAGACGTAGTTCAATACTCTTTTCACCATGAGAATAATTTATGTTATGAAAAATGAAACAAGGACAACCGCGCGCACCGTTCCCCGGGACAGGGCGGAGCGGCGGCATGTCCCGGTTCCTCAATTCTTTTCCATCTCCTTGATCGTCGGGAACCACCTCCCCCAGTCGGTTTCGGAGTATGCCTTCGCGCATCCTGCGGGAACTTCCAGCACCATGGACGTCATGTCCGAGTAGTACGTCGGGTAGTCATAAGGCATTATGACGCCTGCCGGCGGCGTGGCCGCATGGCATCTGATCACCAGCGTCTTGCAGGGGTTCGGATCATCGGTATTTCCAGCTCCCGACTCTGGTAATCTTACGTCGATGGCCGACTCTTCGAGAGATACCAGGGTCGCCGGGAGCTCCATTTCGGAGAGTCGGGTACAGCCGCTGAAGGCCCCTTTCCCTATCTCTCTCAGTCCGTCCGTTATCGCCACACGCTGCATGCGCATGCAGCTTCCGAATGCGTAGTTTCCGATCCTTCCACCCTTGGAATGGTTATCGAGGGGAGTTGGAATCCTCCCCAAAATGCCTCTTTCCCAATCTCCTTCAGAGTGCTCGGGAAAATCACTTCTTTCAGATTTAAACAGCGAAAAAATGCCCTGTACGTAATAACGGTTACCCCTTCCATGATTCTTACCCTGGAGAGAGAAGAGCGGGAAAACGGGCAAGTCCCGCAGTAGCTTATGTTCCCCGGAAAGATCAGTTCCCCTTTGAATCTCGAATCCTCGAAAGCTCCGTTTCCGAGGGAATCCACGCTTCCCGGAATGATCAGATCGCCGAAGAATTTCGTCTTTTTGAAGGCATAATCTCCGATGCTCTTCAGGTTCTGGGGCAGAATCAGCCTTCCGGAGTCGGAGCATTGGTAGAATGCCTCCTCTCCGATTGTCGTGACCCCTTCCGGAAGAATCAGATCCTCGTTCATCCCGGTGGCTCCGCAATTGTTGAAGGCGGATTTGCCGATGACTCTCAATCGTTTCGACATGGGTATGCGTTTCAGTGACCTGCATCCCATGAACGTGCCCTCCCCGATGATCTCCAGATCCTGCGGCAGCTCGATATCGGTCAGTTTCCGGTTCTTCCGAAATTGTCCCCGGAGTTCGTTGTCCTCCATGTGCACCCATTTCATGTCCAGCACCGAAAGATAGGGCATCCTGGAGTTTATGACGCCGATGTCGTCGGAGTTCATGTTGCCGTATGCGTTCAGCCGGTCGATGAATTCCGCTCCCGAGTTGTCGACGAGGGAGTCCAGCGAGCCGGGAGTCCGGATTACGAGCGTATTGCCCGTCAGACCCGGTTCCATGGTCAGCCCGATGGAGTACGTTGCGGTGCGGCCGTTCTTCTCGACGGCCGTGATGGTGAGCCGGTCGTCGGGAATGAAGGCGTCGGTCGGCACGGTTGCCGTCAGGTCGAATGTCCCCTTCAGCCCCTCCTCCGTCAGGGTCGGCGCGGCCTGCTGCGAGACCTTGTAGCATCCGCCCCGGCTGGATGGTTCGACCCTTACGTCGCAGGACTTCGCGGGGTCGATGTCGTGGACGGTGTATTCCACCCGTACGGGTCTGGCATCGCTGAAATCGACATTTCTGAAGACAATCTCCTCGATGTCCGGCGTGAGGGTGCCCTCCCCGTCGCGAAGGGCGGCGCTGATGCTCAGCCCCGCCTTCCTCCTCAGGTCGATCTGCGTCCCGTCGGCGAGGGTGAAGCGTACGCTCTCGCCCTCCTGCGTCACCTGAATCATCTGCCCGCTCTCCGTGGCGTCCGTTTCCTCCGCGAGCTGTGTCCAGCTGCCGCCGCCGTCGCTGCTGATATGCCAGCGGCCCTCTTCGACCTTGAGCTGCGGCGTGATGCCGTCGGCGTCCGGCACCGCGATGCGGTTGCCGGCCCCGTCGGCGAGCCACTCGCCGTCGAGGGTCCAGCAGTAGACGCCCTCCGGGTCCCGACGCATCCAGACGAAGGGAGTGTGGCCGTCTCCCTCCTGCCGCTCCATGGTGTAGACGATGACCGGCTGCTCCGCGGTCAGGGTGACGGCGTAGCCGATCGTCCCTCCCTCCTGTTCGATGGGGGCTATGCCTGTCACGCGGTCGTCCCTCTCTTCCGCGATGCGGATTTTCTTCAGCGATACGATGTTGGCGTTCGACCATTCGCAGAGCCTTCCGAGCCTGACCTCGCGGGCGGCGGCTCCTTCGTCGACGATCTGCGGGCCCTTCTCTTCGCACGATGCGAGGGCCGCGGCTGTTGCGCCGAGCAGAATGCAAAACAAAAATTTTTTCAACATCCCTTAATTATTTTTTAATGTGTACAGCTCTTCTTTCGGGCGGGAACCGGAGTCCGGATGGCCGGGGCGGCGCGCTCCGGCGGCCGGACGATGCAGCGGCCGGAGACGGGCCGCATCCGCTGCGATGCGGCCCGGAAACCGGCGGCGGAAGCGGCCGTATACGGCCGCGACGCGCCGTCTCCCCTCAAAACGGCCGCAAGATTAGGCATTTTTCGTAAATGCCGGCGTATCATGACGGTACTGGCCCGGTGCGAGAAAATACCCCCCCCCGTATGTTGTATATGTCATACTTCGTTTCCGGCCTTTCGGCACGGATTTCGCGGGTAGGATAAACATCGAAAAAAAAGAAAAAAATTTATTTGCGCATAATGCCGGAAATGCTTAAATTTGTGCTGTGGTAAACGGATACGTATCTTTATAACAATATTCAACCGCTATGGCAAAAATCAAAATTGGTATCAACGGGTTCGGCCGTATCGGCCGTCTGGTGTTCCGCGCCGCCTGCAAGAACGCGGATACGGTCGAAGTGGTCGGCATCAACGACCTCGTGCCGGTGGACTACATGGCCTACATGCTCAAGTACGACTCCGTGCACGGCCGCTTCGACGGGACGGTCGAGGTGTGTGACGGCAAGCTCGTGGTCAACGGCCACGCCATCCGTGTCACCTCGGAGAAGGATCCCTCGCAGCTGAAATGGAACGAGGTGGGCGCCGAGTATGTCGTGGAGTCGACGGGTCTCTTCCTGACGAAGGAGAAGGCCGAGGCGCATCTCGCCGCCGGTGCCAAGTACGTGGTGATGTCGGCCCCCTCGAAGGACGACACGCCGATGTTCGTCTGCGGCGTCAACACGGACACCTATGCCGGTCAGCACATCGTGTCGAACGCATCGTGTACCACCAACTGCCTTGCTCCGCTGGCGAAGGTGATCAACGACCGGTTCGGTATCGTAGAGGGTCTGATGACGACCGTTCACGCCACCACCGCGACGCAGAAGACCGTGGACGGTCCCTCGATGAAGGACTGGCGCGGCGGCCGTGCCGCCGGCGGCAACATCATCCCCTCCTCGACGGGTGCCGCCAAGGCCGTGGGCCGGGTAATCCCCTCGCTCTCCGGCAAACTGACGGGCATGTCGTTCCGTGTGCCGACGCTCGACGTCTCGGTCGTGGATCTCACCTGCCGTCTGGAGAAGGGCGCTACCTACGACGAGATCAAGGCCGTCGTGAAGGAGGCCTCGGAGAATGAGCTGAAGGGTATTCTCGGCTATACGGAGGACGATGTCGTATCGACCGACTTCGTGAGCGACCCCCGCACCTCGATCTTCGATGCGAAGGCCGGTATCGCGCTCAACGCCAACTTCGTGAAACTCGTGTCGTGGTACGACAACGAGTGGGGCTACTCGAACAAGGTGATCATGCTCATCCAGAAGATGGCCGCCTACAACAACCGTTAAACCGCGCGGCGAATCTTTGTCCCGGGCGCCGGACTGCAGGTCCGGCGCCCTCTTTTTTGCCGGATCATGTCGGGGGTACGACGGAGCCGGCCGGTCCGCGGCCGAAGCCGTGCCAGGTTGCGGCCGGTCGGGGAGGGCTGTGCGTACCGTTCGCTTTGGAGCCTGCGGATTTGGAGCCTGCGGAGCGTCAGAGGGTCGTCTTCGCTGTCCCTGCGGCTTCGGGGGCGGACGGCTCTCCGGCCGCGTGCCGCTCTTCCGGAAGACGCAGTTCGATGCTGGCGCCCGACCACTGGTTGATGTGCAGGGTCTGCTGTCGCTCCTCCCCGTCGGGACGGCGGATGCGGAGCCGGATCGGGAAGGGTGGGGCCGCGTCGGTGTCGCGGCCGGCCGGGAGCGTGTGCGGGATGAGATAGAGGTAGCAGATCAGGTGGTCGCATGCGGGGACGTCGAGCCGCACGCGGCGCCGTGCGGGGTAGTCGGCCGGCGGCGCGTCGAGCGCGGCGCCCACTTCGGCCACGCAACTCTCGGCCGAGGCGAATCCGCAGCGCTCGCCGCGGGCGTCGAAGCAGCCGCACATGAGCGCGACGTTGTAGCGCCAGAACTCCCCGTAGGGGCTGGAGATCTCGATATGATAACCCTTTTCCGTATCCATACCCTGCAAAGATAATGAAAAATCGGCGGCGAGACACGGTCCGGAGCGGGTGCCCGGCTCCGAATCTGGAGGAATTCTTTGCAGATGTCCGATTTTTTAGTAACTTTGCGCACTAAACGCGTGCAAATGGACGTGGCCAAGGAGTATAAAATCGCCTACAAGGGGCTGAAAAACGGGCTCCATACGTTCGACTTTCAGGTGGACGGAGCCCTCTTCGCATCCCGCGGAAACGACGATATTCTGGCCGCCTCGTGCCGTGCGCATGTGGAGATGGAGCGTGCGGAGCGTACGCTCACGCTGCACACGACCGTCGAGGGGACGGTGACGGTCCCCTGTGACCGATGTCTGGAACCCTGCGAGGTGCCGGTGCACTTCGAGGGCGACCTGCTGGTGCGCCTCTCGGAGGAGCAGGGCGAGTACGACGGCGAGGTGATGTGGGTGTCGCCCGCCGAGAGCGAGGTGGACCTTGCGCAGTACCTCTACGAGAGCATCGTCCTCGCGCTCCCCTATCAGCGGGTCCATCCCGACGGTGGGTGCGATCCGGCCATGCTCTCGCGTTTCAGGATCGTATCCGACGCCGAATTCGCGACGATCGAGGCGCGGGCCGAAGCCGAAGCCGCCGAGGCGGCGCACGGCGAGGAGTGGGGCAAGCTGGAGGCGCTGCGCGAGCAGCTGGCGGCCGAGACGGCCGAAGCGGCCCGCGGCGCACGGGCTCCGAAGGGACACAAGGAAGAAGACAGGTGAAAAACGCGATACACAACATAAAATCACAGTATAACCATGGCACATCCTAAACACAAAATCTCGTCGACCCGACGCGATAAGAGAAGAACCCATTACAAGGCGACCGTTCCGACGGTAGTGACCTGCTCGAACTGCGGCGCGTCGGTGCTCTATCACCGCGTATGCCCCGAGTGCGGCTTCTACCGCGGTAAGCTCGCCATCGAGAAGAAGGCGGCGGAGTAGCCCCCGCGAACGGCGGCGCCGGGCGCCGCCGCGAAGAAGGTCTCCCGAGCGGGACGCTTCCGCATTCCGGTTTACAAACCCTAATCTCACGACTATGTTAAAGATTGGTGTGGACGCCATGGGCGGCGATTTTGCTCCCGAGGCAGCGGTGAAGGGCGCTGTTCTGGCGCTCGGGTCGCTGGCTCCGGAGAGTCGGATCGTGCTTTTCGGCGACCGGACACGCATCGAGCCTCTGCTGGCTGCCGAGGGGTGCCCGGCCGACCGCTTCGATATCGTGCATACGACCGAGGTGATCGAGATGGGCGACCATCCGGCCAAGGCTTTCCAGAGCAAGAGCGACTCGAGCATCACGGTGGGCTTCGGCCATCTGGCGCGGGGCGCCGTGCAGGGCTTCGCGAGCGCCGGTTCGACCGGAGCGATGATGGTGGGCTCGATGTATGCGGTCAAGCCGATCGAGGGGGTGATCCGCCCGACCATCTCGTCGACGGTCCCGACCCTTTCGGGCCGTCCGGTCGTGCTGCTGGACGTGGGCCTGAATGTGGACTGCAAACCCGAGGTGCTCGAACAGTATGCCCTGATCGGCTCGATCTATGCCGAGGCGGTGCTGGGCGTCGCGCGTCCGCGCGTCGCACTGCTCAACATCGGCGAGGAGGAGGCCAAGGGCAACGCGCAGACCAAGGCGGCCCACGAGCTGATGAAGCAGTCGGGCCGCTACGACTTCGCGGGCAACATCGAGGCGTCGCATCTCTTTGCGGGCGATGTGGCCGACGTGGTGGTCTGCGACGGCTTCGTGGGCAATACGGTGCTCAAGCTGGTCGAGGGGCTCTACCGCATCAACGGCAAGTTGGGCTGTGCCGACAACCGGTTCTGGTCCTCGATGAACTACGAGAACGTGGGCGGTACGCCCGTGCTGGGCGTCAATGCCCCCGTGGTCATCGGCCACGGATGCTCCACGCCTCTGGCCATCAAGAACATGATTCTGACCACCGAACAGTGCGCACGCGCCGACCTCTCGGGACGGCTGCGGCGTGCGTTCCAACATGAAAACTAAGAGCTGATGGGAAAGAAGATAACTGCGGCCATCACCGGTGTCGGCGAGTACATCCCCGATTACGTGCTGACCAACGACGAGTTGTGTCACATGGTCGATACGACCAACGAATGGATCATGTCGCACATGGGTATCCGTACGCGGCATATCCTGAAGGGTGAGGGGGTCGGCACCTCCTACATGGGTGCCCGCGCAATCATCAATCTGCTGGATAGGACCGGTACCGATCCGATGGAGGTGGACCAGGTGATCTGCGCCACCATCACGCCCGACATGCTCTTCCCTTCGACGGGCAACCTGATCGCCGACCAGGCGGGCTGCAAGAAGGCCTTCGCCTACGACGTCTCGGCAGCCTGCAGCGGCTTCCTCTTCGCGCTCTCGACGGGCGCGCAGTTCATCGAGACGGGCCGCTGCCGCAAGGTGGTGGTAGTGGGTGCCGACAAGATGTCCTCCATCGTCGACTACACCGACCGCAAGACCTGCCCGATCTTCGGCGACGGCGCGGCCGCCGTGCTCCTCGAGCCGACGACCGACGGAACCGGTGTCCTCGACTTCGACCTCCACTCGGACGGCTCGGGCGAGATCCATCTCTTCATGAAGGCGGGCGGCTCGCGCTATCCGGCGACGAAGGAGACGGTGGAGAACAACTGGCATACGATCACGCAGGACGGCCCGGCCGTCTTCAAGGCGGCCGTTTCGAACATGGCCGACGTCTCGGTCGAGATGATGCGCCGCCACAATCTGACGGCCGACGACATCCGCTACTTCGTTCCGCATCAGGCCAACCTGCGCATCATCGACGCCGTGGCGCGCCGCATGGGGCTGACCAAGGAGAAGTGCATGATCAACATCGACCGCAACGGCAACACCACGGCGGCGACCATCCCGACCTGTCTCTTCGACTACGAGAAGGAGCTGCGCCCGGGCGACAACCTCATCCTCGCCTCGTTCGGCGGAGGATATACGTGGGGCTCGGTCTACGTGAAGTGGGCCTACGACGGCTCGAAGGCCTGAAAGCTCCCGGTACGGTGACTCCGGCGGGCGGAACACAAGTTCCGCCCGCCGTTTTTTTTCGGACAGGATAGCGGAAAATATCCTATCTTTGTGCAGAATGTGAGACCTAAAATTTTATGGATATGTTGTCGCAACGTTTGCAGGATGCGCTCAATGCGCAGATCAACGCCGAGTTCTGGTCGGCCTATCTCTACCTTTCGATGTCGATGGACTGCGCCGCCAAGGGGCTGAAGGGAACGTCGCACTGGTTTTCGGTGCAGTTCCGCGAAGAGCAGGACCATGCGCGGATTCTGATCGACTACATGCTCTCGCGCGGCGGCGTGGTCAAGCTGGCCCCCATCGCCGAGGTGCGCACCTCGTGGAACTCGCCGCTCGAGGCCTTCGAAGAGACGCTCGCCCACGAACGCCGGGTGACGGCCATGTTCGACGAGCTCTGCCGTCTGGCCGCCGAGGAGCACGACTACGCTACGGCCAACCGACTCGTCTGGTTCGTCGACGAGCAGATCGAGGAGGAGTCGGAGGCCCAGGAGAAGCTCGACGCCCTGCGTGCCGTCGAGGGCAACAAGTTCGGCATCTACATGCTCGACAAGGAGCTGGGAGCCCGCACCTATACCCCTGCGGCGCCGCTTGCCGCCCAGGGCGAGTAAGGGACTCCGCATGCCCGAATCCGGGGCCGCCGTACCCATGCCGGGTGCGGCGGCCCTTCGTTTGCGGGGCGGTCTGGTGCGCCGGATCTCCCGCCGCTTATGCGGCGGCCAGTGCGGCCCAGCTCCACGGGAGCCAGAGCGCCGCGTAGCGCAGCAGCTTGCCCGTGGCCATCGCCGCGGTCGTGATCCAGAGGTTGGCCCGCATGAGGCCCAGCACGACGGCCACCGCCTCGCCGATGACGGGCAGGAAGGCGAAGAAACCCATCAAGGCCCCGCGGCCCGCCAGGAAACGGCGCGCCCGGGCGAGTTTCTCCTCGCCGATACCCAGCCGGGCTATCCACTCGGGCCGTCCCAGCCGTCCGATGCCGTAGCAGCTCATGCCCCCCAGCGTGTTGCCCGCCGTGGCCGCCGCGATGCATCCCGCCGGGTCGAGTCCCAGTCCGAGCAGCGCCACGAAGAGCACCTCGGAGCCGAGCGGCAGGATGCTCCCCGCGGCGAAGGCGGCGAGAAAGAGGCCCCAGTAGCCCCAGTCGAACAGCAGTTGCGTGAGTGTCTCCATGTCCGGCGCATTGTCGGTGCGGCGCAAAGATACGAAAAGCCCTCCATTCCGTGTCTACGTTCGGCGGTGCGGACGGGTCCGTGTCGCGAAAATGTCGGAGGCTTCGGGCCGGTCCGGACGATTGTCGGATAGTTTTTGTATTTTTGTACGGTTTTCCGCGGCGACGCCGCGACCCGGACCGAAAGAAGAATCAAACAATACGAACGCTATGGCTGAATTCATCTACCAGGAACCCTTCCCCGTCGGGGAGGACCGTACGGAGTACCGTCTGCTGACGAAGGAGTACGTGAAGGTCGTCGAGTGCGACGGCCGCAAGATACTGAAGGTCGATCCACGGGGGCTCGAACTGCTTTCGAAGGAGGCCTACGGCGACGTGTCGTTCTATCTGCGCACCGCGCATCTGCAGAAGCTGCGCAACATCCTCGACGATGCGGAGGCGACCGACAACGACAAGTTCGTGGCCTACACCATGCTGCTCAACCAGGCGGTGGCCGCCGAGGGCGAACTGCCCACCTGCCAGGATACGGGTACGGCCATCTGCATCGCCCACAAGGGTGAAGATGTCTGGACCGGCGCCGACGACGCCGAGCACATCGCCCGCGGCGTCTGGGAGACCTACCGTGACCGTAACCTGCGTTACTCGCAGGTGGTCCCCTTCACCATGACCGACGAGAAGAACTCGGGTACGAACCTGCCCGCACAGATCGACATCTACGGCGGCAAGCCCGGCATGGAGTACGAGTTCCTCTTCATCACCAAGGGGGGCGGTTCGGCCAACAAGACCTTCCTCTACCAGCAGACCAAGGCGCTGCTCAACGAGGAGTCGCTCGGGAAGTTCATCCGCGAGCACATCTTCGATCTGGGCACCTCGGCCTGCCCTCCCTACCATCTGGCCATCTGCATCGGCGGCACCTCGGCCGAGATGTGCCTCTCGACCGTAAAGAAGGCCTCGGCCGGCTATCTCGACGAGCTGCCCACCTCGGGCAACGAGGGCGGCCGCTGCTTCCGTGACCTCGAGTGGGAGGAGAAGGTGCTGCGGATCTGCCGCGAGAGCGGCGTGGGCGCCCAGTTCGGCGGCAAGTACCTGGTGCATGACGTCCGTGTCATCCGCGCGCCGCGTCACGCCGCGTCGTGCCCCGTGGCCATCGGTGTGAGCTGCTCGGCCGACCGCAATATCCGGGCGAAGATTACCCCCGAAGGCATCTTCCTCGAGCGGCTCGAGAAGAATCCGGCCCGCTTCCTGCCGGCCGAGGCGCCG
The DNA here is from genome assembly GCA_949288735.1 of uncultured Alistipes sp. Lineage (GTDB taxonomy): Bacteria > Bacteroidota > Bacteroidia > Bacteroidales > Rikenellaceae > Alistipes. Next base: position 12,176 of record CASELE010000017.1, read on the forward strand.
GCCATGTCGCCCGCCGTGGAGATCGATCTCGACGAGGGGATGGACAAGGTGCGTGCCATCCTGACGAAATACCCCATCAGGACCCGTCTGAATATCCGCGGTACGCTCATCGTGGCCCGCGACATCGCCCACGCCCGCATCAAGCAGATGCTCGACGAGGGCAAGCCGATGCCCGAATACTTCAAGAAACATCCGGTCTACTACGCCGGTCCGGCCAAGACGCCGCAGGGCATGGCCTCGGGATCGTTCGGGCCGACGACGGCAGGACGCATGGATCCCTATGTGGATCTCTTCCAGAAGCACGGCGGTTCGCTGGTGATGGTCGCCAAGGGCAACCGCTCGCAGGCGGTGACGGATGCCTGCCGGGCCAACGGCGGCTTCTACCTGGGTTCGATCGGCGGCCCGGCCGCCATACTGGCCAAGAACTCGATCAAGTCGGTCGAGGTGGTCGACTTCCCCGAACTGGGCATGGAGGCCGTGCGCAAGATCCGCGTGGAGAACTTCCCGGCCTTCATCATCGTGGATGACAAGGGCAACGACTTTTTCGCGGAATTCAAGCACTAAAACCGGCGATTCCGTCGTTGATAGGACGACATGCGTAGACTGATAGCGAATACGGCGCTCGTGCTGCTCTTCGTGGCGGCCTCGCTGCGTGCCGTGGCGGCCGACGAGGTCACCTTCGAGGCCGATGCCCCGATGCTTGTCGCGGCGGGCGAGGTCTTCAGGGTGGAGTTCACCGTGAGTGCCACTCCCGACGACGACTCGTTCGTCGCCCCCTCGTTCGACGGTTTCGACCTGCTGGCCGGGCCGGTCCTCTCCACGCGCCGCTCGGTCGAGCTGATCAACGGCTCGCTGAGTTCGTCGCTGCGGATAACCTACACCTACACGCTCGTCTCCCACGAGGCGGGGACCCGCACCATCGGCGAGGCTTCGATAGCGGTGAAAGGGCGCACCTACCGTACCCGGCCGCTGCCCGTCGAGGTGGTGGCCGAACGGCAGGGCGGCGCGGCGCCGCGGGGGGCACCCTCCGCGGTGGGTGCCGCGGCTCCCTCGGAGCGAGTGGGCAAGGACGACCTGCTGCTGCGCGTGGAGGCGTCGCGGAGCTCGGTCTTCAAGGGCGAGCCGCTGCGTGTCTCGTTCAAGCTCAGCCAGCGGGTGAACGTCGTCGGCTTCGAGGAGGTGAAACTCCCCTCGTTCGACGGCTTCTGGGCCCAGGAGCTGCCCACGGACGGGGCACGGCCGGTGCGGGAGACAATCGGGGGCAGGATCTACGAGACGACCGTCATCAAGGAGTATCTGCTCTATCCGCAGCAGGCCGGACGGCTCACCGTCGAGCCCGCCGCACTGACGGCCGTGGCGCAGATCGTGGTTCCGGGGCGCAACCCCGACCCCTTCTTCGGCGGACCCGAGGTATACAACGTGCGGCGGAAGCTGCGCACGGCTCAGCTGCGGGTCGAGGTGAAGGAGCTGCCGGAGGGAGCGCCCGGGGATTTCAGCGGCGCCGTGGGGTCGTTCCGCATGGAGACCACACCGCCGCCCGCCCGTCTGGCGGCCAACTCGTCGGCCACCTATACGGTGAAGATCTCCGGCACGGGCAACCTGCCCTTCGTGCAGGCGCCCCGGCTCGTCCTTCCCGGCTCGTTCGAGCAGTACAATACGAAGACCATCGAATCGATCAACTCCTCGGCGGCCGGGACGACCGGTTACCGGCAGTTCGAATACCCCTTCATCGCCCGGGCCGAGGGTCTCTACGACATCCCGCCCGTGGAGTTCACCTATTTCGATCCCGAAAAGAGGCAGTATGTGGCCCTTTCGTCGGAGAGCCTCGCGCTGGAGATCACTCCCGATGCGAAAAGGGGTGGGGATACTCCCGTGGTGCTGGGTGGCCGCGGCCTCACGAAGGAGGAGGTGAAACTTCTGGGACAGGATATCCGCTTCATCCGGGTGGATGCTCCGCAGCTGCGCGGTGCGGGACGTCCCTTTCTCTTCAGTCCGCTCTACTTCGCCCTGCTCGGCGGACTGCTGCTGGCGGCGGCCGGGTGCTACGTCGCGTTGAGACGCCGCATCCGTGAGTCGCAGAACGCCGCGCTCATGCGCGGCCGGCGGGCCAGCAAGGTCGCCGTGCAGCGTTTCCGGGCCGCCCGCCGCTACATGGCCGAACAGAACCGGCGAGCCTTCTACGAGGAGATGCTGCGGGCGCTGTGGGGCTATATGGGCGACAAGCTCAATATCCCGGTGGCGAACCTCACGAAGGAGTCGGTACGCGAGGAGCTGCACAAGCGCGGTGTCGCGCCCGAGGAGTCGCAGCGTTTCGCTACGATTGTCACGCGGTGCGAGGAGGAGCAGTATTCGCCCGTGGAGTCGGCCCGGATGGGCGATCTCTACGCCGACGGCATCGATTTTGTATCACGGATTGAGTCCGCCATCAAAAGATAAGAGCGTATGACCCGAACGACCAGGAGAACGAACGCCGCCCTGAGACGCTGTCTGCGGGGTCTTGCGGTGCTGCTGCTCATGCTCGGCACCGCCCGGGCCGCAGCCGCGGAGCCCGAAGCGGCGGATACGCTTGCCGCAGGAGACCTGCCGGCGGAGCCGTTCCGTCCCGACGGACTGTGGGACAAGGGCAATACGGCCTATCTGAACGGCGATTACGGCGGTGCCATCGAGCAGTACGGCAGGATACTCGACGCGGGGCTCGTCTCGGCCCGTCTTTACTACAATCTGGCCAACGCCTACTTCAAGGAGGGACGTCTCGGCGAGTCGATACTCTACTATCACCGCTCGCTGCGTCTGGCGCCGGGCAACGAGGATGCGCGCTACAATCTGGAGGTGGCCGAGGCCATGACGCGCGACCGGATCGAGGAGATCCCCGAATTCTTCGCTGTGGCCTGGATGCGGGCGCTGAGCCGCGCGATGGGCTGCACGGCCTGGAGCGCGGTGTCGCTCGTCGGCCTGGCCGCGATGCTCGCCCTCCTGCTGCTCTTCGTGCTGGCGCGGCGCATCGTTCTGCGCAAGACGGGATTCTACGGTACACTGGCGGCCTTTCTGCTCTTCGTGCTGGCGACCTGGTGCGCGGCCATCGAACGGCGTGACCTGCTCCGCTCGGACGAGGCGATAGTCCTGAGCGCCTCGGCTGCGGTGAAGAGTTCGCCCGACAGGGCCGCGACCGACCTATTCGTGCTGCACGAAGGGACGAAGGCTACCGTGACGGGCGAGCTGGAGGGGTGGAGCGAAATCACCCTCGCCGACGGCAAGAAGGGGTGGCTCGAGAGCCGGAACATAGAGGTGATCTGACGGTGCGGAGCCTACCGTAGCCGTAAGAATAATAAGAAGAGGCGATGTCGAGACTGTTGCAGGATGTGGTCGAGGAGCTGTCGAAGCTGCCCGGAATAGGGAGGCGGACAGCACTGCGGCTGGCCATGCACCTGCTGCGCATGGAGCCGCAGTCGGTGACCGAGATGACGCGCAGCATAGACCGCTTCCGCCGCGACATCAGGCGCTGCGCCTGTTGCAACAACCTCTCCGACGAGGAGCTCTGCCCCGTGTGCGCCGATCCGGAGCGCGACCGTTCGACGGTCTGTGTGGTGGAGCAGGTGGCCGACGTGCTCTCGATAGAGCATACGCACCAGTACCGCGGCCTCTACCATGTGCTGGGTGGAGTCATCTCGCCCATGCAGGGTATCGCTCCGTCGGATCTCACGATCGACCTGCTGTGCGGGCGTCTTGCCGGCGGGGAGGTGCGCGAGGTGATTCTGGCGATTCCCGCCTCGGTCGAGGGCGAGACGACGCGCTTCTATCTGATGAACCGGCTGAAACCCTATGCCGGCGTGAAGATTACGGCCATCGCCCGTGGCATCGGTTTCGGTGACGAGCTGGAGTATGTGGACGATCTGACCATCGCCCACGCCCTCCTCAACCGTCGCGAGGTGGAGCAGTCGGAGTGAGAGAGAACCCGCGGAGCGGCCCCTGCGGGCTGCGTCCGCTCAAATAGCTGTAGTTATGGAATTTCTCACGAACGGGAAGCTGGTCATTGTCGGCGCTGCCGGGATGATCGGCTCGAACATGGCCCAGACGGCCCTCATGATGAGACTGACGCCCGACGTCTGTCTCTACGACCCCTTCGCGCCTGCGCTGGAGGGGGTGGCCGAGGAGCTCTTCCACTGCGCGTTCGAAGGGGTGCGGATCACTTATACCTCCGACGTGCGCGAAGCCTTCACCGGGGCGCAGTACATCGTCTCGTCGGGCGGCGCGGCCCGCAAGGCGGGCATGACGCGCGAAGATCTGCTCAAGGGCAACGCCGCCATCGCCGAGCAGCTCGGCAAGGATATCCGTGCCTGGTGCCCCGACGTGAAACACGTGGTGGTGATCTTCAATCCGGCCGACATCACGGGACTGGTAACCCTCATCCATTCGGGGCTGAAGCCTTCGCAGGTCTCGACGCTCGCGGCACTCGACAGCACGCGCCTGCGTTCGGAACTGGCCCGTTACTTCCGCCTCCCGCCCGACCGTATCGAAAACTGCCGCACCTACGGCGGTCACGGCGAGCAGATGTCCGTCTTCGCCTCGACGACGCTCGTCAACGGCAGGCCCCTTTCGGAGCTGATCGGCGCGCGGATGCCGCAGGCCGACTGGGAGGCGCTGCGCCAGCGTGTGGTGCAGGGCGGCAAGCATATCATCGACCTGCGCGGCCGCTCGTCGTTCCAGAGTCCGGCCTATCTCTCGATCGAGATGATTGCCGCGGCGATGGGCGGCAGACCATTCCGTTACCCGGTGGGCACCTTCGTCCGTACGGAGGAGTTCCGCGACATCATGATGGCGATGGAGACCGCGCTGACGGCCGACGGAGTCTCGTATCGTCCCGTGCAGGGTACGCCCGAGGAACATGCCGAACTGAAGGCCAGCTACGAGCACCTCTGCGCCCTGCGTGACGAGGTGATTGCGCTGGGCATCCTGCCTCCGGTGGCGGAGTGGGGCGCCATCAATCCCAACCTGCGCTGATCCGGCGCAGCGTGCGCATGCGACGTTTGCCAGGCTCCGCGGAGCCTGGCAAACACGTCCCGCGAGCCCGCATCGCGGCCTCGCGGACCCCGGCGGCCCTCCGACTGCGCGAAGACGGACGACAGACGAAAACGCCGCCCCTCCCGGGGCGGCGTTTCCTGTTGCAGCGGGCCGCGGCTACTTCGTTGCAGCGGTCATGCGCTTCTCCTTGATGCGGGCCTTCTTGCCGGTGAGGCTGCGCAGGTAGTAGATGCGGGCACGGCGTACGACACCCACCTTGTTCACCTCGATCTTGTCGATGTGGGGCGAATAGAGGGGGAAGATACGCTCCACGCCCACGCCATTCGAGATCTTGCGGATCGTGAACATCTTGGTCTTGCCCGATCCCTTGATCTGGATCACTACGCCGCGGAAGCTCTGCAGGCGCTCCTTGTTGCCCTCCACGATGCGGTAGGTCACCGTGATCGTGTCGCCGGCCTTGAACGACGGAACGTCGGCGTCCGTCTTGGGCCACAGCTGCTCGTTGACGAGCCGGATGATTGCATCCTTGTTCATGTGGAAAAGATGATTTGAGTGTTCCGCGCCCGACATTCCCGCTGCAGCCGGAGTACCATGCGGCTCCGTTTGCCGCAATCCTGCGCTCCGCCGTTCCGAAGAGCGGCGCCGCGCCTTCTCCCGCCGCCCAATGAAAGAGGTCGGTACACGCCCCCAAAGGGGAGGGCAAAGGTAGGCATTTATTTCCGGATCTGCAACTTCCGTCCTGAAAAAGCCGTGCGGAGGGGCGGACCGCATGTCGTCGGCATGTTGCGTTTCCGAGAATATGGCGCTTCCGGGCCGCGTGGGAGCGATTTATTTCGTATCTTTGTGTCAGAATGGATCCTATGCAGAGACGAGACGAAGAGAGACTGATTCTGGTGACCAACGACGACGGCTACGGCGCGAAGGGATTGCGCGCGGCCATCGAGGTGGCACGGCGTTTCGGCCGTGTGGTCGCCGTGGCTCCCGCCGAGATGCAGAGCGGTATGAGCCAGGCTATCACGATGTTCAATCCGCTATATCTGAAGAGGGTGAGCGAAGAGGAGTGGGGCGAGCTCTACGCCTTTACGGGAACCCCGGTGGATTGCGTGAAGATGGCCTTCGACTATCTGTTGCGCGACCGGCGGGTCGATCTGGTCATCTCCGGGGTGAACCACGGCTCCAACTCGGCGGTGAACGTCCTCTACTCGGGGACGATGGGCGCCGCCATCGAGGGAAGCTTCTACGGCTGTCCCGCCGTGGGACTCTCGCTGGCGGATCACCGTCCCGATGCCGACTTCGCGGCGGCCGTCCACTACGGCGAGCAGATCGTGCGGGCCGTGCTCGACGGTCAGATCGAGAGGCCGCTCTGCCTGAACGTCAACGTGCCTCAGGGTGAGCCGCGCGAGATACGGGGCATCCGCGTCTGCCGCCAGAACCGCGGCTTCTGGCGCGAGGAGTTCTTCCGCCACGAGGATCCGCACGGGCGCACCTACTTCTGGCTCTCGGGGAGCTTCGTGAACCACGAGCCCGAGGCTACGGATACCGACGAATGGGCGCTGGCGCACGGCTACGTATCGGTGGTGCCCGTGCAGGTGGATCTGACGGACTATGCCCGCATGACGGCGCTGCGGCGGGCGCTGAGTACGGAGTAGCGGCGCTCCGCAACGGGAAAAGGAGACGATTATGGTGATCAAGATTCTGCTTGTCATCGCGATAGCGGTGCAGATGGTGGCGACGCTCTATGCGCTGAAGCTGGTGCGTACCACGAAGTACAATTCGGTGTGGATCCTCTTCATCGCGGGCTTTTCGCTGCTCTCGGTCGAACGTGTCGTGCAGCTGCTCGTCGTGAGCGGCCGCGATGTCGCGCCCGACCTCTTCGCTTGGCTCGGGGTGGTCATCTCGGTCTGCCTCTCCATAGGGGTGATCTATGCCCACAAGCTCTTCCGCTACATCGACCGCCTCAACCGCCAGCGCCAGCTGCTCAACAGACGGGTGCTTACCGCCGTGCTTCACTCCGAGGAGCGGGCGCGGTCGCGCTTTTCGAAGGAGCTGCACGACGGGCTGGGGCCGCTGCTCTCGTCGGCGCGCATGTCGCTCTCGGCCCTCGCGCGCGAAGGAGAAGGAGAGGATGCCGACCGGCAGGAGATCATCGCCAATACGACCTACGTGATCGACGAGGCGATCCGTTCGCTGCGTGAAATATCGAACAATCTGTCGCCCCACGTGCTCAACGATTTCGGCCTGGCGCGCGGGGTGCAGAACTTCATCTCGAAGAGCGCCGCGATGCACGAAGCGAAGATCCGCTTCACGACCAATCTGCGTACCGAGCGCTTCGATCCGGACGTGGAGGTGATCGTCTATCGTGTCATCTGCGAGCTGATCAACAACTCGCTCAAACATTCGGGCTGTACGGAGATCAACCTTTCGCTCGCGCAGAACGGCGGTTCCCTCGCGCTCGACTATTCCGACAACGGCCGCGGCTTCGACCCGCAGGCCATGATGGATTGCGGCATGGGGCTCTCGAACATCGCGTCGCGCATCAATTCGCTGGGCGGCACGCTCGACATCACCAGCGCCCGGGGGCGCGGCATGCGGGCATCCATTCGTGTCAATACGCGGCGCGACGCCGCGGCGGCTCCGGCCCGCACCAAAAGGAGGAGGAACCGCCGTGGATGAGTGCCGTATCGTGCTGGTCGACGACCACGCGCTCTTCCGTACGGGGCTGCGCGGCCTGCTCGAACGTACGCCGGGTTACCGCGTGGTGGCCGAGGCGTCGAGCGGCGAGGAGTTTCTCGCCCTGCTTCCGGAACTGGAGGCCGACGTGGTGTTCATGGATATCGCCATGCCGGGCATCGGCGGCGGCGAGACGACCGAGCGGGCGCTCCGTCTGCGTCCCGACCTGAAGGTGATCACCCTCTCGATGTTCGGCGACGAGAGCTATTACACGCGTATGGTCGAGGCCGGTGCCCGCGGTTTCCTGCTGAAGGATTCGGATATCGACGACGTGCTCCGCGCCGTCGATACGGTGTGCGGCGGCGGCAGCTACTTCAGTGCCGGACTGCTCGCCTCGCTCACCTGCCGCATGCGGCGCAGCGAGCGGAGCGCGGCGGCGGGCGAGGAGCCCCTCTCGGCCCGCGAGACGGAGATTCTCGTGGCCGTGTGCAACGGCCTGTCGAACCAGGAGATTGCCGAACGGCTCTTCATCTCGAAACGTACCGTGGACAAACACCGCGCCAACATACTCGAAAAGACCGGCTGCAAGAATACGGCGAGTCTCGTGGTCTACGCCATCAGACACGGGATTGTCGAACTTTGACCCTCCCTGTCCCATCCCTTCCATGACGGTTTCCGTCCCCGCGTTCCGGGGGCTTTTCCTGCCCGCCCTCTCGGCGGGCGGGCGCGTCCTATGTGTCAGAGCAGGGGCGAGAAGATGCGCATGCACGACTCGGCCAGCCGCAGCATGCGCGGCCGGCGGAACCAGGCTGCGGGCGAGACGATGCGGCAGTGGCTCCAGTCGTCGTGGAAGATCTTCGCCAGACGGGCGTTGAAGGCCGTGTCGTAGATGAAGGCGTTGACCTCGAAGTTGTGTTCGAAACTGCGGAAATCCATGTTGGCCGATCCGACGACCGCGAGCGAATCGTCCACGACGAGCAGCTTGGAGTGCAGGAACCCCGGCGTGTAGAAGCCCACCTTCACGCCGGCGCGGATTACGGCGTCGAGGAAGGAGTGCGAGGCGAGGTTCACGATGCGCGAGTCGCTGCGCTCGGGCAGCATGAGCCGCACCTCGACACCCCCCAGTGCGGCTGTCTGCAGGGCGTTCTGCAACCCTTCGGTCGGCAGGAAGTAGGGGGTTTCGATCCAGATCCGGCGCTTGGCGTTGGCGAATACGAAACTGATACCCTGCAGCAGGGTGCGCCACTGCCCGAGCGGACCGCTCGGGACAATCTGCATCAGGTTGTCGGTATGGCGGACGGACGCGGGGTAGTAGGCCGGGGCGGTGATGCGCTGCCGCGTGGTGGCCGACCAGTCGCTCAGGAACGAGGCCTGGAGACCCAGCACGCCGCTCCCCTCCACGCGGAAGTGGGTGTCGCGCCAGCAGCCCCACGATGTGCCCCGCACGTAGCGGTCGGCGATGTTCATGCCGCCGAAGAAGCCCACGCGGCCGTCGATGACGGCGATCTTGCGGTGGTTGCGGTAATTCACCTTGCTCGTGAGCAGCGGGAAGCGCACGTGGAGGAAGGCGCGGACCTCGATGCCTTCCGCGCGCATCGTCTCGAAGAAGGAGCGCTTTACGCTGCCCGAGCCCACGTCGTCGTAGAGTATGCGTATCCTGACCCCTTCGCGGGCCTTGGCGATGAGGGCCTGCTGCAGCTGCCGCCCCGTGTCGTCGTCGCTGAAGATGTAGTACTGCAGATGGATGTGGTGGCGGGCCCGGGCGATCTCGTCGCCGAGGGCCCGCAGTTTCGACGCTCCGTCGGTGTAGGGGGTGATGCGGCTGCCGTAGAGCGGCACGGCGTTGGCCGTGTGGCGCAGCAGGCGGATCAGCGGGCGGAAGTTGTCGGGGACGGTGGGGGCGTCGCTGCCCGTCGGCTCGGGGACGGTGGTCGTGCGCCGCCGCGTGCGGTGCGAGATGATCTTCACCTTGCTCAGGTTCTGCCCGAAGAAGAAGTAGAGGACGATGCCGGCCACGGGCAGGAAGAGCAGAATCAGGATCCACGGCATGGTCTTCAGCGGATTGCGGTTGTCCGTGATGACCACCAGGATGATTCCGAGGGTCGTGGCGGCGTAGAGGCCCGACAGCAGGTATGTCAGCCAGAGCGGCATCGGGAGGATGTTTTACGGGCGGGCGGCCGAGTCGGCCGCGGCGCTCCCCTCCCGCTTGTCGGAGGGGAAAGAGATCATGTAGAGCAGGTGCTCCACGCCGCGCACGAAGTTGCGTTTGTCGAGCTGGGGCGAATAGACGTAGCCGTCGAGCGTGAAGACGCGCCCCGTGGCTTCGTCCACGGTGGTATAGCTGACGAAGGGCCCGCCCATGAAGTCGTTCTCGACATCCCAGAAGCCGCGCATCTCGATCCAGGGACGGTCGCCCAGGCGGAAGGCCCGCACGGCGGGCGGAAAGGCGTCGGAGGTGGTCATGTACGAACCGTCGGAGGGACCCGGTATGCGTTTTACGAAGCGGTTGCGTGCGGCGACGAGCGCTTCGGGCGTGAGCTGGCCGCGGTAGGGGTAGCTGTAGAGGCAGAAGCCCTGGCTTGCCTGCGGATACTCGAAGCGCGCCCAGAGGAAGTCGGGTTCGGACTTGGCCAGCACGTAGCCCTTCGGGACATCCATCCGTACGTCGAACGTATCCTCTATTACGCTGGCGACGTGTCTCTCGCAGTAGCGTGCGGCGTAGTCGGTCGCGCGGTCGCGCTCGGCCTTTTCCAGCACGTAGAGCAGTTCGTCTCCGTGGGCTCCGAGGTATTCGCAGAGGGCCGCGTCGGAGGGGCCGCGGAGCGAGAGGAGGAGCTGCGGCGTGGCGTAGCGGTCGTAGCGGGCGGTGGCGCCCGTCTCGTCGGCCGCAACAGAGGGGTCGCTCTCCACGAGCAGGATGTTGCGGTGGCGCGTGGCCGTATTGACGAAGCCGTTCGGCAGAATGCGCAGCACGTCGAAGAGGGGCTCGGTCTGGTTGATGTATTCGACCGGAGCCTTGAGCAGCCGGCGCAGCGAGTCGCCGACGGGGCCCTCCCAGCAGGGTTGCGAGCAGACGACCACCACTTCGTAGGGGCGGCCGAGGGCGGTGTGGGCGTTTTGGTCGGAGAGGGTGCGGAAGGCGTCGCAGGAGGCCAGTGCAACGAATGCGGCGAGCAGGAGCGACAGACGGAGTGAGTGCTTCATGGCATGGATGGTTCTATGCGCAAAAGTACGGATTTTTTCGGGCGTTCGACTCCCCGTGGCGGATAATTTGCGGAGCGGTCGCGAAAAATGACTATCTTTGCGCTACGATCGCGCGGACATGAGATTCAGACCTCCGAAGATACTGCGTCGCCTGATGCCCGAACTCATCTGGGAGCTCGAGGATCCCGAAGGGGTCTTCCTCACCTTCGACGACGGTCCTACGCCCGGCATCACGGAGTGGATCCTGGCCACGCTGGCCAAGTACGACGCCCGGGCCACCTTCTTCGTGCTGGGCAAGAACGTGGAGATGTATCCGGATCTCTACCGCCGCATCGTGGAGGCGGGCCACCGCGTGGGCAATCACACCTATTCGCATCAGCAGGGGTGGGGGATGAGCCTCGAGCGTTACACCGAAGATGTGGATTTTGCCAACGATCTGATCGACAGCACCCTGTTCCGTCCTCCCTATGCCCGTATCACGCCGGCCCAGGCCCGTTTTCTGGGGCAGCGCTACAAGCTGGTGATGTGGGACGTCCTCTCGCGCGACTACAGCCGCAACCTCTCGCCGCGGGCCTGCCTGCGCAACGTGACCCGCTACCTCGCCCCGGGGAGCATCGTCGTCTTCCACGACAGTGTGAAGTCGTTCCGCAACATGCGCTACGCCCTGCCCCGGACGCTCGAGCGCATCCGTGCGATGGGGCTGCGCTGCAAGGCGATCGAACTGTAGCGGCGGCCGGGTGCGGCTGTTGCGCCTTTCCGTTTTTTTTCGTATCTTTGCGGCGGCTTCGCGCCGGGATCCCGAATCCGAAAAATACAAGCAATCATACAAGTTCTATGGCAACTACGGCAGACATCAAGATCGGCATGTGCATCGAGCTGGAGGGCAAGACTTTCCAGATCGTCGACTTCCAGCATGTGAAACCGGGCAAGGGCCCCGCCTTCGTGCGTACGAAACTCAAGAACCTCGAGAACGGCCGCGTGCTCGACAACACCTTCTCGGCAGGGGCCAAGATCGAGCCGGTGCGTGTGGAGCGCCGTCCCTATCAGTTCACCTACGAGGACGACCTGGGCATGCACTTCATGCACACCGAGACCTTCGAGGAGATCAATATCGACAAGAACCTCATCAACAACTACGACCTGATGGCCGACGGCCAGATCGTCGAGGTGATGTTCCATACGGAGAAGGAGACGGTCCTCTCGGCCGAACTGCCTCCGATCGTGGACATGGAGGTGACCTACACCGAGCCGGGCATCAAGGGCGACACGGCGTCGACCAATTCGCTCAAGCCCGCGACCGTCAATACGGGCGCTACGATCCGCGTGCCCCTCTTCATCAATACGGGCGACAAGATCCGTGTCGACACCCGCACGCGCGAGTACTACGAGCGCATCAAATAACGGATTGTCCGACTGAAAAGAGAACCCCGCACGTCACCGTGCGGGGTTCTCTTTTCGTCCGCTGCGGCGTGCGGAGTCCGGGACTTGCGCCGCAACGCGTGAATCAGAGTCGTTTGCGGATCTCTTCCGACTCCTTTTCGTAGCCGGGCTTGCCCAGCAGCGCGAACATGTTCTTTTTGTAGGCCTCCACGCCCGGCTGGTCGAAGGGGTTGACGCCGAGCAGGTAGCCGCTGATGCCGCAGGCCTTCTCGAAGAAGTAGAGCAGCGCACCGACCGTGCGGGCGTCGATGCGCGGAATCTCGATGCGCAGGTTGGGCACTCCGCCGTCCACGTGGGCCAGCTGCACGCCCAATTCGGCCATGCGGTTCACCTCCGATATGCGGCGGCCGGCCAGGAAGTTGAGCCCGTCGAGATTCTCGGCGTCGGAGCCGACCTCGACACGGTGTGCGGGTTCGGCTACCGAGACGATGGTCTCGAAGAGGATGCGTTCTCCCTGCTGGATATACTGCCCCATCGAATGGAGGTCGGCCGTGAGGGTGACGCTGGCGGGGAAGATGCCGCGTCCCTCCTTGCCCTCGCTCTCGCCGTAGAGCTGCTTCCACCACTCGTTGAGGTACTGCAGCGCGGGTTCGTAGGAGCCGAGAATCTCGATCTTCTTGCCCTCGGCGTAGAGCAGGTTGCGCACGGCGGCATAGCGTGCCGCGGGGTTCTCGTCGAAGGGGGTGTCCTCCGCGGTGACCCGCTCCAGTTCGACGGCGCCGCGCACGAGGGCCCGGATGTCGATGCCGGCGACGGCCAGCGGCAGCAGTCCTACGGGGGTGAGGACCGAATAGCGGCCCCCCACGTCGTCGGGGATGACGAATGTGGCGTATCCCTCCTGCGTGGCGAGGGTCTTCAGCGCGCCGCGTGCCCGGTCGGTGATGGCTACGATACGCTCGGCGGCCCCCTGCTTGCCGTAGCGGCGTTCGAGTTCGGCGCGCAGCAGACGGAAGGCGATGGCGGGCTCGGTGGTGGTACCCGACTTGGAGATGACGATCACGGCGAACGAACGCTCCTTCAGTGCGTCGAGCAGAGCGGCGGTATACTCCTCCGAGAGGTTCTGCCCGGCGAAGAGCACGGCGGGTCCTTCGCGACGGGGCCGGAGTGCGGCGAAGGGGTCGCTCAGCGCCTCGAGTACGGCGCGGGCGCCGAGATAGGAGCCTCCGATGCCGATGCAGACGACCGCTTCGGCCCGGTCGCGGAGTCGTGCGGCCTGCTCTTCGATGGCGGCCAGCTCCGCGTCGGTGATCGACGAGGGCAGATGCACCCATCCCAGGAAGTCGTTGCCCGCCCCCTCTCCTGTGTGGAGCAGGGTGTTGGCGCGGCAGGCACGCTCCTGCATCTCGGCCGGTACGGCGACGCCCGATTTCGAGACGTCCAGTCTGATGATTTGTTCCATATGCGTAGCGGTTTGTGGATTTCGGACTCTCAGATGAGCTTGGCGGTGAGCGCCTTCATCGACTTGCGCGCCGAGGCGCCGCGGTAGAGTATCTCGTAGACCATGTCGGCGATGGGCATCTCGACTCCGTGGCGCCGGTTGATGTGGCGTATGGTGTCGGCGGCGAAGTAGCCTTCGGCGACCATCGTCATCTCGTTCAGGGCGCTGCGCACCGTGACGCCGTGGCCGATCATCAGTCCCAGACGCCGGTTGCGGCTGTAGACCGAATAGCAGGTGACCAGCAGGTCGCCCAGATAGGCCGAGGCCTGCGTCTCGCGTTCGGCCGGGTAGCTCTGCGCCAGAAAACGCGAGAGCTCCATCGCGCTGTTCGAGATGAGCACCGCGAGGAAGTTGTCGCCGTAGCCCAGCCCCACGGCGATGCCGACGGCCAGGGCGTAGATGTTCTTGAGTATGGCGGCGTACTCGATGCCGTAGAGGTCGGTCGAATAGCTCAGCGCCAGATAGCGTGTGGCGAGTTTCGACCCCAGCGTGCGGGCGTTTTCCGGGTCGCAGCAGACAACCGTGAGATAGGAGAGGCGCTCGAGTGCCACCTCCTCGGCGTGGGTGGGGCCCGACAGAATGCCGAACTGCTTGTACGACAGGCCGTAATGGCTGCATACGTACTCCGCTACGGTCTGGTATTCGCCCGGGACGATACCCTTGATGGCCGAGACCACGAACTTGTCGGTCAGCGGCGTCGTGAGCGGGGCGAGGAACTCCTTGAGATAGGCCGATGGGGCGGCGAGGAGGACGATGTCGGCCGAGGCGACCACCGCGTCGAGGTCGTCCGAGGGGGCGATGCGCTGCGTGTCGAACTCCACGTCGCTCAGGTAGCGCGGGTTGCGCCCCTCGGTGCGCAGCGAATCGAGTACCTCGGGGTTGCGGACGTACCACGCCACGCGCGCCTCGTTTTCGGCGAGGACCTTGACCAGCGCCGTCGCCCAGCTGCCGTATCCGATAACGGCGCAGCGGGCATCTTTCCCTATTTTGTAGTCTGCCATGGAAGTTCGTTTGACATACAAATATAGAGAAAAAAAATCAAAACGGGATGACCGATAATCCCTATCTTTTTCGTACCTTTGTCCGAATCCCGGACCGGAGGACGGTGCAGCGGTGCGAGGCACCGCCCGGAGCGGGTCCAACTTACGGTAATCCAGAAAATTGCGAATATAATTCAGAGGAGAGTTTCGGAATGGGAATCTTTTCGTTGACCCAGGAACTGGCCATCGATCTCGGGACGGCCAACACGCTCATCATCTATAACGGCAAGGTCGTGGTGGACGAGCCTTCGATCGTGGCGCTCGACGTGCATACGGGCAAACTGGTGGCCATCGGCCAGCAGGCGCGCCAGATGCACGAGAAGACCAACCCCAACATCAAGACCATCCGTCCGCTGAAGGATGGCGTGATCGCCGACTTCAACGCCACGGAGCTGATGCTGCGCGGCATGATCAAGAAGGTGAAGACCTCCGGGACGCTCTTCTCGCCCTCGCTGCGCATGGTGATCTGCATCCCTTCGGGTTCGACCAACGTGGAGATCCGTGCCGTGCGCGATTCGGCCGAACATGCCGGCGGACGCGAGGTCTACATGATCTACGAACCGATGGCTGCGGCGCTCGGCGCCGGGCTCGACGTGGAGGCTCCCGAAGGCAACATGGTGATCGACATCGGCGGCGGCACGACCGAAATAGCCTGCATTTCGCTGGGCGGCATCGTCTGCTCGGAGTCGATCAATGTGGCGGGCGACGTCTTCACGACCGACATCCAGAGCTACGTGCGCCAGCAGCACAACATCCGCATCGGCGAGCGGACGGCCGAGGCGATCAAGTGCTCGATCGGCGCCGCCGTGCCCGAACTGGAGGAGGAGCCGGAGGATTTCGTGGTGACGGGCCCCAATATGCTGTCGGCCCTCCCCCAGACCGTATCGCTCAGCTACGGCGAGATCGCCTATGCGCTCGAGAAGTCGCTCGTGAAGCTCGATGCGGCGCTGATGAAGGTGCTCGAATCGATGCCCCCCGAGCTCTATGCCGACATCGTGAAGAACGGCGTCTATCTGGCCGGCGGCGGCGCCCTCATCAAGGGGCTCGACCGTCGTCTGTCGGAGAAGACGGGCCTTCCGTTCCATATCGCCGAAGATCCGCTGCGGGCCATCGCCCGCGGTACGGGTATCGCCCTGAAGAATATCAACCGTTTCTCGTTCCTGATGAGGTAGGCGGCCTGCGGCGCCTGCGGTGCGGCACCCGCGCCGGCCGGGTGCGGCGGGTAAAGACTGAAGAGCGTGAACAAGCTGTTGGAGTTTCTGCGAAGCACCTATATCGTGCTGCTCTTCGTGGCAATCGAGGCCGCGGCGCTCCACTGCTATGCCCGTTCGACCGCACAGGCGCAGGCGCGCATCCTCGTCCGTTCGAGCAGCGTGGCGGGCGGGGTACACGGATTCTTCGCCGAGATGAAGCGCTACTTCGGTCTGGGACGCGAGAACCGTCTGCTCACCGAACGGGTCGCCGCCCTCGAGACGGAGCTTGCGCGCTACCGCCGGGCCGAAGCCGGACGCAGTTTCGACGAGCGGCTGCTGCGCGACAGTCTCGCCGGGCACTATGCCTATACCACGGCCTTCGTCGTCTCCAATTCGATCAACAAACTCCGCAACTTCATCGTCATTGACCGCGGCAGTGCCGACGGCATCACCCCCGACATGGCGCTCCTCTCGGCCGAGGGCGCGATGGCCGGCCGCGTGGTGGAGTGCTCGGAGCGTTACTCGGTGGCGGTCTCGATTCTCAACACGGCCTTCCGGGCCAGCGGCCGGCTCGACGGTACCGACTACTCGGGCGCGATTCTTTGGGAGGGGGGCGACCCCGGCCGCGTGAAGATGACCGAAATATCGAAATATGCCGACCCCGAGCCGGGCGACCGGGTCGTCTCGACGGGCTTCTCGCAATACTTCCCGGCCGACGTGCCCATCGGCACGGTCGAACATGCCTCCCTGAACGAGGCCCGGACGGCCTATACGGCCGTCGTGCGGCTCGATGCCGACCTGTCGGCTCTCGGATACGTGATTCTCGTGCGCAACCTCGACCTGCCCGAAGTACGTGCGCTGCAGCACGGTGAAAGGGTGCGCGAACTGACCGATACGCCATGATGCACCGCTGGTCCCGATACCTTCTGCTCTTTGCCGTGACGCAGTTGCTGCAGGCCTTTCTGTGCAACAACCTGACGCTCGGAGCGTGGTTCAATCCGCTCTTCTACATCGCGTTCGTGGTGCTGCTGCCCTTCGAGATGCCGGCCGGCGCCCTGCTGCTCGCCGGTGCCGCTGCGGGCGTCGTGGCCGACTGGTTCATGGGTACGGCAGGACTCAATACGCTCTGCACGGTGCCGATCGCCTTCGTGCGGCCCTGGCTGGTGCCGCTGCTCTTCGAGAAGGAGCATGCCCGCGACGGCGGTCTTCCCTCGCCCGAGCGGCTCGGCGGTGCGGGCTTCGTGCGCTATGCGGCGCTGCTGATCGGGCTGCACCATCTGCTCTTCTTCGTGCTCGAGTCCCTCTCGTGGGCGCATCTGCCGCAGACGCTGCTGCGCACGACGGCGAGTGCCCTGGCGACGCTCCTCTTCACGTGGCTCATGGCGCGGCTCTTCACCTCCAAAACGACGGTGCGGGTATGACGGACGGACACGACGCGTACGTGCGCATGCGCACGCTCCAGGCGGTGGTGGTGCTCCTCTTCGTCGTGCTTGCGGGGAGGGTGGGCTACCTCCAGTTCTTCGACGCCGATGCCGACCGGCAGGCCCGCCGCCAGGCGCTGCGGCGCGAGGTGCTCTATCCGCCCCGCGGCGAGGTCTACGACCGCAACGGCGAGTTCCTCATCCGCAGCCGCGAATGCTACGACCTGATGGTCGTCTCGAGCGACATCGACCCCCGGGGCTTCGATACGGCGCTCCTCTGTTCGGTGACGGGCATCCCGCGCGAGCGGCTCGAACGCGACCTGGCCCGTGCGCGCAGCTATCCGCGCGCGCCGCGCCGCATCGCGAGCTACATCTCCAAGGAGGAGAAGCTCCGTTTCGACGAGTGCGGCTTCCGCGGCTTCTATACGGTCTTCCGCACCGTGCGGCAGTACCCGCGCAATATCGGCGGGAACCTGCTGGGCTATGTCGGCGAGGTGAGCGACGCGATACTGCGCCGCTATCCCGACTACGAGGTGGGCGAATATGTCGGCATGAGCGGTGTGGAGTCGGCCTACGAAAAGGTGCTGCGCGGCCGCAAGGGGGTGCGCTACCTCGAACGCGACGTGGGCGGCGCAATCCGCGGCTCCTACATGGAGGGGCGGATGGATACGGTGCCCGTCCCGGGCCGCTATATCGTCAGCACGATCGACGCCCGCCTGCAGCTCTTCGCTGAGGAGCTCATGCGCGGCAAGGTGGGTGCCGCCGTGGCCATCGAACCCGCGACGGGCGAGATCCTCATGATGGTCTCGTCGCCCACCTACGACCCCGACCAGCTGGTGGGCAACGAACGTACGCGCCACTACGCCGAGATCATGAATACGTCCCACCGCCCCCTCTTCAACCGGGCGGTGAGCTCCCGATATCCGCCCGGTTCGACCTTCAAGATAGTGCAGGGGCTCATCGGCATGCAGGAGGGGGTGCTCCGTCCGACGGACCGTCATCCGTGTCACGGAGGCTACCGCGCCGGCAGCGTCTCGATGAAGTGCCACGAGCACGACTCGCCGGCGGATCTGCGCTATGCGGTTTCGACCTCGTGTAACGCCTATTTCTGCTACGTCTTCCGCGACATACTCGACAATCCGCGTTACGGCGGGGTGAAGAACGGCTTCGACGTCTGGCGCGACTATGTCGAGAGCTTCGGCTTCGGCCGCAAGCTGGGTTCCGACTTCCTGAACGAGGGGAGCGGCAGCATCCCCGACCGCTCCTTCTACGACCGCCGATACCGCGGGTCGTGGAATTCGCTCACGGTCCTCTCGCTCGCCATCGGGCAGGGCGAGCTGGGGTGCACGCCGCTGCAGATGGCCAACCTCGCGGCAATCGTGGCCAACCGTGGCTATTATTACATCCCGCATATAGTCAAGCGCATCGAGGGTGTCGATTCGATCGACCGCCGCTTCTACGAGCGCCACTATACGCGGGTCGATCCGCGCCACTTCGAGCCCATCGTCGAGGGAATGTGGAGCAGCGTGAACCGCGACGGCTCGTCGGTCGGGGCGCGACTGCCCGGACTCGACGTCTGCGGCAAGACGGGTACGGCGCAGAATCCGCATGGCCGTGACCACTCGACCTTCCTCTCCTTCGCTCCGCGCGACAATCCGAAGATCGCCATCTCGGTCTATGTCGAGAACGGAGGCTGGGGCGCCTCGGCCGCGCTGCCCATCGCCAGCCTCATCGAGGAGTATTACCTTACGGACACCATCCGCCGGCCCTGGCTGCTGGAGCGGGTGAAAACGATGCAGATACACTATCCGAAATGACCGGTAGCCGACATATGCGCCTCTTCGAGGGGGTGGACCGCACGACGCTGTGGCTCTATCTGCTGCTCGTGGCGGCGGGATGCCTCTCGATCTTCTCGGCCTCGTACAGTGCGGGCGACCCCGCCCCCTTCGCCCTGTCGCACTTTTACATGAAGCAGATCGTCTGGGCGAGCCTCTCGTTCGCCGCGGCGCTCGTGCTGCTGCTGCTCGACGCCCGCGTCTACCACGTGCTGGCCTACCCGGCCTACGTCGCGGGACTCCTGCTGCTTCTGCTGACCTTCTTCGCGGGCAGCGAGATCAACGGCGCGAAGGCGTGGCTGGTGCTCGGTCCGGTCAGTCTGCAGCCCGTGGAGTTCGTCAAGATTGCGACGGCGCTCGTGCTGGCGCGGGTGATGAGCGAATACACCTTCTCGATCTCGCGTCCGGGCCATCTGGCCCGCGTGGCGTTGGTCATCTGCCTGCCGCTGGCCATCGTCGTGCTGCAGAACGATACGGGCTCGGGCATCGTCTTCGGGGCCTTCCTCTTCGTGCTCTACCGCGAGGGGCTGAACCGCTGGCTCTGCATCCCCGTGCTGCTGATCGTCGCCCTCTTCATCTTCTCGTTCCTGCTCACTCCCTTCGTGCTGCTCGTGCTGCTCGTGCTCATCTGTATCTGTTCGGAGGCGATGATGAACGGCGGGTGGCGTTCCCGCGTGGTCTTTCTTGCGGCCGTGGCGCTCGCCACGGGGCTCGTCTGGTGCGTCGCGGCGTTCTGCGCCCCCGGGCGGCTCGACCTCTACGGCGCCCTGCTGATAGCCTCGGCCGGCGGGGTGCTCTGCGCCGCCGTCTACGCCTACCGGGCCAATCTGCGCAACATCTATCTCATGCTGGTGCTCTTCGTGGGGTCGGTCCTCTTCCTCCCGACGACGGATTATCTCTTCGGGAAACTGAACGACTACCAGCAGCTCCGCATCCTGAACTTCCTCGGACTCTACGACGACCCCTTCGGCAACGGCTACAACGCCAACCAGGCGCGCATCGCCATCGGCTCGGGCGGACTTCTCGGCAAGGGCTTCCTGCAGGGGACGCAGATTCGTTACGGCTTCGTGCCCGAACGCCATACGGATTTCATCTTCTGCACCGTGGGCGAGGAGTGGGGCTTCGTGGGGTCGGTCGTCGTGCTGGGGCTCTTCGCTGCCCTCATCCTGCGACTGATGCGCATGGGCGAACGTCAGGAGGAGCCCTTCGGGCGTATCTACTGTTACAGCGTGGCAGCCATCCTGCTCTTCCACGTGCTGGTCAATGTCGGCATGACCGTGGGACTGATGCCCGTCATGGGTATCCCGCTACCCTTCATGAGCTACGGCGGATCGTCGCTTCTCGCCTTCACGGTGCTCGTATTCATCGCCGTGCGGCTCGATGCCTCGACGCGGCAGTTCTCCTCATGGTAGGGGGGCCGTCGGGAGGACCGGATAAAAAGAAGAGAAGAAGAGAGGAACGCGTGATGCGAAACGTCTAATTTTTGCGATATTTGTGCCGTCGCGCACACGGCGTGCACATGCGAGAGAGTGAAACAAAACAACTGTCGTTCCGTATGATATCCTACAATCCGCGGGGGCTTACCCCCGACCAGGTCGCCGAGAGCCGGCGCCTCCACGGGGAGAATGTCATCACACCCCCGAAGGATGATTCGGTCTGGAAGCTCTTCATCGAGAAGTTCAAGGACCCCATCATCCGCATCCTGCTCGTGGCGGCCGTGCTGTCGCTCGTCATCGCCTTCATCGAGAAGGAGTTTCTGGAGCCCATCGGCATCATCTGCGCCATCATCCTCGCCACGTGCGTGGGCTTCCTCTTCGAGTGGGACGCCATGCGCCGCTTCCGCCGTCTGAACCAGGTCAACGACGAAGTCCCGGTAAAGGCGATGCGCGACGGCGCCATGTGCGAGATTCCCCGTCGCGAGGTGGTCGTGGGCGACCTGCTCTGCGTGGAGAACGGCGAGACGATCCCTGCCGACGGCGAACTGGTCGAAGCGGTCTCGCTCAAGATCAACGAGTCGACCCTCACGGGTGAACCCGAGGTGGACAAGACGGTGGACGAGGCCAGTTTCGACGCCGAGGCGACCTACCCCTCGAATGCGGCCATGCGCGGCACGACCGTAGTCGACGGCTACGGCATGATGGTCGTGACGGCCGTGGGCGACGCTACGGAGGCGGGGCGCGTGACCGAACAGTCGACCGTCGAGAGCGATGAGGAGACGCCTCTCAACCGCCAGCTGAAGCGCCTCTCGCGCCTCATCGGTCGTTTCGGCATCATCCTCTCGGTGGTCATCTTCGTGACCATGCTGCTCAAGGCAATCTTCCTGGGAGGCATGTTCGACCACGGGTGGCTCCACGCCGCGCAGCAGACGCTCCATATCTTCATGGTGTCGGTGGCCCTCATCGTGATGGCCGTGCCCGAGGGCCTGCCCATGAGCATCACCCTCTCGCTCGCCATGTCGATGCGCCGCATGCTCAAGACCAACAACCTCGTGCGCCGCATGCACGCCTGCGAAACGATGGGTGCCGTGACGGTCATCTGCACCGACAAGACCGGTACGCTCACGCAGAACCGCATGCACGTGAACGAGGTGGTGCGCTACGGCGATCTGCCGCTGCGCGACCTGGCCGAGGTGGTGGCGGCCAACTCGACCGCCTTCCTCGATGCCGAGGGCCGCATCATCGGCAATCCGACCGAGGGTGCGCTGCTCGAGTGGATGCGTCGCGGCGGCGAGGACTATGCCGCCCTGCGTGCCGGAGCCGAGATCGTCGATCGTCTCACCTTCACCACCGAACGCAAGTACATGGCCACGATTGTCCGCAGCGGCGTTTCGGGCCGGAAGCTGCTCTGCGTGAAGGGTGCGCCCGAGATCGTACGGGCCATGTGCGCCGCCGACGGCCGCGACGCCGAGGTGGCGGCGCAGCTGCTCGCCTTCCAGAACCGCGCCATGCGTACGCTTGGCATCGCCTGGGTCGAGACCGGGGCCGACGACTGCGAGTCGGCCGTGCGCGGCGGCGGCCTGCACTTCGAGGCGGTGGCCGCCATCTCGGATCCCGTGCGCGAGGATGTGCCGGCCGCCGTACGCCGCTGTCTCGATGCCGGCATCGCCGTGAAGATCGTAACGGGCGATACGCCGGCGACGGCGCGCGAGATAGCCCGCCAGATCGGACTCTGGGACGATGCGACGGACGGGGAGCGCAACCTGATTACCGGTACCGATTTCGCCGCCATGTCGGACGAGGAGCTGCTCGACCGCGTGCAGGATCTGAAGATCATGTCGCGCGCCCGCCCGCTCGACAAGCAGCGTCTGGTGCGTCTGCTGCAGCAGCGCGGCGAGGTGGTGGCCGTCACGGGCGACGGTACGAACGACGCCCCGGCACTCAACTTCGCCAACGTGGGCCTTTCGATGGGTACGGGCACCTCGGTGGCGAAGGATGCCTCGGACATCACGCTGCTCGACGACTCCTTCGCCTCGATCGCCACGGCCGTCATGTGGGGCCGTTCGCTCTACCGCAACATCCAGCGCTTCGTGCTCTTCCAGCTCACCATCAACTTCGCTGCGATCATCGTATGCTTCGTGGGGGCGATCTTCGGTACGGATCTGCCGCTCACGGTGGTGCAGATTCTCTGGGTCAACATCATTATGGATACCTTCGCGGCGATGGCCATGGCTTCGCTGCCTCCCAATCCCGAGGTGATGCGCGACCGTCCGCGTCCGCGCAACGAGTTCATCATCACGCGTTCGATGGCCCGCACGATCGTCACCTGCGGTACGGTTATCGTCGCCGTGCTGCTCGGCATGATGTTCACGTGGCTCTCCGATTCGCCCACGCGCGAGCTGTCGGTCGTGCAGCTGACGCTCTTCTTCTCGGTGTTCGTCTTCCTGCAGTTCTGGAACATGTTCAACGCCAAAGGTTTCGAAACCCGCCACTCGGTGTTCGCCGATCTGCGCGGCTGTCGCGAGTTCTTTCTCATCCTGCTGGCCATCGCCGTGGGGCAGATCATCATCGTGGAGCTGGGCGGCGAGGTCTTCCGCACGGTTCCCCTTACATGGCAGCAGTGGTGCTGGGTCATCGGCGGCACGGCCCTGCTTGCCGTGGGCGGCGAACTGATCCGCTTCGTCGGCCGTCGCCGGCTGCGGAGCTGAGCCACAGCTCTTCGGAGCGCCGCGGGGCGCCGCATCCCTACCGGACGCGGCGCCCCGCC
>CASELE010000018.1 GCA_949288735.1 uncultured Alistipes sp.
CGCAGGCATCACGGAGGAAGGGCTCAAGCTCATAGCGGTCTACGTGGGAGTGCTGACGGCTCTTTATCTTATCAAATGGCTGAGCAGATTCGTTTCGACGTACATGTTGCACGTCGCGGCGTGGAACCTCGTCAATAATACGAGGGTGAAGCTGTACGATCACATACAGCTCTCGTCGATGTCCTTTTTCAAAGACAAGCAGACGGGCGATCTTCTGAGCCGCGTGGTGAACGACACGGCTAATTTCGAAATGCTCTACGCTCACGTGATACCGGAATTCATCACCAACACGCTGACATTCGCCGGAGTCCTGGTGATACTTCTCGTGATGAACTGGAAACTCGCGCTGATAACGGCGGTGGTGATACCGCTCGTCGCCGTGGCGTGCGTGTATTACGCGAAGAAAGTGCGACCCAATTTCAAAGCGGCGCAAAGGCTTGTGGGCGATATTTCCGCGGAGATACAGGATAACATAAGCGGAGTGTACGAGATACAGGCTTTCGGTCAGGAAGCACAGGAGCATACGCACGTCGAGGAACGCGCGAAGAAGCATACCGTGGCGATACTGAAAGCGCTCAAAACTTCGGGGGTATTCCATCCGCTCATCGACTTCGTGTCTTCCATGGGCACGGTGCTCGTAGTGGGCGCGGGCGGCTATCTGGCCGCGGACGGAATGCCTGCGGCGAGCGTCGAGGCCCGCTCGAGGGCGGCGTGGATGTGCGGGCAGACGTTTTCGGCGCCGAGCAGTTCGACGAGACCCGCGTGCTCGAGCGTTGTGCGCACGCCGTCGTTCACGCCCGAGAGCACGACGGTGATGCCTTCGCGTCGCGACATGTCGCACAGCGTCGTGAGGTTGTGCAGTCCCGTGGAGTCGATGAAGGGGACGCGCCGCATGCGCACCACGCGTACGCGCGGACGGTCGCCCATCTGGGCCATCACCTCCTCGAACTTGGTGGCGATGCCGAAGAAGTAGGGACCGTTGATTTCGTAGACCTCGACGCCGTCGGGAACCGTGAGATGCTCTTCGTGCAGCTGTACGTCGAGTCCGGCGCCGGGGTCGATTTCGCTGCGGATGACCGAGATTTCGGTCGTCTCCATCACACGCTTGAGGAAGAGCACGCCCGCGAGGAGCAGTCCGAACTCGATGGCGATGGTCAGGTCGAAGAAGACCGTGAGCAGAAAGGTGACGAGCAGCACCGTGACGTCGGCCTTCGGATTGCGGAGCTGGGCGCGGAAGGTGCGCCAGCCGCTCATGTTGTAGGAGACGACCGCCAGCACGCCCGCCAGGCAGGCCATGGGGATGTACTGCGCCAGCGGCATCAGGAGCAGGAGGATGAGGAGCAGCACCACGGCGTGGACGATGCCCGCCACGGGGGTGCGGCCTCCGTTGTTGATGTTGGTCATCGTGCGGGCGATGGCGCCCGTGGCCGGGATGCCGCCGAAGAGGGGCACGAGCAGGTTGGCCGCACCCTGTGCGATGAGCTCGGTGTTCGAGTCGTGGCGGTCGTTCACGATGCCGTCGGCCACGGTGGCCGAGAGCAGCGACTCGATGGCGCCCAGCACGGCGATGGTGAAGGCGGCGGGCAGCAGGCTGCGCACGGCCTCCCAGTCGATCTCGGGCAGCGAGGCGGCGGGCAGTTCGGCGCGGATGGTGAAGCGGTCGCCGATGGTGTCGATGCCCTCCACGCCGCCGCAGGTGCGCAGCAGCCAGACGGCCACGGTCATGAGGACGATGGCGACGAGCGATCCCGGGACGCGGCGCGATACGCGGGGCGTCAGCACGATGACGAGGATGCTCGCGGCGGCCACGAGGACGTTCCACGGATCGATGCTGCCCAGGTGGCGTGCATAGAGGGCCCACTTGCCCACGAAGTCGCCCGGCACCGGCTCGCCGCCGTAGTCGAGCCCCAGCAGGTCGCCCACCTGCGTGGTGAAGATGGTGACGGCGATACCCGCCGTGAAGCCCACGATGATGGGGTAGGGGATGAACTTGATGACCGTACCCAGGCGGAAGAGTCCCATGAGTACGAGCAGGGCGCCCGCCATGAGCGTGGCGACCAGCAGCCCCGCCTCGCCGTACTGCTGTATGATGCCGTAGACGATGACGATGAAGGCACCCGTGGGGCCGCCGATCTGCACGCGGCTGCCGCCCAGCAGCGAGACGACGAAGCCGGCGATGACGGCCGTGAGGATGCCCTTCTCGGGCGATACGCCCGAGGCGATGCCGAAGGCGATGGCGAGCGGCAGGGCGACGATGCCGACGATGAGGCCGGCCATGAGGTCGGAGGCGAGCGCCGGCCGGGTGTAGCCCTTCAGCGTATCGAGCAGTTTGGGCCGGAACGAAAACGTTTTCATCGGGTTGTGTGTGTTTGTCGGTTTTTTGTTTCGAGGGGGCGAAATTAGTGAAAATAGTTCTGCGTTGTGCTCCGGCCGCGAAAAATATCGTCCCCGCGGACCTTCGTGCGGGTTGACCGCGTGCGGCGGCGGCTCCGAGCTGCCGCCGGCCACGGACCGCGCATTCGCCTTCCGGAATTCGGACTGCGGGCGTTCGGTCGCTCCCGGCCGCGATATCGGCCCGGTCGACTTGTGCGGTTGCTCCGGATTGCCTATCTTTGTGCGACGCGGCGCCCCTTCCGGCGTGTGGCGCCGCACCTCCGCCGACCGTGAAACCTCTCTTCTCCGACCGCGAACTGCGCGGACTCGTCGTCTTCCTGCCGCTGGCGGGGCTCTTCATCGTGGGGGCGCTGCTGGTCCGTCCGCGGCCGAAACCCGAATCGGTGGAGTGGGCGGTGGCGATGGCCGAGGAGCGGGCCGAGAGCGTCGAGCTCTTCCGCTTCGACCCCAATACGATCGACTACGAGGGACTGCGGCGGCTGGGGCTCGCCAAGCGCGAGGCGGTGAGTCTGCTCAAATACCGTGCGTCGGGCAAGGTATTCCGCATTCCTGAGGATGTGGCCACCTGCTACGGCTTCAGCGACTCGCTCTACATGAGGCTCGCCCCCTACATACGTATCGGCCGTGAGTACGCCCTTGTCCCCGCCTCCCGCCGCAGCGAGCGGCCGGCGCGCAGGCCGCTCGAACCCGAACCATTCCTGGTCGACACGGTTTCGGCGCTCTATCTGCGGGCCATCGGGGCCCTGTCGAAGCGTCAGGCCGAAGCCTTCGTGCGCTGGCGCGATCTGCGCGGCATCCGCGACATGGAGGAGCTGCGCGCCTGCTATGTCGTCTCCGACTCGGTGGCTCGCGCGCTCGAGCCCTACGTGCGCTTCGCCGAACGGCCCGATCCGGTCGAACGGCCCGTCGAACTGAACGGAGCCGATTCCGCGGCGCTGGTCTCCGTCTTCGGCATCGGGGCGCGGAGCGCCGCGGCGATTCTGCGCTACCGCGAGCGGCTCGGCGGCTTCTGCCGCGTGGAGCAGCTGGCCGAGATTCCGCAGGTCACGGAGCGCAATTACGAGATGATTGTGAAACAAATTGTGTGCGACAGTTGCAAAATTCGGAAAATTGATATTAACTTTGCAACTCCGGACGCCTTGGCGGGTCACCCCTATATCCCGCCGCGCGTTTTGCGGAAGCTGCTTCGGCAGCGACAACTGAAAGGAGGCTGGAGAGACGTCGAGGAGATGACCGTTGAGGGCATATTGACCCGGGAGGAGGCAGCGCGGCTGGCTCCCTATCTCCGTTTCGACGGATACGAGGCACCAGAACAGTAGACGAGACCCCTCCGTGTCGGAGGCGCGCAGCGGCGGTGCGGCCGCGGAAAATGAGAAGGAAACAAGAACACGAAAAAAAGAAGAATACCATGATTATCATGCAGGTAAAGGAGGGCGAGAACATCGAGCGCGCCCTCAAGAAGTTCAAACGTAAATACGAGCGTACGGGTGTGCTGAAGGAGCTCCGTCGCCGTCAGTATTTCACCAAACCTTCGGTAGCGAAGCGCGAGGCCAAGCTTCATGCCATCTACGTGGAGCATACCTACCGCGACGAGGAGTAGTCCCGTGCGGGTGACCCTTCGGCGGAGGAGCGATCATTCCGATCGCTCCTCCGCCCTTTTTATACCTCCGCCGACTCCTCCCGTATCCGGGCCCCCTTTATTCGAAGGCGAGAGCTTCGGGTCGTGAGGGGATGTAGCGCCACTCCTCGAAGCGGCGCTGGTTCGACACGTTCGCGTAGCGGCTGTCGAGCCAGCCCCGTTTGCCGAACGAGAAGCCCAGTTCGAACTGTACGGCACTGAATATGAGCCGTTCGTTACGCAGCCGGACTCCGATGCCGAACGAGGCGAAGAACTCGTTGCGGAAAGGGTTGGGGTCGTCGCCCAGCAGACCGAAGTCGGCGAAGCCGAAGAGGGCGATGCGGAAGCCGAGCGGCTGGTAGGGGGTGAAGAGCACGGTCTCGGTATTCAGTATCGCACGCGTGCGTCCGGCGGAATTCTCGCGCAGCGTGCGGATTCCGTTCTCGTCGGTGAAGCGTATCGTCTCGTTGCTGCCGGCGTAGCGGTTCCAACCCTGCGTGTAGTTGAGCGAAAGGAACTGGCGGATGCGGCTGCGCCGTGCGATGAAGAGGTTCGAGATCCAGCGTGCATCCACATCCACGGCGCTGCGCCGCCACGCCCCCGTGCGGGGGTCGATATAGCTGCCCAGCGTGAAGCCGCCCATGACGTAGCCGACAGGAAGGAAGCCGCCCGCGCGGAGCGCCGGTCCCAGGTAGAGCAGCCGCTCGAACTCGTTCCACGTATAGCCGCCGACCAGTGAGGCGTTATAGCCGGTGGCGAGAAATTCGCGCGTGCCGTAGCCGTAGACGAGGTTGGCCGTGTAGAAACGTTCGCGGTAGAGTCCCACGCCCAGCAGCAGCTCGTCGCGATCGTGGAAGAGCGGGTTGAGCCGCGGCGCGACTTCGGGACGCAGTCCGAAGCGGGCGCGCCGGTAGTGTCCCGTGAAGAAGAGGCTCGAACGTATCGGCGCGATTTGGCGCGATCGGCCGCCCCATAGTTCGAAGGAGCGGATGCGGGCCAGTGTCGCGGTGTCGAGATCGGAACGGTACCACTTCTCCTTCACGTTGTCGTAGGAGATGCCCGCCTCGTAGTCGGTCGGCCGGATGAACTCCTTGCGGACGGCCATGCGGAGCTCGGAATTGTAGAAGTCGCGGCCCGCCGAGAAGTCGGCCGTGAAGAAGCTGCCCAGTATGTTGGGGATCTCGTAGGAGACGATGTTGCCGCCGTAGCCGAAGTCGTTGCGATTGAAGTGGGTGTTGATGCGCAACGTATTGCCCGAGCCGAGTATGTTGGCGTCGTAGACGCCGACCATGGTGCGCCCTTCGCCGTGTAGCGAACCGTCGGCACTGATGCTCCAGCTGTCGCGCGTGCGTACGGTGAGGTGTACCGTAGTGGTGTCGAACGGGTCGACGAAGGCGCTGATGCCGACGTCGGAGAGATAGCTCCGTTCGCGCAGCAGCCGCATGTTGCGCACGAGCTGTTCGGGATCGACCGGATCCCCCTCACGGAAGAGCAGGTCGCGTCGGATGACCCGTTCGCGGGTCAGGACGTGGATGCGGTTGCCCGTCCGTTCGAACCAGTTGCCGTCGGTCCGGAAAACGGCATCGCGCACGATGGTGATACGTCCGATGCGCTTGCCGGCATATGGCTCGAAGAGACGGCTCTCTTCGATGACGCGGCCGCTCGAGGTGGTGTCGAGCGTGCGGTGCCTGAAGAGCGTGCGGTAGATGAAGCGCGATACGGTGCGGCTCTTCATCTTGCGCGCGATGCTGTCGTAGAGCCGGTTGTTGCGATACTCGATGCGCAGGCGCATGCTGTCGACCTCCTGTCCGTAGCGGAGTATGTCGGCAACGGGCGGCCGGACGGGGTGGATGAGTTCGATGTTCCGGGCCGGAACGACCCCCGTGTCCGCCCGGCATGTCGTGTCGCGCTTTGCGGTCCGCGGGTCCGGGCATGCCGCGGTTCGGCCGTTGTCCGGAACGGCGTTCCGTATGGTGTCGGCGCGCTCTCCGACGGCTGCGGATGTCGCGGGAAATGCCTGCACGATTCCTCCTCCGGCCGGAAACAGGAGCAGGAGCAGGAGGAGCAGGGCGGCGGGCGGGCGGCGGAGCGGCATCGGCAAATCGGGTCTTCTTTTGTGCGTCGGCTGCCCCTTGGACCGCCTGCGCACCCCATCTGTTTCGTGTTCCGGCTCGGGACGGCCCGGACCGGAGCGCGGAAACGCTTGTCAAATATAACGTATTTTTCGCCCAAAAAGGTGCGGTGCGGAGTGAAATATCACGAGTCGTTCTCCGGGGCCACAAGCCTCTGCGCCGGAGCGGCAGAAAGCGGGAGAGGCCGTCTGCCACTGCAGACGGCCTCTCCCGTACTCTTCCGCACGCATCTTCCCCGACCGGGGCGTTGCGTGGAGCCTGAGCACTATTTGCGCCGCTCCTTCGCCTCGATGCACTCGGTGGCGTGGGGCACCTTCATCAGCCGCTCCTTCGGTATCAGCTTGCCGGTGGTCTTGCAGATGCCGTAGGTCTTGTTCTCGATGCGCACGAGTGCCATCTCGAGATTGCGGATGAACTTCAGCTGGTGTGCGGCCAGACGACCGCTCTCCTCTTTCGAGAGGGTCGTGGCACCCTCTTCGAGCACCTTGAACGTGGGCGATGTATCCTCGGTGTCGTTGTCGGCCGTGTGGGTAATGGTGGCGCGCAGCAGCTCGTAGTCCGCGCGTGCATTCTCCAGCTTTTTCAGAATCAGCTGTTTGAACTCTTCGAGTTCGGCGTCGCTGTAGCGTGTTCTCTCGTCTGCCATGATGCTTCGTATTATAAATACGTTAATACTTTAAGTAAAAGTAAGCATTTTCCGCGAATCCGCCAAATTTCACGTCCGAAAAATCAACCGAGCCGCGTGACGGCGATGCGTACGGGCTCTTCGTCCACTTCGGCTTCGGCGACGGTCGCACCGGCGGGCTCCGTCGTCCCCTTCACTTCGTCGGCGAGGGTCTGCTGTGCGATGTAACCGGCGAAGCGGTCGAGCGCCCCCTCGGTAAGAGGGGTCCGTTCGATCTCGACGCGGATGCGGTCCGTGACCTCGAACCCGGCCTCCTTGCGCAGGTTCTGGATACGGTTGACCAGTTCGCGCGCCACCCCTTCGGCCCGCAGTTCGTCGGTGACGGTGATGTCGAGCGCCACGGTGAGGCGCCCCTCCGTGGCGACGAGCCATCCGGGCATATCCTCGGAGGTGATTTCGAAATCGGTGCGCGTGACGGTGATGCGCTCCGTGCCGAGGTCGAGCACCGTCTCGTCGGCCGCTTCGATTTCGGCGATGCGCTCCTGCGTGAAGGTCGCGACGAGGGCGGCGATCTGCTTCATCTGTTTGCCGTATTTGGGCCCGAGGGTCTTGAAATTGGGCTTGATGCGCTTGGTGATGATGCCTTCGGTGCGTTCGATGAGCTCGGCCTCCTTGACGTTTACCTCGCTCAGAACGATGCCGCGTACCGCCTCGATACGGCGGCGTGTCTCGGCGTCGAGTACCGGCACGAGTATCTTCTGCAGCGGCTGACGCACCTTGATGCCCACCTTGCGGCGCAGGGCCAGCACCATCGACGAGAGGCGCTGTGCCGTCTCCATGGTCCGCTCCAGTTCCGTGTCGACGAGCGTCTCGTCGCATGCGGGGAAGGCTGAGAGGTGTACCGATCCGGCATGCCGGCCGCTTACGGCATTCAGATCGCGGAAGAGGCGATCCGAGAAGAAGGGGGCGAAGGGTGCCGAGAGCATGGCTACGGTCTCCAGGCACTCGTAGAGCGTCTGGTAGGCCGCCAGCTTGTCGCGTGTGAGGCCGCCTCCCCAGAAGCGCTTGCGGTTGAGGCGCACGTACCAGTTGGAGAGGTTCTCGCAGACGAACTCCTGGATGGCGCGGGCCGCCGGCGTGGGATCGTAGCCCTCGAGCGAGGCGGTGACGTCGCGTACCAGCGAGTGGAGCAGCGAGACGATCCAGCGGTCGATCTCAGGACGTTCGGCGACCGGAATCTCCGCCTCGCCGCCCGTGAAGCCGTCGACGTTGGCGTAGAGCGCGAAGAAGGAGTAGGTGTTGTAGAGCGTGCCGAAGAACTTGCGCCGCACCTCGTCCACGCCGTCCTGGTCGAACTTGAGGTTGTCCCAAGGCTGCGAGTTGGCGATCATGTACCAGCGGGTGGCGTCGGCGCCGTACCGGGCGAGCACCTCGAAGGGATCGACGGCGTTGCCCAGCCGCTTGGACATCTTGTTGCCGTTCTTGTCGAGCACCAGTCCGTTGGAGATGATGTTGCGGAAGGCGACCGAATCGAAGAGCATGGCGGCCAGGGCGTGCAGCGTGAAGAACCAGCCGCGCGTCTGGTCCACCCCCTCGGCGATGAAGTCGGCGGGGAAGAGCGTGCCGAAGTCGTCACCGTGCTCGAAGGGGTAGTGCACCTGCGCGTAGGGCATGGCACCTGAGTCGAACCATACGTCGATCAGATCGGGTTCGCGGTGCATCGGTTCGCCCTTCGACGAGACGAGGACGATGGAGTCCACGTAGGGGCGGTGCAGGTCGATGTGCTCGGTCGAGTAGTTCTCCTCCGAGAAGTCGCCGACACGGAACTTCGGGAAGGGATTCTCCTTCATGACGCCGGCGGCTACCGATCGCTCGATTTCGGTCATCAGTTCGGCCACCGAGCCGATGCACTTGAGCTCCGACCGGTCCTCCGTGGCCCATACCGGGAGCGGCGTGCCCCAGAAACGCGAACGCGAAAGGTTCCAGTCCACGAGCCCTTCGAGCCACTTGCCGAAGCGTCCCGTACCGGTCGATTCGGGCTTCCAGCGGATTGTGCGGTTCAGTTCGATCATGCGGTCGCGCAGCGCCGTGGTGCGGATGAACCAGGAGTCGAGCGGATAGTAGAGCACGGGTTTGTCCGTACGCCAGCAGTGGGGATAGGAGTGGACGTGCTTTTCGATCTTGAAGACCTTGTTTTCGCCCTTGAGCATCACGGCGATATCAACGTCGAGCGTCGGAGCGTCGGGGGCGAGCGAGTCGTCGTAGGCGTTCTTCACGTAGCGGCCCGCGTATTCGGCATACCGGGCGGCATCCATGTGCGTGCGGACGAACTCCCCGTCGAGCTCATCCAGAGGGAAGAAGCGACCCCTGCGGTCGACCATCGGCTGCTCCTTGCCGGCGCGGTCCACCACGAAGAGGGGCGGAATGCCGGCGGCGCGCGCCACGCGGGCGTCGTCGGCGCCGAACGTCGGGGCGATATGTACGATGCCCGTACCGTCGGTGGTGGTCACGTAGTCGCCCACGATGATGCGGAAGGCGTCGCCGTCGGGTCGCACCCACGGCATCAGCTGCTCGTAGCGCACACCCTCCAGCTCGGGACCCTTCAGCACGCCGGGCAGCACCTCGAAGCTCCCTTCGGCCTTCTTGGGAAAGTAGGCGCCGACCAGCTCGCGGGCCAGCAGGACCGTCTGCGGCGCGTCGGTGTAGGGATTGCGGCACCGCACGCGCACGTATTCGATGGCCGGGCCCACGGCGAGGGCCGTATTCGACGGCAGGGTCCACGGCGTCGTGGTCCATGCCAGAAGGTAAAGCGGTCCGTCGATGCCCTCGAAGAGCGCCTCGCTGCGTCCGTCGCGCACCACGCGGAACTGCGCCGTGCAGGTCGTATCCTTCACGTCGCGGTAGCATCCCGGCTGGTTCAGCTCGTGGGTCGAGAGCCCCGTGCCGGCGGCCGGCGAGTAGGGCTGTATGGTGTAGCCTTTGTAGAGAAGCCCCTTGTCGTAGAGCTGCTTGAGCAACCACCAGAGCGTCTCGATGTATTTGTTGTCGTAGGTGATGTAGGGATGGTCCATGTTGACCCAGTAGCCCATGCGGCGCGTGAGCTCCTCCCAGGCGCCCGTGAACTCCATCACCGCCTCGCGGCAGGTGCGGTTGTACTCCTCGATGGAGATCCGCCGGCCGATGTCCTCCTTGGTGATGCCGAGCCTCTTCTCGACGCCCAACTCCACGGGCAGGCCGTGCGTGTCCCAGCCGGCCTTGCGGTGTACCAGGTAGCCGCACTGCGTCTTGTAGCGGCAGAATACGTCCTTGATCGTGCGGGCCATGACGTGGTGGATGCCCGGCATGCCGTTGGCCGAGGGGGGACCCTCGTAGAAGACGAACGACGGATGACCTTCGCGCGTGGATATGCTCTTGTGGAACGTATCCTCGGCGTCCCACTCCTTCAGCACCTCGGCGGCAGTGGCCGCCAGATCGAGGCCCTTGTACTCCCTGAACTTCATATGTCGTGTGTGCGTATGTGCGTGATGATGGGCAAAGATAGTGAAAACTCCGCAAATAACCCTATTTTTCCTCGCCTCCCCGCGCTCTTCGCCTCTTCCGCGGGGCGGCGGCCGTCCCGCGGGGTCAGAGCATGCGCAGGATGCGGGCCGGGTTGCCGGCCACGACCGCACCCGCGGGCACATCCTTCGTGACGACGGCACCGGCACCCACCACTGCGCCGTCGCCGATCGTTACGCCCGGGCAGACGATGACGCCGCCGCCGAGCCAGCAGTCGTCGCCGATGGTGATCGGCAGCCCCTGTTCGACGCCCGAAGCGCGTGCGGCCCGCTCGAACGGATGCCGGGCCGTAAGCAGCTGTACGTTGGGGCCGACGAGCGTGCGCCGTCCGATGCGTATGGGGGCCAGGTCGAGACATGTGCAGCCGAAGTTGACGAAACTCCCCTCGCCCGTCGATACGTGGTAGCCGTAGTCGCAGTGGAACGGGGCCCGGATGAACCCTTCGACGGCAGGGCAGAGGGCGCGGAGCGTGGCGCGGTACTCCGCATCCTGGTCGCAGAGTTCCGTGTTGAGCCGGTGTTGCAGCCGCCGGGCCCGGTCGCGGTCGGCGGCCAGTTCCGGGTCGGCGGGGTGGAACCACTCGCCCGCGAGCATCTTCTGCTTTTCGGTCATGGAGCGGAATGGGGGTCAGTCGTCGAAGGACTGCATCTCGATCAGCCGGGCGTAGATGCCGCCGCGCGCCATCAGTTCGGCGTGGGTACCCTGTTCGGCGACGCGGCCGTGGTCCACGACGACGATGCGGTCGGCATTGTGGATGGTCGAGAGGCGGTGGGCTATGACGAGCGAGGTGCGGCCGGCGAGCAGTGCGTTCAGGGCATCCTGCACCAGCTTTTCGCTCTCGGTGTCGAGCGCCGAGGTGGCTTCGTCGAGAATCAGTATCTCGGGGTTTTTCAGTACGGCGCGGGCAATCGAGAGGCGCTGGCGCTGGCCGCCCGAGAGTTTCGAGCCGCAGTCTCCGATGTTCGTGTCGTAGCCGTGGGGGCTCTCCATGATGAAGTCGTGGGCGTTGGCCACGCGGGCCGCCGCCTCGATCTCCTGCCGCGAGGCGTCGGGGCGTCCCAGGGCGATGTTGTTGCGGATGGTGTCGTTGAAGAGTACCGTATTCTGCGCCACGAGGCTCATGTGGGCGCGGAGGCTCTCCTGCGTGTAGTCGCGCAGCGGTATGCCGTCGATGAGGATTTCGCCGGCTGTGGGGTCGTAGAAGCGGGGGATGAGCTCGCTGAGGGTCGACTTTCCGCCGCCCGAAGGGCCGACGAGGGCCACCGTCTCGCCGCGGCGTATCTCGAACGAGATGCCGTGGAGCACCTCGCGGCTGCCGTCGTAGGTGAAGCGGACGTCGCGGAACTCGATGCGCTCCTTCAGCCCTTCGAAGGTGCGGGCATCGGGCCTGTCCTCGATTTCGGGCCGGGCGTCGAGCACCGAAAAGATGCGCTCGCCGGCCGCGATGCCCTGGTTGATGGTGGCGAACTGGTCGATGAAGGTGCGTACCGGTCGCGTGATCTGCGAGAACATGGCCAGGAAGGCGACGAAACCGCCCGCATCGAGCGAGCCGCGCAGCACGAGCATGCCGCCGAAGACGAGCACGACGCCCGCGGCCGTGATGCCGAGGAATTCGCTCATGGGCGAGGCGAGCTGCTGGCGGCGCGCCATGGAGAGCTGCAGCCGCGAAAAGTCGGCGTCGAGGTCGTGGAACTTCTTTTTGACATATTCGGTGGCGTTGTAGCTCTTGATCACCTTGATGCCCGAGAGCGTTTCGTCGAGGTTGCTCACCATGTCGCCCATGCGCTCCTGGCTCGTCTTGGCCGGATGACGCAGCCGCTTGACGATGCTGCCGATGAGCAGGGCCACGAGCGGCAGGAAGAGAATCGAGAAGATGGACAGCTTCCACGATATGAGCACCATGGCCACGATGTAGCCGATGATGAGCAGCGGCTCGCGGAAGGCGACCTGCAGCGTGTTGGTGATGCAGAACTGTACGACCATCACGTCCTGCGTGATGCGCGAGACGATGTCGCCCTTGCGCTGGTCGCTCAGATAGCCCACGTTCATCGCCACCACCTTGTCGAACATGCGGTCGCGCATGCGCTGGAGCGACCGCGTGCGCAGGTTCTCGACGGTCCACGAGCTCAGATAGCGGAACGTGTTGCTCAACAGGCTGGTGACGATCACCGTGAGAGCCAGCATGACCAGCACGCGGAACTTGCTGAAGTCGGTGCCGAAGAGATGCGTGTAGAGCCATCCGATGAGCTGTGCGAAGCTCTCCTGGTTTACCGCGAAGGTGCGCGGCAGCTCATAGACCGGCTCGAAACGGTAGGTGGGGTCGAAGAGCGTGCCGAGAATGGGGATGATCAGCGTGAAGGTGATCGTGTTGAAGAGGGCGTAGAAGAGGGCGTAGAAGAAATAGGGGATCGCGTATCGGGAGAGCGGGCTGGCGAAGCCGAGCAGGCGCAGGTAGGTCTTGAACATGGCGTGGTCCGCGTTTTCGGATTTTGATTCGGGCAAAGATAGGAAAAGCGGCGGAAATAGCCCAGCGGCGGAGTCATTTTTCGCGCTTCCACTCTCCGTCGGGGATGCGTGCCGGATGCGGAGAGCGCCCCGGTGCGGGCACGCCTCTCCCGGAGAAGCGTCAGGCTCCCGCCTCGTAACCCGTATCCTCGATGTGGTGGGCGCGGTCGTTGGCGGCCGCCACGGCCAGCTGGTCGCAGCGGTTGTTCTCCACCGTTTCGGCGTGGCCCTTGACCCATACGAAGCGGACGCGGTGACGGCGGTAGAGGCCGAGGAAGCGGCGCCACAGATCGGGATTCTTCTTGCCGGCGAAACCCTTGCGTTCCCAACCGAAGACCCACCCCTTCGTCACGGCGTCGACCACGTATTTCGAATCGGAGTAGACGGTGACCTCCGAACCCTCGAAGCGCAGCTGCTCGAGGGCCGCGCAGACTGCCGTGAGCTCCATGCGGTTGTTGGTCGTGAGGCGGTAGCCCTGCGAGAGCTCCTTGCGATGCGGCCCCGAGATGAGTACGCAGCCGTAGCCGCCCGGGCCGGGATTGCCCAGGGCCGAGCCGTCGGTGTATATGGTGATGGAGGGCATGGCGCAGCGTGGGGACGACATGCGGAGCACGCCCGCACCGGGCGTGCTCCGCATGGGTCGGATTCGGCTATTTCAGTGCGGCGAGCTGTTCGCGCAGCGCGGCGAGCTTCGCCGTGGCGTCGGCCTGCTTGGCCCGTTCGTTGGCCACCACCTGCGCCGGGGCCGACGAGACGAAGCGTTCGTTCGCGAGCTTCTTCTCGACGCTCGCGAGGAAACCCTCGAGGTAGGAGAGCTCCTTTTCGATACGTCGGCGTTCGGCCTCGGTGTCGATGCGGTCCGCCAGAGGGACGAAGTACTGCGTGGTCTTCACGAGGAAGGCTGCTGCCGCGGGATCCTGCTCGGCCGCCTGCTCGATGGCCTCGAGGTTGGCCAGCTTGCGGATGACGGGGGCGTATTCGGCCGGATAGTTTTCGTCGGCGACGACACGGAGCGTGAGCGCCTCCTTCTGCGGCAGGTTCTTCTGGTTGCGCACGCTGCGCACGGCCGAGATCACCTCGCGGGCCAGTTCGAAGCGGGCCAGCAGCTGCGGCTGCTCCGAGGCGGGCTCGGGCATCGGGGCGTGGGTGATCGACTCGCCCTCGGCCCTCGGTGCGAGGGCCTGCCAGAGCTCTTCGGTCACGAAGGGCATGAAGGGGTGGAGCATCCGCAGCAGCGCGTCGAGAAATCCGAGCGTCGACTCCATCGTCGCGGGATCGGTCGGCTCGCCGTAGGCGGGCTTCACCGCCTCGAGATAGATGGCGCTGAAGTCGTCCCAGAAGAGCTTGTAGGCGGTCATGAGCGCCTCCGAAATGCGGTACGACGCGAAGTCGGCCTCGATGCGGCGCAGGGCGTCGCCGAGTGCCTGGCGGAACCACTCGGCGGCCAGCCGGTCGTTTTCGCTCTGCGCACGCTGCGGGTCGACGCGCCAGCCACCCACCAGGCGGCAGGCGTTCCAGATCTTGTTGCCGAAGTTGCGGCCCTGCTCGCAGAGCGCCTCGTCGAACATCACGTCGTTGCCGGCCGACGACGAGAGGAGCATCGCCACGCGCACGCCGTCGGCGCCGTAGCGGTCGATCAGGTCGAGCGGATCGGGCGAATTGCCCAGCTGCTTGGACATCTTGCGCCCGAGCTTGTCGCGTACGATACCCGTGAAGTAGACGTTGCGGAAGGGCTTCTCTCCGCGGTATTCGTATCCGGCCATGATCATGCGCGCCACCCAGAAGAAGATGATGTCGGGGCCCGTCACCAGATCGTTGGTCGGGTAGTAGTATTCGATTTCGGGATTGTGCGGACGGCGGATGCCGTCGAATACGGAGATGGGCCAGAGCCACGACGAGAACCACGTGTCCAGCACATCCTCGTCCTGCCGCAGCCGGTCGGCCGTGAGCGTGGCGTCGCCCGTCTTCGCACGCGCCTTTTCCAGCGCCGCCTCGGCATTTTCGGCCACCACGAAGCCGCCCTGGGGGAGGTACCACGCCGGAATGCGGTGGCCCCACCAGAGCTGGCGCGAGATGCACCAGTCCTTGATGTTCTCCATCCAGTGGCGGTAGGTGTTCCGGTACTTCTCGGGGACGAAGCGTATCTCCTCCTCCATCACGGCACGCATGGCGGGGTCGGCGAGCCCGCGCATCGAGAGGAACCACTGCATCGAGAGCTTCGGCTCGATGGCCACGCCCGTGCGTTCGGAGTAGCCCACGTTGTTGGTGTACTCCTCGACCTTCTCGAGCAGCCCGGCGGCGTCGAGATCGCCCTCGATGCGGCGGCGCACCTCGAAACGGTCCAGAC
The DNA here is from genome assembly GCA_949288735.1 of uncultured Alistipes sp. Lineage (GTDB taxonomy): Bacteria > Bacteroidota > Bacteroidia > Bacteroidales > Rikenellaceae > Alistipes. Next base: position 15,180 of record CASELE010000018.1, read on the forward strand.
CGACGTAGAGTCCCACGCGGTCGTTGACGGTGCCGTCGTCGTTGAAGATGTCAATCGATTCGAGGCCGTGTTTCTCGCCCAGCATGTAGTCGTTCACGTCGTGCGCCGGCGTCACCTTCAGCGCTCCGGTGCCGAATTCGCGGTCCACGTATTCGTCTCGGATGACCGGTATCGAGCGGCCGACGAGCGGCACGATGACGCGTGCCCCCTGCGGCAGCCAGGCGTAGCGTCCGTCCTCGGGATGGATGCAGAGCGCAGTGTCGCCCAGAATGGTCTCGGGGCGCGTCGTGGCGACGATGATGCAGCGATCCGTCCCCTCTACGGCATAGCGCAGGTAATAGAGCTTGCCGTGCGACTCCTTGAATACCACCTCCTCGTCCGAGAGGGCGGTCTGCGCCGCGGGGTCCCAGTTCACCATCCGCACGCCGCGGTAGACGAGACCCTTGTCGTAGAGGTCGCAGAAGACGCGGATGACGCTCTCGCTGCGCGCCTCGTCCATCGTGAAGGCCGTGCGCTCCCAGTCGCACGAGGCGCCCAGCCGTCGCAGCTGCCGCAGAATCACGCCTCCGTACTGCTCCTTCCAGGCCCAGGCATGTGCGAGGAACTCCTCGCGCGTGAGCTGCGACTTCTCGATGCCCTGCTCCCTGAGCCGGGCCACGACCTTCGCCTCGGTGGCGATCGAGGCGTGGTCCGTTCCCGGCACCCAGCAGGCGTTGTAGCCCTTCATGCGGGCGCGGCGTACCAGCACGTCCTGGAGCGTGTTGTTGAGCATGTGGCCCATGTGGAGCATGCCCGTCACGTTGGGGGGCGGAATGACCACCGTGTAGGGGGTGCGGGCGTCGGGTTCGGAGTGGAACAGGCGGTGCCCCGTCCAGTAGTCGTACCACTTGGTTTCGATCTCCCGGGGCAGGTATTTGTCGGCGATTTGCATGTCTCGTTGCTCGGTTAGAATGTCGGTGCGCAAAAGTAATAAAAAAGTTCGGCTCCCGTTGCGCGGCGCTCCGAAAATCGGTGCGGCGCCGCCGCGGGGCGGCGCGATTTGTCAACAATCTGTCATGCGAGAAATAAAATAGGGAAAAAAGCGTTATCTTTGCGAGCTAATATAAAAGGGGCGGACTGCGTTTGCCGGCCGGTCCCCGAGGACCGTACCATGTCCCGTACGGGCCGCGGGCCGCTCCCGCCAAGAGAAGATCATGAGCAAGAAGAAGGAACATACGGCTGAGGCGGACGACCTGAACGCCCTGCCCGAACTCATCGACGGCCGCCACCACGTCATCCCCATCGTCACGGGCGGGGACGAGACGATCGAGGAGGTGGACGTGCCCGAGATCCTGCCCATTCTGACGCTGCGCAGTTCGGTGCTTTTCCCCGGATCGATCACCCCCATCACCGTAGGACGCGACAAGAGCATCAGCCTCGTGCGTGCGGTGAACTCCGAAGGGGGCATGCTGGGCGCCGTGCTGCAGAAGGAGAGCGAGGTCGAGGACCCCGCGCCCGACGACATGTACAAGGTGGGCACGGCCGCGCGCATCATCAAGATACTGGAGATGCCCAACGGCAACCTGACGGTGATTCTGAACGGTCTGGAGAAGATAGAAATCAAGGAGTACGTTGCCACCGAGCCCTATTTCAAGGCCCGTGTGACGCCTCTGCGCGACTCGACGCCCGACCTGAAGAGCATCGAGTTCGAGGCGCTGGTCGATTCGGTGCGCGACGTGGCGCTCGGGATCATCAACGTCTCGCCCAACATGCCCAAGGAGGCGGCCTTCGCCATCAAGAACATCGACTCGAAGAGGGGTATCATCAACTTCATCTGCTCGAACCTCGAACTCTCGGACGAGGACCGGCAGTCGCTGCTCGAGGCTCCCGGCCTGCTGGCCCGTGCCCGCAAGCTGCTCGAGATTCTTATCCGCGAGCAGCAGCTCGCCGAGCTCAAGAGTCAGATCCAGGAGCGCGTGAAACAGGAGATAGACAAGCAGCAGCGCGACTACTACCTGCAGCAGCAGATGCGTACCATACAGGACGAACTGGGCGAGGGCGAGGATGCCGACATCGAGCGCATGCGCGAACAGGCCTCCAAGAAGAACTGGCCCAAGGAGGTGGCCGAAACCTTCGACAAGGAGCTCTCGAAGGTCGAGCGGCTCAATCCCGCCGTGGCCGAATACTCGGTGCAGATGACCTATCTGCAGCTGTTGCTCGAGCTGCCTTGGAACGAGATGACGCAGGACAACCTCGACCTGGAGGCTGCGCGCAGACAGCTCGACCATGACCACTTCGGACTCGACGAGGTGAAGACGCGCCTGCTCGAGCACCTCGCCGTGCTCAAGCTCAAGGGCGATCTGAAGTCGCCCATCCTCTGCCTCTACGGCCCTCCGGGCGTGGGCAAGACCTCGCTCGGCAAGTCGGTAGCCGCGGCGCTGGGCCGCAAGTTCGGTCGCATATCGCTGGGCGGTCTGCACGACGAGTCGGAGATCCGGGGTCACCGGCGCACCTACATCGGGGCCATGCCCGGACGTATCATACAGACCATCAAGAGGTGCGGATCGTCGAATCCGGTCATCATCCTCGACGAGGTGGACAAGGTGACCGTCTCGAACCACGGCGACCCGTCGAGCGCCCTGCTCGAGGTGCTCGATCCCGAGCAGAACACCACCTTCCACGACAACTACCTCGACATGGAGTACGACCTCTCGCACGTGCTCTTCATCGCCACGGCCAACAACGTGGGCAACATCGCCCCGGCACTGCGCGACCGTATGGAGATGATCAATATCGCGGGCTACCTCACCGAGGAGAAGATACGCATCGCGGTGGACCATCTGCTGCCCAAGCAGCGTGCGGCCCACGGCATCGGCGATGAGTTGCTGACCATCGCGCCCGAGGTGATGGAGCACATCATCATGAGCTACACACGCGAGGCGGGCGTCCGTTCGCTCGACAAGCATCTGGCCAAGATAGCCCGTGCCCGCGCCAAACAGATAGCCTTCGGGGAGTCCTACGAGGCGGCGCTGACGGCCGAGGCGGCCGAGAAGATACTCGGCATGCCGAAGTTCCTCAAGGAGGAGTACGAAGTGGCTGACATGGTGGGCGTGGTGACGGGCCTGGCCTGGACGGAGGTGGGCGGCGACATCCTCTATGTGGAGTCGGTGCTTACTCCCGGCAAGGGACGGCTGAGTCTCACGGGCAACCTGGGCGACGTGATGAAGGAGTCGGCCACCATAGCCCACGAGTGGGTGATGGCCCACCACAAGGAGCTGGGAATCGACCCGAAGATGTTCGAGGAGAACGATGTCAATATTCACGTGCCCGAGGGTGCCATCCCGAAGGACGGACCTTCGGCCGGCATCACGATGGTGACATCGCTCGTCTCGACCTATACGGGCCGCAAGGTGAAGGAGCGCATCGCCATGACGGGCGAGACGACGCTGCGCGGCCGCGTGATGCCCGTGGGGGGTGTGAAGGAGAAGATTCTGGCGGCCAAGCGTGCCGGAATCCGCGAGCTGATCCTTTCGGAGGAGAACCGCAAGGATATATCGGAAATCAAGCCCGAATACATCGAGGGACTCACCTTCCACTACGTGCGTACGAACGGTGACGTGCTGAAGCTGGCTTTGGACTGAGACACGTGTCCCGCATGCATCCGGCCGGAGCCCCGGTGTGCAGGTCCGGGACGACGGATAAGGAACAGAAGACGAGAAGATGAAGATACTGGCTGTCATACCCGCCCGCTACGCCTCGACGCGTTTCCCGGGCAAGCCGCTCGCGATGCTGGGCGGCCGGCCCGTCATCAGGCGGGTCTACGAGCAGGTGGCCGGCGCGGTGGAGGAGACGGTCGTGGCGACGGACGACGAGCGCATCGCCGGAGCCGTGGAGGCCTTCGGCGGGCGGGCGGTGATGACTTCGCCCGATTGTGCCAGCGGTACCGACCGTTGCCGTGAGGCGCTCGACCGTGTGGGCGGCGCATGGGATGTCGTTGTCAACGTACAGGGCGACGAACCCTTCGTGCGTCCGGAGCAGATAGTGGAGCTCTGCCGCTGCTTCGACGATCCGCAGACCGACATCGCCACGCTCGTGCGCCCCTTCGCTCCCGAGGAGGGGCTCGCGGCGCTCGAGAACCCCAACTCGCCCAAGGCGGTGCTCGACCCCGGGGGGCGGGCGCTCTGGTTCTCGCGTTCGGTGATTCCCTATCTGCGGGGCGTACCGCGTGAGGAGTGGCTTGCGCGTCAGACCTACTACAAGCACATCGGCATGTACGGGTTCCGTGCGGAGGTGCTGCGCCGCGTGGCGGCGTTGCCCCGCTCGCCCATGGAGCGGGCCGAGTCGCTCGAACAGCTGCGCTGGCTCGAGAACGGCTACCGCATCCGTGCGGCCGTCACGGAGTTCGAGACCGTGGGTATCGACACGCCCGAGGACCTGGCGCGTGCCGAAGAGTTTCTGAGAAGAGTGGAGAAGTGAGTCCGTGCGGCGGCGCCGGTGCGGACGGCAACATGCGAAATATGGAGAAGGTATTCATCGCGGGTCCCTGTGTCATCGAGTCGGCCGAACTGCTCGACACGGTGGCGGAGCGGCTTGCGGACATCAACCGGCGACTGGGCATCGACATAGTCTTCAAGGCCTCGTTCGACAAGGCCAACCGGACATCGGCCTCTTCGTTCCGCGGCCCGGGCATCGACCGCGGCCTGCGGATGCTTGCCGACGTGCGGTCGAAGTGGGGGTTGCGCATCTGCACCGACATCCACGAGGCGTGGCAGGCGGCGCCTGCGGGCGAAGTGGCCGACGTGCTGCAGATTCCGGCTTTTCTCTGCCGTCAGACCGATCTGCTGGTCGCCGCGGCGCGGACGGGCCGTACGGTGAACATCAAGAAGGCCCAGTTTCTCTCGGGGACCGACATGCGCTATCCCTACGAGAAGGCGCGCGAGGCCGGGGCCCGCGAAATTTGGCTTACGGAGCGCGGGAACATGTACGGCTACAACAACCTTGTGGTCGACTTCCGCAATATCCCCGACATGCTGCGCATCGCGCCGACGGTGGTGATGGACTGCACCCATTCGGTGCAGCGCCCGGGCGCTGCCGGCGGGAAGACGGGCGGCAACCGTGAGTTCGTGCCCGCCATGGCGCTGGCCGCGGCGGCCTTCGGTGCCAACGGCTTCTTCTTCGAGGTACACCCCGATCCCGACCGCGCTCTGAGCGACGGTCCGAACATGCTCCGGCTCGACGACTTCGGGCCGCTTGTGGAGCGTCTGATACACTGTTAGCCATGACCGACAAGAACAGAAACGAGACGGTGGAGGTGGCCCGTCGCGCCGTGCATACCGAGATGCTGGCGCTCCGCCACCTGGAGACGACGCTCGGCGACACCTTCGCCGAGGCGGTGGAGACGATACTGGCCTGCCGCGGCAAGGTCGTCGTTACGGGTATGGGCAAATCGGGCCTCGTGGGGCGTAAGATCGCCGCGACGCTCGCTTCGACGGGAACCCCCAGCTTCTTCCTCCATCCGGGCGAGGCCTTCCACGGCGACCTGGGCATGATCTCGAAGGAAGACGTGGTGCTGGCCCTGTCGTTTTCGGGCGAGACGGACGAGATATTGAAGATCGTACCCTTCATCCAGGACAACGGCAATCCGCTGATATCCATCACGGGCAATCCCGAGTCGACGCTGGCGAAGCACTCCGGACTGCATCTCGATGCGGCTGTCAAGGAGGAGGCCTGCATCCTGCACCTCGCCCCCACGACCTCGACGACGGTACAGATGGCGCTGGGAGACGCGCTCGCGGTGGCGCTCATGAAACGGCGCGGCTTCACGAGCGTCGACTTCGCGCGTCTGCATCCGGGCGGAAGCCTCGGCCGACGGCTGCTGATGACCGTGGGCAACGTGATGCACAAGGAGCACCTGCCGGTCGTGGCCCCCGACTGTCCGGCGGCGGAGATGATCCACACCATCAGCAAGGGCGGACTGGGATTGATCGTCGTGTGCGACGGCGACAGGATCCTGGGTATCGTGACCGACGGCGACATCCGCCGCGCGATGGAGCGCCGTCAGGCCGAATTCTTCGGCATCCGCGCTGCCGACATCGCCACGCGCAATCCGAAGACCATCGGTCCCGACGCGAAACTCATCGAGGCCGAGAAACGCATGACGCATAACAAGATCACCTCGCTGCTCGTCACCGGCCCGGAGGGGCAGCTCGAAGGCGTCATCCAGATCTACGACATCAAGCTCTGAGCTTCTTGCACAGGAGCATCCCAGGCGAAGCCTCCGGTCCGGACCGCATCTCCGACCGGAGGCTTTCCGTCGTGCGGAGGTCTCTGTCCGCGTCGGTCATGCGGTGGTGGCCTTTTAGCTATGTAGTTGATTATAAATGTATTGTGTTGTGAAGGGGCGGAAAAACGGCATAAAATTTGGAAGGGGGGATTTTCCATACATTTGCCGTACTATAAAAACAACACGCTTATGAAAAAAATTCTTATTATGTTCGCGGCAGTTGCCGTGACCGCGTTCTTCACGGCATGTGAAAAGGAGGAGGGTAATGACCGGCGGAATCCGACCGGACAGACGGGTAACGGTTCGTCGGTCGTATTGCCTGGCTACGACGAACCCTATATGGGCTGGGGCGCCACCCGGAGCGACGTGCTGGAGGCGGTACCCTACGAATTTATGACCGAGGATAGGACGGACGACGGAATCCTTTTCCTGGCATTCCGTGGTGAGAAAATGATTATGAATTACCTGTATATGTTCGAGTACGGAAGATTGACCGCCTCTTCGGCGGCGGTTGATCTGGCCGATGCGGTGACGGTGGCGGAGTTTCTGGTCGAAAAATATCTCGTCGTCGGCGGGAGCGACGGCACCTACGTGTTGTGCGACGATTCGATGAGCCTGCTCGTAGGAGTCAGCATCAGCACCTCCTACATGCTGGTTATGTATATGCCCTACGAGAACTCTTCGGCCCGGCTGTCCGGGCGGATGCGGGCGCTCGGCGCGGATTTGCGGACGAGGGCCGACGCGAAGAACGCGGCGGATACGGCGACGCTGCGGAGCGAGATCGACCGGATTTTCCGGCGATAGGTCCGGCCTGCCGGATTGCCACGGAGCCGGATCCCGCCAAGCGGGGTCCGGCTCCGATTCTTTCGTGCGGCGCGGCGTGTCAGCCGCGTACGTAGTGGGGCAGTTCGTCGGGCAGTTCGAGCGAGAACTCCACCAGTCCGCGGATCTGCCCCTCCACGCGCCAGGGCAACTGGTAAATGAGCTTGCGGATACCGCGTTTCTCGATCGTGTAGGCGTTCACGCCCCCTTCGGCGAGGAGCCGTGCGATGATGCCGCGCGAGCGTTCGTTGTGGCAGGGCATCATCGAGCGGCCGCGCACGTCGCCGTTCACCTCCACCGAGCGTCGGTTCTGGTAGAGGACCACTCCCTCGGTGTCGCAGACGGTGAGGGCGCAGGTCAGTTCGTCGGGCCACGGACAGGAGGCCTTCAGCGATTCGAACTCCTTTTCGTTCATGGGTTTGTCTGTCTTGTTGCGTGCGGGGCGTTTCCCGGCCGCTCCGCAGGAGGTTTATTGCGAGATCTTCACCAGCTGCTCGCGGTAGGCGTTCAGGATACGCGATTTGGAGATGAAGCCCAGATAGCGCCCCGCCTTGTCCACCACGGGGAGCATCCACGTATGCTTGTCGTCGAACTTGGGGAGGATGCTGCGGATGGCCTCGTGTTCGAGTATGCGGTCGGGCGGCTGGATCATGTAGTCGGTGATGGGGTTGCCGTACTTCTCGGGCAGGAACATGTCGCGACGCAGATCGTCGAGCTGCACGATGCCTATGAGGCGTCCCGAATCGTCGAGTACGGGGAAGATGTTGCGGTGGGCCGAGGAGATCATCTGCACCAGTTCGCCCAGCCGCGTGCTCGGACGGATGGGGGTGAAGTCGGTCTCCATCAGCTCGTCCAGATGCAGGAAGACGAAGACCGATTCGTCCTTGTCGGTGGTGAGCAGTTCGCCGTTGATGCGCAGCTGCTTCGTGTAGATCGAGTCGGGGTCGAGGTAGTAGCCCAGGGCGAAGGCGATGCATGTGGTGATCATCAGCGGGATGAAGAGCCCGTAGCCGTTCGAGAGCTCGGCGATGAGGAAGATCGAGGTGAGCGGCGCGTTCATCACGCCGGCCATCACGCCGGCCATGCCGACGAGCGTGAACGAGACGAGCGAGAGGTGCCACCCGAAGAGGGTGTTGCAGGTCAGCGCCGTGAGCGCTCCGAGGAAGGCGCCGACGAACAGCGACGGCGCGAACGTTCCGCCAACGCCGCCTGCGGCGTTGGTCGAGGCCATGGCCACCACCTTGAAGAACATCGTGGCGGCGATGTAGAGCAGTACCACCCAGTCGATGTCGCGGAAGGCGTAGAAGAGCGAATTGTCGAAGAGCTCCTGCGCGTTGCCGTTCATGAGCGACGAGAATCCTTCGTAGCCCTCGCCGTAGAGGGGCGGGAAGACGAAGATGAGCACGCCGAGCACCGCGCCGCCCGCGAGCCACCGCTTCCACTGCTTGTCGCGGCGCTTGAACCAGGCGCCGATACGGGCGTTGAGCGAGGTGAAGTAGTAGGACATGAAGCCGCAGAGGATGCCCAGCAGCACGAAGAGCGGGATCTGCCGCAGCTGGAAGGCGTCTTCGGGCTTCAGCGTGACGGCCAGAATGGGGTCGAAGCCGCGCAGCATGAAGGCCATGGTCGTGGCCGTCACCGAGGCGATGAGCAGCGGGATGATCGAGCCGGCCGTGAGGTCGAGCATCAGGATCTCGAAGACGAAGACTACGCCCGTGATCGGGGCCTTGAAGATGGCGGCGAGGGCCGCGCCGGCCCCGCAGCAGAGCAGCAGCGTGGTGTGCTTGTAGTTGAGGCGTGTGAGACGCGCCACGTTCGAGCCGATTGCCGCGCCCGTGAGGACGATGGGGGCCTCGGGACCCACCGAACCGCCGAAGCCGATGGTCGTGGCGCCGCCCACGACCGAGGTCCAGCAGTTGTGGCGCGCGATGTGCGAATTGCGGCGCGACATGGCGTAGAAGACGCGCGTGACCCCTTCGGAGATATTGTCCTTGACGATGTATTTGACGAACAGTGTGGCCAGGATGATACCTACGGCCGGATAGAGCAGGTAGAGGAAGTGGGCCCGCTCGGCCGGGAACCAGTTGACCAGCGCCGCCTTGATGGCGTAGAGCAGCACCTCGAAGAGATAGGTGCCCAGGCCTGCGAGCACGCCGATGAGGACGGCCAGCACCATGAGCACCTGGCTGGTGCTGAGTCGCCGCGTGAGGTAGAGGAACCACGAGTAGAGCTTGTCGGCATGCAGGGCGGCGACCGCTTGCCGGAGCCGTTCGGCGGGTTTCATCGCTTCGGTGCCTCCCGACGGGCGTTGCGGTAGTCTGCGGCCTGCGATTCGATGAGGGAGCGGTCGGCGAAGTAGTCGATGCGCATGGCGCGGCGTACTTCGCCGAGCGTGGCGGCGGCCCGCTCGCGTGCGGCGGCCGATCCCGCATCGAGGATGGCGTACACCTCTTCGATGCGCTGCTCCCATTCGGCACGGCGCCGACGGACGGGCTCGAGCGTCTCGTCGAGTACGGCGATGAGGAAGCGCTTGACCTTCACGTCGCCCAGACCGCCGCGGCGGTAGTGGGCCTTCAGTTCGTCGAGCGAGGCGTAATCGGGCAGGTGCCGGCCGAAGTGTTCGGGACGGCAGAAGGCGTCGAGGTAGGTGAAGACCGTATTGCCTTCGACCTTGCCCGGATCCTCTACCCGCAGATGGTCCGGGTCGGTGTACATGCCCATCACCTTGCGGCGCACCTCGTCGGCCGGGTCGGAGAGGTAGATGCAGTTGCCCAGCGACTTGGACATCTTGGCCTTGCCGTCGGTGCCGGGCAGCCGCAGACAGGCGGCGTTGTCGGGCAGCAGAATTTCGGGCTCGACGAGCACCTCGCCGTAGACCGAATTGAACTTGTGGACGATCTCGCGCGTCTGTTCGAGCATCGGCTCCTGATCCTCGCCCACGGGGACGGTCGTCGCCTTGAAGGCGGTGATGTCGGCGGCCTGGCTGATGGGGTAGGTGAAGAAGCCCACGGGAATGCCCGGGCGCTGCTGCGTGTCGCCCTCGACGGCGCCTTCGGCGAAACCGCGCAGCTGGATCTCGGCCTTCACGGTCGGATTGCGCTGCAGGCGCTGCACCGTTACGAGGTTCATGTAATAGAAGGCCAGCTCGCAGAGTTCGGGAACCTGCGACTGTATGAAGAGGGTCGAACGGGTCGGGTCGAGCCCGCAGGCGAGGTAGTCGAGCGCCACTTCGACCACGTTGCGGCGCACCTTGTCCGGGTCGTCGGCATTGTCGGTGAGAGCCTGCGCGTCGGCTATCATGATGAAGATGCGGTCGTACAGACCCGAATCCTGCAGCTCGACGCGGCGGCGCAGCGAGCCTACGTAATGCCCCAGATGAAGTTTGCCGGTCGGGCGGTCGCCCGTCAGAATGATCTTTTCCATAGCGTGCGGCGGAAGGCGGTTCCCCGGTGCTATCGCACGGTGCGCGTGTCCCTTCCGGGGCGCAAACATACGAAAAAATGCGTGCGCTGCCCACAACGGGCGCCGGGTATAGTTTTTTTTGATATATTTGCGCGACCAACCAGGATGTATCCTATGACAATCGTTCAACTCGAATATCTGCTCGCGGTGGCCAACTGCGGCAGTTTCTCCCAGGCGGCGGAGCATTGTTTCGTGACACAGCCCTCGCTGAGCATGCAGGTCAAGGCGCTCGAGGAGGAGCTCGGCGTGGTGCTGCTCGACCGTTCGAAGAAACCCGTGATACCGACCGAGGTGGGCGAGGTGGTGCTCGAGCGGGTGCGCGAGACGCTGCGCGCCTACGAATGCATCCGCGAGTCGGTGGCCGAGATACGGGGTGAGACCGCCGGACGGCTGCGTCTGGGGGTGATACCGACCATCGCCCCCTATCTGCTCCACAAGTTCCTCCCCTCGTTCGTGCGCGACTATCCGAAGGTCGAGCTGGAGATTTCGGAGATGATGACCGTCGACATCGTCGAGGCGCTGCGCCGCGACCGGCTCGACGCGGCCTTCGTGGCGGGCGGCACCTGCGGCGAGGGAATCACCGAGCACGAGCTCTTCAGCGACCGCTTCTATGCCTACGTCTCGCCCGCCAATCCGCTCTACGAGCGGTCGAACATCCGCATCGAGGACATCGACCTGCGCGACCTGGTGATTCTCAGTCCGGGCAACTGCATGCGCGACCAGGTGATCGAACTCTGCCAGGCCAAGCGGAGCATGCCTTCGCACTACTCCTTCGAGTCGGGTTCGCTCGATACGCTGATGCGTATCGTCGATTGCACATCGTGCCTGACCATCGTGCCGGAGATGGCCATCGAGTACATTCCGGCCGAGCGGCGTAGCCAGCTCAAGACGCTGGTCAAGGGGGCCACCTCGCGCAAGATCGCCGTGGCGGTGCGGCGCACCTACGTCAAGAATTCGATCATCCGCGCCCTGACGGATACGGTCCTGGCCTGCGTGGCGCACTGAGGCCCTTTCGGAGGCGGCTTACGGGAATATGCAATTTTTTTCATACCTTTGTCCGGTTTACTGATTGGATATATGGACAAACTGATTCAGACCATCGTCCGCGCCATCGAGGACAAGAAGGGCCGGAACATCGTTTCGCTCGACCTGTCGGGATTCGACGGGGCGATCACCTCGTGCTTCGTGGTGTGCAATGCCGATTCGACCACGCAGGTGGCGGCCATCGCCGCCGGTGTCGAGGAGCGCGTGCTCGAAGAGCTGGGCGAGAAGCCCTGGCGTGTGGAGGGGCAGCAGAACGCCCTGTGGATAGCCGTGGACTATGTCGACGTGGTGGTGCACGTCTTCCAGACCGAGACGCGCGACTTCTACCGGCTCGAGGAGCTGTGGGCCGATGCCCCCGTTACCCGCTACGCATACGAAGAGTAGCGCTTCATCCGTTAGACAGGTATGGCACAGCAACAGCAGCAGAAAAACGGCAACGGCGGCCGCATGAACGTCAATATGCCACGCCCTTCGTGGATGTGGATCTACGCCCTGATAGGCCTCTTCATCGTGGGGTACTATCTCTTTTTCGGCAATTCGTCCGAGTCGCCCCTGCGCAGCGACTGGAGCGTCGTGGAGCCCATGGTGAAGCGGGGCGAGGTGGAGCGCATCCGCATCCTCAACCGCGACCAGGCCCAGATCTTCCTGCACAAGGAGGCGGTCGAGACCTACCGCGCCGACAAGGAGGAGCGTTATCTCAGCCGCATGCCCGAGGCGGGCGGCCCGCAGCTTGTCTTCACCATCGGTTCGGTCGACTCGTTCCGCGAGGATCTGGCCGCCGCCGAGGAGGCTTCCGGCGTGTCGGTGCCGGTCATCTATGAGAACCAGGACCGCAGCTGGACCAATCTGCTGGTCAACCTGCTTCCGTGGGTGCTCATCATAGGCGTCTGGATCTTCCTCATGCGCTCCATGTCGCGCAATGCGGGAGGCGGCGCCGGCGGCGGACTCATGAACGTAGGCAAGGCCAAGGCGCAGATTTTCGACAAGGACAACGACAAGCGAGTGACCTTCAAGGATGTGGCCGGCCTGGAGGAGGCCAAGGTCGAGATCATGGAGATCGTCGACTTCCTGAAAAAGGCCGACAAATACCGTGAACTGGGCGCCAAGATTCCGAAAGGGGCGCTGCTCGTGGGCCCTCCGGGTACGGGCAAGACCCTGCTGGCGAAGGCCGTGGCGGGCGAGGCGAACGTACCGTTCCTCTCCATATCGGGTTCCGATTTCGTCGAGATGTTCGTGGGTGTGGGCGCCTCGCGCGTACGCGATCTCTTTGCGCAGGCCAAGCAGAAGGCGCCGTGCATCGTCTTCATCGACGAGATAGACGCCATCGGCCGCGCCCGCGGCAAGAATGCCGGCTTTTCGGGCAATGACGAACGCGAGAATACGCTCAATCAGCTCCTTACCGAGATGGACGGTTTCCAGACCAACCAGGGAGTCATCGTCCTGGCGGCGACCAACCGCGCCGATATACTCGACAAGGCGCTGATGCGTGCCGGCCGCTTCGACCGTCAGATCGAGGTGGGGCTGCCCGACGTGAAGGAACGCGAGGAGATATTCGACGTTCATCTGCGGCCGCTGAAGCTCGACCCGCAGCTCGACCGTTCGTTCCTTGCGCGGCAGACCCCCGGCTTCTCGGGCGCCGACATAGCCAACGTCTGCAACGAGGCCGCCCTCATCGCGGCGCGTCACAACAAGAAATTCGTCTCGAAGGAGGATTTCCTTGCGGCCATCGACCGCATCGTGGGAGGTCTGGAACGCAAGAACAAGATCATCACCGACGAGGAGAAGCGCGTGATAGCCTATCACGAGGCGGGTCACGCCACCGTGAGCTGGATTCTCGAGAATGCCAGCCCGCTCATCAAGGTGACCATCATTCCGCGCGGCAAGGCGCTCGGTGCGGCGTGGTACCTGCCCGAGGAGCGGCAGATCACCACGCGCGAACAGCTCTTCGACGAGCTGGCCGCCACGCTCGGCGGCCGCGTGTCGGAGCAGCTCACCTTCGGCGAGATCTCTACCGGTGCGCTCAACGACCTGGAACGTGTGACCAAGCAGGCCTACGCCATGGTTACCTATTACGGCATGAGCGACGAGGTGGGTACGCTGAGCTATTACGACTCGACGGGTCAGAGCGACATGGCGCTGACGAAACCCTATTCGGAGGAGATGGCCCGCCGCATCGACGCGGAGGCCCGCCGAATCGTCGACCGCGCCTACGCCATGGCCGAACAGGTGCTGCGCGACCATGCCGACGGCGTGAAGCAGCTGGCCGAACTGCTGCTCGAGCGCGAGGTGGTCTTCACCGAAGACGTGGAGCGCATCTTCGGCAAGCGCAAGAAGGATATCCTGCGCGAGGAGCGCGAGGCGGCCGAGGCGGCCCGCGAGGCGGCCGGAGAACGACCGTCCGCCGCAGCCTCCCCGGCCGAAACGACTTCGGATCCCGCTTCCGCGGAGACTCCTGAGCGGAGCGGCGACGGCCCGGAACAATAACCTACGGAAACGGCAGGGAGCGATGGAAAACAGGTGGAAGGATCTGGCGGTGCGGACAGCGAGCGGCTGTGCGGTTGTCGGCGTGACGCTCGGGGCGATGCTCTGGTCGGTGTGGAGCTACGGAGCGTGGCTCCTCGCGGTGCTCGTCGGCGGAATGTACGAGTGCTACCGTCTCGCCTCGCGCATGGGGACGCGCCCCCAGTACGGCATGGGCATCATGACCGGAGCGGCGCTCGTGACTGTCAATTTCATTGCGGCGGCGGGCCTCGCCGACGGGACGGAGGTGATCCGTTCGGCCACGCTCTACATCCTGCTGCTCATCCCCGCGCTTTTCGTGTGCGAACTCTTCCGTCGCGACCGGCGCCCGGCAGCGAATATCGGCGCGACGCTCCTCGGCGTGGCCTACGTGGCCCTGCCCCTCTCGCTGCTGTGCTATCTCCCGGCAGGCGGCGGCGGATGGGAGCCGTGGAAGGCGGTCGCCCTGCTCTGCATCATCTGGGCCAACGACGTCTTCGCCTACCTGGTCGGGACGCTCTGCGGACGCCACCGGCTCTGTGAGCGGCTCTCGCCCAAGAAGTCGTGGGAGGGTTTCTTCGGCGGCGTGGCCGGAGCCATTGCCGCGGGTTTCGTGGCGGCCCGGCTGTTGGGCGAGGCCTCAGGCCCCTGGCTCGGTCTGGCCGCCGTGGCCGCCGTGGCTGCCGTGGCGGGCGACCTTACGGAGTCGATGTTCAAGCGGGCTGCCGGAGTCAAGGATTCGGGCCGGCTGATTCCCGGTCACGGCGGCATGCTCGACCGTTTCGACGCGTTGCTGCTGGCCGCGCCATTCGTCTTCGTCTACATGGTGCTGACCGAGATGCTCTGATAAAACTGCGACACAATGAAGATCAACAAGGAGGGTTACAAAATCATCGTATTCTCGGGTCTCTTCTGCCTGCTTTGCTGGTGGCTGGGCCATTATCTGCTCTCGCAGGAGGAGGGGGTGGGCCTCATGTGGTTCTTCACCGTGCTTCTGCTCCTCTTCTGGTTCCTGATCGTCGCCTTCTTCCGTGAGCCGCGCCGCGTGCGCATCCACGACTCCGACCTCGTCTTCTCGCCGTGCGACGGCCGCGTGGTCGTCACGGAGGTGGTCCGCGAGTCGGAGTACCTGGACGAGGAGATGATGCAGATATCTATCTTCATGTCGATTACCAACGTACACATGAACTGGGTCCCGGTGGGCGGTACGGTGGAGTATTTCAAGTATCATCCGGGCCGGTTCCTTGTGGCGTGGCACCCCAAGTCGTCGACCGAGAACGAACGGACGACGACGGTCGTCCGGATGGACGACGGGCGGCGCGTCCTCTTCCGCCAGGTGGCGGGCCTCATCGCGCGGCGCATCGTCTCCTACGTGAAGGTGGGACAGCGTGCCGAGCAGAACAGCGTGGCGGGCTTCATCAAGTTCGGCTCCCGTGTCGACGTGCTCGTGCCGCGCGACAGCGAGTTGCTGGTCGGACTCGGCGATCCGGTGGTCGGGTCGCAGACCCCCATCGCACGCCTTCGCAAACAGCGGATACGCTGACAATACGACGATTCCGATGACGGTGACTCCTCAGACCCTGCTCCGCTTTCTCGCGGGTGCGGCCCTTACGGCGGCCATTCTCTTCGTCGGGTGGTATTTCTCGACGATTGTCATCTACATTCTCGTATCGGCGGTACTGGCCGTCATCGGCAGTTCGCTCGTGAACCGTCTCTCGCACATCGGAATCGGCGGGCGGCGCGTGCCGCGATGGCTCGCGGCGCTGCTGACGCTCATACTCTTCTGGGCCGTCTTCCTCGCCTTCTGCTCGCTCTTCGTGCCGCTGGTTTTCAACAAGCTCTACCAGCTTTCGACGCTCGACCTGGGCGCGGCGCTCCGGAGCGTCGAGGAGCCCATGCGGCGGGCGCAGGAGTTCCTGCACGCCCTCTTCTCGGCTACCGAGACGCACTTCTCGCTCACGGAGGCCGTCACCCGCGCTCTCGGCGAGGTGGTGAACATGGAGTCGCTCAACACGCTCTTCTCGTCGATAGCGGGCATCACCTTCTCGTCGGTCGTCGCCGCATTCTCCATCTCGTTCATCACCTTCTTCTTCCTCAAGGACGAAGGGCTCTTCTATACGATGGTCACCGCCTTCTTCCCGGCGAAGTACCTCGACAACGTGACGCGGGCGCTCGATTCGGTGACGCTGCTCCTCTCGCGCTACTTCGTGGGCATCCTCGTCGAGAGTACGCTCATGACGGTCGCCGTCTCGCTCGTGCTGATGGCCTTCGGCATGGCTGCCGCCGACGCCTTCTTCATCGGGACGGTGATGGGCGTGATGAACGTCGTGCCCTATGCCGGACCGCTCATCGGCGGCGTCATATCGGTCTTCCTCGGCGTGGTGAGCCCGATTGCGGGGGCGGGCGTAGGCCATACGGTATTCGTGATAGTAGGTACTCTGCTGGTTCTTAAGGGCGTGGATGACTTCGTGCTGCAGCCGTCGCTCTACTCCGAGCGGGTGAAGGCCCACCCGTTGGAGATATTCCTCGTCATCCTCATCGCAGGCTCGCTGGCGGGTATCGTAGGCATGCTGCTGGCGATACCCTCCTATACGGTGCTGCGTGTCTTCGCCAAGGAGTTCTTTTCGCAGTATCGGCTCGTACGCCGGCTGACCGACAAGATATGAAAAAGGGGAGCGGACAGCCTGTCGTAATCGAGGGTACCGTGGCTCCGGGACGGCGCCTCGGGCGCCTTCTGGGCTTTCCGACGGCCAATCTCGCCGTGCCGGAGCACCTTTCCGTCGAGGACGGCGTCTACGAATCGTGGGCCGAGACGGGAGGCGTGCGCTACAGAGCCATGTCGAACCTCGGGCGCAATCCGTCGGTCGGAGGGTGCGAACGGCGCCTCGAGACCCACCTCTTCGGCTTTCGCGGTACGCTCTACGGCGAGCGGCTGCGCGTGGAGCTGGGCCGTCGCATCCGGGGCGAGCGCACCTTCGCCTCGCTCGAGGCGCTGTGCGAGCAGCTTCGCCGCGACCGGGCCGAGGTGCTCGGGGAGTGCCCGGTCCATGGAACAGACAAACAAACGCAAAAACCAGATACCATGTTTTTAGACGCAACACTTCCCTATCGCGTGGCCGACATGTCGCTGGCCGGATGGGGCCGCAAGGAGATTGAAATAGCCGAGCACGAGATGCCCGGCCTGATGGCCGTACGCCGTAAGTACGGAGCGCAGAAGCCGCTCAAGGGGGTGCGGGTGATGGGATCGCTGCACATGACCATCCAGACGGCCGTGCTGATCGAGACCCTC
The DNA here is from genome assembly GCA_949288735.1 of uncultured Alistipes sp. Classification (GTDB taxonomy): domain Bacteria; phylum Bacteroidota; class Bacteroidia; order Bacteroidales; family Rikenellaceae; genus Alistipes. Next base: position 32,558 of record CASELE010000018.1, read on the forward strand.
GTGGAGCTGGGAGCGGACGTGCGCTGGTGTTCGTGCAATATCTTCTCGACGCAGGATCATGCCGCCGCAGCCATTGCCGAGCGCGGCATTCCGGTCTTTGCCTGGAAGGGCGAGACGCTCGAGGAGTACTGGTGGTGTACGGCGATGGCGATGAGCTTCCCGGGAGGGCTGGGCCCGCAGCTTGTCGTGGACGACGGCGGCGATGCCACGCTGCTGATACATACGGGCTACAAGGCCGAGGACGACGCCTCGGTGCTCGATGCCGAGCCCTCGTCGCACGAGGAGGCGGTCATCCTCTCCACGTTGCGGAGCATCCTTGCGGAGGATCCGCGGAAGTGGCACCGCACGGTGGCCGAGTGGCGCGGCGTGAGCGAAGAGACCACGACGGGCGTACACCGCCTCTACCGCATGCAGGAGTCGGGCGAACTGCTCGTTCCGGCCATCAACGTGAACGATTCGTGCACCAAGTCGAAGTTCGACAACCTCTACGGCTGCCGCGAGTCGCTGGCCGACGGCATCAAACGGGCCACCGACGTGATGATAGCCGGCAAGGTCGTCGTGGTATGCGGCTACGGCGACGTTGGCAAGGGGTGCGCCCGCTCCATGCGGTCGTACGGCGCGCGGGTGATTGTCACGGAGATCGATCCCATCTGCGCATTGCAGGCGGCCATGGAGGGCTTCGAGGTGAAGACGGTGGAGAGCGCCCTGTCAGAAGGCAACATCTTCGTGACGTGCACGGGCAACTGCGACATCATCACGCTCGAGCACATGGAGCGGATGCGCGACCAGGCGATAGTCTGCAATATCGGCCATTTCGACAACGAGATACAGATGGCGCGGCTCGAGGCTTCGGCCGCCGTGCGGACCAACATCAAGCCGCAGGTGGACAAGTTCACATTCCCCGACGGCCATTCGATCTTCGTGCTGGCCGAGGGCCGTCTGGTCAACCTCGGATGCGCTACGGGACATCCGTCGTTCGTGATGTCGAACTCCTTCACCAACCAGTGCCTCGCGCAGCTGGAGCTGTGGCAGAACCGCATGGAGGCGGGGGTCTACCGCCTGCCCAAGCATCTCGACGAGGAGGTGGCCCGTCTGCATCTGGAGAGTCTGGGCGTGGAACTCACGCGCCTCACGCCGAAGCAGGCCGACTATATCGGCGTGCCGGTCGAGGGTCCCTATAAGGCGGAGCACTACCGTTATCCTTGTCAGAAGAGAGAGGACAGCCAGTCGCGCAGCGGTCCCCACGTGTCGGTGGCGATATGAATCAGCATGCCGATGCTGACGGCCAGCTTGAGCCCCGTGCCGACGGCGAAGGCGAGGAACGAGCCGAACCCGCTGCGGAAGGCCCGTCCCGAGTTGCTGCTGTCGTGGATGAACTCGCCGATGACCGCACCGGCGAAGGGGAAGAGGATGATGGCCACGATGGAGAAGGAGAAGAAGATGCCCGCCACCATGCCGATCGTGGCGCCGATTTCGCCCGCCTTCGACCCTCCGAGCAGCCGTGTCATGCAGGCGGGAAGGAAGTAGTCGGCGACGATGGCGACGAGTGTCGCGGCTCCCCATACGACGAGGGCCGTCGCCGAGAGTCCGGAGTAGGAGCAGCCGTAGGCGCAGAGCAGCCCTGCGTAGCCCAGAATCGGACCGGGCAGCAGGGGCAGGATGCAGCCCGCCACGCCGACCACGGCGAACAGGAGGGCCAGTATCGAGAGGAATTCCATCGGATGCGGTTCGGTTTACGGAAGCAAAGATAGAAAAAAACGGCGAACGGCCATCTTCTCCGGTCGGGGCGTTCCGGCATCCGGCCTCGGGCACGGCCTCGGGCGCGGATACGGGCGGCGGCTCCCGGAGCGGGGGCGTGTGTTCCGCGGTGCGGCCGTCGGAGGGTGCGGAGCGAGCCATTCCGGAGTGTTTCCCGCCCCGAAACGGATACTCCGCACGACGGACCGATGTGCGGATTACCCGTTTTTTTCCTATCTTTGCTACCGGAACCGCGGGGATCCGACAGCGGCACCGTCCCGCCCGGATCTCCCGAAACTGTGAGGAAGAGAGAGATGGCACCCAATACCCTTTACGAACTTGTCCGGCACAGTACGCGCGAGTTCGCGGACCGGACCGCATTCGAGATGTGCGACGGCGAACGGGTAACCTACGCCGAGATGGGCCGTCGCGTGGAGGAGGTACGGCGTACGCTGCTTTCAGCCGGACTGAAGCCCGGCGACAAGGTGGCGCTGTTGAGCAGCAACATGCCCAACTGGTCGGTCTGCTATTTCGCCGTGACGGCGGCAGGCATGGTGATCGTTCCCATCCTGCCCGATTTCTCGAGCGAGGAGCTGGAGCAGATTCTCCTTCACTCCGAAGCACGGGCTCTCTTCGTCTCGGACCGGCTCTATTCGCGGTTGCCCCGTGCGGCCGTCGAACGGCTCGATCTGGTGGTCCGCACGAAGAATCTGAAGGTCGTGGCGCAGCGCTGCCACGATGCCGGTTCCTCGGCCGTGCCGCAGCCCGACGACCTGGCGGCCATCGTCTACACGTCGGGGACCACCTCCAATCCCAAGGGAGTGATGCTTACCCATGCGGCCCTCTGCGCGCAGATCGGTATCAGCGGGGCTATTTTCCCCGTAGGCCCCGACGATACGTTCCTCTCGGTTCTCCCCCTCTCGCACACCTACGAGTGCTCGATAGGCATGATATACCCCTTCTCGATGGGAGCCCGCGTCGTCTACATCGACCGGCCGCCCACGGCTTCGGTGCTGCTGCCCGTCCTCAGGCGGGTGCGTCCCACGGTGATGCTCATCGTCCCTCTGATTATCGAGAAGATATACCGCCATCAGGTGCTCGCGCGTTTTCGCTCCAACCTCTTCTGGCGGATGCTCTATCGTTCGGGTTCCGTGCGCCGCTACCTGCACCGTGTGGCGGGCAGCAGACTGATGGAGCTCTTCGGCGGACGGCTGCGTTTTCTGGGTATCGGCGGCGCGAAGCTCGATCGTGCGACCGAGGCCTTCCTGCTCGAGGCACGTGTCCCCTATGCCATCGGCTACGGTCTGACCGAGACGGCTCCGCTGCTGGCCGGAGCCGCCCCGTCGCAGGTGCGGCTCGGATCGACGGGGCCGCAGGCGCCCGGCGTCGAGTTGCGTCTGGTACGGGTCAATCCCGCTACGCGCCAGGGCGAAGTCGAAGCCCGCACGCCGAGTGTCATGCTCGGCTACTACCGCAATCCCGAGGCGACGGCCGAGGCCTTCTCCGAAGACGGGTGGTTCCGTACGGGCGATCTGGGCGAGTTCGATGCCGACGGCTGGCTCTATATCAAGGGACGGCTCAAGAACATGATCGTAGGACCGAGCGGCGAGAACATCTATCCCGAAGAGATCGAGAGCGTGCTCAATTCGCACGTCTACATATCCGATTCGATCGTTACGGAGCGTGAGGGGCGTCTCGTGGCGCTCGTCCACTTCAATACGGAGGCGCTTGAGGCCCGTTTCGAGAACTGGCGCGAGGAGATGGGCATGCGGATGGAGCAGCTCAAGAAAGAGGTGCTGGAGTATGTGAACGCGAAGGTCAACCGCTTTTCGCGTATCTCCGAGGTGGTCGAGAAGCGTGAAGGGTTCGTCAAGACGCCGACACAGAAGATCAAGCGTTTTCTCTACAGCGACCGCAAGGGCGAAGGTTCCGCCGCGGGTCGTACGCCGGGCGATGCGACCCTCCCGCCGGCTTCGGACGGGCGCCGTTAGCGGTCCGGCGGAGAGGACTCCTCCGTCCGGACGGGCGCGGCTGCCGTGATGTGCCGGAGACTCTACGGCGGCGGAGCCGAGGAATAGCCCGGGTCCGCACGGGCCCTTCCGATGCACGGAAGAAACAGGTCGGAGAGCGCTCCCTTTTGGCGCGATGCGTAGTATTCCCGTAGCAGGTAGCACATGCGAAAATGGGCGCCGCACATTGTGTGCGGCGCCCATTTCTCGTGTACCGGAGGCGTCGGCCGAAGCCCCTCTCCGATGCGCGGCGCGTCAGCCGACCTCCGGTCCGCCGTCGGCTGACGCCGGGGCGACGACGTGCGGGTCGTAGAGCTCCTCGTCGGTGGCACCCAGCGTGCGGAGGTATTCGTTCAGCTCCTGGACGATGGCCCCGCGTCCCGCATAGGCGGCCAGATGGTAGAGGTTCCACAACATGTCGTACTTGTCGAGCAGGACATCCTGTACCATGTCGGCCTGGTGACCGTCGAAGAGCAGGTAGTACTCGATGTAACCGATCAGGTTGTCGATGTATTCGTGCATCAGGGCGTCGCCCTTGGCCGTCGCTTCGGCCGAGCCGGCGGCACCGGCGGCGTAGTACCCCTCGATGTAGGGGTAGGTGTTCGTCGCGGTGAAGCGGATCTGCGACGTGGGCAGCTTGCGCAGGCCGGCGTCGAGAACCTCGATGGCCCGTTCCGTTTCGCCGCGCCGCAGCAGTTCCCGGGCCGTGCGGGCGAAGGCTTCGCGGGCGCGTGACGCGCTGAGATTGAACTGGATGAAGTAGTCGGCATGTACGCGCGGATCGGCCAGATTGCCGTAGCGGAAACTCCGGTCGTTCTCGCCCAGCAGCAGCGGTGCCGTGTAGTCGGGGTCTATGCGCCCGATTTCGAAGTAGTGTTCGGCCGGCGTGAGGATGGGGACGAAGCGATAGGCGTAGCCGTCGAACTGGAGGTAGTCGAAGAGCCCGAGTCCCTGGAAGATGTGGGGCTGAGTGAGGAAAATCGGACGTTTCCAGTCGAAGTGGGCGAGCATGTCGAGAATCATCAGCTCGTTCTTGTCGAGCGCCGACTTGTCAATCCGGATGTAGACCGTGTCGACCATCAGGTCGCGGTCCTCCTCCTTCACGATGCCCGAGGCGATGGCGTTCTCCTTGTTGACGGGCAGGGCGAGCCGGCGGGCGGGGATATAGTCGTGCAGCGAACCGTCGGAGAGCAGCACCTTGCTGTCGGGATGCTCCGAGGCGACGAAGTCGATGACTTCGTCGAGCTCCACCGTGCGCTTGATGTCGTCCGTCACGGGCACCCAGTCGTTGCGGTAGGTGTATTTGCTGCGCGGCAGCGTGAAGGGCACGGGGGCCGATTCGTTGGCGCGGAGCTTCATCTGGTCGATATACCATTCGGCCCCCAGATAGGAGGTGTTCATCACCCGCACGTCGGTCCGTACGCCGTCGACCTCCTGGTTGAACCAGAGCGGGAAGGTGTCGTTGTCTCCGTAGTTGAGGATGATGGAGTTGGGCAGCGTTGACTGAAGGTAGTTCCAGCCGATGTCACGCGCGAAGGTGCGGCGCGAGCGGTCGTGATCGTCCCAGTTCTGTGCGGCGAGGAGCGTCGGAATGCAGAGCGCGACGCAGAGCGCGGCGATTGCGGGCAGCGCCGTGCGGCGGCGCAGCAGCCGCTCGAAGAGCGAGCGGAGCGCCAGCATGCCGAAGCCGATCCAGATGGAGAAGGCATAGAACGAGCCGGCGTAGACGTAGTCGCGTTCGCGCGGCTCGCCCGGCGAAGAGTTGAAGTAGACGACCAGCGCGATACCCGTCATGATGAAGAGCCACATGACGATGGAGAAGTTGCGCGGGTCGCGGTTGAGCTGGTAGATCAGACCGATGAGTCCGAGCAGGAAGGGCAGGAAGTAGTAGGTGTTGCGCCCGGCGTTGTGCTCCACCTCGGAGGGGAGCTGCTCCTGCGGGCCTACGAAGCGCTCGTCGATCCAGCGGATGCCCGAGAGCCAGTTGCCGTCGGTGATGAGCGAGCGCGAGGGCTGTATGTCGCTCTGGCGGCCGACGAAGTTCCACAGGAAGTAGCGCCAGTACATGTAGCTGAGCTGGTAGTTGAAGAAGAAGTGGAGATTCTCGCCGAAGGTGGGTTCGACCACCGAGTAGCTTTCGCCGTCCATCGTGAAGATACGGCGCCGTCCGTAGTCGGTCACCTCGCCGCGCAGCGGACGCCCCCCGGCATCGCGCAGCACCTGCCCCTCGGCGTCGCGCAGCACGTCGGTGCGGGTGCGGTAGGCGGCCCATGACTTGTACTCCTCGTCCGAACGGGAGCTGTTCCACATGCGGGGGAAGAGATGCATGAATTCGGGCGCGTGCTCCGTGCCGACAATCACCTCGGCCGTGGCATAGCGGCCCTCGTCGTTGATATAGTAGACCGTCTTGGAGCGGGTGTCGGTGGGCGGAGCGGTGTAGTAGGCGCCGTAGAGCAGCGGCCGCTCGCCGTACTGGTCGCGGTTGAGCACCGAGAAGAGGGCGTGCGGATTGCTGGGATTGTTGCTGTTCATGGGCGGGTTGGCCGCGGCGCGGATGGTCATCGAGGCGTAGGAGGAGTAGCCCACCAGAATCATCGTCGTGCAGAGCAGAATGAGGTTCCATACCACTTTGCCGCGCCGGTGCGTCACCCAGGCGCCCCAGCCCAGCGCCCCGATGAGCGCCAGGGCGAAGACCACCATGCCCGAATTGACGGGCAGCCCCAGCGAGTTGACGAAGAATACATCGACCATGGCGCCGGCATAGACCGTATAGGGGATGATGATGCCGTTCACCACCAGCAGAATGGCGCCGGCCACGAGGGTGGCGCCGATGGCGCCGCGCCAGGTAATGCGTTCCGTACGGCGGAAGTAGTAGATGAAGACCAGTGCCGGAATGGTCAGCAGGTTGAGGATGTGCACGCCGATGGAGAGCCCCATCAGGTAGGCGATCAGTACGATCCAGCGCGAGGCGTGGGGCTGGTCGGCCTGCTCCTCCCACTTGAGCATGAGCCACACGACGAGTGCCGTGAACATCGACGAGAGGGCGTAGACCTCGCCCTCGACGGCCGAGAACCAGAAGGTGTCGGTGAAGGTGTAGGCCAGTGCGCCCACGGCACCGGCACCGAGTATGCCCCACGTGTCGGCCGCGGTCAGCTCGCGGCCGCCGCGCTCGAGCAGCCGGCGTGCGAGGTGGGTGATGGTCCAGAAGAGGAAGAGGATGCAGAAGGCCGATGCGAGGCAGTTCATCGCATTGACCATGTGGGGTACGTAGTGGGGCGAGGGGGCCAGCATCGAGGCGATGCGGGCCAGCATCATGAAGAGCGGGGCTCCGGGCGGGTGTCCCACTTCGAGTTTGTAGGAGGTGGCGATGAACTCCGAGCAGTCCCAGAGGCTCGAAGAGGGCTCCATCGTGAGCAGGTAGGTCAGCGCCGCGATGGCGAAGACGATCCAGCCTACGAGGTTGTTCCAGCGTGTGAAGCGGTGCATGGTTATTATACGGTCTTGTGCGAATTTCCGACAAATATACGAATATTGACGGAATAAATCGTGAATGACGGCTGTCGGTTGCAGGCAAAAGGTGTGCGTCCGTTCCCGGAGGCGTGCGGTGACCCGGAATCGGTCCGGAGCATGGGATGGGATGGACTGGACGTTGCGGTCCCGCCGGCAGGAGCAGGTACGGATATGGAAAGAGGCGGCGGCCCGAAAGGGCTGCCGCCGTGGCGGGAGGAGGGTCGGGGGGCCGGAATCGCGGTTGCGTCCGGTTCCGGATATAGTATGGTTCACTGTGCCGCCGGGCAGTATGCCGGCAGGACAGAGCCGGGCCTATGCGGCCCGCAGGTTCAGAACGGGTCGACGATGATTTCGCCGGTCAGGGGGTCCATATGCCACGCCCACCAGGGAATGGCGCTTTCCAGTTTTTCGATGCGGCCCGGGTTGTTGACACGGGTCCAAACGGAGCGCAGGGCGGTGATGCGGTCGACGACGGGTGCGATGTTCCATTCGGCCGCGAGTGAGGTATACAGGTCGTCTGTTATCTCGGCAATGAGGACCAGTTTTCCCTCTTCTACGGATGATACGATGAATTCGAGCCCGTTGCACCAAAGGTTGCGGAGCGTGGAATCGACGGGTTCGATTCGAATTCTGCAGACATTCTCCTTCTGGAAAATATCCATGCTGAGACTCTCTTCGTAGCGCTCTATAAACTCGTAGGTTCCTGTGATGTTGATGGTTCTGTACATGGAGATAAGTCCCGAAGATTCCATCCGGAAGGTTTGGAGAAGATGGTCTGCGGAGCCTCCGATTATTTCGTCGCCACCCGGATATAAGCCGCGGTAGAGATCCCACAGTCTGAAAAGACTGTCCGTGTCGATGATGACCTGGTCATTGGGTGCCCAGTATCCGTCGGAGAGCATTTGCCGGATGTCGGGGAGCGTGCGGGCGTCGGGTTCGGGGGCGGGCGTCGGCTCGTCGGACTCGGAGCAGGCGATGAACGCCCCGGCGAGGAGAGCGAGAAGTAGCGTCGCAAAGGTACGAAGAGAAGTTTTCATAGCGGATTAGGTGTTTCAGATGTCAAAAAAATGAGTAGGGAACGACACCGAACTCCTGTACATAGGCAGTGGCTTCGGGCTTGTCGTTTTTGAAGAGTCCGTAAAAATAGTTGTTCCCGTCTCCGAAGTTGCAGTAAAGCTTGATCTCTTTCATGGCGGATTGTCCGGTCATATCCTGCAAACCCTTGGTTTCCCATAACTGCCATCCGTCCACAACCCATGCATGGCCGTTCGATTGTTCGTCGGCAATATATTTTTTGTCTCCAACCATTACGATGGGTTGCTTCTTTACATAAACCTGCTCGCGGATTGTCTCCTGTATTCGTTTGTTGCCGGTTATCGGATCGGATGTTTCGGTGATTTGTAAGGCTTTCTTGTAGTCGCAGTTGATAGGAACATAGTCGGAGTTCCCGTTTAGAAAGAGCGGTATGTTACCCCACATGGCACTTGATCCATTCGGAGAATAGGTGACATATACCGCCTTTCCGATTTGGTGGACGAACTGAGCGAGTTCCTCTTGGATTTCCCGGGGTGGATTTGTTCATAAATAGTGTTTTTAGGTTGTTGTTCAAAGTTAGTAAGAAAAAATGCTAAAACCGAATGTTTGCGACGGTTCGTTTCTGCGGTGAGCCGGTTTTTTCGACCGTATCGGCTTTCGCCGGAAGTTTGCGGTTCCGCCGGCAGGAGCAGGTGTGGGGATGAAAAGAGGCGGGGGGCCCCCAATGGGCGCCCCCGGGGGGGGCCCGGG
>CASELE010000019.1 GCA_949288735.1 uncultured Alistipes sp.
TGCCTCGTCGCGCAGAAGAGAGGGCGCGGACGTTCCGCCGTAGGACTCCGTGGCGGCGGGGTCTGCAGCCGGGGCTCCGGCGAAGAGGGCCACGGCGAGGAGGAGCGTCCGTAGCGTATGGATCAGTGCGGTCATCGGTCGCGGGACGGTGTGCGCCGCAAAGATAGGATTATTTTCCGAAACCGCCTCCGTCGTTGTCCCGTACCTCGCTTCCGGCCGGAATGGGGTTGATACAAAAAAAGCTCCACGGAGTACGCGGAGCAGGGTAGGTTGAAAACCTTCGGCCTATAGCCTTATTGTGGTAAGATGTAGAACTTACGATACAAAAATAAGGAAAAAGACCGGAAAATCCAAGTTTTATCCTTAAATTTACAAAAGTTATAGGACTGAAACTTTTTCGTTGTCATGGAGAAGATTCTCGGACTCGACCTGGGTACCAATTCGATCGGCTGGGCAATTGTCCGGCGTGAAGGCACCGGATACGAACTGCTGGACCGTGGCGTGGATATTTTTCAGGAGGGCGTTGTCCGCGGCGAGAGCGGTGAAGAACCGGCCGTTCAGGACAGAACGAATGCCCGGGCGTTGCGTCGCCGCTATTTTCGGCGGCGGCTGCGAAAGATCGCATTGCTGCGGATACTGGTGCGTCATGATTTCTGCCCGCGGTTGTCGGATGAGGAACTGGATCGCTGGCGCAACGAGAAGCGCTACCCGCTCGATGAGGAGTTCCTGTGCTGGCAGCGGACCGACGAGGCGACAGGGAGCAATCCCTATCGGGACCGTTACAGGGCTCTGACGGAGCGTCTCGATCTCGATAAGAGAGAGGATCGCCATGCGCTCGGACGGGCGCTCTACCATCTGGCGCAGCGTCGCGGTTTTCTGAGCAACCGCAAGAATGCGGAAGCCGCGGGCGACGAAGGGGTCGTGAAGACGGGCATCGGAGCCTTGTCGGCCGAGATCGAGGCGGCCGGCTGCCGCTATCTGGGCGAGTACTTTTACGAACTCCATCGCCGCGGCGAGAAGGTGCGCACGCGGTATACGGCCCGCAACGAACACTACAGAGCCGAATTCCGTGCCATCTGCGAGCTGCAGCGGCTCTCGCCGGAGTTGACGGAGCAGTTGGAACATGCCATCTTCTTCCAGCGTCCGTTGAAGTCGCAGAAGGGGTCGGTCGGCCGATGCACCTTCGAACCGACGAAGAGCCGGTGCTCCGTCTCGCATCCCCGTTTCGAAGAGTTCCGGATGCTGCAATTCATCAACAACATCCGGGTTATGGGGCCGAACGATAGCGCGCTGCGTCCGCTGACGAGCGGGGAGATCGAGGCGATTCGGCCGCTCTTCTTCCGGAAGAGCAAGCCCTTTTTCGATTTCGAAGATATTGCCAGCAAAATCGCCGGCAAGGGGAAATACGCCTGCAAGGAGGATCGCACCGAAGCCCCGTACCGCTTCAATTTTGCCCGCAAGGCCACCGTGTCGGGCTGTCCCGTCACTGCCTCGCTCATGGCCATATTCGGGAACGAGTGGCTGCGGGAATCCCGCAGTCTCTATCTGCTCGGCGAGGGGAAGACCGAGGAGCAGGTGCTGAACGACATATGGCACGCACTCTTCTCGTTCGAGGACGAGGAACGGTTGCGGGAGTGGGCCTGCAAAAACCTGCAGCTTACGGAGGAACGGGCCCGGGACTTCGCGGCCATCCGGCTTCCGCAGGATTATGCCGCCCTGAGCCTGAATGCCATCAACAAGATTCTGCCCTACCTGCGTTGCGGTTATCGGTATGACGAAGCGGTTTTTCTGGCCAATCTGCGCGCCGCGCTCCCGAAGGAGGTCTATGCAGACGAGGAGCGCCGACATGCCATAGAGCGGGACATCGCCTCGCTGCTGCTCGGCTACAAGCGGAATCCGTACGACAGATTCGATTCGAAGGAGCGACGCATCGCCGACTACTTCAGCGACCACGGGCTGGACGCCTCCCGTCTGGATCATCTTTATCATCCCTCGAAAATCGCGACCTATCCGGACGCAGCACCCAATGCGGAAGGCATTCTGCAACTCGGTTCGCCGCGCACCTCGGCCATCCGCAACCCGATGGCCATGCGGGCGCTGTTCCGGCTGCGCGACCTGATAAACACGCTGCTTCGCGAGGAAAAAATCGACCGCGACACGAAGATCCGCATCGAATTCGCCCGCGGGCTCAATGATGCCAACCGCCGCGAGGCCATTGAGCAGTACCAGCGCGAACGGGAAAAAGAAAATCAAGAATACGCCGAAAAGATTAGCCGTCAGTATGCTGCAGAGACCGGCCGTGAAATAACGCCCTCGGACGACGAGGTGCTGAAATACCGGTTGTGGGAGGAGCAGAAGCACGTCTGCCCCTACACCGGCCGGCAAATTCGCATTTCGGACTTCATCGGGGCGAATCCGGAATTCGACATCGAGCATACGCTTCCACGTGCCCGCGGCGGCGACGATTCGCAGATGAACAAGACGCTCTGCGAAAGCCGTTTCAACCGGGAAATAAAGCGGTCGAAGTTGCCGACCGAACTCTCCAACCATGCCGAGATCATGGAGATGATCGAATCGTTCGGATGGCGGAAAGAGGTGGAAAGTCTGCAAAAGCAGATCGAAGTCCAGGTCCGCAGGAGCAAAGGTGCAGCCACCAAGTCTGAAAAGGATAAGGCCATCCGGCGCCGTCACTACCTGCAGATGCAGCTCGACTACTGGCGCGGGAAGTACGAACGTTTCACCATGTCCGAGATTCCCGAAGGTTTCAGCAACCGCCAGGGGGTCGACGTCGGCATCATCGGCAAATACGCACGGCTCTATCTGAAGAGCGTCTTCGATCGGATCTACACGGTCAAGGGCTCCACGACGGCCGCGTTCCGCAAGATGTGGGGACTGCAGGAGGAGTATGCCCGCAAGGAGCGCACGAATCATGTCCACCACTGCATCGACGCCATTACGATCGCCTGCATCGGCCGCCGCGAGTACGACCTTTGGGCGCAGTATGCCGCCGATGAAGAACGATACCGTTATGGCGAGAGCGGCAAACCCCGCTTCGAGAAGCCGTGGCCGACCTTTACCGAAGATGTCAAGGCCGTGGCCGACGAACTGCTCGTGGCGCACCACACGCCCGACAACATGGCCAAGCAGACGCGCAAGAGGTTGCGGGTCCGCGGCCGGGTCAGGCTGAATGCCGCCGGGAAGCCGATCTGTCAGCAGGGCGACACGGCCCGCTGTCGGTTGCATAAGGAGACCTTCTACGGAGCCATCGAACGGGAAGGCGAGATCTGCTATGTCGTGCGCAAATCGCTCGGACTGCTGGAACGCGACGACGTCAACAAGATTGTCGACGATGCAGTGCGTGCCCGTGTGCAGGAGGCGATCGACGAGGTCGGATTCAAGAAGGCGATAAATTCAGACGAGTACACGATCTGGATGAACCGTGAAAAGGGCATCCCCATTCGCAAGGTGCGCATCTTCACGCCTGTCAAACAGCCGATTGCGCTGAAAAAACAGCGCGATCTCTCCGAAAAGGAGTACAAACGCGATTATCATGTCGCAAACGATGGAAACTATTGCATGGCCGTCTATGAAGGTAAAGACAAAAAGGGCAAGCCGAAACGCACCTTTGAACTCGTCAGCAATTTCGAGGCGGCCCGATATTTCAAGGCCAGCGCCGACCGCGAGGCGCGCCCCGATCTGGTACCGCTGGCCGATGCGAACGGATTTCCGCTGAAATGCGTCTTGAAGACGGGAACCATGGTCCTGTTCTATGAAAATTCGCCGGCGGAACTTTACGACTGCTCACCCAAGGAGCTGACAAAACGACTCTACAAAGTGACGGGAATGAGTACGTTGACTGTTAAACAAGGAACACATATATATAAATACGGAACTCTTGATTTGCGGCATCACCAGGAGGCCCGCCCGGCCAAAGAGCTGAAGGCAAAAAACGGTGAATGGAAGACGGGTGAGGTATATCGGCCGGTGATTACTCTGCTGCATACCCAACTCAATGCTTATGTCGAGGGATATGACTTCGAACTGACCGTTACGGGTGAAATACGGTTCAAACACCGGTAGAGACATGTTGAAGCGAGCCCTTTTCTTCTCGACCCCCTTCTGTCTGAGTCTGCGCGACGGTCAGATGATTATACATACGAAGGAGGCTCCCGACGAGCGGCGCAGCGTGCCGATAGAGGATATCGGAGTGGTGGTGCTCGAACACCAGCAGACCACTGTCACGCTGCCTCTGCTGAATGCCCTCTCGGACCACAACGTCGCCGTGGTCTTCTGTGACGGCAGCCGCATGCCGAACGCCATGCTGCTCAACCTCGACTCCAACCGGACGCAGGGGGAGAACTACCGGGCGCAGGCCGAGGCGGGCGAACCGCTCAAAAAGGGTCTGTGGAGGCAGATCGTCGAGGCGAAGATCCGCAATCAGGCGGCTCTGCTGCACAAGCTGGGGCGTGACGGAGACAGACTGAAGCCCTGCTATACGAACGTGCGCAGCGGCGATGCCGATAACCGCGAAGGAGTGGCGGCCAAAATCTACTGGTCCGAACTCTTCGGCCCGGAATTCGTACGCCGGCGCGAGGGCGGGGCTCCGAACGGATTGCTCAACTACGGCTATACCATCTTGCGGGCCGCCGTAGCGCGGTCGTTGATGGGGTCGGGTCTGCTGCCCGCCTTCGGGATTTTCCACCGCAACCGGTACAACGCCTTTCCGTTGGCCGACGACGTGATGGAGCCCTACCGCCCCTATGTGGACGAGATCGTCCATCGGCTCCATGTTGTGGAGGGGTGTTCGGAGCTGACGCGCGAGGTGAAGGGTGAGCTGTTGCGCGTGCTCTTCGCCGATACGCGCTTTGCCCGGGTGCAACGTCCGCTCGACGTGGGGCTCACCGTCACGACGGCGTCGCTGGCCGGGTGTTTTGCCGGCGACCGGAAGAGAATCGTCTATCCGCTGCTGGAGTAGATATGTCCGAAGTACGTCTGAATGCCTATCGGATCATGTGGCTCTTCGTTTTTTTCGATCTGCCGACCAATACCAAGGCCGAACGGCGTCATGCGGCGCAGTTCCGCAAGGCCCTGGAGAAGGACGGCTTCGCCATGATGCAGTACTCGGTCTACGTGCGTCATTGCGCTTCGAAGGAGAACATGCAGACCCATATCAATCGCGTGCGCCGTTCGATGCCGCCGGCCGGATATACGAGCATCCTGAGCGTGACGGACAAGCAGTACGGCGACATATTGAATTTTTGGGGTAAAAGCGAGCGGGCACGGCCCGAGATACCGCAGCAACTCGAATTTTTTTGATATCTTTGTGAAGAGAAACGGGCGTCTGCCGTTTCAGTTCTTTGAAATGGAAAAATTGCATCGAACCGACTTCCCGGAAGAGTCCGGTTCCGTTTTTTATTGTGTCGGAACCGGCGTAACATGTGAACAGTCAGTGGATAACGGCTTTCAGGTTGTGGTTTGATGTAGAAAATCAATAAGATACAACCGATAGAGGATATATTTATACCTGCGTTTCGTTGTGGTTTGATGTAGAAAATCAATAAGATACAACCACGAGGTGCTGCTCGTCCGAGATGGAGGGTTGTGGTTTGATGTAGAAAATCAATAAGATACAACCAACTTGGGGACGATTGCCAAGGTGGCAAGTTGTGGTTTGATGTAGAAAATCAATAAGATACAACGGTGGAAAATGGCACATGGCAATCTTATAGGTTGTGGTTTGATGTAGAAAATCAATAAGATACAACTATTGTCGGCGTACAGAAATTGGAGCTGCGAGTTGTGGTTTGATGTAGAAAATCAATAAGATACAACACAACTTGAAATCAAAGCCCAAACACACAGTTGTGGTTTGATGTAGAAAATCAATAAGATACAACTACATCCTGGAGCAATGCCATACAATCTGGTTGTGGTTTGATGTAGAAAATCAATAAGATACAACCATTTCACCGCAAGGGATCTCGACCTGGAAGTTGTGGTTTGATGTAGAAAATCAATAAGATACAACTACAACTTGAAACCAAAGCCCAAACACAAAGTTGTGGTTTGATGTAGAAAATCAATAAGATACAACGGACGAGAGTGCAGCTCGGCCAAGACCGGGGTTGTGGTTTGATGTAGAAAATCAATAAGATACAACTGGAATTATTTGGGATGTACCTTTTTTCCAGTTGTGGTTTGATGTAGAAAATCAATAAGATACAACGCCGGAACGGTATCGTCCGATAGCTGTTTGATGTGGGTGGCCTCCGGCCGGAATGGGGCGCCGGGAAATGTATGCAACAAAAAAGAGAGCCCGTATAAGGCTCTCTTCAGTGACACCGACAGGACTCAAACCTGTAACCTTCTGATCCGTAGTCAGATGCTCTATTCAATTAAGCTACGGTGCCGAATTGCGACTGCAAATATATGTCCTTTTGCCGATACGTGCAAATAATTTCGCAAAAAATTTACATGTTTTTTCGGCCGTTTCGGCTGCGACTTTTATGCGTCCCTGCAATATTCTGAACAGTAGAGATGTAGCGTGACGCTCTTTCCCGGCGCAGCGGATTACCGTCCGGGTCGTTCGGCAGATGCCGGGAGTGCGGCGGCGAGACGGCGGCATGCGGCGGACCCGTCGGCGCGCCGCTCGATGTGTCCGTCGGGTGTGAGCAGCAGGAGGGTCGGGAGGGTGCGGATGCCATAGCTTTCGGCTGCCGGGCTGCGTCCGTCGAGCGTTCCGAGTACGTGAAGCGCCTTGCCGGTGTCCCGGCCGAGCGAGCGGCGCCATGCCGCGGAGTCGTTGTCGAGAGAGACGGCGTATAGCCCCCTTTCGGGATGGCCGTCGAGATGTCGCTCCAGGCGGGCGAGCAGTTGTCGGCCCTCTGTGTCCCACGTCGCCCAGAAGAGCAGTAACGTCTTCCCGTCCGGTCGGAGGGCCTCGCAGAGGGTGCGTCGCCGGCCCGTCGTGTCGGGAAGGTTGAGCGGCGGGGCTTCGTTGCCGGTTGCGGCGGGAGCGTACCGCGCACTGTGTGCCACGAGGCGTCTCAGTGCGGGATCGAGCAGCCCGAGGAGCCGTGCCGCGTCGTCCGTGCCGGCACCTTCGCGAAGACGTGCGGCGCAGAGCCAGGCGCCGAGCGCGTTGTCGCGGTTGTCGGCGACGGCCTTGCCGATGAGCGTCCGCCGTGCGTTGCGTACCTCCTCTTCGGCATCGGGCGGTGCGGCATAGAGCGCCGTGCGCAGCGAGTCGAGTTCTTCGTGCAGACGGGTGAGGCGGTCGTTCAGCGGCGTTCCGCCGATGCGGTATCCGCCCCGTCCGTCGGGTGCGGCGTTCGCTTCGCCCCGCTCCGGCAGGAGCAGGGCCAGCGTCCGCCTGCCGTCCGTGAGGCGTGCGGCGAACCAGTCGTCGCACGGCGCGACGAGCCGGGCGCTTCCCTCGCGGACGGGCGCCGAGGCGATGAGACGGTCGTCGGCGAAGCCGATGAGTCGGAGCGTGTCGAGGGTGCCGTCGGCATCGTCGAGCGTGACCTGCAGGGTGCACAGGTCGCCCCGGCAGCCGGCGAGGAGGGCGACGGCCGAACAGAGCAGGAGGAGCAGCGGATTCTTCATCGGGCGTAAGACGGTGTGACGGTGATGCCTGTAGCGGAGTGGCGGTATGCTGTGCGGCGGAGCGGTATAGGTCACTTGATTTCGCGGTCGGGGTGGTTGCGCAGGAACTCCTCCCACGACGAACTGCCGTGGCGCGATACGGCACGGATGCCTCCGCCCAGCCCCTTGGCCTTTTCGCCGCCGATGGCCGAGAGCAGCGGGCTGGAGGTGGCGAAGTAGTGGCACACGGCGACGGCCATGCCGTCCGTGGCGTCGAGCCTCCGTGGCGGCCGCTCGATACGGAGCATGCGGCCGATGACGGCGGCGACCTGCTCCTTCGAGGCCGAGCCGCTGCCCGTGATGCTCTGCTTGATGCGCGAGGGGGCATATTCGGATACGGAGAGTCCGCGGCTGAGCGCCGCCGCCATCGCCACCCCCTGGGCGCGCCCGAGCTTGAGCATCGATTGCACGTTCTCGCCGAAGAAGGGCGATTCGAGCGCCACCTCGCGCGGGGCATATTCGTCCACCAGGGCGCCCACGCGTTCGAATATGTAGCGCAGTTTTGCGTAGGGGTCCTCCATGCGGTGCAGGTCGATGTCGCCCATGACGACCGAACGCACGGTCCGTCCCTCGACCTCCAGCACGCCGTACCCCATGTAGTTCGTGCCGGGGTCGATACCCATGATGCGGTATTTCTCGTCTCTCTCCATGGCGGGAACCGGAAGCGGGAAACGGCCTGTCCGACAGGTCGTTTCCCGCTTCATCCGGGTGTGGGGCCGCTACTTCTCCAGCAGTTCGGCGAGTCGTGCGCCGAGCTCCTCGCCGCGCAGGTTCACGGCGACGATCCTGCCCGTGGCGCAGTCGACGAGGAAGTTGGCCGGAATGCCCTGGACGGCGTAGTCGCGGGCCGCCTGGTTGTCGAACTCGGCCAGGTCGCTCACGTGGAGCCATCCCATCTCCCTCTTCTCCACGGTGCCGATCCAGCGGTCACGGTCCGAATCGAACGATACGCCGTAGATTTCGAAGCCGCGGTCGCGGTACTTCGCATAGGCCTCCTTCAGATAGGGTACCTCGCCCATGCAGGGGACGCACCACGAGGCCCAGAAATCGATGAGGACGTAGCGGTTGCCTTCGCGTTCGACGACCGAACGGAGCGACAGGGCGCGGCCGTCGGCGTCGTTCTGCACGATGTCGATATAGGGCTCTCCCACGTCGGTCCGGGCCTTCGCCTCGGCATAGGCCTGCACGCGCTCCATGAGAGTGGTCTGCCGCATCGGCTCCGAGAACTTACGGATGCCGTCGAGCAGCTCGCGGCCGGTCAGACGGTAGGGCATGTTCTGGGCGTAGAGGAAGACCCCGAAAAAGTTGTCGAGGTTCTCCCCGATGGCCGTGCTGTCCAGCGCTGCGGCCTCGAGGTCGATGGCCTGCCGCTCCTCGTCGGACGTCGCCGGATCGGCGTAGCGGGCTTCGAGTTCGGCGAGCCGGCGCGAATAGGCGGCGCAGGCGTCGTTGGCCGGCGTGCCGGTGGCGACGATGCTGCCCGGCGCATCGGCCGTACCCGTTACGGCGATGGTGCCCGGCTCGAGGAAGAGCGGAACGAAGAAGAGGGGAGTGCCGTCCGTCGTGCTGCGGGCCGTCGCATAGGCCACGGCGGGCTCTGCGGCCGTGCCGCGGAAACGGAAGCGGCCCTTCTCCGTCGCGGCGGAGTCGACGGGCATGCCGGTGGCTATGCCGTTCTCGTCAAGCAGGTAGACGGTGGCTTCGAGCCCCTCGATGTCGCCCTCGACCGTATAGCGGTCGGAACTGCATCCGCCGAAGCCGAGCAGGGCAGCGGCCAGAATCAGGATACGTTTCATGGTGTTATTGTTCGTTGTTGATCAGCTTTTGCACGCTCTTCTCCAGCTCGTCCATGCGTTTGGCGAGCTCGGGCAGGTTCTTGTATACGGCCGACACGCGGTGGAAGCGCAGACCGGGCAGGGCGGGGTATCCCATGCGCACCTCGTCGTCGGGGACATCCTTGTCGAGTCCGCTCTTCGAGCCGATTTTCACACGGTCGCCGACGGTCACGTGGTCGGCGATGCCCACCTGTCCGGCGAGGAAGCAGTTGCGCCCCACCTTCGAAGTGCCGGCGATGCCCGTCTGGGCCGACGATACGGTGTTCTCGCCCACCTGCACGTTGTGGCCGATCTGGATCAGGTTGTCCAGCTTCACGCCGCGGCGGATGATGGTCGAATCGGTCTTGGCGCGGTCGATGCAGGTGTTGGCGCCGATCTCCACGTCGTCCTCGATGATCACGTTGCCCAGCTGCGGAATCTTGTCGAATCCGCCCTCGGCGTTGGGCGCGAACCCGAAACCGTCGGCTCCGATCACCGCACCGGCATGGACGATGCATCGGCTGCCGATGCGGCACCCTTCGTAGATCTTCACTCCGGGGTAGAGCGTCGTCCCCTCGCCGATCTCCACGTTGCGGCCGATGTAGACCTGCGGATAGATCTGGCAGCGGGCGCCGATGCCGGCCCCCTCCTCGACGACGGCGAAGTCGCCCACGTAGCACTCTTCGCCCAGCCGGGCTCCGGCGTCGACCGAGGCCAGCCGGCTTATGCCCGAACGGCGGGGTCTGGCGGCGTTGTACATCTCCAGCAGGCGGAGCAGGCAGGCGGCCGTGTCATCCACCTTGACCAGCGTGGCGCTCACGGGACGCGAGGGGCTGAAGCTGCGGTCCACGAGGACGATCGATGCCCCGGTGGTATAGAGAAAAGGTTCGTACTTGAGATTCGTGAGATAGGCCAGCGAGCCGGCGCTTCCCTCCTCGATCGAGGAGACGGTGTGTACCTTCGCCGTGCGGTCGCCCACGATTTCGCCTCCGAGCAGGCCGGCGATCATTTCGGCCGTGAATTCCATCATGTCGGTAGTCGTTTCGGATTACAGATATTTTTCGATGTCGATGCCCTCCGGCAGGAACTCCTTCACCGAGCGGCCGAAGGATAGAATTTCGCGCACGGTGGACGACGAGATGTCGGCCACGGGCGCCGGAGTGAAGAGCATGACGGTGGTGATGTCGCGGTAGAGCCGGTGGTTCGTCGCCTCCATCGTCCGTTCGTATTCGAAGTCGGTCGTGTTGCGCACGCCGCGGATGATGGCGCAGGCCCCTTCGGCCCGTGCGAAGTCACCCGTCAGTCCGGTATAGACACGCGCCTCGACCCGCGGGTCGCCGGCATAGAGCTCCTCGATGAGGCGCCGGCGGTTCTCCACGCTCATCAGGCCGCTCTTCGCGCTGTTGTTGCCGATGCCTATCACGACGCGGTCGAAGAGGTTGAGTGCCTCGCGCACGAGCGCCTCGTGCCCGCGCGTGAAGGGATCGAAAGATCCGGGGAATATGGCGATGCGTTCCATATCGGACAAAGATACGCAACAATCCGAAAACGACAAGACCGTACAGCGAATTTTTGACTCCGCGTGGTATTCCCGCTACCTGCGTTCGAGGCGTATGTACTCCGTGTAGACGATCTGCGTATGGGGATTCGACGAGGCGATCTCCTGCCGCAGCGCCCGGGTGCCCCAGCGAATGAAGAGAAAGCGCCGCGGTATGCGGTAGACGGTCTGGCGCAGCGTGTCGCGGCTGCGTATGCGGCAATGGACCGAATCGCGGCCGATGCGCCCCTCGATTTCGGTCCAGGGGTCGTGCCAGCGGAAGGTGCGCACCGGAGCGGCGAGCGCCACGACGGCCGAGTCGCGTGCCGGCGGTAAGGTGCCGTGCAGCGGCGCGGCCGCCTCGACCTCGCTTTGCAGCGTGCTCTTCGAGAAGGATTCGAGGCGCCGCAGCCGTGCTCCGAGACGGCGCAGCCGTTCGGCCTCGTCGGCCCGCAGCCGTTCGAATTCAGCGCAGCGGAGCCGCAGGGCCTCCGAGGCGGCGCACTCTTCGCCGAGCCGGTTGCGGTAGCGTTCGATGTCGGAGGCGAGCACCTCCTGGTTGTCGCGCAGCCGCCGCACCTCGGTGCGGTGGCGACGCCACCCGGCGACGAGCAGAAGCGTCGCGCAGAGGGCGTAAAGAGACAGAAAACGGTTCATGGACGATGCGATGAGGCCGCAAAGGTAACCTCACGCCGTCGGACCGGTTTCTACATCTTTCGGAACTCCTCCGTCAGGCCGCATGCGGCGCGGGCGACCCGTTCGGCCGTAAGAGAGGGATAGGAGATGCCGCCGCAGCGCGAGATGGAGAGGAGACCGCGGTGGTCGAAGCAGAAGAGTTCGTCGCAGCGGGCGAGTTCCGACGCCGCCAGCGGCCGCTCCTCGAGCCGCAGCCCTGCTGCTGCGATGCTGGCTGCCGCTGCCGTGCGTTCGGCCCCCGGTTCGCCGGGGGTCGTGATGACGGTATCTCCCCGCACGGCGAAGAGGGGGGCTCCGTCGCCCGTACGGACCGCACCGTCCGAGCCGCGGCGCAGGGGACAGCGTGCTCCCTGCCGGAGCGCCTCGATGCGGGCCAGCGCGTCGAACGCCTCCGAGGCCGAGGTGGGGTAGTCGCCGAAGGGCAGGTCGTAGGTGAAGAGCAGCGCCTCGGGCATGAGGCTCCGCAAGTCGTGGCCCCGGTAGAGCGAGCGGCCTGCGGGCCGGAGCGTCAGCCGGCCGTCGGGCGCCAGCTCCGCGCGTACGAAGAACGAGAGATCGTCGCCGCCGCCGGCCTCGCCGGCGACCGCTCCGACGCGTGCGGCGAACTCTCCGACCGGGAGCGCGAACGGACGGCCGAATAGGGCGCGTGCGGCGGAGTCGAGGGCCCGGACGTGGGCGTGCGGCAGCAGCGCCGTGCCGCGGAGCGTGTGGATCGTCTGGTAGATGTAGACGGCGTTCATGACCGGAGGATGCGCAGCAGCAGTTCGCGCAGCAGCTCTCCGTCGGTGCCTCCGCCGCCCTGCCCCTTGCTTCGGGCGTCGTACTCGCGCAGGAGCCCCAGCACGCCGAATACCGTGCGGTTGGGCCAGAGGCGTACGGCGCTCTTCAGCTCGTTGAGCGCATAGGTGTTGTTGAGCCGCAGGATGCGCAGCAGTTCGCCGTCGGGGGGGAAGGGGATTCCCTTGTGGCGGGCCTGCCATTGCAGGTAGTTGAGCCGGAAGAGGTTGCGGAACTGGCTGAAGAGCGCTGCGACGGTGAGCAGCAGCGGGTACTCCCGGGGGTTGCGGGAGAAGTGGTCGGCGATGGCGAGCGTGCGGGCCGAATCGCGCAGCAGGAGGGCGCGGCAGAGCTCGAAGTTGTTGTATTCGCGCGAGATGCCGATGTGGGTCTCGATATCGGCGTCGGTGATGCGCCGGCACCCCTCGGGGAGCGATACGAGCAGCTTGTCCAGCTCGTTGGATATCTTCGCGATGTCGGTCCCGAGGTGTTCGACCAGCATGGCTAGAGCCTTGTCGTCGATGGCCGTACCGCGGCGGCGGATGAATTCCGCGAGCCAGGGGCCGATTTCGTAGTCGCGGGGTCTGACCGATTCGAGTACGGCACCGTGGGCCGCGGCCCCCTTGTAGAGGGTCGAACGCTTGTCGACGCTCTTCTCCTTGTGGCAAATGACGAGGATGGCTGTCGGCGCCGGTTTCTGGGCGTAGACTCCAAGCCGTTCGATGCCGCGCATCTGCTGTGCCTCGCGTACGATGACCACGCGGCAGTCCCCCGCCATGGGCAGCTGCCGGCAGAGTTCGATCACCTCTTCGGCCGAGGTGTCGCGGCCGTAGAGTATGTTCTGGCCGAATTCGCGGTCCGCCTCGTCGAGTACGGTGCCGGCCAGCAGGTCGGCCAGCAGGTCGATGAAGTAGCCCTCCTCGCCCATGAGCAGGTAGAGCGGGGCGAAGCGGCGGGCGGTGATTTCGGCGGCGAGCCGTTCGCATGCGGAGGCCGAATCCCGGAAACGAAGGGTCGATTTCGCCATGGTCAGATGATCTCCTTGCTGATGCGCAGCACGTTCTCGGTGCCGGACGTGAGACGGTAGCGGTCGTCGATACGGCGGCCGACGAGCCACACTATCTCCCCGCCGGAGAGCAGGACGAACTGCCGCCGTTTTTCGGGCAGCGGAACCTTGCAGTCGACCAGATAGTCGCTCACCTTCTTGTGTCCCGTCATGCCGAAGGGGACGAAGGTGTCGCCCTCGCGCCAGCGCCGCAGTACGAGGGGCCAGCGGAGCAGGTCGGCGTCGAGCAGGGCGAACTGCTCGGGCAGGTCGAAGCGAGTGACGGCGTCGATGTCGCACCGCTCGTAATAGAGCACCGCATTGCCGCAGTAGCTGCGCAGCGCACCTTCGGGTACGGTGACCTCGCACGGATCGTCGTCGTCGGTGCGGGCGACGACGATTGTGCCGCGGTCCACGGTGGCGGTATAGTCGCGCGAGTGGAAGCGGCGGCCGACGGTTCCCGTGTCGAGGGCGTGGCAGAGCGAATCCACGACGTCGCCCTTGAATCCGTAGGCGGTGCTGAGCAGTTCGTAGATGACCAGATCGCGCGGGAAATCGCTGCCGATGCGGTCTATGCGGAGCGTGTCGATGCCCCCTTCGGAGCTTATGGCGTCGCGGCGGATGCGGTCGATGCAACGGTCCACGAAGAGCTGGGCGTCGGTGAGACGTTCGAGATTGCGGCGCATCACCTGGGTGAATTTGGGGTTGATCTCGCGGATGCGGGGGATGAGCCCCAGCCGGATCTTGTTGCGGAGGTACTTGGTCGAGCGGTTCGACGAATCCTCCCGGAAGGGGATATGGTGCGCCACGGCATACTCCACGATCTCCTTGCGGGCGGCGAACATCAGCGGACGCACCACCTTGCCCCGCTCGACCGTAATGCCCGTGAGTCCGCGCAGCCCCGTGCCGCGCAGCAGGTTGATGAAGAAGGTCTCGATCGAGTCGTCGGCGTGGTGGGCGATGGCCACCTTCGTGTAGCCCTCGGTGCGGCACAGTTCGTCGAACCAGGCGTAGCGGAGCCGCCGGGCGGCCATCTCCATCGATTCGCCCGTGCGCTCCATCTCGGCCGTCGTTTCGAAACGACGGTTGTAGTGCGGCACGCCGTAGCGCTCGGCCTCGCGCTGCACGAGCTCCTCGTCCTCCTCGCTTTCGGCGCCGCGCAGCTGGAAATTGCAGTGGGCTACGCCGACGCTGTAGCCCGCCTCGACGAAGAGAGCGAGCATGACCATCGAGTCGACGCCGCCCGATACGGTGAGCAGGATACGGTCGTTGTGGTCGAAGAGTCCCTTTTCGGCGACGTGGCGCCGGAAACCTTCCGATAGGGTCATCGTCATTTTTCGTTACATGATATTCACTTCGGTGTCGAGCGCGACGCCGAAGCGGTCGTATACGCTCCGTTGTATGCGGCGGGCCAGGGCCAGCACCTCCTCGCCGGTGGCGCCGCCGTGGTTCACCAGCACGAGGGCCTGACGGTCGTGCACGCCGACGTGTCCCTCGCGGTAGCCGCGATAGCCGGCCCGGTCGATCAACCACCCCGCGGCGAGCTTCGTCCGGCCGGGTTCGACGGTCGGGTAGACCGGCATGTCGGGATAGCGTTCTCGGAGCCGCTCCGCTTCGTCGTCTGTGACCACCGGATTGCGGAAGAAACTCCCCGCATTGCCCGTGACGGCGGGATCGGGCAACTTCGAGCGACGGATGGCTCCCACCGCATCGCGGATGTTGGCGGGTGTGGCCTCGCCCCGTGCGGCCACCTCGCGGGCCAGATCGCCGTAGCCCAGGCGGGGCCGGGGCGTGCGTCCCAGACGGAGGGTGACGGCCGTGATGACGACCCGTCCGCGGAGATCCCGCTTGAAGAGACTGTCGCGGTAGCCGAAGCCGCAGTGCGCGCCTGCCAGACAGAGGAAGTTGCCCGTTTCGGGACAGAACATGCGCACCGATTCGATCACCTCCTTCGCTTCGCAGCCGTAGGCTCCGATATTCTGTACGGGAGCGGCGCCCGCCTTGCCGGGAATGAACGAGAGATTCTCGATGCCCCACAGCCCCTCTCCGGCGGCCCAGGCCGCCAGGTCGTCCCATTCGACGCCCGCGTCGGCTTCGACGCGCACGTACTCCGGCCCCGTTTCCAACGGACGTATGCCGCGCGCCGCGGGGGTGAGGAGCGTCCCTTCGTAGTCGTGCGTGAAGAGGATGTTGTTGCCGCCCGAGAGCACCGCCCACCGTTCCGGCGCGCCGTCGGCGAAGAGCGAGCGCAACTCCTCCTCGCTTTCGAACTCGACAAGCCGTGCGGCCCGCTGCTCGACGCCGAAACTGTTGCGCGTACGGAGCGACAGGTTGTGAAATTCCCGTATCATGATTGCAAAGTTAGAAAATTTTCGGTAGTTTTACAGAGAATTGCCGAGACCGAACAACCAACACCATAACCTTATGTTCAATGCTACCGATTTGTCCCGCATCCGGGAGCACGGCCTGACCGAGGAGGCCGTGCAGCTTCAGCTCGACCGTTTCCGACGCGGATTCTCTCCTCTTCGTGTGGTCCGCCCGGCCGCCGCGGGCGACGGGGTGCTCGTCCTCTCCGAGGCCGAGGCCGAAGCCGCCGCCGCACGTTACGGGCAGGCGGCCGCGGCGCTGCGCATCGTGAAATTCGTTCCCGCGTCGGGCGCGGCGACCCGCATGTTCAAGGAACTCTACGAATTTCTGAACGAGGGGCGCCGCGGCGCGGGTATCGAGCGTCTGCTGGCCGAACTGCCGCACTTCGCCTTCTGGCCCGAACTGCGTTCGCTGCTGCCCGACGGGGCCGACGACCGCGCGAAGGTCGACGCCATCGTCAACCGCGGCCTCGGCTACGGCTCGAAGCCCAAGGGACTGGTCACCTTCCATGCCTATCCCGACGGGGCGCGCAAGGCCGCCGAGGAGCATCTGGTCGAAGGGGCCGAGTATGCCGCTTCGGACGGTACGGTGCGGATACACTTCACCGTTTCGCCCGAGCACATGGCGGAGTTCCGTGCTCTGCTCGCCGAGCGGGCGCCCCGCTACGGAGAGCGTTTCGGCGTGCGTTACGAACTCTCCTATTCGGTGCAGAAGCCCTCGACCGACACTCTGGCGGTCAATCCCGACAACACCCCCTTCCGTACGGCGGACGGTGAGCTGCTCTTCCGTCCGGCGGGCCACGGCGCGCTGATCGAGAACCTGAACGAAATCGACGCCGATCTGGTCTTCATCAAGAACATCGACAATGTCACGACCGATGCCCGCCGAGGCGACACGCTGCGTTGGAAACGGGTGCTGGCCGGCGTGCTGCTCGACGTGCAGTCCGGAGTCTTTGCCCATCTGCGCGCGCTCGACGAGGAGCGGCCGGGGGCGGCCGATGAGGCGGCCCGCTTCATCCGCGAGCGGCTGGGCATGCGTCTTCCCGCCGGCTGCGACGCGGCGCTGCTGCGCTCGCTGCTCGACCGGCCGCTCCGCGTCTGCGGCATGGTACGCAACGAGGGCGAACCGGGCGGCGGCCCCTTCTGGGTGGCGGAACCCGACGGTACGGAATCGCTCCAGATTGCCGAATCGAGCCAGATCGCACCCGAAGACAAGGGGCTCATGGCCGGTGCCGCCTACTTCAATCCGGTGGACCTGGTCTGTGGCCTGCGCACGGTCCGCGGCGGCCGTTTTGACCTGCGCCGCTACGTCGATCCCGATACGGGCTTCATCTCCTCCAAGTCGAGCGACGGCCGTCCGCTGCGGGCGCTCGAGCTGCCCGGTCTCTGGAACGGTGCCATGGCGAAGTGGAACACCCTCTTCGTCGAGGTCCCCGGCACGACCTTCTCGCCGGTGAAGACGGTACTCGACCTGCTGCGTCCCGAGCACCGGTAGGAGACGGCATGCCGTGTAAGGCGAGCGTCCCGGCGACAGATGTCGCCGGGACGCTTTTTCTGCCGGGACGCCTCCTGCGGGGGGCATTACCGTCTTCTCCTGCGATCTCCGCGGGCGGAACGCGAACGTCCGCCGCGCTCCAGTTTCGCGGCAAGCGGTTCGGTCTCCCCGTCGGGGGGCAGCAGCACGAAATCGAGCTGGCGCCTCATCAGGTCGGTGCGCTTCACCCGTACGCGCACCGCGTCGCCCAGCGTGAGGCGACGCCCCGTGCGCATGCCTACCGCCTCGTAGGCGCGGTCGTCGAACTGGTAGAAGTCGCCCACGATGTCGCGCATCGGAGCCATGCCCTCGATGTGGGTGTCGTCCACCTCGACGAATACGCCCCGTTCGGAGAGTCCCGATACGTGGCCCGCGAACTCCTCGCCGAGATGCTCCTTCATGTATTCGACCATCTTGTACTTGATCGAGGCGCGTTCGGCTTCGGCCGCCACGATTTCGCGCTCCGAGGCGTGGGCGCAGAGCTCCTCAAGCGGTCCGCGTTCGGCCGATTTGCCGCCCGCGAGGTAGCGTGCCAGCAGACGGTGCACCATCATGTCGGGGTAGCGGCGGATGGGCGAGGTGAAGTGGGTGTAGTAGGGGAAGGCGAGACCGTAATGGCCGATGTTGTCGGTCGTGTAGCAGGCCTTGGCCATCGCGCGCACGGCGAGCGTCGAGACCACGTTCTCCTCGGCGCGTCCCTTCACGGCAGACATCAGCTTGTTCATTTCGCGTGCCACGGCCCGTCCCTGCGCCGCCTTGAAGACGTGGCCGAAGCGGAGGATGAACGAGCGGAAGCGTTCGAGCTTCTCCTCGTTGGGCTTGTCGTGCACGCGGAAGACCATCGTGCGGGGTACGGCGCGCCCCTTGGGCGAACGGCGGTGGGCGCAGAACTCCGCCACGCGGCGGTTGGCCAGCAGCATGAACTCCTCGATCATCATGTTGGCCTCCTTCTGCTCCTTGAGTTCAACCCCCAGGGGCCGTCCCTCGGAGTCGAGCACGAAGCGGACCTCTTCGCGTTCGAAGGCGATGGCTCCGTGGCGGAACCGGTCGCGGCGCAGCCCCTGTGCCAGGCGGTTGAGCACCGCGAGTTCCGCGGCGAAGTCGCCGTGTCCGCTCTCGATCACCTCCTGAGCCTCGGCGTAGGTGAAGCGGCGGTCGGAGTAGATGACCGTGCGGCCGAACCATTCGTCGAGCAGTTCGAGCTGTTCGTTGAGGGTGAAGACCGCCGAGAAGCAGAGGCTCTCCTCGTGGGGACGCAGCGAACAGAGCTCGTTCGAGAGCCGTTCGGGCAGCATCGGTACGGTGCGGTCCACCAGGTAGACCGAAGTGCCGCGGGCCTCGGCTTCGCGGTCGATGATGCTGTGGGGCTTCACGTAGTGGGTCACGTCGGCGATGTGGACACCCACCTCCCAGACACCCTCCTTCACGCGGCGTATCGAGAGGGCGTCGTCGAAATCCTTGGCATCGGCCGGGTCCACCGTGAAGGTGGTGACGGTGCGGAAGTCGCGCCGTTCGGCGTAGTCCTGTTCCGTGATGCGGCCGTCGATTGCGGCCGCCGCACGCTCCACTTCCGTCTCGAAGCGGTAGGGCAGGTCGTATTCGGCCAGAATGGCGTGCATCTCGGTGTCGTTGGCTCCCGCCTCGCCCAGCACCTCGATCAGTTCGCCCGTCGGGCAGCGGCTTCCGGGCGCCCAGTCGGCGATGCGTACGGCGACCTTCTCGCCGTCGCGTACCTCGGGGTTCGCCTGTTTCGGCAGGAATATGTCCACCGGTATGCGGCGCGGATTGCAGTGGACGAAGATCTGGTGGGGACCCACCTCGGCGATGCCGACGTAGGGTTTGCGGCAGCGTTCGACGATGCGCACCACCTCGCCCTCGGGCGTGCCGTCGCGGCCGGTGCGGGTGATGACCGCCTCCACGATATCGCCGTTCAGGGCGTGGTTCGTGCGCTCGGTGCCGATGCGCAGGTCGTTCTCCAGATCGGGGCAGCGCACGAAGAGCGTACCGTGCGAGGTCATCTCGGCTTCTCCCCGGTAACGGGGCAGATGGCGCGGCGCGAGGCGGAACTTCTCGCGGCCGACCGCCTCGACGAGCCCCTCGCTGCAGAGCGCCTCGACGGCCGCGCCCGTTTCCCGGCGTCCCTCCTTCGAGGCGCCGCCCGTGAGAGAGGCAAGGGTCTTGAGCGAGAAGCGGTTGTTGGGATGTTCGCGAAACAGATTCGCGACGAGTGTCTTGCGGTCGACGGGCCGGTTCCTGCGGCCCTCGGTCCGTCGTTCCTGTTGTTCTCTCTTTCTGTTTGTCATCTCTTCAGCAGTTGTCGGGCGAGGGTCGTCATGAAGCCGATGCCCGGTTCGATGGCCCCTTCGTCGGGGTTGAAGCGGGAGGTATGGGTGTGTCCCGCGGCGGCGCCTACCCCCAGCCGGTAGAAGAGGGCGGGGTAGCGGGTGCCGTAGAAGCCGAAATCCTCGGCCGTCGTGCGCAGCGGCAGCTCTACGGTGCGGTAGCCCAGTTCACGGGCCACTCTTTCGGCGCAGCCGGTCAGCGCGGGGTCGTTCGTCACGCACGGGTAACCGCGGCTTGCGCGCATCCGGGTGCGTGTGCCGTGGCGGAGGTCGTTGTCGCGTACGATACGGGCGACGAGCCCTTCGGCTTCGTCCCGCTCCCGTTCGCCGAAGAGACGCATGGTCCCCTCGAGCCGCACCTCGTCGGGTATGACGTTCGTGGTTCCCGCCGCTTCGACGCGGCCGATCGAGAGGACGCGCTCGGGCGTGTTGAGCTCCAGCAGCGCCGTGATCAGCGTGGCGGCGGCCGCCACCGGATCGCGGAGCTCGCCGCGCAGGGCTCCGTGGCCTCCGCGGCCGCGGAGCGTGAAGCGCAGCTCGTCGTTCGCGGCCATGTAGCGGCCCGGGCGGAAACCGAAGGTGCCCACCTCGAGATCGGGTTCCACGTGTTCGCCCACGACGGCCCGCACCTCGTAACCGGCGAAGGGCTCCTCGGCCAGCACGAGCGAGGCGCCGCCCGGATTGCACTCCTCGCCGGGCTGGAAGAGCCCGAAGAGCGTCCCCTCGAAGGAGCGGTCGGCGGCAAGCCGCAGCAGCGTGCCGTAGAGTATGGCGGCATGCATGTCGTGGCCGCAGGCGTGCATCACTCCGTCGTGCTCCGACCGCCACGCCACGTCGCTCTGCTCGCGGATGGGCAGCGCGTCGATGTCGGCCCGCAGCACGACGGCCCGGCGCAGGTCGCCGGACCCCTCGATGCGGGCCAGCACACCCGTGCGGGCCACGCGGCGGCTCGGAATGTCCGCCGCGGCGAGCTGCCGCTCGATGCAGGCTGCCGTCTCCTCCTCGGCGAACGAGAGTTCGGGGCGGCGATGCAGCCGGCGGCGGAGCTCGACGGGGGTGACCGGCGAAATATCGCCGGTTTCCGTGCCGCTGAGGCTGATGCGGGGTTCGTCCATCGTCAGAATACCTTTTGTGCGATGCGGCGGATGTTGTCCGTGCGCCCCATCGTATAGAAATGTATGACCGGCACGCCGGCCCGTTTCAGCTCGAGCGCCTGCGCCGTGGCCCATTCGATTCCCACCTCGCGGATGCGGTCGGGGTAGGCCAGCGCTTCGCGGCGCAGTTCGTCGGGTATCGTGATGCCGAAGAGGGCGGGCAGCCCCTCGAGATGACGCAGTGCCGCCAGCGGCTTGATGCCCGGGATGATCGGCCGGTCGATGCCCGCCGCGCGGCACCGGCGTACGAAGTCGAAGTAGCGGCCGTTGTCGAAGAACATCTGCGTGACGATATAGTCGGCCCCCGCCTCCGTCTTCTCCCTGAGCCGGCGCAGGTCCTCGTCGGCGTCGGGGGCGTCCAGATGCTTCTCGGGATAGCCCGCCACGCCGATCGAGAAACGGGTGCGGTGGCCGGCCGCTCCGCCGTCGACGTATTCGCCGCGGTTCATCGCGGCGATCTGCCGCACGAGGTCGGCGGCGTGGGCGTGCCCCTGCGGATGGGGCGTGAAGCGCTCCTCGCTCTTCGACTTGTCGCCGCGGAGAGCCAGCACGTTGTGCAGACCGAGAAAATCCATGTCGATCAGTGCGTCCTCGATGTCGTAGCGCGACAGTCCGCCGCAGATGATATGAGGCACCGTCTCCACGCCGTACCTGTGGCGGATGGCGGCCGAGATGCCCACCGTGCCTGGCCGGTGCCGTCCGACGTGCTCCTCCACGCTGCCGTCCGCACGTACCGTGCGGCGCAGCCCCTCGCGGTGGAAGGTCACGTTGATATAGGCCGGATCGAACTCGGCGAGCGGGTCGATGGCATCGTAGACCACCTCCCTGCCTTCGCCCTTGAGGGGCGGCAGCAGTTCGAAGGCGAAGCGCGTGCGCGATGCGGCGGCGGCTTCGCGTATCAGCCCGACGACGTTCATGGCAGGTTGTTCGGTATGATTCGGGCCACCTCCGATGGTTCCATGCCGCGGCGGCGGGCGTAATCGCGCAGCTGTCCGTCGTCGATGCGGCCGACCGTGAAGTAGCGGGCGTCGGGGAGCATCAGGCCGCAGAGCGCCTCGCCCGGGTCGATCATCCAGTGGTCGGTGAGCCTCATGCGCGTCGTGCGCTCCACGCCCAGCAGGTCGAAGAGTTCGCGCTTGAGCGAATGGTCGGGTGTGGCGGGGTATCCGAACGCCATGCGCACTCCGCGGTAACGGCCGTGCAGCAGGTCGTCGGCTGTCGGCTCGGGTCCCGTCTCGTAGCCCCACATCTGGCGCCGCACGAAGGAGTGGAGCCGTTCGGCGAAGGCCTCCGTAAGACGGTCGGCCAGCAGTTTGGCCAGGATGGCGCCATAGTCGTCGCCCTCTTCGCGGAGACGCTTCGCGAGTTCGGCGAGTCCTACTCCCGCTGTGGCGGCGAAGAGCCCGATGTAGTCCCCCTCCGCGGCGACGAAATCGCTCAGCGCGAGGTGTTCGGCGCCGCGCGTCTGGTTGCGCAGCATCGGCAGCCGCACCTCGCGGCCCCGGGTGTCGGTCACGACGATGTCGTCTCCTTCGCTGTGGGCCGGAAGAATGGCGACCACGGCCTGCAGCGTGAGCAGCCGTTCGGCGGCGATGCGCCTCAGCAGCGCCCGGGCGTCGTCGAGCAGCCTGCGGGCTTCGCCTCCCTTTTCGGGATGGTCGAGCAGTTCGGGGTAGTGACCCTTGATACCCCAGGCCGCGAAGAAGAAGTTCCAGTCGATGAGCGCCTCGACGTCCTCCACGTCGAAGTCGGGGAAGACGAGCCGCCCCGTATGGGCCGGTGCGACGACCTCGGCGCGGGGCTTCTCCCGCCTTTCGCGTCGCGCTTCGTCCAGCGGCAGGAGCGTGCGTGCCGCCTCGCGCCGTTCGTACTCCTCGCGCAGCCGTTGCTGTCCGGTCCGCACCTCGGCCAGATAGGTCTCGCGGTCTGGCCCGAAGAGGCGGGCGAGAATGGCGATGTTGCGGCTGGCGTCGGTCGTATGGATGACCGGTCCGTCGTATTCGGGGGCGATCTTCACGGCCGTATGCAGCGCGGAGGTGGTGGCGCCGCCGATGAGCACCGGGATGCGCATCCCGCGTCGCTGCAGTTCGCGGCAGACGCCGGTCATCTCCTCGAGCGAGGGGGTGATCAGTCCGCTCAGGCCGATGGCGTCGGCACCCCACGTCCGGGCCTCCTCGGCTATGCGGTGCGCCTCGACCATCACGCCGAGGTCGCGTATCTCGTATCCGTTGCACGACATGACCACCGAGACTATGTTCTTGCCGATGTCGTGCACGTCGCCCTTCACGGTTGCGATCAGTATGCGGCCGGCCGTGCGGCCTCCCTTCTCCGCCGGATTGTCCTCGGTCATATGGGGGGCGAGGGCCGCTACGGCGCGTTTCATCACACGGGCGCTCTTCACTACCTGGGGCAGGAACATCTGTCCCGAGCCGAAGAGTTCGCCCACCCGCTCCATGGCGGGCATGAGCAGCTTCTCGATGACGGCCATCGGCGAACCGAGCGAGCGCAGTCCTTCGAGGGCGTCGTCGGCCGCGTGCTCCTCCTCGCCCCGCACCAATGCGCGTTCCATACGCTCGGCGAGGCTCCCCGTGCTTTGCTCCCCGGCGGTTTTCTGTGCGACGGGTCTCTCCGTCGCCCGGCGGGCATACTCCGTAAGCCGCTCCGCGGCGTCCGGACGCCGGCACAGCACGACATCTTCGGCCCGTTCGAGCAGTTCGGGCTCGATGTCGCCGTATACCTTGGGCAGCTGCGGATTGACGATGCCCATGTCGAGTCCGGCCCGGATGGCGTGATAGAGCAGCGCCGCGTGCAGCGCCTCGCGTACGGCGTTGTTGCCGCGGAAGGCGAACGACAGGTTCGAAATGCCGCCCGATACCTTGACTCCGGGCAGGTGCTCCTTGATCCAGCGCACCGCCTCGATGAAGTCGAGCGCGTACCGGTCGTGCCCCTCGATACCCGTGGCGACGGCCAGCACGTTGGGGTCGAAGACGATGGCTTCGGCCGGGAATCCGTGTTCCGTGAGCAGGCCGTAGGCGCGGCGCGCCACGGCGATCTTGCGGTCGCGCGTATCGGCCTGGCCCTCCTCGTCGAAGAGCATCACCACGGCGGCGGCGCCGTAGCGTCGGACGAGCTCCGCACGGCGCAGAAACTCGGCCTCGCCCTCCTTGAGCGATATGGAGTTGACGATGCCGCGCCCCTGCACGCACTGCAGGCCCGCCTCGAGCACCTCCCATTTCGACGAGTCGAGCATCACCGGTACGCGGGCCACCTCGGGATCGGCCGCCGCGAGATTGAGGAAGGTGCGCATGGCCGCCGTGCCGTCGATGAGGCCGTCGTCCATGCAGACATCGATTACCTGGGCGCCCGCCTCGACCTGGGTGCGGGCCACGGCGACCGCCTCGTCGAAGCGCTCTTCTCGGATCAGCCGTGCGAAGCGGGCCGAGCCGGCGACGTTGGTCCGCTCTCCGACGTTGATGAAGTTCGCTTCGGGGACGATGCGCAGCGGCTCCAGCCCGGCGAGTACCGTCGTGTGCGACCGTTCGGGCAGGGGCCGCGGGGCGAACGCTCCGACCGTGCGGGCCAGGCAGGCGATGTGGTCGGGCGTCGTGCCGCAGCATCCTCCCACGATATTCACCAGCCCGCGGCGCATGTATTCGGCCACTTCGCCGGCAAAGGCCTCGGGCGTTTCGTCGTAGCCGCCCATGAGATTCGGCAGCCCGGCGTTGGGGTAGACAGCCACGCGGGTCTCGGCCACGGCCGCGAGCCGTTCGAGGTGGGGCAGCAGCGCCCGTGCGCCGAACGAGCAGTTGAGGCTTACGGCGAGCGGTTCGGCATGGGCCACCGAGGCGTAGAAGGCCTCGACGGTCTGTCCCGAGAGTGTGCGACCCGAAGGGGTGAGCGTCCCCGAGACGATGACGGGCAGCCGCCGGCCCCGTTCGGCGAAGAGCTCCTCGAGTGCGAAGAGCGCCGCCTTGGCGTTGAGCGTGTCGAAGAAGGTTTCGAGCATCACGAGGTCGACGCCGCCGTCGATGAGGCCGCGGGCCTGTTCGCGGTATGCGGCGGTCAGCTCCGCGAACGAGACGTCGCGGGCGGCGGGTGATTCGACATCGGACGAGAGCGAGAGCGTGTGGCTCGTGGGCCCCATCGAGCCGCCGACGAAGCGGGGCTTCTGCGGGTCGCGGGCCGTATGCGTGTCGGCGGCGGCGCGGGCGAGCGCGGCCGCCGTGCGGTTGATCTCGTATGCATGCCCCTGCAGGCCGTAGTCGGCGAGCGAGAGGGCGTTGGCATTGAAGCTGTCGGTCGTGACGATATCCGCGCCGGCATCGAGGTACTCCTCGTGGATGGCACGTATGAGGTCGGGCCGCGTGAGACAGAGCAGGTCGTTGCACCCTTTCAGTTCGCGCTCCCATGCGGCGAAGCGCTCGCCGCGATATCCCTCTTCGTCGAGTCCGTGGCGCTGGATCATCGTGCCCAGTCCGCCGTCGAGCACGAGGATGCGCTGTCCGAGCGCTTCGCGCAGGAGTCTTTCCCGGTTCTCCATGGCAGGTTCAGGTTACAGTTTCACGGGTTCGATTTCGTAGATCTTCGGCCACCGTTTCCCCGTGACGAAGATCCGGCCGCCCTCCTTGTCGTAGGCGATGCCGTTCAGTACGTCGGTCAGCGGCGTGCGCTCCGCGTCGGGCAGCAGCCCCGTGAGGTCGACGATGCCTTCGGCCGCTCCTGTGGCGGGGTCGATCACGAGGATGATGTCGGTGGTGTAGACGTTGGCCCAGATGCGCCCGTCGATCCACTCCAGCTCGTTGAGCAGTCTGACGGGTTCGCCTTCGCACGTCACCGGAATGTCTCCCGTGCGGGTGAAGGTCGCGGGGTCGAGCACGCGGATGCGGTCGGTGCCGTCGCTCATGTAGAGCCGTCGGCCGTCGGTGGTGAGGCCCCATCCCTCGCCCGGATAGCGGAAATCGCCGAGCGGCAGGAAGTTCCTGCGGTCGTAGAGGTGGGCCGTATTGTTCAGCCATGTGAGCAGATAGACGCTGTCGCCCAGCAGCGTGAGCCCTTCGCCGAACTCTGAGTCGGGGAGCCGGACCATCACTTCGGACGTTCCCCGTTCCAGGTCGAGACGCTGGAGTACCGAGCGGCCGTATTCGCCGGTGCTCTCCCACAGGGCGCCGTCGGTGTACTGCAGCCCCTGCGTGTAGCTCTCGACGGAGTGGGGGTAGGAGCGCACGACCGTATAGGTGTAGCGGTCGGGCAGGCGTTCTCCGGGCTGCGCCGTTCCGGCCTGACCCTCCGTGTTGCCGCGCAGGTTCCGGGAACCGCAGGCCGTGCAGCAGAGCAGGGCGGAGAGCAGAAGCGTAAAGAGTCGCATGTTCATCGTTGCTTGTCGGTGTTCGGCATGGCGGCGGGGCCATGCGCAAGGTCGCACAAAGATACGTATTCCCCCGCAAATCGCAACGCGGTATGCGGCGATTTGTGCTCCCCCGCCGGACGGACGGCCGCGGCGTTTGGTTATCTGGGCGCCGCGTGCTATCTTTGTCGCCCGGAACGATCCGTATCCGTAAACGACAAAGCCCATGATGCTGAAAAGACTCTCTCTGCTTCTCGCCGCCTTTTTCCTCCTCCGTGTCGCTTCGGCGACCGAGCCGGTCGGGGAGATCGAGCGCCGGATCGCAGCGCTCGAAGGCGTATGCGAGACGAAGGCGCTGCCAGCCGGCCCCTACGAGGCCAAATTCGAGGTAATGCTCACGCAGCCCGTCGATCCGCGCCGGCCCGAACGGGGCACCTTCCGCCAGCGCGTGGTGGTGATGCACGTGGGCTGGGACCGTCCGACGGTGCTCGTCACGCAGGGTTACGACGCCAACCTCGCCCTTCGCGAGAAATACCGCGACGAGCTCTCGGCCTACTTCGACGCGAACATCCTCTTCGTCGAACACCGCTATTTCGACCGTTCGACCCCCGAACCGTGCGACTGGCGCTATCTGACGGCCGAGAATTCGGCCCACGACCTGCACCGCATCCGCACGCTCTTCGGCGAGCTCTACGGGGGCAAGTGGATAGCCACGGGCGTGAGCAAGGGCGGGACGACCACCATGCTCTATGCCGCCTACTATCCCGACGACGTCGACATCTACGTCCCCTACGTGGGTCCGCTCTGCACCGCGCGTGAGGATCCGCGCTTCGGCCCCTTCCTCGCCCGTGTCGCCACGCCGGCCGAACGCGAGGCGGTACGCGGCTTCCAGACCGAACTCTTCCGCCGCAAGGAGCGGCTGATGCCCGAATTCCGGGCCCGTTGCGCCGCGAAGGGGCTGGAGTTCCGCCTGCCCGTGGAGGAGATCTACGACTATTGCGTGCTCGAGTACGCCTTCTCGTTCTGGCAGTGGGGCCTGGAGCCCGACCGGATACCGTCGTCCGGAGCCGCAGACCGCGAACTCTTCGACCACTTCGTCTCCGTCTCGGGCCCCGAATACTTCGCGGCCGAGGGACCGCTGACCCCCTTCTTCGTGCAGGCGGCCCGCGAACTGGGCTACTATCCCTACGATCTCGAACCTTTCCGCGGGTACGCCTCGATCGAGAGCACCGACGATTACCTGCGCCGGATCTTCCTGCCCGAGGAGTTGCGGCGCACGCGCTTCTCGAAGGGGCTCTGCCGCAAGATCACGCGCTATCTGAAGCGCAACGACCCGCGCATGATGCTCGTCTACGGCGGCGACGACCCCTGGACGGCTCCGGGTGCGGCGTGGGCGGCGACGCCCGGGAAGCGCAACCTGTGTCTCTACGTCGAGCCGGGCGGCAGCCACCTCACGCGGATAGCCACGCTGCCCGACTCCATGCGTCGCGAGGCGCTGGCGACGTTGCGCGGCTGGCTCGACGCGGAATAGCCGCGTCCGGGGCGCGGGCGGCGGCTCCGGTGAAAATAAATGCCGGCTCCGCATTGCCGTTGTCCCTTAAATGACTATCTTTGCACTCCGATTTCCTGAAGAAACTAAATAGACAAGTATCCTATGAATATCGCAAGAGAACAGCGCGAACAGAACACGTCGCTCATCCGCGTTACGGTGGGCGAGCAGGACTACGGCGAAGCCGTCGAGAAGGAGCTCCGCACCTATCGGCGCAAGGCCAACATCCCGGGATTCCGTCCGGGCATGGTACCCATGGGCATCGTGAAGAAAATGTACGGCAAGGGCGTGCTCGCCGAGCAGTCCTACCGGACGGCTTCGAACGCCGTGTTCGAGTACTTGCAGAAGGAGGGTATCGACTACCTCGGCGACGTGATTCCGTCGGAGGAGCAGGGCGCCTTCGACTTCGACAACGGCACCGAGTTCGAGTTCGTCTTCGAGATCGGCGAGGCTCCCAAAATCGAACTCGAGCTCTCGGACAAGGACAAGCTGACCTATAATAAGATCAAGGTCGAGCAGAAGATGCACGACGACTACCGGGCCAACTTCCTGCGCCGCTACGGCCGTCTGGTCGACGCCGACGAAGTCGCTTCGGACGAGGCGCTGAACGTGAAGCTCGACAACGGCGAGATGCAGGTCGAGGATGCCTACGTGGGTCTGGTGTCGATGAGCGAGGAGGAGCGCAAGCCCTTCATCGGCAAGAAACCGGGCGACAAGCTCGAGGTCGACGTGACGACCCTCTACAAGACCCCCGCACAGCGGGCCGCCGTGCTCGGCGTGAAGGAGCCGGAACTGGAGAAGATCAATCCCCGGTTCACGCTCGAGATCGTGAAGATCCGCCGGTTTGCCGAGCCCGAGCTCAACGAGGAGTTCTTCAAGATGGCCTTCCCGGCCGGCAACGTGAAGTCGGAGGCCGAACTCGACGCCTACGTGGACGGCGAGATCGCCCGTGAACTGCGTCGTGAGAGCGATTTCCTCTTCACGCTCCAGCTGCGCGACTACCTGCTCCGCAAGGCCGACCTGAAGATGCCCGAGGCCTTCCTCAAGCGCTGGCTCCACACCATCAACGAGGGCAAGTTCACGATGGAGGAGATCGAGAAGGATTTTGCGCAGTTCCTCAAGATGTTCACGTGGAACTACCTGCAGAAGCACTTCATCGCCGAGGACAAGCTCGCCGTCACGAAGGAGGAGGCCGAATCCGAGGCTCGTGAGCTGGCCCGTGCGCAGTTCGCCCAGTACGGCATGCCGTCGGTGCCCGACGAGATGCTCGAGGGTTATGTCCGCCGGATTCTCGACGACAAGGAGCAGTCGCGATCGATCTACGAGAAGCTCTACGAACAGAAGGTCGTGGAGGATGTGAAGTCGAAGATCAAGGTGACCGAGAAGTCGGTTTCGGCCGAGGATTTCGCCAAACTGGCCCGCGAGCAGTAGGCCCCGCCGATTCCGGGAGAAGGCGCGAACTCTGTGGGTTCGATTTTTGCAATCGGCCACAGAGTTCTCGTTTTTGTCGAACCCATAAACCCATACCCATGTCCGAAACTGAATTCGAACGTTACGCCCGTCTGCATCGCGGCATCGGTTCGCTCCGTCTGCACGACTACCGTGCCGCCGTGGCCTCCTACGTCTCTCCGACGATCATCGAGGAGCGCCAGCTGAACGTGGCGGCGATGGATGTCTTCTCGCGTCTCATGATGGACCGCATCATCTTCCTCGGAGCGCCGATCGGCGACGACGCGGCGAACATCGTCCAGGCGCAGCTGCTCTTTCTCGAGTCGGTGGACCCCGAGAAGGATATCCAGATCTACATCAACTCGCCGGGCGGGTCGGTATCGGCCGGCCTGGGCATCTACGATACGATGCAGCTCGTCTCGCCCGACGTGGCGACCATCTGCACGGGACTCGCCGCCTCGATGGGCGCCGTGCTGCTGGCCGCCGGTGCGGCCGGCAAGCGCTCGGCGCTGCCCCATTCGCGGGTGATGATACACCAGCCGCTGGGCGGGGTGCAGGGCCAGGCGTCGGATATCGAGATTACGGCCCGCGAGATACTCCGCACGCGACGCGAGCTCTATGCCATCCTGGCGCAGCATACGGGCGCGAGCATGAAGAAGATCGAGAAGGATGCCGACCGCGACTACTGGCTCTCGGCAGAGGAGGCGAAGGCCTACGGTCTGATCGACGAGGTGCTCTCCAAACGCAGGAAGGGATAGCGCAATGGCACAGGATACGCGAAACCGGGGCGGCGAGACTCCGAAGCGGACGGACCGCTGTCTCTTCTGCGGCAAGCGCCGCTCTGAGGTGGCGGTGATGTTCACCGGCGCCGACGGCGCCTGCATCTGCAACGAGTGCATAGAGAACGGCTACCGCATCATCTCCGACAACGGGCTGCTGCGCGAGGAGCGCTCCGAGGCCCCGCGACTGACGCGGGACGAACTGCTCAAACCGGCCGAAATCAAGGCCTTCCTCGACCAGTACGTCATCGGGCAGGAGGCGGCCAAGCGCTGCATGTCGGTGGCGGTCTACAACCACTACAAGCGTCTCATGTACGACCCGAAGGAGGAGGATGTCGAGATCGACAAGTCTAATATCGTGCTGGTGGGCCCCACGGGTACGGGCAAGACGCTCCTGGCGCGGACCATCGCCCGGCTGCTGAAGGTCCCCTTCACCATTGTCGACGCCACGGTGCTCACCGAGGCCGGATACGTGGGCGAGGATGTGGAGAGCATCCTTACGCGGCTGCTGCAGGTGGCAGACTACGACGTGGCGCGGGCCGAGCGGGGCATCGTCTTCATCGACGAGATAGACAAGATCGCCCGCAAGAGCGACAACCCCTCCATCACGCGCGACGTCTCGGGCGAAGGGGTGCAGCAGGCTCTGCTGAAGATTCTGGAGGGGACCACGGTCAACGTGCCGCCGCAGGGCGGGCGCAAGCATCCCGATCAGAAGTTCATCCGGGTCGACACGCGCAACATACTCTTCATCTGCGGCGGTGCCTTCGACGGTATCGAGCGTCAGATCGCCCGGCGGCTCAATACGAGGGCCGTGGGTTACGGACGTTCGGAGGGAGCCGGCCGCGTGGAGCGCGACAACCTGATGCGCTATATCGCGCCGCAGGATCTGAAGACCTACGGGCTGATTCCCGAACTGGTGGGCCGTCTGCCGGTCCTCGCATCGATGGAGCCGCTCTCCCGCGAGGCGCTGCGTTCGATTCTTACCGAACCGCGCAACGCCATCGTGCGGCAGTACAAGCGGCTCTTCGAACTGGACGGCGTGGAGCTCTCGTTCGACGACGACGTGCTCGACTACATCGTGGACAAGGCGGTGGAGTTCAAGCTCGGCGCCCGCGGCTTGCGTTCGATCTGCGAGGCGGTGATGCTCGATACGATGTACGAACTCCCCTCGACCGATACGCGCCGTTTTGTCGTGACGCTCCCCTATGCGAAGGAAAAAGTCGAAAAAGCGAATTTTTCGGCCCTCCGACAGGTGGGATGAGCGCGGAAATGTATATCTTCGTAGACGGAAAAACAATCTAACCGAACTAACCGAAATCGTATGTCTGCAAAATCCAAACTTTCGCGGGCGGCCGACAACATACGCATCCTGGCGGCGGCCATGGTCGAGAAGGCCAAGTCGGGCCATCCGGGCGGTGCCATGGGCGGCGCCGACTTCGTGGCGTTGCTCTACTCGGAGTTCCTGCGCTATGATCCGGAACGGATGGACGCTCCTTTCCGCGACCGTTTCTTCCTCGACCCCGGTCACATGTCGCCGATGCTCTATGCGACGCTGGCGCTGGCGGGCCACTATACGGTCGAGGATCTGGAATCGCTGCGCCAGTGGGGCAGCGTGACCCCCGGACATCCGGAGGTGGATGTGATGCGCGGCGTGGAGAATACCTCCGGGCCGCTGGGCCAGGGCCATGCCATGGCGCTCGGCGCGGCGATTGCCGAACGCTTCCTCGCGGCCCGCTTCGGTGAGTGGACGGCGCACCGTACCTATGCCTACATCTCGGACGGCGGAGTGGAGGAGGAGATTTCGCAGGGCGTGGGCCGCATTGCGGGGCATCTCGGCCTGTCGAACCTCATCATGTTCTACGACGCGAACAACGTGCAGCTCTCGACCCGTGTGGACGAGGTCGACACGGAGAACGTGGCCATGAAGTACGAGGCCTGGGGCTGGAACGTCCTCACGGTGGACGGACACGATTTCGATGCCATGCGTGCCGCCCTGCTCGCGGCCCAGGACGAGCGGGAGCGTCCGACGCTCATCATCGGACGTACGACGATGGGCCGCGGCGCGGTGGCTGCCGACGGCTCGAGTTTCGAAAACATGGTCTCGACCCACGGCCAGCCCCTCAGCGCGGCGGGTGCCGACTTTGCGGCTACGGTCCGCAACCTCGGCGGTGATCCCGAGAGGCCCTTTGCCCTCTTCGAGGAGGCGCGCGAGCTCTTTGCCGAGCGCCGCATTGCGCTGAAGGCGTGGGCCCGCGAACGCGAGGAGACGGAGCGTCGCTGGCGTGCCGAGAACAAGGAGCTGGCCCGCAAGCTCGACTCGTTCCTCTCGGGCCGGTTGCCCGAAATCGACTACAAGAGCATCGAGATGAAGCCCGATACGGCCACGCGTGCCGCCTCGGCAACGATGCTCGGACTCTTCGCCGAGAAGGTGGAGAACATGGTGGTCGCTTCGGCCGACCTGGCCAATTCGGACAAGACGGACGGCTTTCTGAAGAAGACCAGGCCCTTCGCCAAGGGCGACTTTTCGGGCCGTTTCCTGCAGGCTGGCGTCTCGGAGCTGACGATGGCCTGCATCATGAACGGCATGGCGCTCCACGGCGGCGTGATACCGGCCTGCGGCACCTTCTTCGTCTTCTCCGACTACATGAAGCCGGCCGTGCGCCTCTCGGCACTCATGCGTCTGCACGTGATCTACATCTGGTCGCACGACTCGTTCCGCGTGGGCGAAGACGGTCCCACGCACCAGCCCGTCGAGCACGAGGCGCAGATCCGTCTCATGGAGCATCTGCGCAACCATGCCGGCGAGCGTTCGATGCTCGTGCTGCGTCCGGCCGACGCGGAGGAGACCATCGTCGCCTGGAAGCTGGCGCTCGAGGAGCACCGGCCCGTGGCCCTCGTGCTCTCGCGCCAGAATATCCGCACCCTGCCCACGCTCGGCCGCAGCCGTCGCGAGGAGGCGATGCAGGCGGAGAAGGGGGCCTATGTGGTGGTCGATGCGGCCAAGCCGGCCGTGGTGATGGTCGCCTCGGGTTCGGAGGTCGCCACCCTCGTGGAGGGGGCCGAACTGCTGGCCGCCGAGGGTATCAATGCCCGTATCGTGAGTGTGCCGAGCGAAGGGCTCTTCCGTGATCAGCCCCGCTCCTATCAGGAGAGCGTGCTTCCGCAGGGCATTGCCCGCTATGGTCTCACTTCGGGGCTGCCCGTGACGCTCCAGGCCCTCGTAGGCGAGCATGGCCTGATTCACGGCCTCGACCACTTCGGCTATTCGGCGCCCTACAAGGTGCTCGACGAGAAGTTCGGCTACAACGGCGCGACCGTCTGCGACGAGGTGAAGAGGCTGCTCGGACGCTGATATTCACCAGGACGGAAGATACGGGCTCCGCGTGTGCAGATCGTGCATGGCGGGATCCCGGCGCCTTCCGCCGAATATGTCGTAGGTTTTGAAGACGACAGGAGAGAGGGGGGCCCGGGGCCAAGGTCGCGGCCCCCCCCCCAAACGCCCCGCCCACAAAAAAAAACCAAAAAAC
>CASELE010000020.1 GCA_949288735.1 uncultured Alistipes sp.
CGCGCCCGTGACCCCTGCCGTCACCGCCGCGGCTGCGGCCGCCGCGGCCACCGCGGCCGCGGTTCGCGTCGGGGGCATAGTCGGGACCCTTGCCCACCGATTCGGGCAGCTCGCGCTTGCGGATCTCGCGCTCGATGAACTTCTCGATCTGGTGGAACTTGCCCTGCTCCTCCTCGTTGACGAAGGTGATGGCCGAACCGGTCGCCGCGGCGCGGGCCGTACGGCCGATGCGGTGGATGTAATCCTCCGGATCGTGGGGCACGTCGTAATTGATGACCAGCCCGATATCCTCGATGTCGATGCCGCGGGCCACGATGTCCGTCGCCACGAGAATATCCACCTTGTTGTTCTTGAAGTCGAGCATCACCTCCTCGCGCTGCGCCTGTTCCAGGTCGGAATGCATGGCCGCCACGTTGAGTTTCATGCGCTTGAGCGTATGGGCCAGCTCCTTGACCTTCAGTTTCGACGAAGAGAAGATAATCGTCTTGTAGGGCAGCGGCTCGGCGAACAGCTCGCGGACGATGCCCAGCTTCTGGCTCTCGTAGCAGACATAGGCCGACTGGTCGATCGCCTCGTTGGGCCTGGAGATGGCAATGTTCACCTCGGCCGGATTGCGCAGGATGGTCTTGGCCAGCTCGCGGATCTTGGGCGGCAGCGTGGCCGAGAACATGATGGTCTGACGCTCCTTGGGCATGTAGGAGACGATCTTCATGATGTCCTCGCTGAAGCCCATGTCGAGCATGCGGTCGGCCTCGTCGAGAATCAGGCACTCGACGTGCGAAAGATCCACGCCGCTGTTCTGCAGATGGGCGATCATGCGGCCCGGCGTGGCAATCACCACGTCCGAC
Organism: uncultured Alistipes sp.; assembly: GCA_949288735.1. Taxonomy (GTDB): domain Bacteria; phylum Bacteroidota; class Bacteroidia; order Bacteroidales; family Rikenellaceae; genus Alistipes. Next base: position 849 of record CASELE010000020.1, read on the forward strand.
CCCATCAGCATGCCGCGTTTCTGCACGTCCCAGCCCTTGCCGTCGCCTCCGCCGTAGACCACCGTCGTCGAGACGGGCAGGTAGTAGGAGAAGCCCTGGAACTGCTGGTCGATCTGCTGCGCCAGTTCGCGCGTGGGGACGATGATGAGCGACTTGACCACGTTGTCCTCGTTGCCCTCGAGCAGCAGACGGTTGAGCAGCGGCAGCGTATAGGCCGCCGTCTTGCCCGTACCGGTCTGGGCGCAACCGATGATGTCGCGTCCTTCGAGGATGATGGGGATGGTCGCCTCCTGCACGGGGGTCATCTCCTGAAAATTCATATCGTACAGACCGTCGAGGATCTCATCCTCCAGGTCCAGTTCATCGAATCGCATAGGTTTTCTCTCTTTTCTTGCTTCCGGTCCCTTCAGGGGGACCCTTCTCTACTCATCGACCGCCTCGCCGAGCAGCGTCACGGGCGTACAGCCGGTGATGCGCACCCGTACGTAGTCACCGATGCGGTGCGTGCCGCGGTCGAAGACCACGACCTTGTTCTGTGACGTGCGGCCCGACAGCTGCTCGCCGCTCCGCTTCGACACGGCCTCGACCAGCACCTCGAAGAGCTTGCCCACATCGCGGCGGTTGCTCTCGAGCGAAAGCTCCGACTGCAGGGCGATGATCTCCGACAGGCGGGCCGACTTCACCTCGTCGGGAACGTCGTCGGGCAGATGGCGCTGCGCGAAGGTGCCGGGACGCTCCGAATACTTGAACATGAAGGCCGCGTCGTAGCCCACCTCGCGCATGAGCGAGAGGGTGGCGGCGTGCTCCTCCTCCGTCTCGCCCGAAAAGCCGGCGATCAGGTCGGTCGTGATGGCGCAGTCGGGCATCAGACGCCGGATGGCCGCCACGCGCTCCAGGTACCACTCGCGGTCGTACTTGCGGTTCATGCGCCGGAGCATCGACGAAGCGCCCGACTGGGCCGGCAGATGGATGGCACGGCAGATGTTGGGCACGGAGGCCATCGTCTCGAGCAGACGGTCGCTCATATCCTTCGGATGCGACGTGGCGAAACGCACCCGCAGCAGCGGCGACACGTCCGCCACACGCCGCAGCAGCTCCGGAAAGTCGACCTCGCCGCATCGGTACGAATTGACGTTCTGACCGAGCAGCGTCACCTCGCGGTAGCCGTTCCCGAAGAGCGAGCGCACCTCGGAGAGAATCGTCTCCGGGTCGCGGCTGCGCTCCACGCCCCGCGTATAGGGGACCACGCAATAGGAGCAGTAGTTGTTGCAGCCGCGCATGATGGCCACGAAGGCGCTCACGCCGTTGCGGTCGAGCCGCACGGGAGCGATCTCGGCATAGGTCTCCTCGGCCGACAGCAGAACATTCACCCCCACGCCGCCCGCCTCGGCCTCGCGCACCAGGCGCGGCAAATCGCGGTAGGCGTCCGGACCGGCCACCACCGTCACGCCGCTCGACCCCTCGGTCAGACGCTCCCTGAGCCTTTCGGCCATGCAGCCGATAACCCCCACCACGAGCGAAGGTTTCGCACGCCGGAGTCTCCGCATCTCGGCCAGACGGCCCCAGATACGCTGCTCGGCATTGTCACGGATCGAGCAGGTATTGAGCAGGATGACATCCGCCTCGTCGATACGCTCGGTATGACGGTAGCCCTCGCGCTGCATGATGGAGAGGACAATCTCCGTATCGCCCACGTTCATCTGGCAGCCGTAGGTCTCGATGAAGAGTTTGCGACCGGCGCCGCCGAGGGGGCGCAGCCCGTTCGCGACGCGGGCCGCAGGCATCTCTGCGGCCGGAGCGGCCGCGGGATGTTTCGTCGTATCCATCGGACGCATCGGCGGGTTATTCGGCCTGAATCTCGTCCGACGAGGGGAGCGGCTTGAACCCTTCGCCGTAGGTGTCGTAGGCATCTGTCACCACGACGAAGGCCCGGGGGTCGATCTCCTTGATTTTATGCTGCACGCGACGCACCTCCTTGCGGCTGACCACCAGGAATATCATGTCGCGGTCGGCCTCCGTGTACATGCCCTTAGCCTTGATGTAGGTGGCGCTGCGGTCGAGCTCGCGGAGGATGAAGTCCTTCAGCTGGCGATGGTTCTCGCTCATGATGAAGAGCAGCTTGTCGTACGAGGCGCCGTCGAGCATGTAGGCCACCACGCGCGACGAAACCCAGATCGTTATGAGCGAGTAGAGGGTCAGCATCCAGCCGCCCTGCGCCGCCTCGCCCGTACCGAGTCCGAAGCCGATGACCACCAGGCCCGAGAGCACGACGAAACCGTCGGCCAGGAAGATGCCCGTCGAGAACTTGATGCCGGCGAACTTCTGCAGGAGCATGCCCACGATGTCCGTACCGCCCGTGGTGGCCTGCTGGCGCACCACCAGGCCCTGTCCGACACCGACCGTAACGGCACCGAGGATACAGGTGAGCAGCAGATCGTTAGACAGGTCGAGCTGACCGCCGAGCAGCAGCGACGGGTCGAGTGACTGCACAGCCGCCTCGTCGGGGTAGACCAGCCGTGTGAGGATGTTCATGAAACCGGGCGTATAGAGCGCCGCGAGCACGGTACGTGCGCCGAACTTGCCTCCGAAGACGAGCACCGCGGTGATCATCAGCGGTATGTCGAACATATAGCCGAAGGTACCGACCTGTATCGAAGGGAAGATGTTGTGGAGCACGATACCGGCGCCGTAGACACCGCCCGGGACGAAGTTGTAGGGGTTGATGAAGAAGACGAAACCCGACCCCATGATCGAGCATCCCACGAAAATCAGAACCCAGGAGCGCCACCAGGACCACGACCCCATCGGTTCGAGCAAGGCTTTCGTTTTGAGCATATCGCTGTGTTTTAAGGTTTATCGATTCGGACCGGACCCCAGACGAGGTCCCCTCCGCGGACCGGCACCGGCCCGGTAAAACGTGCGCAAAGATAATAGAATCCGGCGAAATAGCCCAGCGCGCGGGCCGTATTTTTTCATGCGGCTTCCGTTTCTGAAACTTTTTATTATCTTTGCCATCGAACATATCTTCGCAAACCCGCCATGATACTGACATATTATTGCGCTATCACCATGATTATCATCGCCTACCTGCTGGGTTCCATCCCCAGTGCGGTATGGATCGGCAAGAAATATTACGGCGTGGACATCCGCGAACACGGCAGCCGCAACGCCGGAACGACGAACATGCTCCGCGTGCTGGGACGCCGGGCCGCCCTGCCCGTCTTCGCCCTCGACTTTCTCAAGGGCTTCGTGGCCGTGACGCTCGTCGAACTGCTCAAATACGACGACCACGTCAGCGACATGTGGCTCATCAACCTGAAGATCATCGTCGTCTTCGCCGCCGTGCTCGGCCATATCTTCCCCGTCTTCGCCGGATTCCGCGGCGGCAAGGGAGTCGCCACGCTCGTAGGGGCCATCACGGGCATCTATCCCCCCGTGGTGCTGCTCAGTCTCGGCGTCTGGTTCGTGGTGCTGCTCGTGAGCCACTACGTATCGCTCGCCTCGATGGTGGCGGGCTGCTGTTTTCCGCTTCTCACGCTGCTCTTCCCCAAGATCAACGAATCGGTACCCTTCGTCATCTTCTCGTTCGTCATCGCCGTACTGCTGCTGCTGACCCACCGCAAGAACATCCAGCGGCTGCGCGCCGGAACCGAATCGAAGACCTATGTCTGGCGCCCGCGCAAAGCCGCGCCGACAGAAGAGAAGAGGGAGCGGAAGAGACCCGAAGCCGGAGAGCCGAGGCCGTAGCGCCCGAGCTCCGATCCGGTTTCTTACGCTTTCTGCACAGTTCACCCGCGCCCCGACGGGCGCCAAGACCTCTACACTGCCATGCTACGGGAAAACCTGATACGCATCTACGAAAACAGCTTCCGCGAACACCGCGAGCTGCCCGCCCTGACCGACTACTTCAAGGGCGAGACCTTCACCTACGGCCGCATGGCCGAGCAGATCGCACGGCTTCACGAGCTCTTCCGCGAGGCGGGTCTCGCCGAGGGCGACCGTGTCGCCCTCATCGGCCGCAACAATCCGCGCTGGTGCATCGTCTACCTGGCCGCCGTCACCTTCGGCGCGGTCATCGTACCCATCCTGCAGGACTTCAACCCCAACGACATCCTGCACATCATCAACCACTCGGAGAGCAGGCTGCTCTTCCTGGGCGACAACTTCTGGGACCATATCGAAGAGGAGCGCATCCCGCATATCGAAGCGGTCTTCTCGCTCACCGACTTCCATATCATCTACGAACGCGACGACGACCGCTATGCCCGAATCGCCCGGACGGCGGAAGAGCGCTTCCGTGCGGCATGGCCCGACGGGTTCGGGAGCGAGGGAATCCGCTACCGCGAGATTCCGAACGACCGGGTCGCCGTGCTCAACTACACCTCGGGGACCTCGGGCCATTCGAAGGGGGTGATGCTCACCGTGAACAACCTCACGGGCAACGTCCTCTTCGCCCGCGACGTAGTCAACACGCAGAGCGGCGAGCACTACTTCCGCGAAGGAGGGCGCACCCTTTCGTTCCTGCCGCTGGCCCACGCCTACGGCTGTGCCTTCGATTTTCTGGCACCGCTGGCCGTGGGCGGCCACATCACGCTGCTCGGCCGCATCCCCACGCCGAAGGTGCTGGTCGAGGCGATGGGCGTCGTGCGGCCCACGGTCATCTGCTGCGTACCGATGATTCTCGAAAAGATCTACCGCAAGCAGGTGCTTCCTCTGCTCGAGAAGGGGCCCATGAGCATCGCCGTGAAGATTCCTCTGCTCAACACGGCCATCCATTCGGTCATCCGCAAACGTCTGATGGATGCCTTCGGCGGCGAGGTGAGCATCTTCATCGTGGGCGGCGCCCCGATGAACCAGGAGACCGAGGCCTTTCTCATGAAGATCCGCTTCCCCATCACCATCGGATACGGCATGACCGAGTGCGCCCCCCTGATCAGCTTCACGCCCGACAACGAGTTCAAGGCGGGATCGTGCGGCCGCTACCTGAAGGGGCTCCTCGACGTGCGCATCGACTCGGACGACCCCGAGCATCGTGCGGGGGAGATTCTCGTGCGGGGCGAGCACGTGATGCAGGGCTACTACAAGAACGACCACGACACCGACCGCTCGCTCGATGCCGAGGGGTGGCTCCACACGGGCGACATGGGAACCATGGATCCCGACGGCACGCTCTACATCCGCGGCCGCTCGAAGACGATGATTCTGGGCAGCAGCGGCCAGAACATCTACCCCGAAGAGATCGAGGACAAGCTGAACAACCTCTATCTCGTGCTCGAGTCGCTCGTCATGGAGAGCGAAGGACGGCTCCGCGCACTCGTGGTCCCCGACTACGAGCAGGCCGAACAGGAGGGGGTCGCCGAGAGCGAACTGCCGGCCGTCATGGAGCGCAACCTGGCCGAACTGAACCGTCTGGTAGCCTCCTACGAACAGGTGGCCTCGATCACGATCTACCCCACCGAATTCGAAAAGACGCCCAAGCGCAGCATCAAGCGCTACCTCTACACCCCCGCGCTTCTGAACCGATAGAGTGTATGCGCCCCGCTCCGGGCCCGCATACGCACCCTGCACACACGGGTCCGCGCCGATGGCGCGGACCCGTTCCTTCGCGCGACGACGGCATCTCCCGTTTTTTTCACTATCTTTGTCTCATGCGCATCGACCGCAAACAAGCCATCAGCGAGAACCTGCTCTACCTTCTGGTATGGACGGCCATCCTGCTCGTGCCCGTACTCAATTCGAAGATGATGGCCGAGCCGCACGTCAGTCTGGAGAATATTCTGATTGCCTGGCAGCAGATTGCGCCGTATCTTGTCATTTTCCTGATTCACAACGGCATCATAGCGCCCCGTTTCATGCTCACGCACCGCTACGCGCTCTACGTGACAATCGACCTCGCGCTCATCGCCGGCGTCTTCTGGCTGGTCGACCTCTACGAACAGCTCTTCGTGCCGGCCCTTCCGGCCGCCGGTGCCGACGAGCAGCTCGCCGGCACCCTCCGCCGGGCCTCCTTCTCCAACCTGCAGCTCTACTGGAACGTCATTCTGGGATTCTTCATGACGGGAGCCAACACCGGCATCAAGCTCATGTACCAGTCCATACGCGACGAGCAGGAGATGGAGGCGCTCAAACGGCAGAACCTGCAGGCTGAGATGGACTATCTGAAGTACCAGATCAACCCGCATTTCTTCATGAATACGCTCAACAACATACACGCGCTCATCGACATCGACCCGGAGCAGTCCAAACGCGCCGTCATCGAGCTCTCGAAGATGATGCGCCACGTTCTCTACGATTCGGGGCGCGAACGTGTGCCGCTCGCCCAGGAACTCCAGTTTCTCGAGAACTACATCGGACTGATGCGCCTGCGCTACACCGACAACGTGGAGATCGGCACGAGCTATCCCGAGCCGCCGGCCGGCGCAACCCTGCCGCCGCTGATACTGATCGTCTTCGTGGAGAACGCCTTCAAGCACGGCATCAGCTACAACCGGCCCTCGTTCGTCCGCGTGGAGCTCGGCTGGAGCAGCGGCCGACTCGAGGCCCGTTTCGACAACAGCCGCCACGACGCGCCCGGAGAGCCGCCGCGGAGCGGACAGGGCATCGGTCTGGAGAATGTCCGCAAACGGCTCGACCTGCTCTACGGCGCCCGCAACTACACGCTCCGCATTGACGACCGCGATCCGGCCGTCTACTCCGTCCGACTCTCAATACCCATGGATCATGCTCCGCTGCCTTGCCATTGACGACGAACCGCTGGCCCTGCGCCAGCTGGTTGCCTACATCGCGAAGATTCCCTATCTCGAGCTGGCCAGGGCGTGCAGCAACGCCATCGAGGCGCAGCAGTACCTCTCCACCCATTCGGTCGACCTGATCTACGTCGACATCAACATGCCCGACCTCAACGGCGTGGAATTCGTACGGTCGCTGCTCGGGCGCCCGATGGTGGTCTTCACCACGGCCTACTCAGAATATGCGGTCGAGGGGTTCCGCCTCAATGCCGTGGACTACCTGCTCAAGCCATTCAGTTTCGCCGACTTCAGCCGTTCGGCCGCCAAGGCCAACGCACTCAGCGCACTGCGCCGCAACCGGCCCGAACAGCCCAGGGAGGGTACCGACGAGGGGCCTTCCGCGACCGACGACGCAGCGGCGCGCGAACGCGAATATCTCCCGGTGAAGGCCGACCACAAGGTCACACTGATCCGCACGGGCGACATCGTCTATCTCGAGAGCGAGGGCGAATATGTCCGCATCCATCTGGCCGACCGCACGAGCATCACCACGCTCTTCCGTCTCAAGAACATGGAGGCGGCCCTCCCGCCCGAGAACTTCATGCGCGTGCACCGCTCCTACATCGTCAACCTGAAGCATATCCGCAGCTATATCAAGGGGCGCGTCTATCTCGACAACGACGAGCAGGTGCCCATCGGCGAGAACTACCGGGAGGCCTTCCAGAGCTGTGTGGACAGACTCTTCGGAGGGGGCGCATGAACCCGGCGCGTCCGGAGCGGAGGGTCAGAGGCGCGGGAAGCATTCCACGGGTTCGTAACGGCCTTCGATACAGCGATAACAGAGGTGGCGCACCCCGTTGGTGACGATTACCCAGCAGGCCCCGAGCACCGAGTTGTAGCGCACAGCCTGCGCCACGGCGCGCCGGGCCACCGTTTCGCGTCCGAGGTCCACCTCGGGGGCCTTGCATTCGGCCAGCAGCAGCGGCCGTCCCATCGCGTCGACCACCACCACGTCGGCACGCTGCGCCTGCCCGTTCAGGGCCACGGGGTACTCCTGCACGATACGGCCGGGCTGCGCGCCGCACGTTCCGACAAGATAGGCTATCAGATGACGGCGTACCCGTTCTTCGGGAGTCAGCACCAACCACATACGTCGCAGCTCGTCCCACACCTCCACGCCGCGGACGGTGCGGCGCGCACGCAGACGCACGGCGGGAAAGTTGAGTCGGGGCGGTCGGCACATCGGATTCCGGAAATAATGATTATCTTTACGGGAGCAAATATACGAAACTTATGAAACTCCTGCTTCTTCCATGCCTCGTGCTCTGTCTCGGCGGCAGCGTCGCGGCACAAAGCCCTTCGCGGGCGACTTTCGGTCGCGAGCCGCTGCGCGGTCCGCTCGTCGCGGCCCCCACGGCCGCCGAAGCCGAATATGCCGGGCCGCGTCCGAGCCGCTATCTCGCCCCCATCGAAGCGTGGAGTGTCGCGGGCGATTCGCTCACGGCACGCTTCACCCGCCCCTTCGCCTGGGCCAACCGGCAGATATTCCTCCACATGGAAGCGGCGGTATCCGAATACGAAGTGGCCGTCAACGGCCGCACCGTGGCCTATAACGCCGACCCCAACTACCCGGCCGACTTCAACCTGACGAAATATGCCGGAGAGGGGACCAATCGGCTCACCGTACGCTTCGAGCGTCCCTCGGCCATGGCTCCGCTCGAGAGCTGGAAGGAGGGCGGCCCGCGCACGCCCGACGGCCGCGGCGCCTACATCTACAGCCAGCCGACGATGTACATCCGCGACGTGGCGGTCCGCTGCCGCGACGTGGCCGGCACCCCGAAGGCCGAGATCGCCGTCGCGGTACGCACGGCGGCCCTCAACGACAAGACCTCGCGCATCCACTACGACCTGCGCACGGCCGACGGCGCCCGCCTCACGTCGGGCCATGCCGACCTTACGCTCGGCATGCGCGGCGAGGACACGGTGCGCCTCTTCGTCTCACTGCCCGACACGCTGCTCTGGAGCGCCGGCCGCCCCGTACGGTGCGACCTGCGTCTGTGCACGCAGTACATGGGCCGATACGTGGAGTACATGCGCGTACCGCTGGGATTCCGCACCGTAGGAATGCAGGGCGACACCCTGCTCATCAACGGCACCCCCACGCCGCTCCGCATCCGTGAGGTCCGCCCGGCCGAAGCCTCTCCGGAACTCGTCGGACGGCTGAAAGCCGAGGGCTACAACGCCGCCCGGCTCACGGCCGGTGCCGTGAACGGCGCCTTCTACGAAGCCTGCGACTCGCTGGGGCTCTATGTCGTGGCACAGATTCCCGTCGATACGCGCCTGAGCGGCCCCGACATCCGACGGGGAGGCAATCCGTCGAACGACCCGGCCTGGCTGCCCGCCTACATCGAACGGACGACAGACGCCTGCCATGCGCTCGGACGCCACTCCTCGGTCATCGCCATCTCGCTGGCCGAGAAGTCGGCCAACGGCATCAACCTCTACGAGAGTTACCTGCATGCCAAGCGTCTGGCCGGCGACCTGCCCGTAATCTACCCCGACGCCGCGGGCGAATGGAACAGCGATCCGATACCCGCGACGGCGGTTCCCGTACCGCCCTCTGCACGGGCAAGCGTGGAACAGGAGGAGAACCGTCCGCGCAAGGAGGCTCGGCGCGACCGGACGACCCGGCGGGAGAGAAAAACCCATACTACTGAATAACAGGCGATAGATGGCTATCTCCTGCTACACGGAAAAATTATTTCACATTTTTTTTGCGGAAAATTTTGGATTTCCACAAAACACCCCTATATTTGCACTCGCAATTGCCTCTTTAGCTCAGTTGGTAGAGCACGACACTCTTAATGTTGGGGTCCAGGGTTCGAGCCCCTGAGGAGGTACGGAAAGGTCGAGCGACGCAAGTCACCCGACCTTTTTCGTTTTCATACAGCAGGCGGCTCCCCTTCCGGTTCCGGAGAAAAGCTGCGAACGCTCTCCGGCCGCCTTGACGGCGAAAGGCAGAGACTGCGCCCGGCACAAGGGCGTCAGCGGCCGCCGAGCAGCCGCAACAGCACCTCGGGCCGGTCGGTCGTGATGTAATCCACGCCCAGCTGCACGAAGTAGCGCATATCCGCCTCGTCGTTTACCGTCCAGACATTGACCTCCAAACCCTCCCCGTGCGCCTCGACCACCCATTCGGGATGAGCCCGCAGCACCTCCTTCGAATAGTCTATACCGGTAAGTCCGAGAGCCTTCACCCGGTGCGGCGCCAGATCGCCCTCCAGATAGAAGACGCGGGAATCGGGAGCCTCCTTGCGAAATGCGAGGCAGGCGTTGATCGAGAAGGCGATATAGTCGGTCCGCTCCTCCAGTCCATACCGGCGTATCATGCGCACGATCTTCGCCGCGGCCCGGTCTTCACGGCGCAGGTCGGTGAGCGACTTCAGTTCCAGAACCAGCCGCGTCTGCGGATATTCGCGCACGGTGCGCAGATAGGCGTCGAGCGAAGGTATATTCTCGCCATTGGGCAGCACGATGCTGCGGATTATCCGCTCCTTGTCGCGCTCCATGTCGATCTGTGTATCGCCGTACACCCGGTCGTGGGCGACCACGAGCCCGTCGTCGGCCGTCAGCCAGACATCCATCTCCGAACCGTAGAGACCGAGTTCCGCGGCCGCAGCGAACGACGCCAGCGAATTCTGGGCCGCTCCTTCGGCCTGCCAGTGTCCGCGATGGGCCACGACGCGCGGCTGCGCCGCTGCCGCGGTCGCAGCGAGCAGCCCGAAGGCCGTGAACAGAAGAGCTCTTCCTTTCATAAGGTTATCCTGCATTGTCCGGATACAAAGATAGGGGTTCCGGAGCAGCCGCACAACCCTCCGATCCGGATTTCACAAACACTTCATAAGGTCATCCGCTCCGCCGGGCGTGTTGTTTATTATCCGAATATTTTGTATATTTGTACCAACGGCCTGAGATGCAGGATTCCTGCCCCGGCTGCCGCAGGACGATAGAGAGACACAACCCGCTTAATACGACAGAACCATGAAACCGACGAAACTCATCTGCTGCAGCGCGGCGCTTGCCCTCTGCACACTCGCCGCCGCGGCGCAGGAGCGCATCACCTGGCGCGACGGATTCCGGTTCGATTTTCTGTCGAACATGAACATATCCATCAATTCGAGAGAAGCCGCAAGCTTCCAGGGCGAAAAATATGTTCTTTCCAACCAGAACAAACGATTATTTCAACCGGGATTTTTGGCAGGTATGGGATATACCAGCGGCCGCGTAGATATCGGTACGGTAGCCTATTTTACATCCATATGGAACAAGGACAGCGGCATGTTTAGCCACGTATGGCCCCTCACGTTCGAGTTGGCAGTACGTTTCGGACGCAACTGAATAAGATTCACGTAGCGGAGGCATGAAAGCGGAGGCGCGGAATCCCATTTGGATTCCGCGCCTCCGCTTTCCATTTCGTGCCGGATCAGCCCAGCAGCCGCTGCATCGTCACCACATCGCGGTAGCCCTCCGGGGTACGGAGCCAGTCGCGACGCACGCCGCAGGAGACGAATCCGGCCCGTCGGAAGAGGGCGAGGCCCGCCGCATTGTCGGCCGCCGTCTCGCACCAGAGCTGATGCATGCCGAACACCTCCCGGGCATAGCCGCAAAGCAGCTCCAGCGCTTCGGAGGCGTAACCGCGACGGCGGACCGCCGCATCGTAGACGAGAATCCCCACGCCGGCGCGCAGGTGCTGCGGGTCAAAGTCGAAGAGGTCCACAGCACCGACGGGCTCTGCATCGCGCTCCGCACCGGCCGGCTCGATCATCAGCCGCTGCTGACGCGTCTGCCAGAGGTCGTACCGCTGCCGCTCGACGAAGCGGCGCAGCTGCTCGCGCGAGCATGGGGCCGTCGTGCCGCTCACCGTCCACACCGCAGGGTCGTTCTCCCAGGCGAACATCGGGTCGATGTCGCGCGGTTCGACCGCCCGCAGACGGCAGATATCCCCCTCGAGCCTCATCAGGCGCCGATCACCTTGTTGCGGACGAGCATGGCCGCGCCCCAGGCATTGGCCTGGTCGTTCATTGTCGAGAGCCGGAAATCGGTATCCTTGTAGACGAGGTTGAGCGAATACTTGTTCGTCGCGGACTTGAGCGGCAGCATCAGATAGTCGCCCGCAGCGGCGAGGTTGCCGCCCAGAATCACCGTCTCGGGGTTGAAGATGTTGATGAGTATGGCCACCGCCTTGCCCACCTTCTCGCCCGCCTCCTCGATGAGTTCGATCGAGAGGTTGTCATCGTTCAGGGCCGCAGCGACGATGTCGTCGATATGTATCGTCCGGCCGCTGTCGTACTGCTCGCGCAGGATGGTATTGACGCCCTGCTCGATCTTCGAACGCATGCGGTTCTCGATGGCGATGCCCGAGACCTCCGTCTCGAGACACCCCTTCTTGCCGCACGAACAGATGAGTTCGTTGTCGAAGAAGGGAATATGGCCGAACTCGCCGGCAAAACCGCTCTTGCCGTAGTAGATCTTGCCGTCGATCACGATGCCGACCGCCACGCCGCGGCCCAGATGGAGATAGAGGACATTCTGCTCATCGTGCGGCCGTGCTACCGTATACTCCGCATAACAGCGGGCGCGCGTATCGTTTTCGAGCAGCACACAGACGCCGAGACGCTCGGAGAGAAGATCGCGCAACGGATGGTCGGGCGACGCGAAGTACTTGAAACTGCGGCCCGTTTCGGGATTCACGCGACCCGTGATGCCCACGCCGATGCCCAACAGCCTGCTGCGGTCCACGCCGCTCTCGGCCAGGAAGGCGTCGATATTGGCACAGATGCGGTCGAGGCACTGCGGACGGTCGGTCAGTTCGAAATCACTGTCGTTCCGCTCGAAGACCACGCGATTCTGCAGATCGATGAGAATGTAGTTCATGCTGTCGCGGCCCACATTCACGCCGGCGAAGTAGACTTCCGCATTGGCCAGACCGTAGATGTTGGGACGCCGGCCGCCCGAAGTCTCCACCTTGCCCTGATCGGTGACGATACCGTCGTCCACGAGATCCTGCACCAGCTTGGTGATGGTCGGGATGCTGATGTGCAGTTCGCGCATCAGATCGGCGAGCGTACATTCGCCCTTCACGGCCATGTAGGCGATGATGCTGCGCTTGATGAGGTTGTTCTTGTACGACACGCCCTTCTGCGGCATGTCGCTCTCGGTTACGTTGAAATAGTCAATAAGTGATGTCATCGTATCTGTTTTTTGCATTTTTATCCTGTTCGTTGCAAATATAAACGTTTACACAAAACCATCCAAATCCATATTAAAAAATTGACAATTTTTTCCATTTTTTTCATCTACCCTCGCGCCATAACCCGAAACATGCGCTCTGAAGACCGTCCGAAGGAGACACTTCGCAGAATCGGCCCCGCCGATAAAAAAGGAGGGCGACCCGCTGACGGGTCGCCCTCCGCACGTTCGGGCCGCCGGCCGCAACGCATCAGAGCGTCGCCTTCGACTCGACGGTCACAGAACCGTCCACCTTGCGGATGAGGCCCTGGAGCACCGTACCGGGACCGAGCTCCGTGAACTCGGTCACGCCGTCGGCCAGCATGTGCCGCACGATCTGGGTCCAGCGCACGGGAGCCGTCAGCTGGGCGATGAGGTTGGCGCGTATCTCGGCCGGATCGGTATGAGGCTTCGCATCGACATTCTGATAGATCGGGCACGAAGGCGCATGGAAGGGGGCTTCGGCGATCGCCCGCTCCAGTTCGACACGTGCGGGCTCCATCAGTGGCGAATGGAAGGCACCGCCCACCGAGAGACGCAGCGCCCGCTTCGCCCCGGCCTCCTTGGCCAGTGCGCAGACGGCATCGACCGCCTCGACCGCACCCGAAATCACGAGCTGGCCCGGGCAGTTGTAGTTCGCGGCCACAACCACGCCGTCGACCGAAGCGCAGAGCTCCTCCACCTTCTCGTCGGGCAGGGCAAGCACGGCGGCCATCGTACCGGGACGCTGCTCGCAGGCTCCCTGCATGGCCATCGCACGCTTCGACACGAGCCGCAGACCGTCCTCGAACGAGAGGGCGCCCGCCACCACCAGCGCCGAGAACTCGCCCAGCGAATGTCCGGCCGCAGCATCGGGCACGACACCGAGAGCACGTGCCAGAACGACCGAATGGAGGAAGACGGCCGGCTGCGTCACCTTCGTCTGACGCAGCTCCTCGTCCGTACCGGCGAACATGATGTCCGTGATGCGGAAGCCGAGAATCTCGTTGGCCTTCTCGAAGAGGGCCTTGGCCTCGGGCACGTTGTCGTAGAGGTCCTTGCCCATGCCTACCGACTGGGCACCCTGACCCGGGAATACGTATGCGTGTTTCATCTTCTCTGGTTTTTAGAGGTTGACGGGGCAAAGATAGAAATTTATTCCATATCTTTGCATCCGCCCGGGCCGCGGACGGCCGGCCGCCCGCGGCAGAAGCGGCACGCCGCCCGTCCGGAGGCGCCGGCTCCGCCACCGGAAAGAGCGGTGCGAAGCGCCGCCTCCGGTCCGCACCGTCTAACCTTCATACCTTATTAATTATGATCCGCAAGATTTCTTCACTGCTCGGCGTCATCGCGCTGCTGGGCGCATTCACCGCCTGCTCCGACGACGAGAAACTGCCCTCCGCCGGCGAACCGCTGCAGCTCTCCGCGCCCGAAGTACAGCTGGTCGGTCTGCCCGCCGACTCGATCGTCATCCGCTGGGCGGCCGTGGAACACGCCTCGGCCTACGCCTGTTCGATCGACGGCGGCGAAGAGCTGACGACCACCGGGACGACCCACGCCTTCTACGTCGAGCCGTCCGAACAGACGACGAACCATACGGTCGCCGTGCGTGCGCTCGCCGGCTCCTCCGACTATACCGATTCGGAGCCGGGCAGGCTGACCGTATCGGTACAGGCCCTGCTGTGCCTCGACTTCGAGGATGCCGACCTCGGCACCGAGGGCTACATCTGGGGCAAGCCCCTCGCCACGGAGCAGGACGACTTCGACTGGCAGGGCAACCCCATCCGCTCGAACCTCTACTTCGGGGCCATCTACGAAGAGGGGTACGCCGAAGTATGGAGCTTCTATTCGGACAGCGGCCACACCTACGACGCGTGGAACGGCTTCGTCGTATCGAACCATACCGACACCGAGACGGAAGGCTACACCAACGACAAGAGCGTCTATGCGGGAGCGGGGGTCGAAGGCTCGGCCCGGTTCGCCGTGGGCTACTACGGAGCCTGGACCTCGCCGGCCGAACACGGCATACCCGCGATCCGCTTCGACAATCCGGCAACGCTCCGCTCGGTTGCCGTAGCCCACACCACCTACGCCTACCGCTACCTCGCCGCCAACTACGAAGCCGGAGCGATGCCCGAATTCACGGTCGTGGCGACCGGTTACGACGAGCAGCAGAAGCAGACGGGGCGCGCCACGGTGACGCTGGCCGGCGAAGACCTGCTCGAAGAGGGCTGGTGCACGATGAATCTCTCGGATCTGACGGATGTAACGCGGCTCGAGTTCACCGTCGAATGCTCCGACGAGATGGCGCCGCTCTACTTCTGCATCGACAACCTGCGCTACCGCCTGCAATAAGGAGCAGCAGCGTACACAAACAAAGCCATGGAGACGACCTTACTTCTCATCCTCGCCGCTGCGGTGCTGTGCTGCGGCGCGCTGCTTTTCGAAGCAGTGCGGCTGCGACGCGCGCAGCGGCAGCATGCGGCCGAAGCAGCGGAACGCGACGGCGAGCTACGCCGCACGGCCGAGGCGCGGACGGCGGCCGAAACCGAGTGCGCCCTTCTGCGCGAACGGCTCGCCGCCGCCGAGGAGCGCCATGCGGCCGCGACGGCAGCCGCCGAGGAACGGGCCCGGCAGCTTGCGGAGGAACGCACCGCCGCCGAGACGGCCCGCGCCGCCGCCCAGACCCGCCTCACGGCGCTCGAGGAGCGGATGGCGGCATCCGAAAGCGAACGTGCCAAGGCCGAGGAGATGCTCCGCACGCAGTTCCGCAACCTGGCCAACGACATCTTCGGCGAGCAGTCGCGCCGCTTCCGCGAGACGAACCGCGAATCGCTCGACGTGCTGCTCAAGCCCTTCCGCGAAAACATCACGGAGTTCCGGACCCGCGTGGAGCGCATCTACGCCGAGGAGAACGAGCAGCGCGGCGCCCTGAAGAACGAGCTGCGCAACCTCATGGAACTCAACCGCCGCATCACGACCGAAACCACCAACCTCACCAACGCCCTCAAGGGCAACTCGAAGGTACAGGGCGACTGGGGCGAGATGATTCTCGACACGATTCTCGAAAGCTCCAGCCTCGTGCGCGGCATCCACTACGACACGCAGGTCAACCTGAAGGATGCCGAGGGGAACAACCTGCGCCCCGACGTGGTGCTCCGTCTGCCCGAGGAGAAGCGCATCGTCATCGATTCGAAGGTATCGCTCACCGCCTTCGTGGGCTACGTGAGCGCCGAAACGGAGGAGGAGCGGCGCCGTCTGCTCGCGGCCCATGTCGCCTCGGTGCGGCAGCATGTCGCCGAGCTGGGACGCAAGGAGTATCAACGGCTGCTCGAATCGCCCGACTTCGTCATCATGTTCGTACCGAACGAACCCGCCTTTCTCGCGGCGCTCCAGGCCGACCCCGCCATCTGGAGCGACGCCTACGAACGCAAGGTGATCGTCTCCTCGCCCACCAACCTCTTCGCGCTGCTCAAGCTGGTGGACGATCTCTGGAAGCGCAACGCCCAGAGCCGCAACACGGCCGACATTGTCACCTACGGCACGAAGCTCTACGATCAGCTGGTGGCCTTCACCTCCTCGCTCGAGAGCGTCGGGCTCTCGCTCGACAAGGCCCGCGACGCCTATGCCGACGCCTACAAGCGACTCACGAGCGGCAACGACAACATCATCCGCTCGGGCGAACGGCTGCGCCGGCTGGGACTCCCCACCAAGAAACGCCACTCGGCACGCACGCTCGAGGCCTCCGACCTCGGCACGACGGAGGAGCCTGCCGCCGCTATCGCACCTTCGTCCGACGGCAGGGAGGCGGAGGAGAAGGAGGCCTGAGGCAGCCTCCCCCTTCGAGAGACGGGACAGCCCGCACACTTCGGTGTGCGGGCTGTCCCGTCCATGCGGATTATGCCGGTCAGCGTTCCGTCTCTTCGCCGAAAGGGTCGCGCACGGCGGCCACCGCGGCCGCCTGACAGCAGGCGGCGGCAGCATCGTCTACGGGGGTCGTTTCGGATGCCGCACCGACACGGAATCCATTCCCGTTAACCGACCGGCCCGTACGGGGAGCCACGAGCGCCTCATACCACGTACAGGCCGCCACGTAACGCCCGACACCGAGATCGAGATGGTAGCCGTCACGCGTCAGTTCACGGGGCGAAGCCACACAGCCGCGCGCGCCCTCCACGGCCGTACCGGTCGGCACGAGCAGCGTGATGCCGCTGTCACGCCGCATGCGGCGCACGGCATCGAGAATAGCCCGGTACATGCGCTGTCTGTCCCGCCCGTAGGCCGCAAAGCCGTCATGGTCCGAATCGGAGGCATAGGCCCAAGTCATCTGCCAAGCCAGTTCCAGATCGGGATTGGCATTATGACTCCAGACGACGGCCGCCAGCCGTTCGAGCCACGGCTCGTAGCTGGCATAGCGGCCCGAGAAGTGGGAGGCCTGCTGCAACACCACGATATCCCACCGCTCGTCGGTCAGCGCCCGGACAAGCGTCGACCGTTCGTCGACCGTCCGCCAGGCACCGCCGCCTATCGATTTGCTGTAGACATAGCACGGCGCATCGTCCGCATAGAAGCGGCAGTGCTGTTCGAGCGAACAGCCCGGATAGTAGAGCCTGCCGAGCACCACGCGCCCCGCTCCCGCTTCGCGCAGAATGTCCGGAAGAAGCATCATGCCGTCATCCGTGAAGCTGTTGCCCACGCCGAGAATCCGCAGCGTATCGCCGCCGCAGAGCTCCCCGCCGCCGGCCGGAGACAGACTGCCGGCCCGGGCGCCGGAGCATCCGGCGCCCACGGCGAAGAGCAACAGAAGCCACACGAGTGCGCTCCGTCGCGTGAATATTCGAATCCGTAGCATACACAATACGCGTCTCTCCCTGACGACGGAGCTCCGCCGTCAGAGTATCTTCCGTTTCGGGGCCGTAACGACGAAGTCCTTCAGATAGAAGGGTTCGAAATAAGCCACATCCTCCGTCCGTCCTTCGTCGAGCGCCTGCTGCGCCGGACGCGCCAGTCCGCGCGCCGATGGGGCCACCTCCACCAGAACGGCGTCGGGCAGCACCTCGGAACACTTGCGCGCCCCGTTGCCGAAGAGCACGAAGGGACGGCCCGCCCGATGCCTGTACGGAGCGAAGCTCTCGGGGGTCACCACCTCGGCCGCCACCCCGGTCAACGGACGTCCGGCGGAATCGAAGAGCTGGGCATACACCTCCATGCGGCGCGCGTCGACCATCGGACAGAGCACCGCCTGCTCCCAGTCGTCGACCGCGAGAATGCCCGCTTCGTAATCCTCGCGCGCCACCTCCGTGAGCGCGTCGAGCGAACCGACCGAGAGGAGCGGAATGCCCACTCCGTAGCAGAAGCCCTTGGCGAACGAGACGCCGATGCGCAGCCCCGTGTAGGAGCCGGGGCCCTTGCCCACGGCAACGGCATCGAGGTCGTCGGGAGCGATGCCCGTCTCGCGCAGCAGCTCGTCGACAAAGAGGCCCACCTTACGGGCGTGGTCGCGGCCCTCATCGCTCTCGCGCAGCGAGATCAGCTCGCCTCCGTCGGCTATTCCGACCGAACAGATATCCGTGCCGGTTTCGATACAAAGTATCAGACTCATGGTATCTATAATGTTTTCTTCCTTTTTCGCTCCTCGCGCCTTACGTCGTTTGCGTCCTCAGCGCCGCACCCGCTTCATCGCCTGGTCCATCTCGCGGCGGGCGTCGTGTTCCTTCAGGTGCTCGCGCTTGTCGTAACTCTTGCGGCCCCGGGCGAGCCCCACGACGATCTTGGCCAGGCCGCGGTCATTCAGGAAGAGCCGCAGCCCGACGATCGTGAGTCCCCTGTCCTGTGCGGCACGCTCCAATTTGCGCAGCTCGCGGCGCGTGAGCAGCAGCTTACGGTCACGGCGCGGCACATGGTTGTTGCATGTACCCCAGTCGTATTCGGCTATGTGGACGCCGCGTATCCAGAGCTCGCCCCGGTCGAAATAACAGAAGGAGTCGGTCAGCGACGCCTTGCCCGCACGTATCGACTTGATTTCGGTGCCGACGAGCACCACGCCCGCCACGAACTCCTCGAGAATCTCGTAATCGAAGGTCGCCCGCTTGTTGCGGATATTGATCGGTTTCTGTTCTGCCATAACGGTACGGTTCTTGCCTGTATCCTCCGGGGAGGCCGGCCGGAACGTTCGGTATCTGTTTCTATCTGTCTATGCGCATTTTCCATCTTCGGTTTGCCCGGACGTCCGGCCGCCCGGCCTCTCCGCATCACAGGATCAGCCGCTGCAATCTGCGGGCTATGGTCACCTTCGCGTGGTTGAGCTGCGAGAGCCGGAGCAGGATGCGCTCCTCCTCCGTCTCGTCCAGTCCCTCGCGGGCCAGCTGCTCCTTCTGCTCGCCGATGAGCCGTTCGATCACCTTCGACTTGTAGAGCGCCACGGCCTTCGGCACCCCCACGGCCAGCATCTCGTCGGCCGTCTCCACATGGATATCCTTACGGCGCCACAGCTCGCTGGGTACGTAATGGTCGTCCGAGGTGAGCAGGTCAACGGCCAGATTGCATGCCTCGGGATCGGGATGGTTCAGGAACCAGTGGAGCGGCACCTCGACCCCCACGCCCAGCCGCTGCCACTGTTCGCGGTAGGCGGCAAGCAGTTCGTTGCAGGGCCTGTTCTCGAAGACGAGCCGGTCCGCATCGAGCTCGCCGAAAATCACCTCGGCGACGTTGCAGGGGACCATCGTCTGCCCCTCCTTGAAATCGAAGGAGCAGTGACCGTACCGGAGCAGGTATTTCGTCAGCTCCCGCTCGAGCGACTCGATGCTGCTGCCCGCCTCGACACGCTGCCGGAACTCCACCGCCGGCCCCACCGCGGCCCGCTCTTCGGTCCGCAGCTGCGACGTCTGCCGCCGCACGAATTCGTCCGTCTCGCGGTCGCCCGTCGTGGCGAGGCGCCGGCGGGCCACCTCCGATACGAGAATCGACTCGTCCACCTCCATCGTGCGGGCGCACTCGCGGATGTAGACCGCCCGCGGGATGGCGTCGGGAATCTGGGCGATGGTCTGCACCATGTCGCTGACGAGCGCAGCCTTGCGGATCGGGTCGCCGGCCGCCTCGTCCATCAGCAGCCGCGCCTTGAACGAGAGGAAATCCTGTTCGCGCGTACGGATGTACTCCTCTACGCCGGCCGCCCCCAGCCGGCGGGCGAAGGTATCGGGGTCGTCCTCTGCGGGGAGCGGGACCACACGCACGTTCATCCCCTCGGAGAGGATCATGTCGATACCGCGCAGGGCGGCATGAATGCCCGCCGCGTCGCCGTCGTAGATGACGGTGATGTTGCGCGTAAAGCGCTTCAGCAGGCGGATCTGCTCGGTCGTGAGCGACGTGCCGGACGATGCCACCACGTTCTGCACGCCGGCCTGATACATGGAGATCACGTCGAAATAGCCCTCGACCAGAATGGCGTAGCCGCGCTGCTGAATGGCCTTCTTGGCGAAATAGAGGCCGTAAAGCTCGCGCTTCTTGCTGTAGACCTCGCTCTCGGGCGAATTCTGGTACTTGGCCACCGTCTTGTCCGTACGGAGCGTGCGGCCGCCGAAGGCCACGATGCGGCCCGAAATGTTGTGCACGGGAAAGATCACGCGGTCACGGAAACGGTCGTAGAGCGAGCCGTCGCTCTCGCGCTCGAGCGACAGTCCCGTCGAGAGGAGGAATTCACGCTTGTAACCCGCCGCCTGCGCATCGCGCGACATGCGGTCACCCCGAGCCGGGCAGAAGCCGAGACCGAAGAGGCGGATCGTCGCGTCGGTCAGTCCGCGCTGCTGCCGGAAATAGGAGAGTCCGACGCTGCGCCCCTCGGGATCGTCGTGCAGAATACGGGCGAAATAGTCGGCGGCCCAGCCGTTGAGGGCGAGCATAGACTCGCGGTCGTCGTTGCGGCGCACCTCCTCTTCGGAGAGCTCGCGCTCCTTCACCTCGATGCCATAGCGCTTGGCTACCATGCGCAGCGCCTCGGGATAGCTCACCCCCTCCTCCTCCATGATGAAGGTGACGGCGTTGCCCCCCTTGCCGCAGCCGAAGCACTTGAAGAGTCCCTTCGACGGGGAGACGATGAACGAGGGGGTCTTCTCCTCGTGGAACGGGCAACATGCCTGGTAGTTCACCCCCTTTTTCTTCAACGTGACGTAGTCGCCGACAATCTCCACGATGTCGGCTGCGGCATATATCCGGTCTACGGTCTCCCTGTCGATCATACCCCTTGCATGCACCCGCTCCTTCCGGATGGGTTTTGCAGGCAAAGGTACGAAATTATGGCCGACATTCGCCCTCCGGAGCGCAGATTATACGCCGGAACGCGGGACACCGCGCCGCACTCCCCCTTATTTCTTCGCACCGCGCGAAGATGGAACCGATATAATCCGTAATTTTGCCGCATGGATTTCCACCTCGTATCGGATTACGCCCCCATGGGCGACCAGCCCGAGGCCATCGCCCAGCTCGTGGGCTCGATCCGTCACGGGTCGAAACACAACGTGCTGCTCGGCGTCACGGGGTCGGGCAAGACCTTCACGGTGGCCAACGTGATTGCCGAACTGAAGCGTCCGGTCCTCGTGCTGAGCCACAACAAGACCCTTGCGGCGCAGCTCTACGGCGAATTCCGCAACTTCTTTCCGGAAAACGCCGTCGAATACTTCGTCTCCTACTACGACTACTATCAGCCCGAGGCCTATCTGCCGGCCACGGACACCTACATCGAGAAGGATCTCTCCATCAACGCCGAAATCGAGAAGATGCGGCTCAACACCGTCGCCACGCTCCTCTCGGGCCGCCGCGACGTGATCGTCGTCTCGAGCGTCTCCTGCCTCTACGGCTGCGGCAATCCGGCCGATTTCCACGCCGCGGCCGTCACCGTGAAGGTGGGTCAGATCGTCAGTTACAAACATTTCCTGTACAAGCTGGTCGAAGCGCTCTATACCCGCACCGAACGCGAACTGGAGCCCTCGACTTTCCGTGTGAACGGCGACACGATCGACATCATGGCCGCCTTCGGCGAGTTCGGCAGCCAGTGTTTCCGCGTGATGTTCTTCGACGACGAGATCGAGGCCATCTGGATCATCGACCCCGCCACGGGACAGCGCATCCAGTCGCTCGACACGCTCACCATCTACCCCACCAACCTCTTCGTCACCACACGCGAGCGCATCAACGCGGCCGTACAGCAGATCTACCTCGATCTGGGGCGGCAGATCGACTTCTTCGAGAAGGAGGGGCGCACGGTGGAGGCACAGCGGCTCAAGCAGCGCGTGGAGTACGACCTGGAGATGATCAAGGAACTCGGCTACTGCCCCGGCATAGAGAACTACTCGCGCTATTTCGACGGACGGCCCGAGGGGTCGCGCCCCTTCTGCCTGATCGACTACTTCCCGAAAGACTATCTGCTCGTCGTGGACGAGAGCCACGTCACGCTCCCGCAGGTACACGCCATGTACGGAGGCGACCGCGCCCGCAAGGAGAACCTCGTGGAGTACGGCTTCCGGCTCCCCGCCGCGAAGGACAACCGCCCCCTCACCTTCACCGAATTCGAGCAGCTGCAGGGAACCTCGATCTACGTGAGCGCCACCCCCGCCGACTGGGAGCTGATGAAGAGCGAAGGGGTCGTCGCCGAGCAGCTCATCCGCCCCACGGGACTCGTGGATCCGCCGCTGGAGGTACGCGTGACGCACAATCAGATAGACGATCTGATCGAGGAGATCGACCGCCGGGTGAAAAACGACGACAAGGTGCTCGTGACGACCATCACCAAACGGATGGCCGAGGAGCTCTCCAAATACTTCGACCGCGTGGGGGTACGCAACCGCTACATCCATTCGGACGTGGATACGCTCGAGCGCATCCAGATACTCGAGGATCTGCGCGCCGGTCTCTTCGATGTGCTCGTGGGTGTGAACCTGTTGCGCGAGGGGCTCGATCTGCCGGAGGTGGCCCTGGTGGCCATCCTCGACGCCGACAAGGAGGGATTCCTGCGCAACGTGCGCTCCATCACGCAGATAGCCGGACGAGCCGCCCGACATGCCCAGGGCAATGTCATCCTCTACGGCGACACCTGCACCGACTCGATGCGGCTGGCCATCGAGGAGAGCAACCGACGCCGGCAAAAGCAGGTACGCTACAACATGGAGCACGGAATGCTCCCCCGCCGGGCCCAGAAGAGCGGTTCGGGACAGAGCGCCCTGCTCGCGGGGCGCGACACGGCGGCGGCCGGAATGGGGACCGGAGAGCCGCTCTACCCCCTCGGCACCGAAGCCATCCTCCCCGTGGCGGCCGACGTGCGCAGAAGCTATGCCGCCGCGGAGAACATCGACACGCTCATCGCCCGGGCGAAGGAGGAGATGGAGCGGGCGGCCAAGGCACTCGACTTTCTCGCCGCGGCCAAACACCGCGACCGCATGTACGAACTGCAGAAGCTGCGCGACGAAAACCGCAAATGACGTCCCGCCGGGCCGGAATCCGGCCGGCTACTCGTCCGCGTGTCTGAATGTGAAGTATTTGGCCATCAGATAGCTGTACACCACCGTCACGACATTGGTCAGCACCTTCGAAGGGGTGGGCCAGATGCCGCACGCCTCGACCAGAAGCTTCATGCATCCGTAGGTGAGCAGCACCGAACCGGCGACCGAGAGGGCATAGCGGCCGAGCTGCGTCCCCGCTCCCAGCGGCGAAGTTCGGAACGCCACGTGGCGGTTGAGCCAGAAACCGGTGAAGAAGGTGACGGGAAAGACGAGAAAGAGGGCCGCGATATGGGGCGAAAGGACGAGCCACCCCAAATCGAAATTCACACGATCGAATACGAAGTTGTAGAAGAGCGCATACCACAGCGCATCGAGCCCCAGCGTCAGCAGACCGCACACGGCATAGCGGAAGGTCTGGCGCGGCACGACATGCGCGATCGGAGCGACGTAGAAGAGATCGATCGCCCGACGGATCAGCTCGGCAAGCGGCCTCATCTGGCCCGGTAGGTCCACAGTTCGGGAGCCGCAGCGGCATGTTCGCGCACGAAGGCGCGGACCGTCTCACCGTCGGCCGACTCGAAGGGAGAGAGCATGTATTTCGGACCGTAGAAGTAGATGCGGCAACGGAACGCCGGCGTGCGCTCCATCGCTTCCCGGGCGGCGCGCTGTGCATTGGCCGGTGTGCTGTAGACACCCAGCACCGCGTAGGTATGGCCCGAGACGAGCCGTTCGGGTTCGGGCGTTCGCCACGGCGCGACTCCGCCGTCTGGTCCGGACACGGCGGGCTCGACCGCGGCCGCCTCTTCGGAGGCTGCCGATCCGGTATCGGGCCGCTCTTCCCGCACGGCCACGGATGCAGGGGCCGGGCCGTCTGCCGCGGCAACGGCGGCTGCGGCCGATACGGACTCTCCGGCCGCCGGACCGAAAGAGCGACCGTCGAACAGAATCCAGAGACAGGCACCGATACCGCAGAGCGCCGCGACGGAGGCTACACCCCAGAAGAGCCAGTGCCGCCCCCCGCGACGCACGACGACCGCCTCGCGGCCGTGCGGGTTGAGCAGCCGCTCGAAGGCGGGGTCGGGGTCGAAACTCTTGTCGTGCAGGACGCCCACGCCTCCGATCGTGAGCACCTCCTTCATGGAGACCTGCTCCGTCCAGCGACGGCATATCTCCTCGGCCTGCTCCATCGGACAGCCCGCCGCACGGGCTATGGCATCGGCGAGCGACGGCGCGCCGTCGCACTGCGAAGAGAGCTCCACATGGCGCACGGGCGGAATCACCCGACGGGCGGAAAGGCGACGGGCGGCCTGTCGCACGACGCGCAGCGTACCCGTACCGGGCAGAAGGACCGCCCCTTCGGCTATCAGCAGGTTGGCGATGATCTTGTCGACCTCGCGGGTCATCGGTGTCGCGTTGTTCATCGTTTCGTCTTTTTATCGGTTTTCCGCGGAGCCGGGGCGGCAGCCGTGGCCGGGCGTTTCAGTCCACGCCAGATCATCCACACGCCCAGCAGGATGAAGGGAATACTGAGCCACTGGCCCATGTAGAGCGACATGGTAAGCTCGAAATCGGACTGTTCGGTCTTGATGAACTCGATGAAGAAGCGCGTGAGGAAGATGCCTATCAGTCCCACACCGAAGAGAACACCCGGTCGGCGGCGCGCCATATCGCGCCGGTAGTAGAGCCAGCAGAGCAGACCGAAGGTGGCCAGATAGCAGAGCGCCTCGTAAATCTGGGTCGGATGCACGGCCGAGGGGGCGTATTCGGCCATCCACTTGTACGACCGCACGAATTCGAAACCCCAGGGCAGCGAGGTCGACGTACCGAAGATCTCCGAGTTGAAGAGATTGCCCAGCCGCACCAGCGCTCCTCCGATACCCACCGGAATCATGATGCGGTCGAGCGACCAGATATAGGGCAGCCGGTTGCGGCGCGAGAAGAGCCACAGGCCGAGCAGCAGGCCGAGAGCCGCACCGTGGCTCGCCAGACCGCCGTCGCGGATTCCGGTGATGATGGTCCACGGCTCGCGCAGATACTCCATCGTATCGTAGAAGAGGCAGTGGCCGAGCCGTGCGCCGACGATCGTGGCGATGGTTCCGTACCAGAAGATCGAATCGACCACCTTCGACGGCAACCCTTCACGGCGGCAGAAACGGTCGAAAAAGAGGGCGCCGATGAGGATGGCCAGCATCCACATCAGGCCGTAATAGCGGATATCCAGTCCGAATATCCGGAACATCACGGGATCGAAATCCCAGACTACTGTAAGCATGTGCATCATCTTCTCTCAGCTTGCGGCGGAACGGCGCCGGGCACCCTTCCGCGGATCAGTCAATCACGCTCCGGCTGCGGCGCTCAGCGTTCCGCGCCGGGTTCGGCACGCTCCAGCACGAGGGAAAAGGTGCTGCCGGCTCCCTCCTCGCTGCGCGCGGCGACGTGGCCCCCGTGGGCCTCGACTATATGTTTCACCACTGCCAGACCCAGTCCCGTCCCCGTTCCTGCGGGTTCGCCCGCGCGGCTCTGTTCGGTCCGGTAGAAACGCTCGAAGATGCGGGGAAGCTCCTCGCGTCCGATGCCCTGCCCGTCGTCTTCCACCTCGATGAGCATGCGGTCGAGCATGTCACGGAAACGCACCCGCGTGCATCCGCCTTCGCGGCCGAAACGGATCGAGTTGATCAGCAGGTTCTCCAGAGCAAGGGCTATGTAGCGGCGGTCGGCCCGCACCCAATAGGGCGACGGCAGCGTCGCGGCGCCGCACACCTCGATGCGGATGCCGCGGACGGCCGCTTCGGCCTCCACCTTGCGCGCGCACTCGCGGGCCAGCGCCCCCGCATCGAAGGGGGCCGTCTCGAGCCGGGCCATACCGTTCTCGAGCCGGGATATGGTGTCGAGATCGCGGGCCACGGCGACCAGCCGCTCCGTGTTGCGCGCCGCACGGTCGAGATATTCGCCGCGCATCAGTTCGTCGTCCAGTCCGCCGTCGCGCAGCGCCTCGATCTGCCCCTGCAGGTTGAGCAGCGGCGTCTTCAGTTCGCGGGCCACGCTGCCGAGATAGCTGCGCCGGAAGCGTTCGGACTCCTCGCGGCGGGCCAGTTCGCGGTCCTCCGCCTCGGCCCACGCCTTCAGCTCGTCGCCCAGACGCTCCACGCGGCGCTCCTTCTTCAGTTCATCGAGCACCTCTCCCGTGTGGACGTCGCGCGACAGAACCAGCGAATAGATGGGCCCGAGCTTGTAGGCCACATATTTGCGGATGAGCAGGAGCGCGACGAAGAGCACCACGCAGAAGGTTCCGCCCGTCAGCGCCGCGAAGAGCGGCCAGCGGACCCCGGCGCCCGTACGGGCCACGACCAGCAGCGCCGCCGCCACGAGCAGCGCGGCGAGCAGCGCGACGCATACCGAAGCCCCCTCCTTGGTCTTTATCGCAGGCATGGCTCGCTGTTATCTGTAGTGTTCCATGAGTCGGGCGATGTACTTGCCCACGATATCGAACTCGAGGTTCACGACCGACCCTACCCCGATGCGGCAGAAGTTCGTATGCGCGTACGTATAGGGGATGATGGCCACACGGAAGCTCCCCTCCTTCGAGTCGCAGACCGTGAGGCTCACGCCGTTCACCGCCACCGAACCCTTCTCCACGGTACAGAGCCCGCCCCCCTGCGGTTCGTATTCGAAGGTGTAGTACCAGCTGCCTTCGGCATCCTCCACGGCCGTGCAGCGGGCCGTCTGGTCTACATGTCCCTGCACGATGTGGCCGTCGAGCAGCGCGTCGGGGCGCATCGAACGCTCGACGTTCACCAGATCGCCCACTTGCAGCAGTCCCAGGTTGCTGCGGTCGAGCGTCTCCTTCATGGCCGTCACCGTATAGGTGTCGCCCACGATATCCACCACCGTCAGACATACGCCGTTATGCGCTATGCTCTGATCGATCTTCAGCTCCGCGCAGAAGTCCGCGTGCAGCACGAAATCCCTGTTCTGGCGGTCCGTCCGGATCTCCACGACCTCCGCCATACGTTCCACGATTCCCGAAAACATATTATCCGTTTCAGTTCAAAATCAATTTGCCTACGACCCTGTAGAGGGCCCCTATATCATCGTATGCCAGCACCTTGTCTCCATCGGTCCGTTCCCCGCCGGGGAGCGCGAGCCGCCATGTGCGACCGTCGGGCGCCGGATAGACCGAGCGCAAAGTTACGATTTTTCCGGAGACTATCACGTATTCCGCCCCGGGAATCACCGCTTCCGGATCCGCCGCGGCAAGCAGGAGTATCGTACACCCGGGATGCGGAGAGTCGTCGAGACGCATGGCAAAATCGCATCCGACGGCTCCGGGTATGACCATGTTCCATGCCGGCGAAAGCGCCCCGCGCAGCGGGATGCCCTGCTCCAGCGCGACGTCGTAGTAGGGAATCTGCACGCCGCGCAGTTCGGGCGAGGCGAACATCTGCCCCTCGCCCGTCAGAAGCCAGAGCTTGTCTATCTGCGGGAATTTCTCTACGATGCGGCTGGCCACATCCTTCGAAATGCCGTTGTTGCCCCGCTTGATCTGGTAGAGGTTCTCGCCCCGCGGCAGACCGATATAGCGCGCGAAATAGTTGACCGACATGTTCGCCCACCGGATGATACTCTCGATTCTTTGCCAATTATTTTGCCTTTCCTGCATTGTTTCGATTTTTTTTCCTATCTTTGCACCCACGGTCCCGTAGTTCAATGGATAGAATTTAAGATTCCGGTTCTTACGATGAAGGTTCGAATCCCTCCGGGACTACTCGACGGGCGGCTGTCAACGGACAGACCGCCCGTTTTCATCTTCAGCCGCCGCCCGCCGCAGCGGTTTCCCGCCACGACGGCGGCTCCGTATCGGGAATCCGGTCCGGGCCACGCGAACAAAAATAGTAACAAAAATCGATTGAACAATAGAAAAAACGGGAGAACCGGATCCTCCGCAAGGTCCGGTTCTTCCGTTTTCCGCCTGTTTTCAGCGGAAGGAAAGGCAGAAAAAATCGGTGACGACGCGGCGGCGCCGGCATTCGCCGTACCGTGACGCCGCGGCATCACCGCATGCGGCCGAGCCGGCCGGAGCGCTCCTCCACGAGCCGGCCCACCCAATGCGCCCAAAGCCAGAGCAACAGCGGCGCCACGACCACGACGGCCGGATTGTAGGCCCAGGCAGCGGCGCCGTCGAGACGGGCCAGCGATACCAGAGCCCGCGTCATGCCGCAACCCGGACAAGGGAACCCCGTAAGATTACGGAAGAGACAGAACGTAGACGCACCCGGCTCGAAAAGAGAGTCGGGCCAGGCGTACAGGAGCAGCGGCAGGAACACCGCCGCAGCTATCCGTCCGCATCCGAAAAAGCGGGACACGGCGCCTCCGTTACCGGTTGCGGATTACCCGGCCTTCGCCGTCCTTGTACTCGCCGCAGAGCAGCATAATGAAGTCCACGAGCGCCCAGATGCCGCAGCCGCCCATCGTAAGGAGCTGGACCACGCCTATCACCGTCTTGCCCGAATAGAAACTGTGGATACCCAGACAGCCGAGAAAGATGCAAAGCAGCAGTGTGACCAGCCAATCCTTCTCGCTCAGGTTCGGATCGGCCGGACGCTGTTCGGTCTTCACGCAATAGACACATCCGCAATAGGGACAACTCGGAGCCGTATCGGAGATCTGCTTTCCGCACTCCCTGCAATATATCAGTGCCATAATCCGGTAGTTTTACATATCGGACAGACGGCCAGCACTCCGCCGGTCCGGTGAACGGCCGGGTGCAGGGTCCTCCGATTTTCCACAAAGTTAATCAAAACCTCCGACACATGGAACCCAAAACGGAGAAATTCCGCGACGACCGGACACACGGGAGGCATGAAAAAGCCGGACCTCCGGGCCCGGCCGATTCTTGTACGCCGCAAACGATCAATAGGTGAAGCGGATGCCCAGTCGCAGGTCGAGTGCGACCTTCGAATCGCTGTAGGCCGTACGCAGCGACATGCGGGAGAGGTAGCGGGTCGCTGCCGGTTCGAAGAAAAGCGCCGCACGGCCACCCAGACGGTACTGCGCTCCGACAAGAGCCGAGACCGACCAGAGCACCCCCTTCTCGTGCAACCGGTCATCGCCGAAGCGGGCCCCGGCGCAGAGTTCGGCCATGCCCCCCGCACCGAGATACATGCCGAAACGCCCCGTCTGCAGGAACCGCCAGTTCACACGCAGCGGAATGCCCACCAGATGGACCCGCTGGCGGATATCGCGCCGCATGCCCGGCAGCGAAACGTCCGACCGCAGCAGCGAATAGTTGAGGCCCGTCTCTACCGAGAAGCCGCGGCGGAGCTCCTTGCGGAAGGTAGCCCCGAAGCTGACGGTCTGACGATGGCGGAATTCGTACTCGTCGTAGCCCGTATCGAGACTCGAAAGAGCGTTCGCACCCATCGGGAGGCCGCTGCGCTGCAGCATGGAGAGGCTTCCCGCGTTGCCCGCATTGCCCATCACACCCGCCGCGAAGAGACTCACGGCACCGCCTCGGCGTGCGCGGCCGGACGGAAGGGCGTCGGCCAGCAGGTCGTCGAGACCGTCCGCCGCCCCGTCCTGCGGGCTCCGCAAGACAGAGGCCTCCTCCGTGCGGGTGTCGGCGCCCGCTCTGTCGGCGGCAGCCGGGGCCGCCGCGGGCTCTCCGGCCTCCGGGACGGAGGCGACCTCCGGAGCAATTCCCGCCGCGCGGAGCGCGCGCCCCTGCACGCCACGGGCCGACGGGAGCGGTTCAGACGCGGAAGCGGCGATCCGCTCCGCATAAAGAAGGGAGGAGGCCGGAACCTCTCCGGTCCCGACACTCCCCCGTTGTGCGCCGACAGCCGTTTCGGATACCGAAACAACCCTTTTTTTCATCACATTATGATCTATTCGCAGAACTCGAACTCCGATAGAAACACAAACCAGTATCGAAGCGGCTGCGGCGACATATTTCCAAATCTTCCGAGGAGCACGGACCCGCGCGCCGAGCGCTGTCCGCCGGTCGCGGCACAGCCGCTCCCAGCCTCCGGCGGGCGCCGGCACCTCCGCCCCGCGGAGCTTCCGGCCTACGGCCTTCGCCCACTCCTCGTGTTCCTGCATCATCTCTTTCTCTCCTCCTCCAGATAATCCCGGATCTTCCGTGCCAGCAAAGCCTTGGCCCGCGCCAGCTGCGACGAGGAGGACTTCTCGTTGATTCCCAGCCGTGCGGCGATCTCCCGATGCGGAAGCCCTTCCACACAGAAGAGGTTGAAGACCGTGCGATACCCTTCGGGCAGTTCGCCGATCATCCGCACCAACTCCGTCTGCGGCACCCGGTCGACCTCCTCTTCGGTCGGCTCGACATAGTCGGGCAGCGGACGGCGGTCGTCGATTCCGGTGAAACTCATCCGCGACCGGGAACGCAGAAGCTCCAACGACGCGTTGACCGCAATGCGCTCGAGCCAGGCGCCGAGCGAACCCGGCCCCCTCCACACGAAACGTCCGATGGCCCCGAAGGCCTTTACGAAGGTGTCGTGCAGAAGATCCTCGGCCGTTTCGCGGTCGCCCGCATAACGCAGGCATACGGCGAACAGGCGTTTGGCGTAGCGGTCGTAAAGCTGCTCGAACGAGGCGGAATCCCCCCGCTTGCACCCTTCGACCAGTGCCGGCTCCTCCATATTCCTCGCTCTGTCCATGATTGTAAACGGCCCGTGTCGCCGAATACTGCACGCCGCGCGAAAAAAAATCTCTTTTCGTCGCCGCGGTGCAGTATCGGGCCATACTCCGCATTATAAAGATACGGAAAAGACCGAACAAATATCCGACAAAAACGTGAAAAAGCAAAGATTGATCCCGCTCATCGCCCCGCTGCTGCTCCTGCTCTTCGCCTCCTGCGAACGCGAGACGGGCGACTATCCCTCCTATGTCTCGTTCGTCACGGTGGAGTATCCCGACGGGGCTCCGGCCGACTACTATTTCCGCTTCGACGACGGCACCACCGCCCATGCGGGCGACAGCCGCGTATACTATGCGGCCGAGGGCCGCGACAGCTGCCGCGCGGTCATCTATTTCAACCTGCTGCCCGAGACTTCGCCGGGATTCGACCGCAACATCGCACTCTACGGCGTGGTCGACATTCTGAGCAAGGAGGTTGAGACGGCCTCGACCGAAGCCGAGCTCACCGCCCTGGGCGAGGATGCCATCGGCGTGCGCAGTGCGGCTCTGCGCGGCGGATGGCTCGACATATACTATTACTTCCCCTCGGCAGGCATCGGCGCGAAGCACCGGCTTTCGCTCGTCGACAACCGCACGGCTTCCCCCTCCGACGGGCTGCGCGAGGGGTATACCTATCTCGAATTCCGCCAGAACGCCAACGGCGACACCTCGGGGCCGCTGCAGAACAGCGACTATGTCTCCTACCGTCTG
The DNA here is from genome assembly GCA_949288735.1 of uncultured Alistipes sp. Classification (GTDB taxonomy): domain Bacteria; phylum Bacteroidota; class Bacteroidia; order Bacteroidales; family Rikenellaceae; genus Alistipes. Next base: position 32,737 of record CASELE010000020.1, read on the forward strand.
GGCGACTACGACCCCGCCCGGACGGGAGCGCGCGGCATCTGTCTGCGCGTCACCCCGCCCGACAAACCGGGCTCGGTGAACTATCTCTACATCGAACCCGAGACGACCGGAAGCGCACAATAGGCGCAGGGTTCACGGCATCCCTGCCCCCACCCTCCACGGCGGCGGCCCTTTC
>CASELE010000021.1 GCA_949288735.1 uncultured Alistipes sp.
CCGCGACCGAGTCGCGGGCCCTCTCCTTATCGGTGGCCGTCCGGATGCTATACGAACGGAATCTTCACCACCTCGGCCTTGAGCAGCCGGTCGCGCACGATGACGGCGATCCCGGTGCCGGGCTTGGCGTAGGCCGTCCGGACATAGCCCAGACCGAAGCCCACCTTCATGCAGGGCGACATGGTGCCCGAGGTGACGTGGCCGATCTCTTCGCCTTCGGGCGATGCGAGCGTATAGCCGTGACGCGGGATGCCTCGGTCGATCATCTTGAAGCCCACGAGCTTGCGCTGTACGCCCTCGGCCTTCAGCCGCTCCATGACGGGGCGGTCGATGAACTCCTTTCCCTCGGCGAACTTGGTGATCCAGCCCAGACCCGCCTCGATGGGCGAGGTGGTGTCGTCGATATCGTTGCCGTAGAGACAGAAACCCTTCTCCAGACGCAGCGTGTCGCGGGCCCCGAGTCCGATATTCTGCAGCCCGTACTCCTTGCCCGCCTTCCAGAGCTCCTGCCAGAGCCGTTCGCCGTCCTCGTTGGCCACGTAGATCTCGCAGCCTCCCGAGCCGGTGTAGCCCGTGATGGAGAGGATGGCGTCGACACCGGCAACCTTCATCTTGCGGAAGGTGTAGTACTCCATCTCCTCGACCGGTTCGTTGCAGAGTTTCTGCACGATCTTCATGGCCAGCGGCCCCTGTACGGCGAGTTGGCATATCTCGTCCGAGGCGTTGTAGAGCTCCTTGCCGTGGCCGGCTTCCATGCCGAAGGCCTTGCCCTGTGCGCAGATGTGATCCCAGTCCTTCGCGATGTTGGCGGCGTTGACCACGAGCAGGTAGGTCTCGGCGTCGATGCGGTAGACGAGCAGGTCGTCCACGATACCGCCGCGGCCGTTGGGCATGCAGGTGTACTGCACCTTGCCGTCGTAGAGTTTCGAGACGTCGTTCGTGGTGATGCGCTGCAGCAGGTCGAGTGCCCGCGGTCCCTTGACCCAAATCTCGCCCATGTGGCTCACGTCGAAGACACCGGCCCGCTCGCGGACGCACATGTGTTCGTCGTTGATGCCCGTGAACTCGATGGGCATGTTGTAGCCCGCGAATTCGGCCATCTTGGCCCCCGCCTCGATGTGATGATGGGTGAATACGGTGGTTTTCATGGTAGTTTTATGGTTTTTGTGAAGGTTCTACTCGCGGCGTTTCACCCCCAGACGCGGACAGCGGTGGAACTCCTTCGTGCGGTCGAAGAGGTAGCGGTAGGTGGTGTGCATCTTGTGCTTGGTCGCCCCCACGTAATGCTCGATCATGCGGTTCATCACGGGGTTGAAGTCTCCGATCCAGGCCAGCTCCATGGTCTTGTACTGGTTCTTGGTCTGCTCGAGGAATTCGTGCACGCGTACGGCGATGGCCGACTCGACCCCCTTGCCCTGATATTCGGGCGCGATGCCGAAGATGATGCCGAAGATGCGGTCGCAGCGGCGGCGTACCTTGAGGTCCCACATGAGCTGCAGCTTCTGCCAGAGACCGAACTTGCCGTTGAAGCGGCCGATCAGGCGGTTGAGGTCGGGCACGGTGATGAAGAAGCCGATGGGCTCCTCGTTGAAGTAGGCGAAGTAGATGATGCGCGGGTCGATGATCGGCTTGAGCTGGTGCATGAGCCGGAGCGCCTCCTCGTGGCCGAGCGGCTTGACGCCCGAGAAGAGGGCCCACGCCTTGTTGTAGATGAGCCGGAAGTTCTCGGCCGCCTCCTCGAGATTCTTCATGTCGATGTTCTCGATATGGTAGCCCGGCGTGGCGTAGAGGTGGGCGGCACGGGTGAAGATCGACTGCGTGGTCTCCGAGACGTTCACGCGCCAGATATAGGTGTGCTGGTTGAAGTAGTTGCGGAACCCGTAGCGCTCGAAGAGCTCCTTGTAGTAGGGTGGGTTGTAGGGATTTTCGTAGAGGGGCTGGAATTCGTATCCGTCGACCAGCAGCCCCCACCACGAGTCGCGGTTGCCGAAGTTCACCGGTCCGTCCATCGCCTCCATGCCGCGGCTGGCGAGCCACATGCGCGAGGCGTCGAAGAGCAGGTCGGCCGCCTCCTGGTCGTCGATGCATTCGAAGAATCCGCAACTGCCCGTAGGCTGCTCCTCGAGGGCGGCCTTTTCGCGGTTGTAGAAGGCGGCGATGCGCCCTACGATGCGGCCCGAAGCGTCGCGTGCCAGCCAGCGGATGGCCTCGCCGTCGTTGAAGAGTTCGTTCTTCGCCGGATCGAAGACGGCCCGTATCGAGGGGTCGAGCGGGCAGACCCAGTTGCGGTTGCCGCGGTAGATCTGCTTCGGGAAGTCGAGCCAGGCCCTTTCGAGCGCGGCGGAGTCGACCTCCTGAAGGGTGTATTTGTCCGAATTCATGTAGTCTTGATTTGTTATCCAAGCAAAGATAACGATTTTTTCCGAGAATCGTGCGACGTGCGGAAGCGAATCGGCCGCCGCGCGGCGCGCGGTTCCGCTTCCCTTATATATATAGGAGCCGCACGGGGCCGCTCCGCTCCTTCAACACCTCTTTCCGCCCCCGTCCCGCCGCTTGGACGACGGGTGGCGACGCCCCCGTACGGAGGTGCCGCGGCCCTTCCGTGCGGGGATGCGGAGGGGGTGTCGGAGGGGGTGAATTTTTTCGCGAAAAAAATATGGCGGAATATTTACAATCTATAAGAATAATTGCTATTTTTGTCTAAGAAATAAAACCTAACTAAAACTTATAGGAGTTATGAACGTACAGAATTTAATGGCAGAACTCGAGCGCAAGCATCCCGGTGAAAGCGAATACCTGCAGGCAGTGCGCGAGGTTCTGGAGTCGATCGAGGAGGTGTACAACCAGCATCCCGAGTTCGAGAAGGCCAAGATCGTAGAGCGTATCGTCGAGCCGGATCGCATCTTCACGTTCCGTGTAACGTGGGTGGATGACAAGGGCGAGGTACAGACCAACCTCGGCTACCGCGTACAGTTCAACAGCGCCATCGGCCCCTACAAGGGCGGTCTGCGTTTCCACAAGGCCGTGAACCCCTCGATGCTGAAGTTCCTCGGTTTCGAGCAGACCTTCAAGAACGCGCTGACGACTCTTCCGATGGGCGGTGCCAAGGGCGGCTCGGATTTCGACCCCGTAGGCAAGTCGGATGCCGAGATCATGCGTTTCTGCCAGGCCTTCATGACCGAGTTGTGGAACAATATCGGTGTTGATACCGACGTTCCCGCAGGTGACGTGGGCGTGGGCGGCCGCGAGATCGGCTTCCTGAACGGCATGTATCAGAAGCTCGCCCGCAAGTACCACACCGGCGTGCTGACCGGCAAGGGCATGACCTGGGGCGGCTCGATTCTCCGTCCGGAGGCAACGGGCTTCGGCGCGCTCTACTTCGTGCAGCACATGCTGCAGATGGCCGGCAAGAAGCTCGAGGGCGCTACGGTTGCCATTTCGGGCTTCGGTAACGTGGCCTGGGGCGCTGCCAAGAAGGCTACGGAGCTGGGCGCAAAGGTTATCGCCATCTCGGGTCCCGACGGCGTGATTTACAACCCCAACGGCATGACCGACGAGAAGATCGACTACATGCTCGAACTCCGTGCTTCGAACCGCAACATCGTGGCTCCCTTCGCCGAGAAGTTCAAGGATGCAACCTTCACCCCGGGCAAGAAGGCTTGGAGCATCAAGTGCGACATCGCTCTGCCCTGCGCCTTCCAGAACGAGCTCAACGGCGACGACGCAGCCGAGCTGCTGAAGAACGGCACCTGGTGCTGCGCCGAGGTTTCGAACATGGGTTGCACGCCCGAGGCTATCCACGCCTTCCAGAAGGCCGGTATCCTCTTCGCTCCGGGCAAGGCAGTGAACGCCGGCGGCGTTGCTACCTCGGGTCTGGAGATGACGCAGAACTGCATGCACCTGTCGTGGTCGGGCAAGGAGGTAGACGAGCGTCTGCACACGATCATGGCCAGCATCCACGAGGCTTGCGTCGAGTTCGGCAAGCAGCCCAACGGCTACATCGACTACGTGAAGGGCGCCAACATCGCCGGCTTCATGAAGGTCGCACGTGCCATGCTCGAGCAGGGTATTATCTAATTCCTCTCCGTCGTCAGACGGTAGAACCGCTCCCGTCCGGATTGCTCCGGACGGGAGTTTTTTCGCGCCTCCGCCGACTCCCGGGAACCCTTCCGGGACGATTGGCGAGGCTCTTTTTTTCGGAGCAGGAGAGACAATATTCGGATAATTCACCTATCTTTGCATGGAAATAGCCGCAAGAATGGTTCGGGCGTTCGCATATTCGGTGCTGTTACTGTCGCTGCTGACGGCGACGCAGTGCGCCGCGGCGGTCGCCCTTCTCCTTTACGGTTCGACGGAGCGGAGCGCCCGCGGTGGCGCGGCTCCGACGCAGGCATGCGACAGCTCCGCAGAGACTCCGCGGTCCCGGTTTCGAACCGGCGGGCCGGCGGCCGGGCGGGTCGGATGCGTGCGTCAGACCGTGTGCACGCATCTCCGTTCGTACAGGCACGTCTCGTGCCCTCTTGTGCCGTATCCGTCCGTGCCGGCGGATCCGGTCGTCGTGTAGCGTACGCGGGGAGGACGGCGGTCGGCATCCGGAGGGTGCCGTGCCGCTCCGGAGCGGGAACAATCAATCAGTTCAACACAGAGCATATGCAATTTACGTTGTTGGTCGTCGTGATTCTCACGGCAATAGCACTGGTAGCCGTTGCACTGGGCATCGGACGGGCCGTGTCGCCCCGTTCGTTCAACCCGCAGAAGGGCGAGGCCTACGAGTGCGGTATCCCCACGCGCGGCACGTCGTGGATGCAGTTCAAGGTGGGGTATTACCTCTTCGCCATCCTCTTTCTGATGTTCGACGTGGAGACCGTCTTCCTCTTTCCGTGGGCGGTCGTGCTGCAGGAGCTGGGTGTCGCCGGTCTGGCGAGCGTCAGCTTCTTCCTCGTCGTGCTGGTACTCGGTCTGGCTTACGCATGGAAGAAAGGAGCGCTGGAATGGAAATGAGAAAGCCGAATATCAAATCCTTGAAATACGAGGATTTCAAGGATAACGAGACCCTCGAAAAGATGGCCGCGGAGTTGCGCGCCGGCGGTACGAACGTCGTCGTGGGCTGTCTCGACCAGATGATCGAGTGGGGCCGCAGCAATTCGCTCTGGCCGCTCACCTTCGCCACGAGCTGTTGCGGTATCGAGTTCATGGCCGTGGGTGCCGCGCGTTACGACTTCGCGCGTTTCGGATTCGAAGTGACGCGCGCCAGTCCGCGTCAGGCCGACCTGATCATGGTGGCCGGTACGATCACCCACAAGATGGCGCCCGTACTGCGCCGTCTCTACGACCAGATGGCCGATCCGAAATATGTGGTCGCCGTGGGCGGCTGCGCCGTATCGGGAGGTCCGTTCCGCAAGTCGTACCATGTGGTGCAGGGCGTGGATACGATCCTGCCGGTCGATGTCTACATCCCCGGATGTCCGCCGCGTCCCGAGGCGCTGCTCTACGGCATGATGCAGCTGCAGCGCAAGGTCAAGGTGGAGAAATTCCTCGGCGGCGTGAACCGCAAGGAGCCCAAACCCGAAAAACAAGAGAACAAATGAGCGAAATCATAGCTATTCCCGCCGCGGAGTACCGCGCGCGGATGGAGCAGCTGCGGCGCGACGGGTACGACTTCCTCGAGAGCCTCACCGGCATGGACTGGGGCGACTCGCTCGGCGTGGTATGCCATCTCGAATCGACCGCCACGGGGGCGCGCATCGCGGTGAAGAGCTCCACGCCGGACCGCGAGCATCCCGAGCTGCCCTCGGTGTGCGACCTCTGGAAGGGGGCCGGGCTGAACGAGCGCGAGGTCTACGACTACTTCGGCATCCGCTTTGTCGGCCATCCCGACATGCGGCGTCTCTTCCTGCGCGAGGACTGGGTGGGCTATCCCCTGCGCAAGGACTACGACGCCTCGCCCGAGGTGAACCCCGTCCCCACGACCAACGAGGAGGCGCTCGACGCCACGCCGACCTGGCAGCTCAATGAACGCGGCGAAGTGGAGGAGCAGACAAAGGTGCTCTTCGACGAGGACGAGTACGTGGTCAACATCGGCCCGCAGCACCCCGCCACGCACGGCGTGCTGCGCTTCCGCGTGGCGCTCGAGGGCGAGTTCATCAAGAAGCTCGACGTCTACTGCGGCTATATCCACCGCGGCATCGAGAAGATGTGCGAGAGTCTGACCTATCCGCAGACGCTCGCCCTCACGGACCGTCTCGACTACCTCTCGGCGATGCAGAACCGCCACGCGCTCTGCATGTGCATCGAGCAGGCGGCGGGCATCGAGGTGAGCGAGCGCGTGCAGTACATCCGTACCATCATGGACGAACTGCAGCGTCTCGATTCGCACCTGCTCTTCTTCTCGAGCCTCTGCATGGACCTCGGCGCGCTGACGGCCTTCTTCTACGGTTTCCGCGACCGCGAGAAGATTCTCGATATCTTCGAGCAGACGTGCGGCGGTCGCCTCATCCTCAACTACAACACCATCGGCGGCGTGCAGGCCGACATCGCGCCCGACTTCGTGCAGCGGGTCAAGGAGTTCATCGCCTACCTGCGCCCGCAGCTGCGCGAGTATCACGATGTCTTCTCGAACAACGTCATCGCCCGCGGCCGCATGATCGGCGTGGGCCTCCTCTCGCGGGAGGACGCCATCTCGTTCGGTACGACGGGCCCCACGGGCCGCGCTTCGGGCTGGGCCTGCGACGTGCGCCGGCGTATGCCCTACGGCGTCTACGACAAGGTCGGTTTCCGCGAGGTGCTCCGTACGGAGGGCGACTCGTATGCCCGCTATCTGGTCCGCATGGAGGAGATCGAGGAGTCGATGCGCATCATCGAGCAACTCATCGACAACATCCCCGAGGGGCCCTACCAGACCAAGACCAAACCCGTGATCCGTATCCCCGAGGGGAGCTACTATGCGGCGGTCGAAGGGTCGCGCGGCGAATTCGGCGTCTACATCGAGAGCCGCGGCGACAAGACGCCCTACCGCATGAAGTTCCGTTCGATGGGCCTGCCGCTCGTATCGGCCATCGGCACGATGGCCCGCGGGGCGAAGATAGCCGACCTGATCACGATCGGCGGTACGCTCGACTACGTGGTTCCCGACATCGACCGATAACCTTAACCGCAAAGCGTTATGTTTGATTTCAGTATAGTAACCCAATGGTTCCACGCACTGCTGGTGTCGTTCCTGCCCGCGGGGGTGGCGGTCTTCATCGAGTGCCTGCTCATCGGTCTCTTCCTGCTGCTGCTCTACGCGCTGCTGGCCTGCGCGCTGATCTTCATGGAGCGCAAGGTCTGCGCAGCCTATCAGTGTCGTCTGGGCCCCAACCGTGTGGGCCCGTGGGGCATCTTCCAGGTCTTCGCCGATGTGCTGAAGATGCTCACCAAGGAGATCATAGAGATCCGGCATGCCGACCGCTTCCTCTATAACCTGGCCCCCTACATCGTCGTCATCGCTTCGGTGCTGGCCTTCAGCTGCCTGCCCATCAACAAGGGGATGGAGATCCTCGATTTCAACGTGGGCGTGCTCTTCTTCATGGCCGCCTCGTCGATCGGCGTGGTGGGCATCCTGCTCGCGGGCTGGAGCAGCAACAACAAGTTCTCGCTCATCGGCGCCATGCGAAGCGGCGCCCAGATGATCAGCTACGAACTCTCGATCGGCCTGGCCATCATGACCATCGTCGTGCTGACCGATACGATGCAGTTCTCCGAGATTGTCGAGCGTCAGGCCGACGGCTGGTTCATCTTCAAGGGCCACATTCCGGCGCTCATCGCCTTCATCATCTATCTGATTGCCGGCAACGCCGAGACCAACCGCGGCCCCTTCGACCTCCCCGAGGCCGAGTCGGAGCTGACGGCCGGCTACCACACCGAGTATTCGGGCATGCATTTCGGTCTCTTCTACGTGGCCGAGTTCGTCAACCTGTTCATTGTCGCGGGCGTGGCCTCCACGATCTTCCTCGGCGGCTGGATGCCGTTGCACATCGCGGGCCTCGACGGCTTCAATGCGGTGATGGACTATATCCCGGGCTTCGTGTGGTTCTTCGCCAAGGCCTTCTTCGTGGTCTTCCTGCTCATGTGGATCAAGTGGACCTTCCCGCGCCTGCGCGTGGACCAGATCCTGCGGCTCGAATGGAAGTATCTGGTCCCCATCGGTCTGGCCAACATGGTGCTGATGGCGGTAATCGTCGTATTCGACTGGCATTTCTAAATCCGGCGGCATTATGAAAGGTTTCAGACTCTATATCGCTAATTTCTTCCGCGGTCTCGGCTCGCTGCTGACGGGCATGAAGACCACGATGCGCGAGTTCTTCACGCGCAAGACCACCGAATGCTATCCCGAGAACCGGGCCACGCTCCGGCTTTCGCCCCGCTTCCGCGGACGGCTCGTCATGCCCCACGATGCCGAGAACCACCACCGCTGCGTCGCCTGCGGGCTCTGCCAGATGGCATGCCCCAACGGGACGATCCGCGTGGTGAGCCGGCAGGAGCCCACGGCCGAAGGCAAGACGGTGCGCGTGCTCGACACCTACGAATACAACCTGGGCAGCTGCATCTTCTGCCAGCTCTGCGTGAATGCCTGCCCCCATCAGGCCATCACCTTCGACCAGGAGTTCGAGAACGCCGTCTTCGACCGCTCGAAGCTGGTGGTCAAACTCAACCGGGAGGGTTCCTCCGTGAAAAAGCAGTAGGCTATGGATATCTCACTTCAATTCATCGTATTTCTCGTCGTGGCGGTGGCCATGGCCGTCTGCTCCGTGCTCACGGTGACCACGCGCCGCATTCTGCGTGCCGCGACCTACCTGCTCTTCGTGCTCTTCGGCACGGCGGCCATCTACTTCCTGCTGGGCTACTCGTTCCTCGGCTCGGTGCAGCTGCTCATCTATGCTGGCGGCATCACGGTGCTCTACGTCTTTTCGATTCTGCTCACCTCGACACAGAACAGTCGCAGCGAGCGGTTGCCGCGCGGCAAGTTCTTCGCGGGCTTCGGCGCCGCGCTGGTCGGACTGGTGCTCTGCCTCTTCCTCACGCTCAAGCACCGCTTCCTGGCGGCGCCCATCGCCGAATCGCCCGAGCTGGATGTCAAACAGATCGGCTTTTCGCTGCTGAGCGGTGACAAATACGGATACGTCCTCCCCTTCGAGGCCATCAGCCTGCTGCTGCTGGCCTGCATCGTGGGCGGCATACTGATCGCACGTAAAAGATAGGAGACTATGGAAATCAGAATGGAATACTGTCTGGTGCTGAGCACCCTCATGATGTTCGCCGGCATCTACGGCTTCATCGTGCGGCGCAGCCTGCTGGGAATGCTCATCTCCGTGGAGCTGATACTCAATTCGGCGGATATCAACTTTGCGGTCTTCAACCGCTTCCTCTTCCCGGGCGAACTCGAGGGCTTCTTCTTCACGCTCTTCGCCATCGGAATTTCGGCCGCCGAGACGGCCGTGGCGATTGCCATCATCATCAATGTCTACCGCAACATCCGCGACATTCAGGTGAAGAACCTGAACGAGCTCAAATACTGATGCCCGCGTTATGGAATACACACTGATCATCATCCTGCTGCCGCTCGTGATGTTCCTCTTCCTGGGACTGGCGGGCGGACGGCTGTCGCACCGTACGGCGGGGTTGCTGGGCACCCTCTCGATGGCCGTGGCGACAGTCGCGGCCTATGCAACGGCGTGGAACTACTTCGCACAGCCGCGCGTGGAGGGTCTCTTCCCCGAGATCATGCCCTTCCATACGGAGTGGCTGCGCTTCACGGATGCGCTGCATATCGACCTGGGCATCCTGCTCGACCCCATTTCGGTAATGATGCTCGTCGTCATCACCACGGTGTCGCTCATGGTGCACATCTACAGCTTCGGCTACATGAAGGGCGAGCGGGGCTTCCAGCGCTACTACGCCTTCCTGTCGCTCTTCTCGGCCTCGATGCTGGGCTTGGTCGTCGCGCCGAACATCTTCCAGATGTACATCTTCTGGGAGCTGGTGGGTGTCTCGTCGTATCTGCTCATCGGCTTCTACTATACGAAGCCCGAGGCGGTCGCCGCCTCGAAGAAGGCCTTCATCGTCACGCGCTTCGCCGATCTGGGCTTCCTGCTGGGCATTCTGACCCTCTCGTTCTGGACCGGCACCTTCGACTTCGCGGTGCTTTGCGATCCGGCGGCTCCGGCCGTCGCGTCGGCCGCGGGCCACACCTTCCTCGGCGGTTCGGTGCTTGCCTGGGGCCTGGCCCTCTGTTTCGTGGGCGGCGCCGGCAAGTCCGCCATGTTCCCGCTGCACATCTGGCTGCCCGACGCCATGGAGGGCCCCACGCCCGTCTCGGCGCTCATCCATGCCGCGACGATGGTCGTGGCGGGCGTCTTCCTCGTGGCGCGGCTCTTCCCGCTCTATGCGGCCTATGCCCCCGAGGTGCTCGTCGGCATCGCCTGCGTCGGCGCCTTCACGGCGCTCTACGCCGCGGTGGTGGCCTGTACGCAGACCGACATCAAACGGGTGCTGGCCTTCAGTACCATCTCGCAGATCGGCTTCATGATGGTGGGCCTCGGCGTGAGCGGCATGGGCGGTCACGAGGGGCTGGGCTATGTCGCTTCGATGTTCCACCTCTTCACCCACGCCATGTTCAAGGCGCTGCTCTTCCTCTGTGCCGGAGCCATCATCCATACGGTGCACAGCAACGAGATGGGAGCCATGGGAGGCCTGTGGCGCAAGCTGCCGGTGACGCACTTCACCTTCCTCGTCGCCTGCCTCGCCATTGCCGGTATCCCGGTCTTCTCGGGCTTCTTCAGCAAGGACGAGATCCTGACCGCCTGCTTCGAGTTCTCTCCCTGGATGGGGTGGTTCATGTCGGCCGTGGCGGGTCTGACGGCCTTCTACATGTTCAGGCTCTACTACAACATCTTCTGGGGCAAGCCGGCCGAGGGCATCGACCACATGCACGAGTCGCCCGTCTCGATGACCGGCCCGCTCGCCGTGCTGGCGCTCATCACCTGCGTAGCGGGATTCATCCCCTTCGGCGAGTTCGTGTCGAGCGACGGCCGTCCCTACGAAATCGTGCTCGACGGCCGGGTGGCCGCTACGAGCGTCGCGATCGCGCTCTGCGCCATCGCCCTCGCCACGTGGTTCTACGCCGACGGCCGGCAGCGGATTCCCGACCGGCTCCAGGCGGCCCTTCCGCGTCTGCACCGTGCAGCCGGCAACCGTTTCTATATAGACAATGCCTGGCTCTTCGTCACGCGGCGCATCATCTTCGATCACATTTCGGCTCCGCTGGCCTGGTTCGACCGCCACGTCGTGGACGGGGCGCTGAACGGTTTGGCGTCGGCGACGCAGGGGCTCTCCCATGCCATCCGCAGGTTCCAGTCGGGCAACGTGCAGCAGTATGCGCTGGTCTTCCTGCTGGGCGCGCTGATCGTCGTGGCGCTCGTGGTATTCATCGGATAACAACAGTATTAGGGATATGAATTTCTTATCGCTCTTCGTTTTCATCCCGCTCGTGATGATCTTCCTGCTCTGGTGCAGCCGCACGCGGGGTCAGCTCCGGGCGGTGATGGCCACGGGCTCGGCGGCGCTGCTGGCGCTCTCCGTGGTGCTCACGGTGATGTTCCTCCAGGCGCGCGCCGCGGGCGACACCTCGGAGATGCTTTTCCGTGCGGATACGGTGTGGTACGAGGCGCTCAACATCCACTACTCGGTGGGTGTCGACGGCGTTTCGGTAGCCATGCTGCTCCTCTCGTCGATCATCGTCTTCACGGGGACCTTCGCCTCGTGGCGCATGGAGACCCTCGCCAAGGAGTACTTCATGTGGTTCTGCCTGCTGAGCATCGGCGTCTTCGGCTTCTTCATCTCGATAGACCTCTTCACGATGTTCATGTTTTACGAGATTGCGCTCATTCCGATGTACCTGCTCATCGGCGTGTGGGGCAGCGGCCGCAAGGAGTATTCGGCCATGAAGCTCACGCTGATGCTCATGGGAGCCTCGGCCCTGCTGCTGCTCGGCATCCTGGGCATCTACTACGGCTCGGGCGCCACGACGATGAACCTGCTCGAACTGGCGCGTCTGCATATCCCCGTCGAGATGCAGCGCTTCTTCTTCCCGCTCACCTTCGTCGGCTTCGGCGTGTTGGGAGCCCTCTTCCCCTTCCATACCTGGTCGCCCGACGGTCATGCCTCGGCCCCCACGGCGGTCTCGATGCTCCATGCGGGCGTGCTGATGAAGCTGGGCGGCTACGGATGCTTCCGCGTAGCGCTCTACCTGATGCCCGAGGCTGCGGCCGAGCAGGCGTGGATCTTCCTTATTCTGACAGCCATCGGTGTTGTCTACGGAGCACTGAGCGCCATCGTGCAGAAAGACCTCAAGTACATCAATGCCTACTCTTCGGTGAGTCACTGCAGCCTGGTGCTCTTCGCCGTGCTGATGTTCAACCAGACTGCCCTGACGGGCGCCGTGCTCCAGATGCTCTCGCACGGTCTGATGACGGCCCTCTTCTTCGCCCTGATCGGCATGATCTACGGCCGTACGCATACCCGTTCGATCGACGAGATGGGCGGCCTGATGAAGATCATGCCCTTCCTGGCGGTCTGCTACGTGATTGCCGGTCTGGCCAACCTCGGTCTGCCGGGTCTGAGCGGCTTCGTGGCCGAGATGACCGTCTTCGTCGGTTCGTTCGCCCATGCCGACCTCTTCCACCGTGTCCTGACGGTTGCGGCCTGCACCTCGATCGTCATCACGGCGGTCTATATCCTGCGCGTCGTCGGACGCCTGCTCTACGGGCAGGTGCACAATCCGGCGCATCTGAAGCTGACGGATGCCACGTGGGACGAGCGTTTCGCGGTCATCTGCCTCATTGTCGCCATTGCCGGCCTGGGCCTCGCGCCCCTCTGGGTGAGCGACATGGTGCATGACAGCCTGCTCCCGATCGTCGAACATTTAACCGCTGACCTGTTATGAACGTAGACTATTCGCAGATGTTCCGCATGTACGACGAGGTGTCGCTTGTCGTCGTGATGCTCCTCGTGCTGCTCTTCGATCTCTTCGTGCCGGAGCGCGGGCGCCGCTGGCTGCAGCCCGTGGCCTGCACGCTGCTGGCCGTGCACATCGTCGCGGGTCTCTTCCCGCGCGAAGGCGTCGAGCTCTTCGGAGGCATGTACGTCTACACGCCGGTGATGACCGTAGTGAAGAGCATCCTCGCCATCGGTACGCTCATCGTCTTCATGCAGGCGGGCGAGTGGCTGCGCCGTGAGGATACGCGCATCCGCGAGGGAGAGTTCTATTTCCTGGCGCTCTCCACGCTCGCGGGCATGTACTTCATGATTTCGGCCGGCAACTTCCTCATGTTCTTCATCGGACTGGAGACGGCTTCGGTGCCGATGGCTACGCTCGTGGCCTTCGACAAGTACCGCCACAGCTCCTACGAGGCGGGTGCCAAGTATATCGTCTCGGCCCTCTTCGCCTCGGGTCTGATGCTCTACGGCATCTCGATGCTCTACGGCACGGTCGGTACGCTCTACTTCGCTGACGTTCCGGCACGTCTGACCGGTGCCCCGCTCCAGATTCTGGCCTTCGTCTTCTTCTTTGCGGGTATCGCCTTCAAGATGTCGCTTGTGCCGTTCCATCTCTGGACGGCCGACGTCTACGAGGGGGCGCCTACCGGAGTGACTGCCTACCTGTCGGTCGTCTCGAAGGGTGCAGCCGCCTTCGTGCTCTTCACGGTTCTCACGAAGGTCTTCGCCCCGATGGCCGAGCAATGGCAGTGGATTCTCTACGGCATCACGGTCGTGACCATCACCGTGGCCAATCTCTTCGCCATCAGGCAGCGCAACATCAAGCGCTTCTTCGCCTTCTCGTCGATCTCGCAGGCGGGCTACCTGCTGCTGGGTATCATCGGCGGCACGGCGGCCGGCATGGCCTCGCTCATCTACTATCTGCTGGTCTACGTGGCGGCCAACCTCGCGGCCTTCGGCGTCATCTCGATTATCGAGCAGCGCTCGGGCAAGGTATCGATCGACGACTATGCCGGTCTCTACCGCACCAATCCGCGTCTGGCCGTGGTGATGATGTTCGCCCTCTTCTCGCTGGCGGGCATTCCGCCCTTCGCGGGCTTCTTCAGCAAGTTCTTCATCTTCCGCGCCGCGGCGGGTGCGGGCTACTACGTGCTGGTCTTCATCGCCCTGCTCAATACGGTCATCTCGCTCTACTACTACCTGCTGATCGTCAAGGCGATGTTCATCACCCCCAACGAGCGTCCCATCGAACGCTTCCGCTCTGACAACGCCACGCGCGCGAGCCTGCTCGTCTGCGTGGCCGGCATTCTGCTGCTGGGCATCGTGAGCGCCGTGCAGAGCGGCATCACGCTCCTGAGCTACGGGATGGAGTGACGTGGCCGGGTCTTCTGCCGGACCGAATGCCGAAGAACCGGGCCGCCCCGACAGAGGGCGGCCCGGTCCTTCGTATCGTCGTGGCGTGTGCCGGGGCCGGGGAGCCGTCAGGGCGCCGTTGCGCGCACTGCTTCGTCGTAGAGCCGGCCGAAGGCGTCGCGCAGCCGCCCCTCGTCGCGCAGCAGCCGGCGCAACTCATCGAGTCGCCGTGCGTTGTCCGATTCGGGAAGCCAGATCCGCAAGTAGCCTCCGTCGCCGTATTTGCGCATCAGATGGTCGCGCATGCGGAGATACTGGCCTTCGCGGTCGAGTCCGGGGGTGCGGTCGAGCCCGTATTGCACCGTGCGGCGGAGCACCGTCTCGGGGTCGAGCTGGCGGTCCGCCTCGGCGACGATGCATCCGTAGAGGGAACGGGGTGCCCGTTCGGCCGAGGCCCTGTGATCCTCGACCGCCTCGCGCATCATGCGGATTCGAGGGGCGTCGAACCAGCGGGGCAGCTGCGGATCCCGGGCGAGGATTTCGCCCGAGATGAGGTGGTGGCGTTCGCGTTCGATGGCGAGCCCCGTATCGTGGTAGGCGGCGACGGTGTAGGCCATGTCGGCGTCGGCGCCGAGCCGGCGGGCGAGGTCGAGGCTTCGGGCGATGACGCTCCGTACGTGATCGGTACGGTGGGCCCGATCGAAGTCTTCGTAGCGGGGAATGATCTCCGCTTCGATGTAGCGGACGAGGTCAGTGTCGGTCATGGGTAGTATGGGTCTTTTCCGCAGTTCGGGACAAAGATAGTCCGTTTCCGCCGTTTTTGTTCCGGGCGGCCCTCCCGTTTGGACCCTGTCCGCCGCCGGGCCTCTTCTCCGGCGGTGCGGTCTGCACAAGGGAAGAGCCGGAACCCGACGGGTTCCGGCTCTTCCGCTTTTTGTCGCGCCGTGCCTCTACTTGGCGTAGGAGACCGAACGGGTCTCGCGGATGACGGTGATCTTTACCTGTCCGGGATAGGTCATTTCGTCCTGGATGCGCTTGGCAATCTCGTGCGAGAGGCTCTCCGATTCGGTGTCCGAGAGCTTGCCCGAGCCGACGATCACGCGCAGCTCGCGACCCGCCTGGATGGCGTAGGTCTTCTGCACGCCCGGGTAGGAGAGGGCGATGTTCTCCATCTCCTTCAGTCGCTTGATATAGCTCTCCACCACCTCGCGGCGAGCGCCCGGGCGGGCACCCGAAATGGCGTCGCAGACCTGGATGATGGGGGCGATGAGCGAGGTCATCTCGATTTCGTCGTGGTGCGCGCCGATGGCGTTGCATACCTCGGGCTTCTCCTTGTACTTCTCGGCGAGTTTCATGCCGATGATGGCGTGCGGCAGCTCGGGCTCGTCGTCGGGTACCTTGCCGATGTCGTGCAGCAGGCCGGCGCGGCGGGCCAGCTTGGGATTGAGACCCAGCTCGGCGGCCATGATGCCTGCGAGGTTGGCCGTTTCGCGGGCGTGCTGCAGCAGGTTCTGCCCGTAGGAGGAGCGGTATTTCATCTTGCCGATCATGCGGATCAGTTCGGGATGCAGTCCGTGAATGCCGAGGTCGATGGTCGTACGCTTGCCCACCTCGGCGATCTCCTCCTCGATCTGCTTCTGCACCTTGGCCACCACCTCTTCGATGCGGGCGGGGTGGATGCGGCCGTCGGTGACAAGCTGATGGAGTGCGAGCCGTGCGATTTCGCGGCGTACGGGGTCGAAGCCGCTGAGGATGATTGCCTCGGGCGTGTCGTCCACGATGATCTCGATGCCCGTGGCGGCTTCGAGCGCACGGATGTTGCGCCCCTCGCGGCCGATGATGCGTCCCTTGACCTCGTCGCTCTCGATGTTGAAGACCGTGACGGCATTCTCGATGGCCGTCTCGGTCGCCACACGCTGAATCGAGGCGATGACGATGCGCTTGGCCTCCTTCGAGGCGGTGAGACGCGCCTCCTCGATGGTCTCGTTGATGTAGGTGGCCGCCTCGGCTTTCGCCTCGGCCTTCATGTTTTCGACGAGGATGTTCTTCGCCTCGTCCGAGCTCATGCCCGAGATCTGCTCCAGCCGCGAGTTCTGCTCGCGCATCATCTGCTCGGCCTCCTCGCGCTGCCGCTCGAGGGCCTGGAGCTGCCCCTGCATCTGCTCCTTCAGGCGGTCGTTCTCCTTCAGCTTGTTCTCCAGTTCGCGCTGCTGGTTCTGGAGCGAGCTCTCGATCTGCTTGGCCCGCTGTTCGCTCTGTGCCAGCTTCTGGTTGCGCTCGTTGACCATGCGGTCGTGTTCGCTCTTGAGCTGTATGAACTTCTCCTTGGCCTGCAGGATCTTCTCCTTCTTGATCATCTCACCCTCTGCTTCGGCCTCCTTGACGGCCGCCTCGCAGCGTCTCTTGATGCTCTTCTTGGCGATGCAGTTCACCACCAGCGCGTAGGCTCCGATGCCCACTGCCGCGGAGATGCATGCGATCAATACGTAAATACCCATTTCGTTTCAGTTATCGGTTCGTAAAAAGTTCGTAAATGCGTTTTTCCTCTCCTCCGGTCCGGACCGTCGTCCGCCGGCGGACATAGAAAAACCCGCATAGGATTCCTTCTCTTGTTTGACGAATCTGCCGATCTGTCAAGGATGGGGGCTCCGGGAGATCGCAATCTTCCAACGGTACGCGCGGTACACCCCGCGAGGGGTCAAGGCCTGATTTTGAAAGCCGTGAGTTGCCCCAATGTAATAAATGTTCAGGTTCGCAAAGCTAAGGAATCTATGCGGGTAGATTCTGTTCGGTCATGTAAAAGAACCAGTGCTCCCTCTCCGGGGGAAGCCGTCCGTCAGAGCGTATGCAGGTAGGCGTCTATCTCAGCGTCGAGCGCTTCGAGCTTTTTCAGCTCGTCGCTCTTCACCTCGCGTTGCTGACGCATCTCCAGGTTGTCCGCGGCGAAGCGGAAGGCGATCAGACCGAGGTAGTCGGTCTCGGTCCATCCCTGGTAGTTCTTGCGGTGCATCGTCACCAGGGCGTTGTTCACCTCGCGCTCGGCTGCATGGTAGAGCTCCTCCTTCTCTTCACTGTCGATCGTGAAGCTGTAGGGCCTTCCCATTATCTTGACCGTGATCGTCCGCTTCTCCATCATTCGCTGCCTTGTGCCGGTTCCGGTCGCCCGGCCGTGGATCCTCCTTCTGCGGAGGAGTTCCTTTTCCGGCTGTGCCGCCTCTTCGCTCTTTTCTCCGTTCGTACCCCTTCGCCTTCGGTCCGGCCCGCGTTCCGGGTTGTCCTGCGGCACCTCTCTCTTCGGCGCCCCGAGGTTCCACCCCTCTTCGCGGCTTCGTTCCCTGCGGCCCCTCCGTGAAGCGGGCCGTGTCCGTTCCGTTCCGTCTCTGCGACCCCTTCTCTGCGCCTCTTTCTCTCTCTCGGCCTCCGGCCGTCGGGTTGCGTTATTTCGGTTCCGGGGTGTCGAGCAGCGCGATGCAACGGTCCACCTCCCGCATCAGGCGGTTTACGCGCGCCCGCGCCATGTCGCGGTCTCCTCTCGTGCCGGCCAGTCCGGCCGTCAGACGCATCCGCTCCGACTCGTGCTCGAGTTCGCGGATCCGCTCCTGCAACGCGCGGTTCTCCGCCTTCAGACTGCGGCATTCGCCGTCCAGTTCGTCGCACAGCCGCGAGAGTCGTCCGTGGTCGGCGATCAGTTGCCGGATACGTTCTCCGAGGTTGGTTATCACACTCTTCTCCGCCATGATCGCCGGTCCAGACATCTTTTCGACATCTCAAAGGTAGTGAAAAGATGGGATATTCGCAAATTTTTCCGACGGGCCCCTCCTTATCGGTGCAGACGCGACGGCGCCACCGCTTCGCCTGTTAGGTCGTAGTCGTCGGCCGCCGTGATGCGGACTTCGTAGAAATGTCCGCGGCGCAGCTGCCGGGCGGCTGCCGGGATGAGAATCTCCTGGTCGACCTCGGGCGAGTCGTACTGCGAGCGGGCCACGTAGCAGTCGCCCTGGCGCCCGTCGACGATGACACGCTGCACCGAACCCACGCGCCGCAGGTTGTTCTCGCGCGAGATGCCGTTCTGCAGCGCCATGATGCGGTCGGCCCGTTCGCGTTTCACCTCTTCGGGGACGTCGTCGCGCAGCCTTTCGGCCGAATAGGTCCCCTCCTCCTCCGAATAGGGGAAGACGCCGAGACGCTCGAACCGCACGTCGCGCACGAACTGCTCCAGTTCGGCGAAGTCGGCCTCGGTCTCGCCCGGGTATCCCACGAGCAGCGTGGTGCGCAGTGCCAGGTCGGGAATAGCCTCCCGCAGCCGTCGGATCAGCCCGTAGGCCTCGGCCTTGGTGTGGCGGCGGCGCATGGCGTGCAGCTGAGCGTCGGAGATGTGCTGGAAGGGGATGTCGAGATATTTGCATATCTTCGGTTCGCGGGCCATCGTCTCCACGACGTCGTCCGGGAATTCGGCGGGGTAGGCGTAGTGGAGCCGTATCCACTCGATGCCCTCGATGCGGCAGAGCTCCGTGAGCAGTTCGGCGAGCCGGCGCCGGCCGTAGAGGTCGATGCCGTAGTAGGTCGTGTCCTGCGCGATGACGATGAGCTCGCGTACGCCTCTTGCCGCGAGCCGGCGGGCCTCCCCGAGCAGTTGTTCCATCGGCACCGAGCGGTGCGGGCCGCGTATGAGCGGGATGGCGCAGTAGCCGCACCGCCAGTTGCATCCTTCGGAGATCTTGAGATAGGCGTAGTGCGCCGGGGTCGTCGGGTAGCGTTCGGTCTCCAGCTCGGGCCGGTATTCGGCCCCGAGCGCGCGGACGATGTCCGCCCAGTCGTTCACGCCGAAGAACTCGTCGACCTCGGGCAGTTCGGGCCGCAGCTCGTCGGCATAGCGCTGGGCAAGGCAGCCGATGACGAAGAGCCGTTCGATGCGTCCCGCCCGCTTGGCGGCGGCCGCACGCAGAATCATGTCGACGGACTCCTGCTTGGCGTCGCCGATGAAACCGCAGGTGTTGATGACCACCACGTCGCTGTCGGCGCGGTCGCTGTCGGCCGCGAGGGTGTAGCCTGCGGCGGCGAGCTGCGCCATCAGGTGTTCGCTGTCCACCGTATTCTTGGAGCAGCCGAGGGTGATGACGTTAATTTTTTTCATCGCCGAAGAGTGCGCGGACGAATTCGTGACGGTCGAAGATGCGGAGCTGGTCGATGCCTTCGCCGATGCCGATGTAGCGTACCGGGATGTGGAACCGGTCGCTGATGCCGATTACCACGCCCCCCTTGGCCGTACCGTCGAGTTTGGTGATGGCCAGCGATGTGACCTGTGTGGCCTGTGTGAACTGGCGGGCCTGCTCGAAGGCGTTCTGTCCGGTCGAGCCGTCGAGCACGAGCATCACCTCGTGCGGGGCTCCGGGGATGACCTTGCCCATCACGTTGCGTATCTTGGTCAGCTCGTTCATGAGCCCTACCTTGTTGTGCAGCCGGCCGGCGGTGTCGATGAGCACCACGTCGGCGCCGTTGGCCACGGCCGAGCGCAGGGTGTCGTAGGCCACCGAGGCGGGATCGGAGCCCATCTCCTGGCGGATCAGCGTGGCGCCGGCCCGCTCGGCCCATACGGCCAGCTGGTCGATGGCGGCGGCGCGGAAGGTGTCCGCCGCGCCGATCCACACGCGGTGTCCGGCCTGCGTGAGCTTGGCCGCCAGCTTGCCGATGGTGGTGGTCTTGCCGGCTCCGTTCACGCCGACGACGAGCACCACGTAGGGCTCGCCCTCGCGGGCGTCGAGTCCGAAGTGCTCTTCGGAGCCGTGTGCCTCCTCCATCAGCCGGGCTATCTCGTCGCGCAGGATGGCGTTCAGTTCGGCCGTGTTCATGTATTTGTCGCGGGCCACGCGCTCCTCGATGCGGCCGATGATCTTCACCGTGGTCTCGACGCCCACGTCCGAGGCGATGAGCACCTCCTCCAGGTCGTCGAGCACCGAGGCGTCGACCGTCGAGCGGCCGGCCACGGCGCGTGCCAGCCGCGAGAAGAGCCCCGTGCGGGTGCGTTCGAGTCCGCTCTCCAGCTCCTGCCGTCCGGCTTCGGGGGCCGGTGTCCGCTCCGTTTCGGACCGCTGTTCCTCCTGCGGCTGCGGCTCGGGGCTCTCCCCTTCGGCTCCGGAGGCGGGTGCGGGGACATTCGTCTTTTTCTTGAACAGGTCGAAGAATCCCATCTCGATAGTGGTGTTTTTGATTCGGACAAAGATAGTGCAATCCGCAGAGAAAAGCAAGCCGCCGCCGCGTGCCCCTCTTTCGGAAAAAGAGGCTATCTTTGTGCGGACGGGAACGAAAAACGAGGTATCATGAGAGGATTGTGGCTGGCGGCGCTGTTGCCGCTTGTTCCGGCCGCCGGCGGTGCGGCGGCGCAGGACCGCATCGTGCGGGCCGATTCGACCGAGGTGGAGGCCCGCGTGCTGGTGGTGACCCCCGACGAGGTTCGCTACCGGCGCGCCGCGAATCCCGACGGGCCTCTCTATGTGCTGCCCGTGGGGCAGATACGGGCCATACGCTATGCCAACGGCGAGGTGGAGCTCTTCGGCTCCCGCCCCGCCGCGGCGCCGGAGAGGGGCGCGGCGGCGGAGCGCCCGGCCCCTCTGGCCGTAGGCGACTGGTACGAGCGCGACGGCGTGCGGGGCATCGTCTGCCTGGTGACCGACGGCGGGCGGCACGGCCTGGTGCTCTCGCCCGACGAGACGACGCTCTCGTGGAGCCGCCGCGGGGCGGAGCCTCCCGCCGAGGGTGGCGCTTCCGGGAGCGACGGCGCGGAGAACCTCCGTCTTGCGGCGTGCGGCGTGGCGGCGCGCGAGCTCGCATGGAGCGACCTCCCGGCGCTGGCGTGGTGCCGGGCGAAGGGCGAGGGGTGGTATCTCCCCTCGATCGACGAGTGGCTGCGTATCGGGGCCGCCTACCACGGCGGGACGCGCGCCGTGAACCGTCCGCGCGAACGGGCGCGCTTCAGCGAGACGCTGCGCCGGCACGGCGGCGAGCCGCTCGAGCGCGTGAGCTACTACCTCTCCTCCTCGGCGGCGGGCGACGGCCGTCTCCTCGTGACGCACTTCGGGCTGCGGCCCCCCTATGTCGATGCGGTCCCGGGCGACTACCGCTGCCGCGTGCGGGCCGTACACCGTTTCTGAGCCCGACGGGGCTCTCCGCGGCGCCGCCGCCGGAAAACACAAAGGGCATCCTTGCGGGATGCCCTTTGTATTTAAGAGTACGCTCTTAAATACCGTTCCGTTCCGGCCTATTTCTTGCCTTCGAAGAACTCCTTGATCTGGTCGTTGGGGACGATGCTCTCCTTGAAGATGTAGGCACCCGTCTTCTCCGACTTGACCATCTTGATGCACTTGGTGAACTGCTTGCCGACGCCGGTCTTCAGCGTTGCGACTACTTTCTTTGCCATGGGTCTCTACTTTATTTGATTTCGCGGTGAACGGTGACGCGCTTCAGGAACGGATTGTACTTCCGGCGCTCCAGGCGGTCGGGGGTGTTCTTCTTGTTCTTGGTGGTGATGTAACGGGACATTCCCGCAACGCCGCTCTCCTTCTGTTCGGTGCATTCGAGAATCACCTGAACGCGGTTGCCTTTCTTTGCCATTGTCGCTTACGTGTTTTAGTAAACCTTCTTGGGAGCCGCCGCTTCGCGGAGCGCTGCGCTGAGCCCCTTCTTGTTGATCGTCTTCATGCCGGCGACCGATACCTTGAGGGTGATCCAGCGACCCTCTTCCTCAGACCAGAAGCGCTTGGTTTTCAAATTCGGAGCGAATTTGCGCTTGGTCTTGTGGTGCGAGTGGGAGACGTTGTTGCCCACCACTGCCACCTTGCCTGTGATTTCGCAAACTTTCATCGTTGTAAAGGTTTTTCATTCCCCTAAGGGAGTGCAAATATACAACCTTTTCGGCAAATAGCAAAACCCGCGCTCCGAAGAGTGCGGGTTTTGTCTCGTTCGCGTCTCCGGAATCCCGTTACGGATTGAGCCGGATAACGGTTTCCTCACATATATACAACCCCTGACCTTCGCTTGTTATCAGCGAGCTGTAGCCGGAGTCGTTGACGCCCGGGAAGGTGAAGGTGCCGCTCGCCGCGTCGTAGGTGGCGTAGACGCCGGTGTCGAATCCTACGAGGTGGCTGTAGGTTGCCACGAAGAGACGGTTGACGCCGTAGATCAGGTTGAGTTGGCTGACTCCGCCTTCGACTATGACATCGTCGGGGTCGGTGGCGTCCATGTAGATGTACCCCTCGTCGGCCTGGGTGAGATATTCCACTGCGGCCAGTTCGGGGATACGCTCCAGGACGAAGGGATTGACCACGCGGTAGAGTTCGCGGCCGGCCATCTTTTCGACCGTCAGTCCGCTGACGGTAAGATGGGGGACACCTAACACATTGAAGATGCCGCACTCCATCGTGGCCGAGGTGCTTACCGTCGTCCATTCGGCGGCGGGGTCGAAGTAATACTCCGTCCGGAAGGGCTGGACATCGATGGAGGGGGCTCCGTCCGGGCCGAGGGCGAGAACCAGCACGATATGCTCGGATCCGGCAGTCAAAAAGCTAGATCCGAGCAGGATGCCGTCGGGCGATGCGGCCATTGCCAGACCCTCTTCATCGTAGAAACTGTTAATACGCAGCAGGAGGTCGATATCATCCCACCCCTCGGCAACGTACTGGTCATATTCCTCTTTAGAGTACATGCCTACGGCTATTGCCGACGCCGTCTCGTCGGTATGAACGGTGAAAAAGATCTCCGACGTGGGGTTGGCGGTTTCTGCCTGGGTGACGGTCAGGGTAGGTGCGGGGCTCTGCGCATCGTCGGTCCGCACGGGGAGGGCGGCGGGCGCGGAGGCCAGCTGGTCTCCGTCCACATAGGCGTAGAGCAGCACGCAGTCGGTCGAGGCCGGCATCGCATTGGAGCTGGCGCTGCGGATGCCCTCGCTGTCGAGCTGGAGCAAGGTGCTGCGGGCGCGCATCGCCCCTGTGAGATCTTCGGGCGCATCGGCGTAGAGAGCGTACTCTTTCTGTGTCATGAGGAGCGTAGCGACCGTGGCTGAGGGTTCGCCCGTGAGGGTGTAGCTGATGCGGGGGGCCTTGCGGCTGTCGATTTCGGCCTCGAGTATCGCGGCCCCCTCGCTGAGGCCGAAGGCGACGGGGGGCAGGGTGTAGATCTTCTCCGATTCGACCGTGTAGGTTACGCCCGGCGTGGTCCTCTTGTAGACGGAGCGGCCGTCGGCGGTCTCGATCTCGAAGGAGAAACCTTCGTAGGTATGCGGAGGCAGGCAGAAGCAGAACCAGCGCGGGGTCTCGGGGTCGAGGGCCAGGGGCTGGCCCTCCGGACAGTTGAGCGTGAATGTATCATTGTCGCCGTAGCCCAGCAAAGGTACATAGCCGATTTCGCCTGCCGCGAAACGCTCCGGATCCAACGTGTAGTTGACCGGGACAAAGTCGGTCTGGAGCCGGATGCTGACGATCTCGACGTCGCTGTCGCCCGTCAATCCGAAGCGGACCAGTCCGCCGAGCTGGCGGAAGCGGAGCACGCCGTCGGTGCTGTAGGCTCCCATGGGACTCGCGTAGGGGGCGAATCCGTCGTCCACGAAATTCATGCGGAACGGCCAACCGAACATGCCATTGTAGTAATTTTCATAATTGTAGCTGGCCAGATAGCTGTCGGCGGCGGCGACTCCCGGGATGGTGGCCTGCGACGGATCCTCCGGGTCGGGGGTTACCTCGTAAAACTCGCCGTTGATGAGAACTTCGTCTCCCTCGGTCCAGACGACGCGGCCGTTCTCCTCGAGCGCCGTGCGGCTCTCGGCGGCTGCGATGCGCAGGGTGACCCGTTCATTTCCCCCCCCCCTCGGCATGGGTAAGGGTCTCGTCGAGCCCGTCCTCGGCGCACGAGCCCAACGCAAGGAGCGCTCCGCAGAGGAGGGCGCTCTTCGTGAAGTTTTGCAGAACCTGTTTCATAGGCGTAATTTTGGTTGGTTGAACTGTTCGGTATATGGCAAATTTAAGAATAAATTACGACACATGCAAATGTCGGACCTGAAAATGTTCCGTTCCGTTCCGCGGAGACGGAGCGCCCCCGTCCGGCGCTGCCGGACGGGGGCGGATGGTATGCGACGGCCCGACGGGGCGCGCTATCCGGCGGCCGTAATCTCGTCGCGCAGCAGTCCGAGGGCGAAGGCGGCGGCGCGGTCGATGACCTGTCCGCGGTCGGCGCCGCAGTGCCGGAGCATGGCCACGGTGCGGTGCGGACCCGCCACGGCAATCCAGACTGTGCCGACGGGCTTGGCCCCGGAGCCGCCCGCGGGCCCGGCGATGCCGGTGGTGGCCACGCCGTAGTCGGCCCGGGCGATGCGCCGCGCCCCTTCGGCCATCTGGCGGGCCACCTCCTCGCTCACGGCGCCGCAGCGTTCGAGCGTCGGGGCGTCGACACCCAGCACGTCGCGTTTGGCCTCGTTGCTGTAGGCGACCACGCCGCAGCGGAAATAGGCCGAGGCCCCCGGCATGGCCGTGAAGCGGGCGGCGATGGTGCCTCCCGTGCAGCTCTCGGCCGTGGCGAGACTCTCGCCGCGACGGGTGAGCAGCCCGTGGATCAGCTCCTGGATAGAGGCCCGCTCGTAGCCGATGAAGTAGTGGGGGATGAGGCGGCGCAGCTCCTCGAAGCGGCGGTCGATCTCCTCGGCGACCTTGCGGCCGTCGACCTCGTAGGCCGAGAGACGCAGCCGCACGGCCCCCGGGTTGGGCAGGTAGGCGAGTTTCAGATAGGGCGGCAGGGCGTTCTCCCAGGGGGCGATGCGCTCGGCGAGCATCGATTCGGCCAGTCCGGCGGTGATCATGGTGCGGTGGACGGTCTGACGCAGCGCGAAGCGGGCCCGCAGGCGAGGCATCACCTCGTCGTGCATGAGGTGCTCCATCTCGTAGGGGACTCCCGGCAGCGACACGAGCACCCGTCCGTCGCGTTCGAACCACATGCCCGGGGCGGTGCCGTAGGCGTTGAAGAGCACCGTGCAGCCGTCGGGTACGAGCGCCTGGCTGCGGT
Source organism: uncultured Alistipes sp. (assembly GCA_949288735.1). Classification (GTDB taxonomy): domain Bacteria; phylum Bacteroidota; class Bacteroidia; order Bacteroidales; family Rikenellaceae; genus Alistipes. Next base: position 25,429 of record CASELE010000021.1, read on the forward strand.
TGAGCTCGTTGTAGGCGATGCCGCGCTCGGCGAGCATCCGCTCCACGTGGGCGGCGACGGTCCCGTTGTGGACGAGGCGGCAGCCGAAGAGGTCGGCGAGGGTCTTTTTCGTGATGTCGTCCTTCGTGGGGCCGAGGCCGCCCGTGAGGACCACGACCTCGGACGAGGCGAGGAGCCGTTCGACCGCCGCGACGATGCGGCCGCGGTCGTCGCCGATCGAGCACTTCTCGCGCACGACGATGCCCGCGCCGTCGAGGTGGCGGGCTATGGAGACCGAGTTGGTGTCGGTGATCTGTCCGATGAGGATCTCGTCGCCGATGGTGAGGATGGAGGCGTTCATGGTTGCGTTTGCGTCTTGTCGTCTGTCTTCGCCCCGCTGCCGCTTTCCCCCTCCTCTTCGGCGGGAGGGGCGGCGGCCGGGTCCGCAGTGTTGCAGGCGGCCCGCCGGACGTCGTCGACGAGGGCGCGGCAGATGCGGGCCGGAAGCCCCGGGCCTTCGTAGATGTAGCCGGTGTAGAGCTGCACGAGCGAGGCGCCGGCGGCGAGCATGGCGCGCACGTCGTCGGCGTTCATCAGTCCGCCCGAGCCGATGATGGGGTAGGCGCCGCCCGAGCGGTCGTGGATGCGCCGCACGATCTCGACGGCGCGGCGGTTGAGCGGCCGGCCCGTGAGGCGGCCGGTGCCGATGTGGCCGATCGAGGCGCGGCTCGTGCGGAGCCCGTGGCGCAGGCGGGTGCCGTTGGTGGCGACGATGCCGTCGAGGGGCGTCTCGAGCATCAGGTCGGTGATGCGGTCCACCTCCTCGTCGGAGAGGTCGGGCGAGATCTTCAGCAGGATGGGCCGATACTGGTTCTGCCCGCGCCGGAAATCGAAGAGCGGGGCGAGAATACGCATCAGCCGCTCCGGAGCGTGGGTCAGGGTTTCGCTGTCGGAGCTGTCGCCGCCGACGTTCACGGTGAAGTAGTCGGCGTATTCGTAGAGGTTGCGGAAGCAGCGCAGATAGTCGGCCGCCTCGGCCTCGGGCGGCGTGGCGGTATTGCGGCCGATGCTGCATCCGACGATGAGCCCCTCGTGCGGACGGCGCAGGCGGCGGATCATCTGCTCCAGACCGCCGCTCGGCACGCCGAGCCGGTTGATGATGGCCCGGTCGCGCGGCAGGCGGAAGACGCGGGGCCGCGGATTGCCCGGTTGCGGCCGGGGGGTTACGGTCCCCACCTCGACGAATCCGAAGCCCATGGCTCCGAGCTCGCGGTAGGCCTCGGCGTCGTTGTCGAAGCCGGCGGCCAGCCCTATGGGGTTCGGGAAACGGATGCCGAAGACCTCGCGCTCGAGCGCGGGGTGTCGCACGGCCCAGCCGCGCTCCAGCAGCCAGCGGCCGCCGGGAATCGCTCCCGCGATGCGCAGCAGGTGCAGGGCGGCGCGGTGCGCCCGTTCGATGTTGAGGGCGAAGAGAAGGGGTTGGATGATTCGGCGGTACATACGGGCGCAAAGATAGACAATAGGCCGTTCGGTTGTATCTTTATCCTCAGAAGAACTCCTCGCGGTAGGCGTACGTGTCGCGCAGCGATTCGAAACTTCCGGGGTCGCTCTTCAGCGCGCGGCTCTCGGCCTCGATATCGAAGTGGCGGGCCATTTCGCGGCGCATCTCCTCCCATCCGACGGGGCGCGGCCGTGAGGGGCGCACCCCGGCGGGGTACCAGCCGCGGAGCGGAAGGCCGAAGAACGAGGCGACGTGCGCCACGGCCTGTGCCGTGGCATTGGCTTTGCCCTGTATCGAGTAGCCGGCGATGTGCGGCGTGGCGTAGAGCGCGCGCCCGACGAGCGCGGGGTCGGGCCGGGGCTCCCCTTCCCAGACGTCGAGCACGCAGTCGAGCCCGCTGCGCAGCAGGGCGTCGCCGTCGACCACCGCCCCGCGCGAGGCGTTGATGAGCAGGGCCGATGGTTTCATGCGCTCCAGCAGGGCGGCGTCGGCCATGTGACGGGTCGTCGGGTCGAGCGGGACGTGGAAGGTGAGCAGGTCGGCTTCGGCGGCGACCTCCTCCAGCGTACGGAAGCCCAGGTGTTCGCGCTCCTCGCGCGGGGGGTCGCAGCAGAGCGTACGGAAGCCCCACGCCTCGGCGTAGCTCTGCACGAGCGAGCCGACGTGACCCACGCCGACGATGCCCAGTGTCCGCTCGCCGGGGTGCCAGCCCTGACGTTCCGAGAGGCGGGCCAGCACGGCGGCGATCCACTGCAGCACGCCCCGCGCGTTGCACCCCGCGGCGCTCTCGACACGGATGCCGCTGCCGGCGCACCAGGCCGTGTCGATGTGGTCGGTGCCGATGGTGGCCGTGGCGACGAGCCGTACCGACGAGCTGCCGAGCAGCTCCTCGTCGCAGCGCGTGCGCGTGCGTACCACGAGGGCGTCGGCGTCGCGTACGTCGTCCGGGCCGATGGCTCCGCCGGGCAGATAGCGGACCTCGGCATAGGGTTCGAAGATGCCCCGCAGGAAGGGGATGGCGCTGTCGGCAATGATCAACATGGAGCCGCTATTCTCTTTTTCGGAGTACAAAGATAGGGAAAAATCAAAAATATAGTAATTTTGTCCGCGCCGGGGCCCGCGTGCTCCGACCCGATAAAAAGCGGAGCGACTTATGGAAACGACACGATTCGATCCCGACGGAGTGGGCGTCGCGAACGGCGCCTACTTCGGATTCCCGTTCGAGCCCGACGAGGCGGAGCTGGTGCTCGTCTCGGCGCCGTGGGACGCGACGGTCTCCTACGGGGCGGGTACGGCTGCGGCGCCCGATGCCCTCATCGAGGCCTCGACGCAGCTTGACTTCCACGATCCGGCGGTTCCCGGCCTCTGGCGCCGCGGCATCGCCACGGCCGATGTGGACTATTCGCTGCAGGAGCTCTCGCGCCGCTTGCGCCGCGATGCCGCCCGCGTGATCGACCATCTCGAGGCGGGAGGCGACCCGGCCGACGAGCATATAGCACGCCATCTGGCCCGTGTGAACGAAGGGTGCGGACGGATGAACGAACGGATCCGTGCCCAGGCCGAACACTGGCTCGCCGCAGGCAAGTGCGTGGGCCTGGTGGGAGGCGATCACTCGACCCCATACGGGCTTGTCAGAGCTCTCGGCGACCGCCACGCGGAGTTCGGTATCCTGCATGTGGACGCCCACTGCGACCTGCGCGAGGCCTACGAAGGATTCTGCTGGTCGCACGCCTCGGTGATGTTCAACGTGCTGCGCGACGTGCCGCAGGTACGGCGTCTGGTGCAGGTGGGCGTGCGCGACTACAGCGAGGCGGAGGCGCGTCTGGCGGCCGGGTCGGAACGCGTGGCGCTCTTCGACGGCCGCGAGCTGGCGCGCGGTCGTTTCGAGGGGGAGACCTGGGCGGCGCAGTGCGCACGCATCGTCGGAACGCTGCCCCGCGAGGTCTACGTGAGCTTCGACATCGACGGTCTCGACATCGGCTACTGCCCCCACACGGGGACGCCCGTGCCCGGCGGCCTCGGATTCGACGAGGCCTGCTATCTGCTGGAGTGCGTGGTCCGCTCGGGACGCCGCATCGTCGGCTTCGACGTGGTGGAGACGGTCCCCGGCGAGGAGACGGCGGTCGACGCGATCGTCGGCGCGCGCATCCTCTACAAACTGTGTCTGCTGACCCTCCGCTCGGCGGAGACGCATAACGGAAACGACACCCATGAATAACCATAACCGGATCCCATACCGTCGCGTACGGCGCACCGGGAAGCTGAAGTCCCTGTACCGCAGCTTTGTCGAAGCGCCCTGGGCGGGCGGCGCGCTCCTGTTGCTCTCGGTGGCGGTCGCCATGCTGCTGGCCAATATCCCGGCTACGGCCGAGGCGTATCATCGTCTGCTCGGGACGGAGGTGGCCCTGCGCATAGGAGGCTCCGACGGGAGCTTCGAGTGGTTCTTCCCGCGGGGAATGACCGTCGAGACCTTCGTGAACGACTGCGTCATGGCCCTCTTCTTCCTCTCGGTCGGACTCGAGATCAAACGCGAGATACTTTACGGTTCGCTCTCCTCGCCGCGTCGCGCCGCACTGCCGGTGCTGGCGGCAGCGGGCGGCATGCTCGTCCCCGCGCTCATCTTCCTGGCCTTCAACGCGGGAACCGAGGCGGCCGCAGGCTGGGGTATCCCGACGGCGACGGATATCGCCTTTGCGGTGGGTATCCTCGCCATGATGGGCGACCGCGTCTCCCCCGCACTCAAGACCTTCCTGCTGGCGCTCGCCGTCGCCGACGACCTCGGGGCCGTACTCGTCATAGCCATTTTCTACGGCGGCGAGGTGCGGCTGGGACTGTTGGCCGCCGCCGCGGTCGTTCTGGCCTTCGCCTGGGGCCTGAACCGGGCGGGCGTGCGGCGAGGTGCGGCCTACCTCCTGCCCGGTGCGGCGGTCTGGGCGCTCTTCTACTATTCGGGCGTGCACGCCACGATTGCGGGTGTGGCCATGGCGCTGGTGATTCCGATGCGACCCCAATGCAGCCGGGAACTTCTGGTCGGACGGGCCGGACTGCTGCTCCGTAGCCTGAGCCGCTCCGAAGGCTCCCTGCAGGGCAGGCGGGAGCAGAACGACCTGCGTCGGCTGAGCGGGCTCGCCGTAGATTCGATGGGTCTCGGCTATCGGCTGGAGCATCGGCTGGAGCCTCTCGTAACCTTCTTCATCATGCCCCTCTTCGCGCTGGCCAACGCGGGCGTACACCTTTCGGGCGACGGCGGCGACATCTTCGGATATGATCCCGTGGCGGGGTCGGTCGGTCTGGGCGTCTTTCTGGGCCTCTTCGCGGGCAAGCCGCTCGGCATCTTCCTCGCCAGTTGGCTCGCGGTGCGTTTCGGCGTGGCCGAGCGGCCCGAGGGGGCGTTGTGGCGCATGGTGCTGGCCGTGGCCGCGCTCGGCGGCATCGGCTTCACGATGTCGCTCTTCGTCGATGCGCTGGCCTACGAGGATCCCCTCTTCGTCGACCGGGGCAAGATTGCCATTCTGGTCGGATCGGCCGCCTCGGCGCTGCTCGGGGTCGCGCTCATCCTGCTCAATACGCAGAACAAGAAGAAACCAACGAAATCCGAATCATGAAGTTGCTGAGAGCCTTCATCGCGGCGGGCAGCCTGCTTCTGGCCGGTGCCTGCGCGAACCGTCCGGGGGGCGGCGTGCCGCTCGCTACCGGGGCCGACTCGCTGGCCTACGTCATCGGCATGAACGTGGGGCTGAACCTCCAGCGCATGGACTCCACCATTCGGGTGGAGGCCCTCTGTGCGGGCATCCGCGACGTCCTGCAGGAGCGGACGCTCCTCACCATGGATGAGGCCCGGACCTACTATCTGGGCTACATGACCTACGAGAAACCCGAACGGGCCCGTGCCTATGAGGAGCGGTTTCTCGAGGATATCCGCCGCTCGAACCGCTCCTATGCGCGTACGCGGAGCGGCCTGACCTATACCGTGGAGACCATCGGCGACGAGGAGTTCACGCCGGCCAGCCTGCGCGATACGGTCTCGGTCCGCTACGTGGTGCGGACGACCGACGGCCGCGAACTCTACTCCTCCTACGAGCGGGGCGATACGCTCCGTTCGCCGCTCGGCGATCTGCCCGACGGCATGCAGGAGAGCCTGCGGCTCATCGGCCGCGGCGGCCGCATCGAGGCCTGGATGCCCTCGTCGATCGCCTACGGCGCCGAGGGCGATGCCGGTCTCGGCGTCGGACCCAATGCAACCCTCTTCTTCGAGATGGAACTGGTCGACGTGACGAAATATGCGTCGCGGCGTCCGGGCCGTCGATGATGTTTTTTGCCGGAGCGGACCATCGTTGGCAATAAATGTGTATATTTGCGCGTTCTTGAACGAACGGATAATTAACACAATAACGATTACCGCAATGAAGAAAGCATTTTTTGGCGCGGCCGCACTCTGCGCCGCCGTGCTGGCCGCCTGCGGCGGCGGCGACCGGGACGGGATCCGCATCGGCAGTCTCTCGGGAGAGTTCGATTCGCTGTCGTATGCGCTCGGCGCGAACATCGGTTACGGCATCGAACGCGACCTGAGTGACATACCGTTCGACTACGACCGCTTCGACAAGGGTATGAAGGACGGGGCGCTCGATCGCGGGAAGGTGGACCGCGACCGGATGATGGCTCAGCTGCGCGAGTATTTCCTTGTCAAGCGCATGCCCCGCCTGTCGGCGCTGCAGGCCAGGCGTGCCGAAGCCGACAGCATCCGTCGGGCATCGGGTGACACGACCGAGGTGAAGTACGGCAGCGACGCGTCGCTCTTCGCAAGCGACGGCGAGCGCGATTCGATCTCCTATGCCTTCGGCAACAACTGGGGCTACAGCTTCCGCATCTCGGGGGCGCCGGTGCAGATTGCCTGGGTGCTCGAGGCGATGAAGGATGTGCGCGAGGGCAAGGCCCGCATGACCGAACAGGAGAAGGAGGAGTACATCCGCTACTACTTCCTGGTGAAGCTGCCCGCCGAGAATGCGAAGGCTTCGGAGGAGTGGCTCGCCGAGGTGGCCTCGCGTCCCGGCGTGCATAAGACCGAGAGCGGTCTGCTCTACCGCATCGAGAAGCAGGGCGACACGGTGATAATGGCCCGCGGCGACCGCGACCGCGTGAGCGTGCACTATAAGGGCATGAACCGCAAGGGCAAGGTCTTCGACGCATCGCGCTACGCCGACAAACCGGCCGAGGCGCAGGAGATGCTCAGGATGCGCTTCCCCGACAGCTACGACAAGGATGAACCCGTGGAGTTCCCGCTCGGCGGTGTTATCCCCGGATGGTCCGAAGGCGTGAAACTCGTCGGCAAGGGCGGCAAGATCACGCTCTGGATACCTTCGGATCTGGCCTACGGTCCCCGTGGCGCAGGCCGTGTCATCGGCCCCAACGAGGCGCTGGAGTTCGAGATCGAAGTGGTGGATGTGACCCCCTATCTCGATCCGGCCGATACGACCGACATGGTCGATGCAGCGGAGATCATGCATTCGCTGGGCAGCGAGACCGGCATGGCCGAGTAGCCCCCTGAGATACCACGTAAGAGAGGGCGGCACCCGCGGGTGCCGCCCTCT
>CASELE010000022.1 GCA_949288735.1 uncultured Alistipes sp.
CGCTCAGCGACTCCCGACGGAACGCCGGCGCTGCCGACCGACGGGGCGGGCCGCGTGCACCTGGTCGACCTGCTTCACGCCTCGGGTATCGACGTACGGGGTATCTTCGCTCCCGAGCACGGCTTTCGCGGCGATGCCGATGCCGGGGCCGCCGTGGCCGACGGCCGTGATGCGGCGACGGGCATCCCCATACTCTCGCTTTACGACGGCAACGCCCGCCGTCCGTCGGACGAGGCGATGCGTTCGTTCGACGTGTTGGTCGTCGATATGCAGGATGTGGGGGTGCGCTTCTATACCTACCATATCTCCATGCTTCGCCTGATGGAGGCGTGCGCCGCATTCGACAGGGAGGTGGTGGTGCTCGACAGGCCCAATCCCCACGGCGAGAAGGTCGACGGTCCGCTGCTCGACATGCGTTACGCCTCGGGCGTGGGAGCTCTGCCCATACCCGTGCTCCACGGTCTTACGATGGGCGAACTTGCCCGTATGGCGGTGGGCGAGGGGTGGTGCGCTCCGTGCCGGCTCGAGGTGGTGCGCTGCCGCGGCTATGCGCACTCCATGCGCTATGAGCTGCCCGTACCGCCCTCGCCCAACCTGCCTACGCAGCGATCCGTGTGGCTTTACCCGTCGCTCTGTCTCTTCGAGGGGACGACGGTGAGCGTGGGCCGCGGTACGGAACACCCCTTCGAGTGCTACGGTCATCCCGGGTTGTCGGGAGGTTATTCGTTCGTGCCTCAGTCGCGGCCGGGTGCGTTGCGTCCGCTCCACGAGGGGGCGATGTGCCGGGGCGAGTTCTTCGGCGGCCTTCCCGATTCGGCTGCGCGGACCGTCGGCCTTCGGCTCGACCGGCTGATCGGGGCTTATCGCGAGCTGGGCGGCGACGACCGCTTCTTCACCCCCATGTTCGAGAAGCTGATCGGGGTGGGCTGGGTGCGTACGATGATCGAGGCGGGGGCCTCGGAGTCCGATATCCGGGCGCGGTGGCGGCCCGACGTGGAGGCTTTCCGCCGGCTGCGGGCCACCTATCTGCTTTACGACGAGTGAACCCTGCGCTGCGCGGGAGCGGGGCGCCCTTCACCGGGGCGCCCCGCTCCCGCATATCCCGCGGAGGAGACTCAGAGTATCTCTTCTGCGGGGATGCGGTCGACTTCGGTGATCGGTCGTTGCGGACGGCACGGATTGCCGAAGGCGAGCGTGCGGGGCGGAATGTCGTGTGTGACGACGCTGCCTGCGCCGATGACCGCCCCGTCGCCGATGCGTACGCCCGGAAGAAGAACGCTGTGGCCGCCTATCCAGACGTCGTTGCCGATGACGATGGGCCGTGCGCGCATCACCCCTTCGGCGCGCTGGTCGGGCAGCAGGGCATGGGCTACGGTATAGAGCCCGACGGCCGGGCCGATGAATACGCGGTCGCCGATGGTGACGGCGGCCTCGTCGAGTATGGTGAGGCCGAAGTTGCCGACGAAACGGTCGCCGATCGAGATGCGGTCGCCGAAGTCGCAGCGGAAGGGGCTGTGGATGACACAGCCCGTGCCGAGGTGTGCAAGAAGTGCGCGCAGTATGGCTTCGCGCTCTTCGCGGCGCGAAGGGGCGAGGGAGTTGAAGCCGAAGAGCAGCTCTTCGGTGCGGAGCAGCGCCCGGCCCGATTCGGGTGTGATGGCGTGGCACCATCGGCCCGAGGCGATTTTTTCGAGGTCGTTCATCGAAGAGGTATTCGTTGTGCGGTCTTCCGTCTCTTCTGTCCCGGTCGCATATGCGCGGCCGGGCAAAGAGTCTGCGGTCGGACCGGAAGGGACGTAAAAAAGCGCTCTGCTTATGGCAGAGCGCGTGCGTTTATTTCGGAGACGGAACGCGGTTACTCCGAAACGATCGCTTCGTTGGGGCAAACGCCTGCGCAGGTGCCGCAGTCGATGCACTTGTCGGCGTCGATGACGTAGATGTCGCCGGCCGAAATCGCTTCAACGGGGCACTCGCCGATGCAGGTGCCGCAAGCTACACAGGAATCCGTGATCTTGTAAGCCATTTTCGTAAAGGTTTTAGAGTGTATGTGAGTGTTGTGTGTCCGACAAAGGTAGGAAAATTATCCGATAAAATCAAATCCGGTATAAGGAATCAGCGCTTCGGGAATACGGATCCCGTCGTTCGTCTGATAGTTCTCCAGCAGGGCGGCCACGATGCGCGGCAGGGCGAGCGACGAACCGTTGAGCGTGTGGGCGAGCTGCGTACGGCGGTTCTCGTCGCGGTAGCGGAGCTTGAGCCGGTTGGCCTGGAACGACTCGAAGTTCGAAACGGACGAGACCTCGAGCCAGCGCTGCTGCGCCTCGGAGTAGACCTCGAAGTCGTAGGTCAGCGCCGAGGTGAACGACATGTCGCCGCCGCAGAGCCGCAGGATGCGGTAGGGAAGACCCAGCGAAGCGACTATTGACTCGACATGGGCCACCATGCCGTCGAGCGCTTCGTACGAGCATTCGGGCAGACTCAGCTGTACGAGCTCCACCTTGTCGAACTGGTGGAGACGGTTCAGACCGCGCACGTCCTTGCCGTAGGAGCCCGCCTCGCGGCGGAAACAGGGAGTGTAGGCGGTCAGCTTTACGGGGAACTGTTCGCGTTCGAGAATCGTGTCGCGGAAGATGTTCGTGAGGGGAACCTCGGCCGTCGGCACGAGATAGAAATTATCCTCCCCGACGTGATACATCTGCCCCTCCTTGTCCGGAAGCTGCCCCGTGCCGAATCCCGAAGCCTCGTTCACGAGAACGGGGGGCTCCACCTCCTGATAGCCCGCCCGCGTGTTGCAGTCGAGGAAGTAGTTGATAAGCGCCCGCTGCAACCTGGCCCCCTTCCCCTTGTAGACGGGGAAGCCTGCGCCCGTGAGCTTCACGCCGAGGTCGAAGTCGATGAGGTCGTACTTGCGGGCCAGCTCCCAATGGGGCAGCGGATGTTCGGGCAGCCCGGTGTAGTTCTCGACGAGCTTCACCACCACGTTCTCCTCGGCGGTGAGTCCCTCCGGAACGATGTCGGCCGGGAAGTTGGGCAGGGTGACGATTGCGGCCTGCAGCTCGTCGGAGGTCGACTGGAGCTCGGCGGCGAGCTGTGTCGAACGCGCCTTCATGTCGCCGACGAAACGCTTGCGCTCCTCGGCCTCGTCGCGACGGCCCTGCGCCATCAGTTGTCCGATCTCCCTGGCCGTACGGTTCTGGTCGGCCAGCAGGTTGTCCAGTTCGGTCTGGAGTGCCTTGCGGCGGTCGTCCAGCTCCTCGATACGGGCGATGACGGGTGCGGCGTCCACGCCCTTCTTCGCCAGTTTGCGGATGGCGGCCTCGCGGTCGTCCCTCAGTTGCTTCAGTGTCAGCATCGCTCTCTGCGTATTTGTAGCAGGCAAAAATACAAAACTATTCCCAAATCGCGCGCTTTTTCGCGATTATTTCCGTACTTTTGCACACTCTCGGCCCATGCCCGTGAACGTGAAACGAATAGAACTGCTGGCTCCCGCACGGGACTACGATTCGGCCGTCGCCGCCATCGACGCCGGCGCCGATGCCGTCTACATAGGCGGCGCCCGTTTCGGTGCCCGCCGCGATGCGGGCAACAGCACCGCGGAGATCGCCCGGGTGGTGGAGTATGCCCATCTGTTCGGTGTGCGGGTCCACGCCACGCTCAACACGCTCCTCTATGACGACGAGCTGCGCGATGCCGGGCGGCAGGCCCGCGAACTCGTCGACGCCGGGGTCGACGCCCTCATCGTGCAGGATATGGCGCTGCGCCGTATGGATCTCCCCGTCGAACTGCACGCTTCGACCCAGATGCATACGATGACGCCGGCCGACGCCCTCTTTCTGGAGCGGTGCGGTTTCGCGCGTGTCATTCTCGAACGGGCCCTCTCGCTCGAAGAGATTCGGGCCGTCTGCGCCGCGACGCGGGCCGAAGTGGAGTGCTTCGTCCACGGCGCTCTCTGTGTGGGCTACAGCGGCCGCTGCTTCCTCTCGCGTTCGATGGGGCCGCGCAGCGGCAACCGGGGCGCCTGCAGCCAGCCCTGCCGCCTTCCGTGGGACCTGGTGGACGGCGACGGCCGCCGTCTCGTCACGGGGCGGCACCTGCTGTCGCTGCGCGATCTGAACCTCTCGGCCCGTATCGGCGAACTGCTCGACGCGGGGGTCGTGTCGTTCAAGATCGAGGGGCGTCTCAAGGATACGAACTACATCCGCAACGTGGTGACCTGGTACCGTCGGGCGGTGGACGAAGCCCTTGCCGTGCGTCCCGGCCTCGTGCGCGCTTCGGCGGGTGAGAGCACTCCCGATTTCGAGCCCGATCCGGCCAAGAGCTTCACGCGCGGCGAGTCGGAATACTACTTTTCGGGACGTTGCCGGGGGGTGGCCTCGTTCGATACGCCGAAATCGGTGGGCGAATTCGTGGGCCGCGTGGCCGCCACGGGGCGCGGAGGATTCCTGCTCGACCGTCCCCATGCGCTCGTGGCGGGCGACGGCATCTGCTTCGGCGGTCGGGGAACGCGGGTAAACCTCGTGGAGGGGAGCCGCATCGTGCCCGACAGGATGGAGGGCATCGTCGTCGGCTGCGATATCTACCGCAACTACGACCGCCTCTTCAACCAGGCCCTGGAACGGAGCCGCATGCGGAGGACGCTTGCCGTGCGGGCCGCCTGCGAGGTCTCGGAGGATCGGGTGTCCGTGCGCTACACCGATGACGAAGGCGTCGCCGCCGAGGCCGTGTCGGAAGGGCGCTTCGAGGCGGCAGACGACCCCCTGCGCATGGCCGATACGATACGTACACAGCTGACCAAGAGCGGGGGTACCCCCTTTGTCGTCACCGCAGTCGAGGCGATCGACGGCCGTCGTTTCGTCCCGGCCTCGCTTCTTGCCGCCCTGCGGCGCGAGGCGCTGGAGAGGTTGCGTGCGATGCGCGTCGCGCGTCCGCTTCCTCATCGCATCCTTGCCGAGGAGCGCACGGCCCGCTTCCCGCGGCAGGAGCTGACGGCGCAGGACAATGTCACCAACCGTCTGGCAGCCGCCTTTTACCGCGATCACGGCGTGCGGCGCATCGAGCGGGGACTCGACCTGGCCGATTCGACGGCGGGGAGGTGCGTGATGCGTACGGCCTACTGCCTGCGCCGCGAACTGGGGGCGTGTCTGCGCGAAGGGACGCAGTTGCGCGGCCCTCTCTATCTGGAACATGGCGCCTTCCGCTACCGGCTCGAGTTCGACTGCGGACGGTGCGAGATGGCGCTCGTCGACGAATCGCGGCCTGCGGAGATGCGGGCCGACGGGCCGACAGCGGGAACACGGGAGAAGAGAAGAAGATGCAAGAGGAACTGACACCCCGTTTCGGGGATTACGAGCTGATCGATACGGGCGATTTCGAAAAACTCGAACGCTTCGGCCGCTACGTCGTGCGCCGGCCCGAGCCGCAGGCGCTCTGGCGGCGCAGCCTCGACGAAGAGGAGTGGCGGCGGCTGGCCGATGCCTCGTTCGTGCGCGAGGCGCGCAGCGAGGAGCGGGGCCGCTGGACCCTGCGTCCGCAGATGCCCGACCGTTGGACGGTGGCGTATGACTGTTGCGGCCGGAGGCTGCAGATGCGTCTGGCGCTGACATCGTTCAAGCATGTGGGGCTCTTTCCCGAACAGGCCGCCAACTGGGATTTCATCGGCGAACGTTGCCGCGAGCTCGCGGCGGCGGGACAGTCGCCCCGCGTGCTCAACCTCTTTGCCTATACGGGCGGTGCGACGCTGGCCGCCCGGGCGGGCGGTGCCGAGGTGACGCATGTCGACGCGGTGCGGCAGGTGGTGACCTGGGCCCGCGAGAATCTCGAACGGAGCGGCATGGACGGGGTGCGCTGGATTGTGGAGGATGCGCTCCGCTTCGTGCGGCGCGAAGTGCGGCGCGGCAGCCGCTACGCCGGCATCGTGCTCGATCCGCCCGCCTATGGCCGCGGACCCGAAGGGGAGAAGTGGGTGCTCGAGGAGCATCTCTCTCAGATGCTGGAGTGCTGCGCCCGTCTGCTGGAACCCGAGGGGGCTTTTCTCGTGTTGAACCTCTACTCGATGGGCCTCTCCTCCACGCTGGCCCGCACGGCCGTGCGCCAGGCCTTCGGGGCGCCGCGCGCCGAGCAGCGCGGCGAACTCTGTTTCACCGATCGGGCGGGCAAGATGCTGCCGCTGGGAGTCTACTACCGCATGACGCGGTAGGGCTCAGAATACGTGATAGATCAGTATGCCGGCCACGGCCGAGGCGACGATGAGCAGAATGGGGTTCGCCTTGAGCCATGAGCCTGCCAGTACGCCGCCGAAGAGGAGCCAGCTCCAGGCATCGATGAAGTTGGCTTCGCCCGGCTCCTCGGCATGAGTGTGGGGAAACATGAGCAGCAGGGCGGCCGATGCAATCATGCCGATCACTACGGGCCGCATGCCCCGCATGGCCCCTTCGACAATGCGGTTTCCTTTGAGTTTCAGGAAGAATTTGGCCACGAGAATCATCAGCGTGAGGGCCGGCATGCAGACCGCGAGCGTGGCGAGTGCCGACCCGATGAATCCGCACCAGAGGTGGCCTGTCTCGAGGCCCACCCGATAGCCGATGTAGGTGGCCGAATTGATGGCGATGGGGCCCGGCGTGATCTGCGAGATGGCCACGATGTCGGCGAATTCGGCGTTCGTGAGCCAGCCATGCTGCACGACCACTTCGTTCTGGATGAGCGAGAGCATGGCATAGCCGCCTCCGAATCCGAAAAATCCGATTTTCAGGTAGCTGAGAAAGAGTTGCAGGAGCAGTATCATCTCGTGTGAAGGGTTGTCGCGTGAAGAATCAGGGACGTTGTCTGCCGTGGCCGATGCGGCGCAGCAGGTAGAGCTCCCAGAGGATGCCGCCCGCGGCGCCGGCCACGAGCAGGTAGATGGGTGACCAGCCCAGTCCCCAGACGGCGAGGGCCGAAGCGATGATCACGAGGAACATCGAACGGTGCATGCCCCGCGAGAGCGAGACGACCGGGCCGATGATGAGTGCCACGACGGCCGGCCGCATCCCCTTGAAGGCGGCGTCGACGACCGGATTCTGGCGGATGTTCGCGAAGAAGAGGACGATGGCGAGGATCACCAGGAACGAGGGGAGCACCGAGCCGAGCAGCGATACGACGGCGCCCCGCAGTCCGCGCAGCTTGTAGCCGACGAAGACCGACGTATTGACGGCCATCGGTCCCGGCACCGACTGCGCGAGGGTCAGCATGTCGAGGAACTCCTCGCGTCCGATCCAGCGGCGGCGGTCGATCACCTCGTGCTGGATGAGGGTGATCATGGCGTAGCCGCCGCCGAAGGTAAAGAGTCCGATTTTGAAGAAGGAGCCGAAGAGCCGGCCGAGAGGTTGCCTTTCGTTCATGGTTCGTCCGGAGCGTTGAGGGTGGATACGATGACCGCGGCGACTACGGCCGCCGTCTCGGTGCGCAGCCGTTGCGTGCCGAGGCCGATCTCTTCGAAGCCGCAGTCGAGAGCGAGCCGTATCTCCTCGGGAGAGAAGTCTCCTTCGGGGCCGATGAGCACCTGCACATCTTCGCCCGCGCGGAGCGTCGCGGCGAGGTGGCGCTTCGGCATACCGCCCAGCGCAGCGCCGCAGTGGGCTATGAAACGGCGTCCCGCGAAGGGCTCAGCGACGAAGTCGGCGAAGAGGGTCAGCGGCCGCAATTCGGGCCGGTAGGCCTTGATCGACTGCTTCATGGCAGCGGTGATTATCTTTTCGGAGCGGTCGGGCCGGAAGTGGCGCCGTTCGCTGCGCTCGCTCTCGAGCGGCACGATGGCGGCGATGCCCACCTCGGTCGCCTTTTCTACGAACCATTCGAAGCGTTCGCTGTTCTTGGTCGGCGCGACGGCCATCGTAAGACGGTAGGGGAGCTTGCCGTACTCCTGTTGCGAGGCGACGGCGACGACACGGCACCGGCGTGGATCGGGCTCTTCGATGCGGCAGTCGTAGAGGTTTCCCCGGCCGTCGGTCAGGGCGATGCGGTCGCCGCGTTCCAGCCTCAGGACGCGGATGCAGTGTTTAGACTCCTCCTCGTCGAGCAGGTATTCGGGTGGACGGAAGTCGGGAGCATAAAAAAGGTACATGCGCGGAAAATTTGCAATCTTTGACTACCTTTGCGCAAAGGTATAAAAAAGGTAGATAATTTCAGGAATACCGATGGAACGCCGTCTGCGATTCTTCGTCCTTTTACTCTGTACGGCCATGACGCTTTCATCCTGTGGCGGACGGAAGGAGGCGCCCGCCAACCCGCTGCTTTCCGAATGGGATACGCCCTACGGCGTTCCTCCCTTCGATCGTATCGTCCCCGCAGACTTTCCGCCCGCCTTCGACCGGGCCATGTCGCTCCACAACGCCGAGATAGAGGCCATAGCCTCCGACGGCGACGAGCCTACCTTCGACAATACGATGCTCGCCTACGACCGTGCGGGCCTGCGGCTCGGCCGGCTGCGTCTGCTTTTCGACATGCTCTCGGCTTCGGACGCCACGCCCGAAATGCAGTCCGTGCGCGAGCGGATGATGCCGCTGCTCGCGGAGCACGATGACCGGATACGGATGAACGAAAGGCTCTTCGCCCGCATCCGCACCCTGTACGACGTGCGACGTTCGCTCGGTCTGGATGCCGACGAGATGCGGCTGCTCGAACGGACCTACGACGAGTTCGTCCGCTCCGGAGCCCTGCTCGATGCGGATGAAAAGGCGAGGCTGCAGCGCATCAATGCTGACCTCGCGGCGGCCGGGGCCCGTTTCGGCGCCCATCTGCTGGCCGCGACGAAGGCATACGGCCTAGTGCTCGGCGAGAACGAACTGGAGGGGCTGCCGCCGACCGTGCGCGATGCGGCACGTGCCCGCGCGGCGGAGCGCGGCCTCGGCAACCGGAGCCTCTTCACGCTCGACGAGCCGAGCCGTCTCGGTGTGCTGACCCATTCGTCGCGGCGGGATCTGCGCGAAGCGGTCTATCGTGCCTATACGGAGCGGTGTGCCCGGGACAGCGCATATGACAATACGCGGGAGATAGTCGAAATAAGCCGGCTCCGGCTGGAGAAGGCCCGTCTGCTGGGCTACGCCTCCTATGCCGACTATGCGCTGAGCGACTGCATGGCCCGTACGCCCGAAGCGGCGGATCGTCTGCTCGCCGATCTCTGGGAGCCTGCGCTGGAGCAGGCCCGCGAGGAGCTCGGGGAGCTCGAGACCCTGCGGCAGCGTGACCGCCGCGACACGTCGGGCCGTTTCGAGGCGTGGGACTGGTGGTACTATGCCGAGAAACTCCGCAAGCGCGACTATGCGGTCGACGAGGAGATGCTGCGTCCCTACTTCTCGCTCGAGAATGTGCGCACGGGTATCTTCTTTCTGGCCAACCGCCTATACGGCATCACCTTCCGTCCTGTCGTGGTACCGGTAAGCCATCCTCAGATGCTGGCCTACGAAGTGCTCGACGCCGACGCTTCGCACCTGGGGGTGCTCTACTTCGACCTCTTCTCGCGTGCGGGCAAGAGCGGAGGTGCCTGGTGCGGCCTCTTCACCGAACAGTATTACGATGCCGACGGCCGGCGCGTGGCCCCCGCGGTGGGTGTCGTCTGCAACTTCGCGCCCGCGTCCGGTACGACCCCCACGCTGCTGACGCTCGACGAGACGGCGACCCTTTTCCACGAGTTCGGCCATGCGCTCCACTTCCTCTTCCGTGATGTCCGCTACCGCGGCCTGTCGGAGGTAGAGGGCGACTTCGTGGAGCTCCCCTCGCAGATCATGGAGAACTGGGCCTTCGAGCCGGAGATGCTCCGCCAGTACGCCACGCACTACCGCACGGGCGAGATTATCCCCGACGAACTGGTGCGGAAACTCCGCCGGAGCCTCCGCTTCAACCAAGGCTTCGCCCTCACGGAGCTGGTAGCCGCGGCCCGTACGGATCTCGACCTGCATCGCCGGCCGGAGGATGCTCCGTTCGATCCCGCGGAGTTCGAGCGGGCGCTGACCGGACGCTACGGACTGATACCGCAGATCGCCCCCCGCTACCGCTATCCCTACTTCGCCCACATCTTCGACGGCGGCTACGAAGCGGGCTACTACTTCTACCTTTGGGCCGAGGTACTCGACAAGGACGCCTTCGAGGCCTTCCGCGAGAGCGGCGATCTCTTCGACCGCCGGCTGGCCGAACGGTTCCGCCGCGAGGTGCTCGAGCCGGGCGGTTCGCGCTCCGGCGAGGCGATGTTCCGGGCCTTCCGCGGCCGCGAGCCCGACCGTCGCGCCATGCTGCGCGCACGCGGCCTGCTCGACGAACCCGATACGGCGATACGGCCGGCTCCTCCCCGCATGCGGCCGTACGTGCGGCTCGACGGGGACGAACCTTTGACTCCTGCAAAACCCATTACCAAATGAAAAAGAGAATAACCGTCATGAAAAGAGCCTTTGCCGCCCTCAGTTTCACTGCTGCGGCGGCCTGCGGCGGCGACGAGGGAATGCCCGTCGCACAGTTGCCCGAAATCGACACCACCAACCCGCTGTTGGCCGAGTGGAACACCCCTTACGGGACGCCCCCCTTCGACAGCATCCGCACGGAACATTACCTCCCGGCCTTCGAGACGGCCATCGCCTGCTCGCGTGCCGAGGTGGAGGCCATCGCGCAGAATCCGGCAAAGCCCACCTTCCGCAATACGATTGTCGCCCTGGAGCGCCAGGGGGCGCTGCTCGACCGTGTGTCGGGTCTCTTCTTCAATCTGCTCGAGGCGGACGGCACGGAGCAGATGCAGCGGATTGCGCTCGACGTGCAGCCTGCGCTCACGGAGCTCAACAACGACATCTCGCTCAACACCGAACTCTTCGAGCGCGTGCGTCAGGTCTACGAGCATCCGGGCTGCGGCCTTACGAAGGAGGACCGGCGCCTGCTGGAGGAGACCTACCGCGACTTCGCGCGCGGCGGTGCGGCCCTCGAGCCAGAAGAGAAGGAGCTCTACCGTCGCTACACCTCGGAGCTCGACTCGCTGACGCTCCAGTTCGGGCAGAACACGCTGGCAGCGACCAACGCCTTCACGCTCCACATCACGGATCCGGCACAGGTGGCCGAGCTGCCCGCCTCGCTGCGCGAATCGCTTGCGGCCGAAGCCTCCTCGCGCGGCCTGAAGGGGTGGGTGGTGACGCTTCAGGCTCCGAGCTACATGCCCTTCATGAACTACTCGTCGGACCGCACGCTGAAGGAGCGGCTCTGGCGTGCCTACAACGCGCGGGCATTGGGCGGCGAGCACGACAACACGGCTCTCGTGAAGCGCATCACCGAGCTGCGGCTGCGCATAGCCGAACTGCTCGGATACGAGACCTATGCCGACTATGTGCTCGAGGAGCGGATGGCCGGTAACCGTGAACGGGTCGAGGAGTTCCTCGACGAGCTGCTCGACCGTACGAAGAGCTATGCCGACCGTGATTACGAGACGGTGAGCGCATATGCCGCCTCGCTCGGCTTCGAGGGGCCTCTCATGCCCTGGGACTGGGGATACTACAGCGAGAAGTACCGCAAGGAGCACTACGATCTCGATGACGAGACGGTGAAGCCCTATCTGCGTCTGGACAGCGTGCGCAACGGTATCTTCATGCTGGCGAACAGACTCTACGGCATCAGCTTCGCTCCGGCCGAAGGGGTCGAGGTCTACCACCCCGACGTCACGGCCTACGACGTGACCGACGCGGACGGCAGTCACCTTGCGGTGCTTTACCTCGATCCGTTCCCCCGTGCCACGAAGCGCGGCGGTGCGTGGATGACCGAATTCCGCGGCGCGAAGCGCGTCGACGGCGTGGAGACGCGCCCGCTGGTTTCGCTCGTTATGAATTTCACGAAGCCTTCGGCGACGAAGCCCGCGCTGCTCACCTTCACCGAATTCTCGACCTTCCTCCACGAATTCGGCCATGCGCTCCACGGCATGTTCGGGCAGGGCGAATACGAGTCGCTCAACGGCACGAACGTCTACCGCGACTTCGTGGAACTCCCCTCGCAGATCATGGAGAACTGGGCCACGCAGAAGGAGTTCCTCGACCTGTGGGCCTGCCACTACGAGACGGGCGAGCCCATTCCGGCCGAGATGGTCGGTCGTATCGAGGCTTCGCAGCACTATCTGGCCGCCTACGCCAACGTGCGGCAGCTCTCGTACGGTCTGACCGATATGGCCTGGCATTCGCTGACGGAGCCCTACGAGGGCGACGTGGAGACCTTCGAACGGGAGGCCATGGCCCCGGCCCAGGTGCTGCCCGTCGTGGAGGGAACGGCCCTCACGCCCGCTTACAACCATGTCTTCGCCGGCGGCTACGCTGCGGGCTACTACGGCTACAAGTGGGCCGAGGTATTGGCGGCCGACGCCTTCTCGCTCTTCCGCGAGCGGGGCATCTTCGACCGCGAGACGGCGCAGTCGTTCCGCGACTGCATCCTTTCGCAGGGCGGTCACGAGCACCCCATGGAGCTCTACGTCCGTTTCCGCGGCCACGAGCCGCAGACCGAGGCCCTCATCGAGAAGATGGGACTCGGAGAGTAGCGTTTCTGCGCTGCGGCGTCCGTATTGTGCGGCGGACCTCCGTGAGGGGGTCCGCCGCCTTCGTCTTCTATGCTCGGGATGGAGACAAAAAAGGAAGGCCGCAACTTGTTGCGGCCTTCCTGAGTTGAGCTACCAGGATTCGAACCTGGAATAACAGGACCAGAATCTGTTGTGTTACCATTACACCATAGCTCAGTGGCATTTCGGTGATGCAAAAGTAGAACATTATTTCTCATCTGCAAAGAAAAAACGAGGAAAATTTTCTATATTTGCTTTGGCCCTTTCGCCCGCTGCGGGGATGATGAGGGTGAAGATTCATTAAAACAGTTCGTTATGGGCATCAAATTCCGCCTCGTGGCGATGAACTTCCTTCAGTTCGCCGTGTGGGGCTCCTATCTGGTGTGTATCGGCAACTTTCTGGGACGCGTAGGGCTGGGCGACTACATCGCGTGGTTCTATGTGGCGCAGGGCGTGGTGTCGATCTTCATGCCGGCGCTCATCGGCGCCGTTGCCGACAAGTTCGTCGAACCGCAGCGGCTGCTGGGACTCTCGCACCTCACGGCGGGCGCCTTCATGTTGCTGGCCGCCTGGTTCGGTGCGCGGGCCGCGGCGCTGGCCGCCGCAGGCGCGGCGACCTCCATCGGCCCCATCTTCGCGGCCTACTGTCTGAGCGTGGCCTTCTACATGCCCACCATAGCGCTGGCCAACACGGTGGCCTTCTCCATCCTCAAGCGCAAGGGGTTCGATACGGTGAAGGATTTCCCTCCCATCCGGGTCTTCGGTACGGTGGGCTTCATCGCCGCGATGTGGTTCGTCAACTTCGCGGGCTTCGGTCTGACCGACGAGGGGGGCGCTCCGCTGGCCGCGCAGTTTACCTACATGCAGCTCGTTGTCTCGGGAGCCCTGGGGCTGTTGCTGGGGCTCTATTCGTTCACGCTGCCGCGCTGTCCGCTCGACCGTTCGGATGAGGCGGGCCGCAAGACGCTGGCGCAGCGGCTCGGACTCGATGCCTTCGTCCTCTTCCGGCAGCGCAAGATGGCCATCTTCTTCGTCTTCTCCATGCTGCTGGGCGTCTCGCTCCAGATAACCAACGGCTATGCCACCCCCTACATCAACCACTTCGCTGCGGCGTCGCGCAGCTGGTTCGCCGAGAATCCCACGCTGCTGGTCTCGGTGTCGCAGGTGTCGGAGGCGCTCTGCATCCTGTTGATTCCATTCTGTCTGAAGAGGTTCGGGATCAAACAGGTGATGCTCATGGCCATGACCGCGTGGGTGCTCCGTTTCGGATTCTTCGGCATCGGCACCACCGAAAACGTCGGGGGTATCGTGCTGCTCTTCCTCTCGTGCATCGTCTACGGTGTGGCCTTCGATTTCTTCAACGTCTCGGGCGCCCTCTTCGTCGAGCAGGAGGCCGCGGCCCCGATGCGGGCGAGCGCCCAGGGCCTCTTCATGCTGATGACCAACGGTATCGGCGCCTCGGTCGGGACATGGCTCGCCGGCCGGGTCGTGGATCACTACTGTTCGTGGGAGGGGGGCTATCTCGTGGCACGCGAGGGGGTCGCCGGCGGCTGGACCGCCACGTGGCTCCTCTTCGCGGGCTATGCGCTCGTCGTGGCCGTAGCCTTCGCCCTCGTCTTCAAGCATCGCCACGACCCCGCCGCCATGCGGTAGCGGTGCGGAGGAGTAACGAAAGGGCCGGAGATGCGATATGCATCTCCGGCCCTTTCATCGTGGCCTCTTCGTCGCTCAGAACGCGGCGAAGTCGCTCCAGCTGGCGTTGCGCTCGGCTTTGGCCTCGACATCGTCGGGCAGGTTGGCGAAGAGGTCGAAACCCGTGAGGCGTTCGATTTCGTCTACCGTGACGACGTAGTTCATGTAGGAGTCGCCGCTGTAGGAGCGGTGGGGCATCCATACTCCCACGGCCGAGGCGGCGACGATGCGGCCTCCCGAGCGGCGCACCTTGAGCAGCGCCTTGTAGTAGTAGTTCGGTACGGGGCACTGCTTGGCGTCGTACTGCGGCTGTATCCACGCGACCTCCTCGCTGCCTGCGGCGGTACGCAGTACGGCGCCGGTTGTGACGTAGACCGTGTCGGCCGTCGCCTGCGCCAGGCTGCGTACGGCCCCCTCGAGCGTGTTCCAGATGCCGCCGTTGAAACGGTTCTGTATCTGCGGCGTGGAGTTCACCGAGTAGAAGGTCTGCCGCTGCATGGCCGAGTTCGCGTTGCGGTCGCCGTTCGGTATCTGGTGTCCGCGGGCGTAGAGGTCGTTCTCTCCGTAGTCGACTCCGTAGCTGCCGTCCCAGACGTTGATTTGGTCGGCGATGTCGATGCCCGGCGTGGCTGCCCAGCTGCCCTTTCTCCCCGAACCGATATGGCCCCGGGCGAGCGGGTAGGCGACCCAGCAGGAGGTGTAGGTCGAGCGGTCGTAACAGACCGTGTAGTTACGCTCTCCGCCGGCGTAGAAGCTCAGCGTGGTGAGCGTCGCTCCTTCGCTGCGGGCGGGCAGTTCGTACCAGGCCGTGTGGTCGGTCTGCGGTTTCGGCGGACGTGCCGTGCGGAAGCGCGTGGCGGCGCTCGCATACTCCGTACCGCCCGACATGGCCGTGGCGCGTATCTCGTAGTCCGTATCCGGAAGGAGCTCCGTGAGGGTGGCCGAGGCCTGCGTACCGGAAACGAAAGCGGCTACACGCCGTGTGTAGTCGCTTTCCGTTGTGGTTTTCCAGGCAAAGGCCGTCTCCTCGGAGTTTCCGGTGACGGTACAGCTCACCTCCGCGCTCGTGGCGGTGACGGAGCCTACCGTCGGTATGCCGAATCCCGGGGTAGGGCCCGGGACGGGATCGCTCCCGTCCCCGCTCCCCGTTCAATCGGACAGTCTGTAGAGATCTACCGAAGTGCCTGTAGTGCTGGTATAATAACGGAACTTTCCGGTGTTGCACCGCATCGAACGTCCGTTAGCCAAGGTAAGTGAAACACCTTCTTCAGAGTACTCGATTGAATGTTCTGCTCCGGTCGCACCGATAGCGAAACTGTTTCCCGTGACATCGGCAATATACTGGCCGTCGGCAACCTGAATCAGATACTTGTCGCCTGTCTTGATGATTGTGCAGACATAAGTCTCCATATCCGTCGTGGCTCCGATCCGGTCATCCGTGACCGTTACAGTCGCAGCGCCTCCCCAGGATCCATCCAGCTTGCCGGTGAAAGCATTGGTGCTGTTATGACCGAGGATCAGGTATTTGCCGCTCCAGTCCTCGAGCTGCGAGGTTACTTTCTCGTAGTAGGAGGCGGAGTATCCGGACTGTATTACGGTGATGGTCGTCGTGGCGTCGTTGGCTGCCGAAGTAAGGGTGATCGCACCCTCGCGAGATTCGGGATTCGAGTTGGCGGATACCGAATAGGTGATGGTCTTGCTGTCGGTGTCGATGGACGCCGAGGTTACGATCGTACCGTCGCAGGTAACCTGCGTGTCGTCGCTGTCGGCGAAGAGAAGCGTCTTGTAGGTGCAGGTTGCATCCGTGGCTCCTGCAGCCTCCACGTTGATATCTTCGGCTAACAGCGTGGCGCCTACGTATACGGTGATATCAAGTATCTGCACCACGCCGCCGGAGCTCTTCAGGTAACCGGTACGATAGTCGCTGCCTGCCGCAGCTACGTCGATGAGGAACGACGTGGTGTTTTCGCCCGTCGCTGCCGCCGTAGCGATGGCCCCGGAGGTACTGTTCGTCTCGTTCAGCAAAAGGGCGCGACCTTCCTTTGTGGAGTTGGTGGTCAGTTTGACGGCTGCGATGCCCTGTCCGAACTGGGGTAACTTGATGTATCCTTTGTCTTCGTTGATCTGCATGTAACCCTGCTTGAAGGCACGGATCTCCCACGATCCCGATTCATTATTGTAGAATGCGGATTTATCGTAGGAGAAGTCCTCTCCGGCTACTTCGTCATAGGTAAGCGTTGCGACACGTACATCCGAAACAGGCTCTTCCTCGATGGTAAGATTGATGGTCGCCGTATTCATCGTGCCGGCCTCGAAGGTCAGCGGGCTCTCCATCGTGCGCTTCTGGGTGCAGACGCCCTTGTCCGTCGTGATGGTGATGGTGAACTCATCGCCCTGGTCGAGCGTGAAGGGGAGCATCACCATGCAGTATTCGAGCGAAGAGCCCGAGCCGATGGCCTCGCCGTTCTTGACGTTCAGCGTCGAGGTGTTCCACTTGTTGGTGTCGTTGAACGTGTATTCGCCCGTCTTGAAGTCGGGCAGGATACGGCCGGCGATATAGGTGTCTTCCGGAGCCGAGAACTCGATGCTCGTGGGGGTGACATCCTCCGTCTCTCCGTTCACGACGGTGAACTTCATCAGCGTGCCGGCGTGTTTCAGCGTCACCTCGGGCATCGTGCCGGCGGGTACGTTCTCGGCCACGCCGTACAGGAGGTCGGCTGCCGCCACATTATCCATGTAGCTTTCGGTGGTCTGGTTGCCGAGCTGGAAGCTGCCGTTGGAGCCGTCGGGAGCATTCAGATAGTAGTTGTTGGTGCCGACGTACCAGTCATAGGACTTGCCCTCCTCGAGCGATACCTCGCCCTTGAAGATGCCGGCCTCGGTATCGGTAACGGTGAATAGGCTCTTGTTCCACGAACCGGTTGAGCCGGCCTCGGTGACCCATACGGCGAGTTCGTCGCCTTCGGCCCAGGCCACGGCGCCCGTCTCGTGGTCGAGCGTGGTGCGCGTCGCGTCGGCATAGGGTGCGTAGGCGGCGCGGAGTTCTACGATCTGTTTGGGCATTTCGGGTGCGGCGTCGGTCACGCCCTCCTTCGAGCAGCCGGCCAGGGCCGATGCAGCGAGCATCAGACCCATCGCTATCAACGATTTCTTCATGATTTCTTGCGATTTGGTGTTAGTACTGCAGCGGTCCCTATTCGGCAGACCACCAGTCATCGATGCCTTCGTTCCAGTCGGGAGCCTCGACGCCCGTGCTGGCAGCGAATCCCTGCTCGGGCGACACGTCGAGCCGCTCGATCGTCGGGGCGGAGTACTCGTTCTTCCTCTCCCCGCGTACGTAAAGATTCTTCATGGTCGAATAAAGTGTGTTAGTTGGTTGTCCGTATCTTTTCGCATGCGGAAAAAGTCCCGTATGCAAAAGCAAAGGTACGGAAAATAACCGGACGGCGGACAAGAAAGTGTGAATTATGCGTTACATCCGCCCGAAGCGGCGGAAAAAGGGCCAGCGTGCGGGCCCGGGCCTCAGAACATGTTGTCGTACATGCTCTGGCTCTTGTCGTACTTGATGTCGGCGAGCGACGAGGCCTTCACGCCGATGTTGAAACTCCAGCTGCGGTGACTCCCGAAGGGAATCCAGACGAAGGACATCTGCCAGCAGTGCAGGTCGCGCGTGATGGAAATCGATGTCATGGTGAGCTTGCGCTCGGCGATGTTGTAGCCCGAGGTGACGGAGATGCCCGTCTTGGGCGTGAGGTTGAGGGAGCCGTTGAGTGTGAGGCTCTGCTGCACGTTGCGCCGCACGCCGGTCGTGCCGTTGTTGAACGGCGAGGCGCTGTAGGTGAAGCTGTAGCTGAGGCTGAAGTTCCAAGGCAGCGAGAAGTCGTAGTAGGTCTGTGCCATGTACTGCCGCCGCAGCACGGGGTCCATCTGCCCGTATGGGTCGGAGAAGGGGTTGAGGTAGAGCGGGTCGATGCTCCGCAGGTCGTTGACGGCCGGTGTGGAGGTGTTTTCGCGCGACTTGAACGAATAGCTGAACGAGGTGCTCGCCTGGGTAATGCGTCCCGGCAGGCCGCGCCGCCACATCAGCTTGTTGATGCGCTGGCCCTGGGGCGTGACCTCGTAGGGGTCGAGCGTGGCCGAGAGGTTGATGCCGAAGTTCTTGATGATGGTCGAGCGGAAGCGCAGAGAGATGTTCGAGAGCCCCATCGAGTCGGCGATCAGGTTGTAGGTGCCGCTCAGCGCCAGTTCGTCGATGAGTTTCACCTTCTTCACGCCCGAGGTGTCTCGGTCGCTGAGCACCTTCATCTCGAGCGTCTGCGAGAGGGAGTAGGTGAGCGAGGCGGCGCGCTGGCTCGTGGGGACCGAGAAGGCGTTTTCCGAGAAGGGCGAGTAGATGCGCGTATTGCCCGTCGAGTCGGTCTGCACCACCTGCTGGTAGCCGCGTGCGAGTTTCGAGAAGTCGGGGTTGTAGGAGATGCCGATCGTGGGGGTGATGGTGTGGCGCACGGCCTGCAGGCGGCGTTCGGGCCGCTTGCTGGTGTACATGCCGTAGAGGATCGTCGAGGCCGTGAGGCTGGCGTTGTAGTTGTACAGACGCCAGAATCCGTACTCCGGATCGAGCGCCTCGGCCGTGTTCGTCACGGGGTTGTAGGCCTGCTCCACCTTCTTGAAGAACCACCGTTCGGTGTAATTGAACGAGGGCGATACGTTGATGTAGTTGAAGAGGTTGAACGAGGCCGAGACCGGAATCTGATGCTCCACGCCGTTCTTCATCGAGCGAAGCGTGTTCTTCGAGAAGAAATCCGATTCGGACGCCGTCACCGTGTTGTTGATCTTGCCCGAGTAGCTCATCATGATCTTCTCGTACCAGCGCTCCTTGCCGATGGCCTCCTTGCGCTTGAAGGGCTTGAAGCGCGAGACGTTGAAATTGAAGGTGGGGAGCGTCACGGTGAGCTCCTCCGTGCTCGAGTTCTGCGAGACGGAGAGCTGCGTCGAGAGCGAGAAGGGGGTTCCCGCCCAGCTTTTCGAGTAGGAGATGGTCGAGTTGGTCTGCGTGGCGAGAATATCGTTGATCGTGGTGGCCGAATACTGGTTGTAGCCGCTTGTGGTGAAGTCGACCGAGGCAGAGAAGGTCGACCCGGGATTGGCCTTGGGATCCTGCGTGTGGGTCCAGCGCAGCTTCATGGTATTCTGGTTGATGTAGTCGGCCTCGCTGCGCTCGCCGACCTTCACCTTCGCGAACTCGAAGTCGAGGTTGCCGGTGTACTTGTAGCGCTTCACGTAGGAGGAGCGGGCGTTGGCCTCCCACGACCCGAGGGTGTAGATGCCGCCCGTAATGGCCAGATCGGCGTAATCGCCGAAGGTGAAGTAGTAGCCCAGGTCGCGCAGGAAGAAACCCCGCGTGGCCTCCTCGCCGAAGGTGGGCATCAGCAGGCCCGACTTGGGTCCGGTGCTGAGGGGAAAGAACCCCTCGGGAATGCCGAGGAAGTAGATGGGGACATCCTCCATGACGAAGTAGGCGGGACCCGTGATCACCTTTTTGCCCGGGATGACCTTCGCCTTGGTCATGGCCAGATAGAAGTGCGGGTGGTCGGTCTGTTCGCAGGTGGTGTACTGTCCGCCCTGGATGTTCATCGAATTGTCGGGCATCTTCTTCACGCTGCGGCCGATGAGCCAGCCGTCGCCCTGCTGCGTGGCGACTCCCTTCACTTTGGCCTTGTGCGAATCGATGTTGTAGGTGATCGTGTCCATCGTGTAGGAGGATCCCCCCTCCTCGAAGACGGGGTGTGTCACCGTGGGCTTGCCCTCCACCGTGTCGGCCTTGCCGTAGGCGTAGATCTCCTTCGTGGTCATGTCGATGCGCATGAAGTCGGCCTTTAGGTTGCTCGTCTGGTAGGTGATGTCGCCCTCGTTGTAGACATAGACCGTGTTGTGCTCCATGTCGTAGACGAGCGAGTCCTTGTTCTTGCCCGAGATGATGTCGTCGAGGAAGCTGTCGCTCTTCTTGCGGCGGGTCGTGTCGGATGCGAGGCGGGCCGAGTCGGCGGATGCGGCCGGCGTGTCGACCGGCAGCGTGGAAAGCGAGTCCCGAACGGCAAGGGTGTCGGCCGGTGCCCTGCGGATTGCCGGGCCGCGGCGTCCCGTTCCGTTCAGCCGCCGGCGCCGGCGTTCGCGTTCGGCGTCGGCATGCGGCTCTTCGGCCGGTGCGGGGGTGCGGAGTGTCGTGTCGGACGTTCCGGCGAGGGCGATGGTGTCGGCGGTGCGGCCGGAGGACGGTATGCTTGCGGGCGAGCCGAAAACCCATGCGGCGGAGAGCAGTAAAGCCGCCGCCGCAACGAGATATTTTCTGCCCCGTCCGTTCAAGATTCCAAGTTTTTTCCGTATCTTTGCCGACGCGTCGGCAAAAGCGGCCGGAGCAGGGCTCCGGCGGGTCGCGGCGCCGCTTTCGGACGACTTTTTTACGACCGACAAAGATAGGCAAAATTACGGATACGTCAAACTTGAACCGTTTTATTATGCTCCGTCTCCGCGCCATCGCCGCGTTTGCGTCATGCCTGCTGACCGCGCTTCTTCCCAACGGTGCCGGGGCGCAGAATATTGCCCGGGGGATCGACGTGCTCGTCATCGATGCGGGTCACGGCGGCAAGTTCCCCGGAGCCCATTATGCGGGGACCTACGAAAAGGATCTCACGCTGAAGGTGGCTCTGCGGCTGGGGCGGCTGGTCGAGGCGGGGATGCCCGGCGTGAAGGTGGTCTACACCCGCAAGACGGATACCGAACTGGGCGAGACGCTCCTTGCCGACCTGCAGAAACGGGCCGACATCGCCAACGGCGCGGGCGGCGACCTCTTCCTCTCGATACACGTCAATGCGGCCCGTTCCACCTCGGCCCGCGGCGTGGAGACGCTCGTGATGGGCGAGACGCCCAAGGAGCAGCGCTACAACGAGGAGGCGCTCTTCGAGAACAACCGCGAGGAGCTGATCGACATGTCCGACGAGAAGACTGCCGCCATCGTGCGGGCCTACATCCAGAACCTTCAGTTCACCTACGGCGACTACAGCATGGCGATGGCGCGCTGCATCCAGCAGCAGTACGTGAAGGCGGGGCGCCGCGACCGGGGCATCAAGCCCCAGCTGCTGCGCGTGCTCTATGCCACGGACATGCCGGGCGTGCTGACCGAGATAGGCTTCCTCTCCAATCCGGAAGAGGCAGCCTACATGAAGTCCGAGCGGGGTCTCGACGAGATCGCGCGGTCGCTCTACGAGGCCGTGAAGAGCTATTCGGCCTACGTGGGGCGCATGCGTTCGGCCGATGCCTCGACCGCGGTTCCGGCGCCGGCCGCGCCGGTCGCGGAGAAGGGCGCGTCCGCCGCGTCCGCCGGGGCGGGCTATGCGGTGCAGCTGCTCGCATCGCGCAAGGAGGTCCCGCTGCGCTCGTCGCGCTTCAAGGAGTACAGGGGTCAGGTGAAGCAGTACATTTCGGAGGGCCCCTTCCGGTACAAGTACTGCGTGGGACTCTATACCGACCGCGCAGCGGCGCAGCGGCGGCTCAAGGAGGTGCGCCGCACCTTCCCCGACGCGTTCGTGGTGCGCTGCGAAGGGGAGCGAATCGTCAAATAGTGCAGGAACATGAAAAGAGAGGTGAAAATCGGCATCTTCGCCATACTGATGCTCGGCTGTGCCTGGGCGGGTATCCGCTTCCTGAGCGGCATCGACATTTTCAGCCGCAACAACGAATACTATGCCGCCTACGACCAGATCGGCGGCGTGCAGTCCGCCTCGCCCGTGATGATCAAAGGGGTGAAGGTGGGGACGGTGACCGATATCGGTTTCGACCCTTCGCGCAGCGACAAGGTCGTGCTTCAGTTGACGGTGAAGCGTCAGATCCGCATACCGAAGGATTCGGAGGCCAAAATCGTGAGCGCCAGTATTATGGGCTCCAAAGCCATCGAGATTCGGCTGGGCGATGAGGCTGCTTGCCTCGCCGACGGCGATACGCTCCGTTCGGGCCGCGACCGCGACCTGATGGACATGGCTGGTTCGGAACTCGACTTCGTCAAGCAACGCGTGGTGCAGCTTACCGACAGCCTTTCGCGCACGCTGGGCGGCATCAACGCCCTCATGGCGGCCAACGCCGCGGGGCTGACCGGAACGATCGCCCATCTGGAGGGTATCACCGGCAATGTGGACGAACTGCTCGACTCCGAGCGTGAGGAGCTGCGCCATGCACTGCACAGCCTGGCGAGCTTCTCGGAGCGGCTGGACAGCATCGGAGGCGACCTCTCGACGCTTACCGCGCGGCTGGCCGACGAGGCCTTTGCCGAGAATCTGGCCCGTGCGACGGAACATCTCGACGGCGTGCTCGCCGCCCTCGACAGGGGCGAAGGTTCCGCGGGTCTGCTGCTGAACGACCCGGCGCTCTACCGGTCGCTCACCGAGGCGAGCGACCGTCTCGGCGCGCTGCTCGCCGACCTGCAGGAGCACCCGAAGCGTTACGTGCACTTCTCGCTCTTCGGCCGCAGCGAGGAGCGGGAACGGGCCCGGACCGAAAAGCGTGCGGTCAAGGCGGAGGCGCGTGCCGGGCAGGAACGGTAGCGGCCATATTCCGGACGAGCGATGATCTATCCCGCGAACTTTGAGCAGAAGATCGGGTTCGACCGCCTGCGTGCGCAGGTGGCGGCTCTCTGTACGCTCCCCTCGGCGCGTGAAAAGCTGGAGGCGGAGCGTTTTTCCGTTTCGGCCGAGGTGATTGTCCGGCGACAGGCGTTGGCCGACGAGATGCGTCTGGTGACGCAGATGGAGCACGAATTCCCCGATGCCGAGTTCGCCGAGACAGCCCCCTTGGTGGCCAAGATACGGCTCGAAGGGTCGTTCCTCGACGTGGAGGAGGTGGTGCTCCTGCGCCGGGCGCTTGCGGCGGCCGGCGCCGTGGCCCTCTTCCTGCGGGGCCAGGGCGCCGAACGTTACCCCGAACTGGCGCGACGTAGTGCCGGCGTGGAGTCCTTCCCCGAGATACTGCGGGCAATAGACGTCATCGTGGACGAACTGGGCAAGGTGCGTGATACGGCGTCGCCCGAGCTGCTGTCGATCAGATGGTCGATCCGCGAGCGGGAGGGGCAGGCGGCCAAGCGGCTGCAGGCGGTGCTTGCGGCGGCGAAGAGCGCCGGCATCGTCGAGGCCGACGCCCAGCTTTCGGTGCGGGACGGCCGTACGGTGATTCCCGTTGCGGCGGCCAACAAACGCAAACTGCAGGGATTCATCCACGACGAGTCGGCCACGGGCCGTACCTTCTACATCGAGCCGGTCGAAGTGGTGGAGCTGAACAACGAACTGCGCGAGCTGGAGTATGCCGAACGGCGTGAAATCGTCCGTATCCTTTCGCTCTTCACCGACTCGCTGCGCCCCGAGGCCGACCGCATCGAGGCGGCCGGCGACTATCTGTCGGACATAGACATGCTGCGAGCCAAGGCTCGCTGGGGAGCGGCCAACGGCTGCGGCCGTCCCATACTCTCGACCGACGACCGGCTCGTGCTGCGCAATGCCCGCCATCCGCTGCTGGCGCAGACGCTCCGGGCCCAGGGCCGCGAGGTGGTGCCGCTCGATCTGCAGCTCGACCGCACGAAACGCATCCTGGTCATCTCCGGCCCGAATGCCGGCGGAAAGTCGGTCTGTCTGAAGACTACGGGACTGCTCCAGTACATGTTCCAGTGCGGATTTCCGGTGCCCTGTTCCGAAGTGTCGGAACTGCCCGTCTTCCGCAGCCTCTTCATCGACATCGGCGACGAGCAGTCGATCGACGACGATCTGTCGACCTACTCCTCGCATCTGCGCAACATGAAGGAGATGCTCGCCGGCGCGTCAGACCGCACGCTCGTGCTCATAGACGAGTTCGGGTCGGGAACCGAACCGACCATCGGCGGCGCCATCGCCGAGGCGATTCTCGAGCGGCTCGTCGAGCGCGGCTGCTACGGCGTCGTCACGACCCATTACGCCAACATCAAGTATTACGCTTCGAATACGGAGGGCATCGCCAACGGAGCCATGATGTTCGACGTGCAGCAGATTCGCCCCCTCTTCCGGCTCGAGACGGGCCGCCCCGGCAGTTCGTTTGCCGTGGAGATAGCCCGCAAGATCGGACTGCCCGAAGAGATCATCCGCTCGGCGAGCGAGAAGGCGGGCAGCGACCACATGCAGATCGAAAAGCAGCTGCGCGAGATAGCCCGCGACCGCCGCTACTGGGAGCAGAAGCGCGACCGCATCCGCGTAGCCGACCGCAAGGTCGAGGAGCTGGAACAGCGCTATGCCGAGCAGCTGGAGAAGATCCGCTCCGAACGGGCCGAGATCCTGGGACGAGCGAAGGAGGAGGCGAAGCGGCTTGTGGCTGAGGCCAACCGTCAGATCGAGCATACGATACGTACCATCCGCGAGGCGCAGGCCGAGAAGGAGCAGACGCGTCTGGCGCGCCGCGGGCTCGATGAATTCCGTGAGCGGACCGAGCACGACGACGAAGTGTCGCCCGAACGCGAGGAGCGCATCAGACGCGAGATGGAGCGTATCGAGCGGCGCCGGCAGCGGCGCGAGGAGCGGCGCGGCGCAGCCGCCGCGGAGCCGGAGCGGAAGACCGAACCGGATCCTCTGCCGAAGGAGGTGACCGTCGGGGCGAAGGTCCGCATGGAGGGACAGGAGATGGTCGGCGTGGTGCAGTCGGTCAAGGGCGGCAAGGCTCAGGTCGCCTTCGGACAGATACTCACTACGGTGGAGAAGAGCCGTCTGAAGACCGTGTCGAACAACGAATACCGCGAGGCGACCCGCCCGCAGAGCCCCCGTACGGTGATCTCGGTGGATGTGGCGGACCGCAGGCTCCGTTTCCGCGACCACATCGACGTGCGCGGCATGCGCCCGCCCGAGGCGGTCGAGGCGGTACAGGATCTCGTGGACGACGCCCTCATGGTGGGGGTGGGGTCGGTCTCGATTCTCCACGGCAAGGGGACGGGAGCGCTCAAGGAGGAGATACGCCGCTACCTGCGTACGGTGCCCGAGGTGGCATCGGCGGCCGATGAACACGCCGACCGCGGCGGTGCGGGCATCACGGTGGTGACCTTCCGGACGGAGCAGGGGTAACGGAGCAGGAGTGTCGGGCCCGGCCGGCGGCCGGGCCCTCAAACATAAGCAACCATGAAGTATCGATTGTCGGAGATAGCCCGCATCTGCGGCGGCTCTCTCGAGGGGTGCGACCTCGAGGTCGAGACGGTGGCGACGGACAGCCGTTCGCTCGTCCCGGAGCTGGGCGCATCGCCCCTCTTCGTCGCCATGCGGGGGACGAACCACGATTCGCACGACTTTGTCGGCGAGATGTGCGCACGGGGCGTGCGCGCCTTTCTGGTGGAGCGCGACCTGCCGCCCGGCACCCTGACCGAAGGGTGCGGCCGCGTACGCGTGGAGCGGTCGCTCGCGGCGCTGCAGGCTCTCGCCGCCGACTGGCGTTCGCGCTTCCGCGGCACGGTGGTGGGTATCACCGGTTCGAACGGCAAGACCATCATCAAGGAGTGGATCGCCGAGGAGCTGCCCGCCGGGGTGCGGAGCTACCGTTCGCCCAAGAGCTACAACTCGCAGCTCGGCGTGCCCCTTTCGCTGCTCATGCTTCGCGGCGACGAGGAGGTGGCGCTCATCGAGGCGGGCATCTCGCAGCCGGGTGAGATGGAGCGGCTCGAGCGGATGATCCGGCCCGATGTCGCGGTCTTCACCTCGATCGGCGACGCACACCAGGAGCACTTCGGCTCTCTGGCCGGGAAGTGCGCCGAGAAGATGGTGCTGGCCCGCGGAGCGCGGACGGTGATCTATCACCGCTACTACGAACCGCTGGCGGGTATGATCGAGCATGCTTTCGCCGACCGTCGGCTTTTCGATGCCTCCCGCTTCGGGGGGACGCCCGCCGCGGCAGGCGGCGAGGCGATGCATCGCAACGGGCAGATCGTCGAGGCCTTCTGTGCGGCGATGGGCTATCCGGCCCCTTCGTTCAGCCACGAACCGTCGGTGGCCATGCGGCTCGAGGTGAAGGAGGGTATCAACGGCTCGATCCTGGTGGACGACGCCTATAACCTCGATATCAATTCGCTGGCACTGGCCCTCGACTATCTCCATACGGTGGCCGCCGGCCGGCCGCGGACCCTCGTGCTGTCGGATATCGAGCAGAGCGGCTATTCGGACGACGAACTCTATGCGCGTGTCGCCGCTATGGTCGAGCGGGCGGGTATCGACCGCCTGATAGGCATCGGCCCCCGCATCCGGGCCCATGCCTCGGTCTTTGCCTGCGTACGGAGCTTCTATGCCACGGCCGACGAGTGCGCCGCACGCATCGGCCGGGCCGACGTGGCCGGACGCGCCATCCTGCTCAAGGGGGGGCGCGGCTTCCGTTTCGAGAAGCTCTCACATGCGCTCGAACGTCAGAGCCATACGACGACGCTCGAGGTGGATCTCGACGCCATGACGCATAATCTGAACTATTTCCGCTCGAAGCTCCGCTTCGGCACGAAGCTCGTGGCGATGGTCAAGGCCGGCAGCTACGGGGCGGGCGACTACGAAGTGGCGCAGATGCTCCAGCACGAAGGGGTGAACTATCTCGCAGTGGCCTTCGCCGACGAAGGTGTGCTGCTGCGAGAGCGGGGTATCACGATGCCCATCGTGGTGCTCAATGCCGACTCGGGGAGTTTCGCCCTGATGGTGGCCAACCGCCTCGAGCCCGAAATCTATAGCTTCCGTTCGCTCGATGCCTTCGCCGCCGCGGTCGAACGGGCCGGCGAGAGCCGCTATCCGATACATGTGAAGCTCGATACGGGAATGCATAGGCTGGGCTTCGTGGAGGAGGAGCTGCCGCGTCTGGGCGAGCGGCTCCGCGCCTCGGAACTGGTGCGGGCGGTCACCCTCTTCTCGCACCTCAATTGTGCCGACATGCCCGGGGAGGACGAATATACGCGCGGACAGATCGCCCGTTTCGACCGCATGAGCTCGACACTCGCCGCTGCGCTGCCCTATCCGGTGATTCGCCATACGGCCAATTCGGCGGCCATCGAACGCTTCCCCGAAGCGCAGTTCGACATGTGCCGCCTCGGTCTGGGGCTCTATGGTTTCGGTTACTGCCACAATCCGGCGCTGCGGCCCGTATCGACTCTGCGTACGCGTATCGTCCAGCTCAAGCATCTGGCCGCGGGCGATACCGTGGGCTACGGCCGTGCCGGCCGGCTGACGCGCGACACGGTGACGGCGACGGTCCCCGTGGGTTATGCCGACGGTCTGGACCGCCATCTGGGCTGCGGCCGCTGGTCGATGCTCGTGGGCGGCCGTCCGGCCCCCATCGTGGGTCGTGTCTGCATGGACAGCTGCATGCTCGACGTGACGGATGTCGCGGGGGTGCAGGAGGGCGACGAGGTGGTGGTCTTCTCGGCCGTCGAGGGCAACGACCTCGAGACGATGGCGCGCCTGCTCGATACGATACCCTACGAGATCATGACTTCGGTTTCGGCCCGGGTAAAACGAATCTACCTGAAGGATTGACATGTACGGAACACTCTATCTCATACCTTGCCCCATAGCCGAGACGGCCGATCCGTGGGAGGTGCTTCCTGCGGCCAACCGCCGTGTGCTGGAGTCGCTCGACTGCTTCATCGTGGAGCAGACGCGCACGGCCCGCCGTTTCCTGGCGAAGGCGAAACTCGACCGGCCCATCGACGAGCTGGAGTTCCTCGAACTGAACGAACATACGGCTGCCGCCGAGGCGGAGGAGCTGGTCGCACCGCTGCTCGCCGGCCGTTCGGTCGGCGTGATTTCGGAGGCGGGGGTGCCGGGGGTCGCCGATCCGGGCGCGGCCGTGGTGGCGGTCTGCCACCGGCGCGGCATCCGCGTGGTGCCGCTCGTCGGGCCATCGTCCATTCTTCTGGCAATCATGGCATCGGGTCTCAACGGTCAGTCATTCGCCTTCAATGGCTATCTGCCCGTGAAGCCCGCCGCGAGGGCGCAGGCCATCCGCCGGTTCGAACACCGTGCACGGAGCGAGCGGCAGGCGCAGCTCTTCATCGAGACCCCCTATCGCGGAGCCGGACTCTTCGCACAGATGGTCGGGCTCTGCGCATCCGATACGCTCCTTACGGTGGCTGCCGACATCACGGGACCGGACGAGTATATCGTCACCCGTACCGTGGCCGAGTGGCGGCGCCGGCCGGCGCCCGATCTGAACAGAAAACCGGCCGTTTTCATTTTGGGTATATAATTTGTGCTCTTCCGATGCGGAAAAGGAGAAAAACAACGGATATGAAAAAGGAAAAAACTGATAAAGAACAGATTGTCGACGAAAAGCCGGCAGACGTAGCGCAGACAGCGCAGCAGGGTGTCCCGCAGGACGGTGCCAATATGTCAGAATCTTCTGCGGAGGGCACTGACACCGTGTCAGCTCCGGCAGAGGAGGGCGATTCGTCCGCGGCGTCCGATCGGGCCGCACGTGCCGAAGCCGAGGCTGCCGAATGGCGCGACAAGTATCTGCGGCTGCAGGCCGAATTCGACAACTACCGCAAGCGCACGTTGCGCGAGAAGATGGAGCTTGTCGAGACAGGCGGCAAGGAGGTGCTCAAGGCGATGCTTCCGGTGCGCGACGACGTGGAGCGGGCCGTGGCGGCGATGGCCGGCAGTGACGATATCGAAGCGCTGCGCGAAGGGGTGCGGCTCATCGCGCAGAAATTTACCGAGACGTTGCGCCAGCGCGGCGTCACGGAGATGGAGGTGCGTGGCGGGCTCTTCGATCCGGACAGGCAGGAGGCGGTGGCCCGTTTCGCTGCGGGAGAGGAGCACAAGGGGCACGTCGTCGATGTGGTGCAGGCGGGCTACATGCTCGGAGACAAGGTGCTGCGTTTTGCCAAAGTGGTTGTAGGAGAGTAGTGCGATGGCCGAAAAGAGAGATTACTACGAAGTGCTCGGCGTGGAGCGGAACGCGAACGCCGACGAGATAAAGAAGGCCTATCGCAAGGCTGCCATCAAGTACCATCCGGACAAGAATCCCGGCGACAAGGAGGCCGAAGAGAAGTTCAAGGAGGCGGCCGAGGCCTACGACGTGCTGTCGAATCCCGAAAAGAGGGCGCGCTACGACCAGTTCGGCCATGCGGGCATGAACGGTGCGGCCGGCGGCGCAGGCGGATTCGGCGGGTTCGGCGGTTTTTCGATGGAGGATATCTTCTCGCAGTTCGGCGACATATTCGGCGGCCATTTCGGGGGCGGGTTTCGCACCTCGACGGGAGGCGGCCGGCGCGTGAGCCGTGGCTCGGATATCCGCGTGAAGGTGAAGCTCTCCCTGGCTGAAATCGCGTCGGGCGTTACCAAGAAGTTGAAGATCAGCAAGACCGTAACCTGCGACAAGTGCGGCGGTACGGGAGCCCGCGACGCGAATTCCTATTCGACCTGTTCGACATGCCGCGGTACGGGATACGTGACGCGCGTGGAGAACACCTTCTTCGGCCGCATGCAGACGCAGGGAGTCTGCCCCTCGTGCGGCGGCGAAGGCCGGGTGGTGACGGCTCCCTGCGACAAGTGCCGCGGCGAGGGGACGATCAAGGGCTCGGAGGTGGTCGAGATCAAGATTCCGGCCGGCGTGGGCGAGGGCATGGTGCTTGCCATGACGGGCAAGGGCAATGCGGCGCGGCGCGGCGGCGTGAGCGGCGACCTGCAGGTGGTCATCGAGGAGGAGCCCGATCCGCAGCTGGTGCGCGACGGCGAAAACCTCATACACAACCTCACCATCACCGTGCCGACGGCGCTGCTGGGCGGCATGGTCGAGGTCCCCACCGTGGACGGCCGCGCCAAGATAAGGATTGCGCCCGGCACGCCTGCTGGCAAGGTGCTGCGGCTGGCCGGCAAGGGATTGCCGGAACTCCACGGTTCGTCGCGCGGTGACGAACTGGTGGTCGTCGACATTGCCGTACCCTCGAAACTGACGGCCGAGGAACGGCGGCTGGTGGAGCAGCTGGCCGAAGGCCCCGATTTCCGGACGACGGAGCAGACGGGGCGCAGCCAGAACATCTTCGAGCGGATGCGCAACTTCTTCAGATAGGTGTTTCGTATCGTTTTTTGAAGTAAAATCCGTATCTTTGCCCACGGAGGGCGCACGGCGACGCGCATGCG
>CASELE010000023.1 GCA_949288735.1 uncultured Alistipes sp.
GACCGATCAGGTCCGCCCGCCCGTCTCTTGTAGCCCGGTCTACTCGATGCGCCGAAAGTAGACCGTTTCGCGGTCGTCGGGCGCGAGTACTTCGGGATGGAAGAGCGCTACCAGGTCGTGCAGCACGATATCGGGACGCACGGCGCCCGACTCCCAGTAGTCGTTGCCGCCGGCGGCGTTCGTCCGGCGGTCGCTGTCGTAGACGGCGCCCCGTCGCACGCAGGGCAGGTCGGCAAACTTGGGCAGGCGGCTCCGCAGTTCGTCGAGCGAGGCGAATCCTCCGGCATTGAGCCAGATATCCGCTCCGCGGGCGAGCAGGTATGCCTCCTCGATATCGACGGGCAGCGAACGGTTCGAGTCGTTGCCCGTGTAGACGTACTCGCCGCCTGCGTCGGCGATGAGCCGGGCGACGTAGCTGCGGGTCGAGGCCATGAACCAGGTGTCGCCGTAGGGGGCGTTGAGCATGATGCGCGGTCGCGGCGTTGCGGATGCCGCGGCGGCGGCACGCAGCGCTTCGTAACGTTCGGGCAGGGGCGCGAAGGCCTGTTCACCCTCGGGCCGCAGGTCGAGCAGTTCGGCCACGGCGACCATCCATTCGGCCTTGCCGAGGGGCGACTCTTCGAGATATTCGCCGATGTATACGAAGGGTATGCCCAGTTCGAGGAGTTTGGGCTCCATCGTGCTGGCTCCCGTGAGTCCGAAGAGCAGCACGAGGTCGGGCCGCAGCGCCACGAGCCTTTCGTAGTCGATATTCCCTTCGTAGCCCACCTCGCCGATACGGTCGCGGTGTGCCGCGAGATGCGGGTTCCAGAGCGCCTCGACCCCCGAAAGTCCGACGACGCGTCCGGCGGCGCCCACGGCGTCGAGCAGAGCCACATGGGTCGATGACATGCAGACGAGCCGCTGCGGCCCCGCCTCGATCCTCTGGCCGTCGAATCCGTCGGGCGGAAGTTCGCCGTTACGGGCGATGAAGAGCAGCTTCGCCTCGCCGTCGGACCCCTGCCACGGGGAGGTCGTGCGCAGCAGGGTGCTGCGCCTCCCTTCGGCGCCGAGTATTTCGAACCCTTCGGCGTAGCGGGGTGTGTAGAGGGCGATGTCGAAGGCGTCGAGCGACGCCGTGGTCCGCGGTCCGCATGCGCAGGTTCCCGTGAGGAGCGCGGCGGCGGTCGCGAGCAGTGCGGAGAATCGTCGTATCATCGGTTCGGTCTTTGGCGACTGCGGTCCGGCGGTGACGGTCCGGCGGTCGATGGTCGATAACGGGGCAGGCCTTCCGGAGCGGAGAGTTCGGTCCCTCCGGGGAGATTGCGGCGCCTGCGGCAGGCACAAAAAAATGGGAAAGCTACTTATATCGCACCGCTACGACCGCATACCCTTGCTCGATTCCTCGCCTGGGGGGTTCTGCGGGAGCTGGTCGTATAAGACTTTCCCGCGACAAAGGTAGGAATTTTTCGTTTCACGGCAAATCTTCCGCCTCTTTTTTTTGTACGCTCTCCGCCTCCCTTTCTTGTCTGTCGGGGACTTTGCGTCCGGAGCCGGGTCGTGCGGGCGCGGATTTGCATGGCGCGCGAAAGTTCCGTACATTTGCGCGGCGGACACGGAACGGGTGCCGCATGAAAATGATACGGATGATGCGGATGACGCACAGAGCCAGGCGCCTCCTGGCATGGATGCTCGTGCTGGCCGCGGCGGTCGCGGCTGCCGCCCTCGTCGTGCGGCAGCAGTTCCTCGGCAATGCGGTACGTGCCGAACGGTCGCTCTATGTGAGCGGCGATACCGGTTACGCGGCCCTGTGCGACTCGCTCGCTCCCGTGCTGCGTCACCGCGGCGCCTTCCGGCTCTATGCGCGGCGGCTCGGGCTCGAACAGGGCGTCCGTCCCGGCCACTACCTGCTGAGACCCGGCATGAGCGTCGTCGAGGTGGTACGTACGGTGAAGCTGGGACTCCAGACCCCGGTGCGCGTGACGCTTCACGGTGCCCGTACGCGCGCCCAGCTCGCCGCGAAGCTCTCGCGGCAGCTCGAAGCCGACTCGGCGGCCTGGATGGCGGCCTTCACCTCGCCCGGGCTGGCGCGCGAGGCGGGCTTCGACAGCCTCACGCTCTTTTCGATGTTCCTGCCGAACACCTACGAATTCTACTGGACGGTGTCGCCCCGCGACTTCGTGCTCCGCATGCGGCGCGAGTACGACCGATTCTGGACTCCGGAGCGCGACGCGAAGTGCCGGCGCATCGGATTGAGCCGTCTCGAGGTGACGACCCTCGCCT
This sequence comes from uncultured Alistipes sp., assembly GCA_949288735.1. Taxonomy (GTDB): domain Bacteria; phylum Bacteroidota; class Bacteroidia; order Bacteroidales; family Rikenellaceae; genus Alistipes. The sequence continues at coordinate 2,263 of CASELE010000023.1, forward strand.
CGATCGTGGCCGAGGAGACGCGCCGTACGGACGAGATGCCCCGTATCGCGGGGGTCTACATGAACCGGCTGCGGCGCGGCATGCCGCTGCAGGCCGACCCCACGGTGAAGTATGCGCTGCAGGATTTCGCCCTGCGCCGTATCCTGCACCGCCACCTGAAGTATCCGTCGCCCTACAACACCTATCTCCACCGCGGACTGCCGCCGTCGCCCATCTGCATGCCGCCGCTTGCGGCCGTCGATGCGGTGCTCGACTACGAGCGGCACGACTATCTTTTCTTCTGCGCCCGCCCCTCCTTCGACGGTTACCACGATTTCGCCCGCACCTACGGCGAGCACCTGCGTAACGCGAGGGCCTACAGCGCCGAGCTGAACAGGCGCAACATCAGATAAAATTTCGTATATTTGCCCGCATGTTGATCAGACTCTACGCAGAGAACCCTTCGGAGCGTGACCTGGCGCGAGTGACGGCGGCGCTCGACGACGACGGCATCGTCGTCTACCCGACCGACAGCGTCTATGCCTTCGGCTGTTCGATCCGTTCGCCGCGGGCCATCGAGCGGATGCGCCGCATCAAGGGCAAGCGCGAGACCACCTTCTCGGTCGTCTTCCGCGATCTGGCACAGGCGGCCGAGTACTGCCGCGTGGACAATGCCGCCTTCCGGGTGCTGAAACGCAATCTGCCCGGACCTTTCACCTTCATCCTGCCCGTTTCGTCGCGCATGCCCGACAAGGCCTTCGAACGGCGCAGGACCATCGGTGTGCGGATTCCGGACAATGCCATACCGCGTGCCATCGTCGAGGCGTTGGGCGCCCCGCTGCTCACCACCTCGGTGCACGATGACGACGAGACCGAATACATGACCGACCCCGGGCTGATCGAGGAGCGATGCGGCGCCGACGTGGCGCTGGTGGTCGACGGAGGTCCCGGCAGCGTGGTGCCCACGACGGTCGTCGACCTCACGGGCGATGAGCCGGTGGTGCTCCGTGAAGGCGCGGGAGAACTGCGATAGGCCGACCGACAGATACGTAACAGATACAACAAACGATACGATGAATCATAGCATCTGGAACGACGCCGCGAAGTACGGCACGATCATGGGCCTGTGCGCCATTGCTTTCCGTGTGGCAGCGATATTCATGCCTCAGGGTCTTCTTTCGCTGCTGATCTCGTTTCTCTCGCTGGCGCTCTTCGTCACGCTGCTCTTCTTCTTCACGCGACTGCGTGCGGTGCGCCGGGGCGGTTACACCTACGGGCAGTGCCTGAAGTTCATTCTCTGCATGATGCTCTTCACGGGCATGCTCGAGGGCGCCTATCAGATCGTGGCCACCCACTGGCTCTTCGCGGCGCACTACCGCGAGTCGCTTGACGCGACCTTTTCGGTGCTGGCCAACTCGGGACTCTATACCGATTCGATGCTGAACGAGACCTTCGCCGCGGTCCGCCGCATGATGATGTCGCCCTTCTATCTGCTTCTGAGCAGCATGGTGACCTCGGTCGTTTCGGGCCTCTTCTTCGGTCTCGTCATTGCGGCGGCCATCCGGCGCGACCCCGACCCCTTCGCCGGCAAGAACGATACGAACGACGATACAACCCGCTGATCCATGACCGAAGCACCCGACATATCGGTTGTCGTGCCGCTCTACGACGAGGCCGAATCGCTGCCCGAACTCACGGAGTGGATCGACCGTGTGGCCCGTACGCACGGCCTCTCCTACGAACTCATTATGGTCGACGACGGTTCGGACGACGATTCGTGGCGGGTGATCGAGAGCCTCAGAGAGCGTTATCCGGTGTTGCGGGCCATCGGCTTTTCGCGCAACTACGGCAAGTCGGCCGCCCTCTACTGCGGCTTCGCGGCAGCGCGCGGCGAGGTGGTCATTACGATGGATGCCGACCTGCAGGACTCTCCCGACGAGATTCCCGAACTGCGGCGCATGATTCTCGAAGAGGGCTACGACCTCGTCTCGGGGTGGAAGCGGCAGCGTCACGATCCCGTCGGGAAACGCTGGCCCAGCAAGTTCTTCAACTGGACGGCGCGGTGGGTTTCGGGTATCCGGCTCCACGATTTCAACTGCGGACTGAAGGCCTACCGCCTCAAGGTGGTCAAGTCCATCGAGGTCTACGGTGAGATGCACCGCTACATCCCCATCCTGGCCCGGCGTGCGGGATTCCGCCGCATCGGCGAGAAGGTGGTCGAGCACCGTGCCCGCAAGTACGGCCATTCGAAGTTCGGCATCGAGCGCATGGTGAAGGGCTACCTCGACCTGATCACCGTCTCGTTCATGTCGCGTTTCAGCCGCTCGCCCATGTACTTCTTCGGCAGTCTCGGGACGCTGATGTTCCTCTTCGGCGGTGCCACGGCACTCTGGATCATCGTCCTGAAGCTCGTGCGCCAGGCCCGCGAACTGCCTCTGCGCGCCGTGACGGACCAGCCGCTCTTCTACCTGGCGCTGCTCGCCGTGGTGCTCGGCGTGCAGCTCTTCCTGGCGGGCTTCCTCGGCGAGATGATCTACCGGGGCTCGAGCGACCGCAACCGGTACCTCGTCGACCGGACCATCGACTGATGAGCCGTAAGGCAGAATACAATCGCAAGAAGATGATACAGCGAATCCAATCCCTCTACCTGCTTGTCGTGGCGGCGCTGATGGCCGTCACGCTTTTCGCGCCGCTGGCCTGGTTCGGCGTCGACGGCGAACAGCTGACGCTCCATGCCTTTTCGCTCGAATCCACCACGGGCGAAGCGGTGCGCACCCCCGTCTGGACGGGGTTGCTGCTCCTCGTTTCGTGCGTGCTGCCCCTGGTGATTCTCTTTCTCTACAAGCGCCGCATGGTGCAGCTGCGTCTCTGCGTGGTCGAACTGGTGCTGCTCGTCGGGTGTCTCGCGATGCTCGCCTTCGCCTATTTCTGGGGCCATGCCGAAGTACCCCGGCAGGGTATGAAACCGGCCATAGCGCTGCCGTTGGTCTGCCTGGTATTCACGGCTTTGGCCGCCCGGGCCATCTTTCGCGACGAACTGCTCGTGCGGTCGGTCAACCGGATACGGTAGCCGGCGTACGATTGCGTACGGAGGGCGGGGCAGCGATGCTCCGCCCTCTCCGTATGTCCGGCGTAACGTAAATTTCACGTGAAAAGAGGACGTTCCGTTTGACGGGCTCGGAAATAAATACTACTTTTGCGTATCTTTCCTTGCCGTGCGCAGGAGACGCCGTATCACGAAAAAGAGGGAAAGAGATCATGCAGAGCGAGAGAGCAGGCAGAGAACGGAATCATGGAGGGGCCCGGTCATCGGAGGGCCTCCGCGCGGGCCGGTTACGGCTGCCGGAACAGAAATCACACATCCATCTCATATTTTTTGTCGTATGAAAAAGAATCCTTTCATCCAATGGTTGTTCGCAGCCCTGGCCGTCGCGACGGTCACCTTCACGGGCTGTAAGAACGACGACGAGGAGCAGTTCGACATTCCGACACTCGAAGTGACTCCCACCGAGCTGTCGTTCGACGAGAACGGCGGTCCGAAGAGCTTCCAGATCAACACGACCGGCACCTGGACCATCACCGGCGCCGAGGATCTGGAGTGGCTGGCCATCACCCCCGCGCTCGAGGGCACGGGCAATGCCGAGATTACCGTGACGCTCGACCAGTCGGCCACGGCCCGCGAGGCTGAGCTGACCGTCACCTGTTTCGGCGTATACTTCGGTATCGAGAAGGAGATCGATGCCCAGACGGTGCGTATCACGCAGACCATCGGCGGCGAGGCTCCCTCGACCGAGGAGTTCTACTACAGCGACTTCGACGCCGCCCCTGCCGATAAGACCTATGGCGACAGCGGCGATCGCTGGCCCTATCTCGACCAGTTCGACGGCTGGCAGAACCATACCGGTACGGGCGCCGCGAATGTCGAGTACGACTATGAGGCGGCCAGCGCCCGCAACACCTCCAACTCCGACAGCAACTATTCGGACTACGAGGGTTCGGGCATGAACAACATCTTCTTCGGCAGCGATTCGCACTTCACCATCGGCAACATCGCCGTCAGCACGGTGAACCTCCGGCTCACCTTCGGTGCGGAGCGCTATCTGCAAGATGCGGACAATACCTTCGTGATCGAAGACTTCGACGTACAGCTGAGCGCCGACGGCCAGAGCTGGTCCGACCCCGTCGCCTACAGCTTCCCGGCCGGTGCGAACACCAACGGCCGCTGGAACCTCGCGACGGCCGACTTCACCCTTCCGGAGGGTACCACGACCGTTTGGATCCGCTTCACGTCGGCTGTCGCCAGCGCACACCGCATCGACGACGTGCGTCTGACGGGCGGCGTCGGCGGCGATCTCGTCGAGTTCACGCAGGGCGGCGGAAGCGATACGCCCAGCGGCGAGTCCGTTGCCATCACCATCCCCGAAATCATCGCGATGCTCACCTCCGAGCAGACCGTACTCGACGAGACGAACGATCGCACGTTCGAGGCCGTGGTCGTGACCGACAAGGAGGGCGGCAACGTGAACGAAAACAACCTGCAGTTGATGACGCCGGGCGCCACCGAAGCCGGCAACGGCATCACGCTCTACGGCAGCGGTGTCTCCAATCCCAAAGACGAGAGCTTCGACCTCGCCAAGGGCGACCGCGTGCGTGTGACGCTCAAGGCCGGCAAGGCCCGCATTGTCAACTACTCGGGCCTCTACGAGGTGACGGGCAGCAAGAACGAGGAGTGGGCAGTCATCGAAAAGCTCGGTTCGAACGAGACCATCACCCCGATCGCCATCTCGGCCGACGAGCTCTCCGCATACCAGGGCATGGTCGTTACGCTGGCCGACATGACGGCTCCCGCCGCAAGTGCGCTCTGGAGCGAGGCCGATAAGTACGGGCAGCACACCTTCACCTCGGGCGGCAAGAGCGTGACGGTATTCGTACAGTCGAACATGCCCGGTCTGGTCGGCACGCAGTTCAACGGCGGCGCGACGGGTTCGGTGACGGGTTATGCCACCGTCTACAGAGGCAACGGCCAGATCTGTCCGCAGCGTCCGGCCGACGTGGCGGCCTTCATGAGCCAGACTCCCGCCATCACGGTGAGCCCCGCGACGCTCAGCTTCATGGTCGAGGGCGGAAGCAGGACGGTAACGGTGACGAAGCTCAATGCCGACGATACCTATACGATCGAAGCCTCGGCCACGGGCGGCTTCTCCGCTTCGGTGAGCGGTACGACCGTCACGGTGACCGTCGGTGCCAATGCGACGCAGGGCCCCGTTACGGGAACCCTCACGGTGAGTCTGATGAAGGAGGGCGCCGCCGTCAGCACCCAGACCGTCTCGCTGAAGCAGGCGGCTCCGGTGTCGGGCAACGTCGTTTCGCTGACGAAGGATGATATCGAGAATGCGGATCGTGTAAACGAGTACAGCAACTTTCAGGTCACGGCTGCCGACGGCAGCGTCTGGAGCGGTTTTGCCATGGGCTTCGGCGTAAGCAAAGAGGGCAATTTCATGCCGCTGCAGCTGGGCTGGAATATGGATACCTCCAAGAACGCCTCCAAGAGCTACCTGAAGGTACCCTCGCTCGCGTCGAATGCCACGCGTATATCCTTCGTAATCAACAGCAAGACCTCGGCCGAGAGAGGAAACAAGCTCGTTGTCCTGCCTGCTGACTTCCAGTATACGGGCCAGGATGCGGCGGCGGTCGAGGCGGCCGCAATCGCAGTCAGCGACCCCTATACCGGTACTCCGGAGCTGGAGATTGACCTGAGCGGCAAGAACGTGAAGGACTTCATCGTCCGTGCCGTGGGCGGAGCCGTCTACATCGATTCGATTACCATCGAGTGCGAATAGTCTCCGCCGCCTTGTTTTGAACCGATGATCCATCCCCGGCGGGATCCGATTCCGCCGGGGATGCTTATCACCGGATAGATTTCGGATACACCAACACGCTAGTATTTCCGTTGCCCCATGTGTCGATGGCTCCCCGCAGTTCTGGTTCTCCTCCTCTTCGCCGCCTGCGAAAAGGAGGGGGAGGGCAGTGCACCCGTGTCGGCCAGCTTCCGTACGCGGACAATCAACTGCGAGACGACCTCCGTGCAGCTGCTGCTCGGGGGCGATGCCTCGCTCCGCTGCACGGCCGAAGTCGTGGAGGGAGCCGACTGGCTCACCTTCTCGTCGACGGGTTCGGCACGCTGGGAGGGTGACTTCACCCCTGTACTCTTCCTCCATTCGGAAAGAAATACCGCTCCCGAGGCGCGGCAAGCCCGGGTCGAAGTGCGCTTCTCGGACGGCGATGTCCGCGAGGCGCTCCTTACGCAGGAGGCCTATCTCTCCTCGGCGCGCTACGACAAGGCGTGGGCCGAGCAGCCCGCCTATGTCGAAAGCGATACCTATATCTACAAGACCTACTATACGTCCCTCTCCGGTTCGTCGCGCCGTGTGCGCAACTATTCGGTCTGCTACGACACGGAGCAGCGTGTGGCGCGCTGGGTCGCCTATCCGCTCCACTCGTGCTACACCAATCCGAGCGTGGACCGCACCGACGCCTGGAGCTATGACCCCAACACGCAGCTGCCCGAGATTGCGCAAAGCGTGCAGCAGTATGTCGTCGGGAGCTACGGCACGGGCTACGCCCGCGGCCACCAGTGTCCTTCGGCCGACCGTTACAGCACCGTGGAGACCAACGAGATGACCTTCTATGCCACGAACATGATGCCGCAGGACAGCCGCTTCAACAGCGGTCTGTGGGCCACGCTCGAAAGCCGCGTGCGGTCGAGCATGGTGCGCGACACGCTCTACGTGGTGACGGGCACTTCGTTCGACGGACGGACGACGACCGATCGTCTGGGCAACCGAATCGGCGTGCCGTCGCACTGCTGGAAGGTGCTGCTCCGCACGCGGAGCGGCAATACGGGACGGAGCATCGCCGAATGTTCGGCCGACGAACTGATGGCCATCGGCTTCTGGTTCGAAAACGGCTCCTCGTCGTCGGGCGACCTGCGCGACTACGCCTGCCCGGTGGCCGAAGTGGAGGAACGGACGGGTTTCCGCTTCTTCCGCAACCTGCCGGCGGAGGCCGCCTCCGCCGTGAAGGCGCAGGACAATCCGTCGGCCTGGAATCTCTGAAATGTTGACCCATAACGCACAATAACCATGAAAAAAGCGCTCCTTTCCTGCCTGCTTCTGCTCTTTGCGGCGGCTGGCTTCGCGCAGAAGGCACCCTACAAGGTGGTGTTCTACAACTTCGAGAACCTCTTCGACACGATCAACGATCCCGACGTGCACGACGAGGAGTTCACCCCCGAAGGCCCCAAACGGTGGAATTCGGTGAAGTACGAGCGCAAGCTCGCCAATCTGGAGCGCGTGCTCTTCGATATCGCCGCGCTCGACCGCGACTATCCCGCCGTCATCGGCGTCTCGGAGATCGAGAACCGCTCGGTGATGGAGGATGTGGCCGCTCTTCCCAAGCTGGCTCCCGCCCGCTACCGGGTCGTGCACTACGATTCGCCCGATGCGCGCGGTGTCGACGTAGGCTTCTTCTACCGTCCCGATCTCTTCACGCTCGAGGGGAGCGCCCCGATCCGCTTTACGATGGAGAGCGATCCCGACTTCCGCACGCGAGACATCGTGACCATGTGGGGAACCATCGAGGGCGAACCCTTCTACTTCATGGTGGCCCACTGGCCTTCGCGCGTGGGCGGCAAGGAGGCCTCGGCCCCCAAACGCATGCGTGCCGCCGAACTCATGCGCCACGCCGCCGATTCGGTGTTGCGGCTCGACCCCTCGACGCGCGTGGTGATGATGGGCGACTTCAACGACGACGCCACCGACAAGAGCATCACCGAGGTGCTGGGCGCCCGGGCCGACCGGCGCAAGCTCGCCGAAGGCGACTACTACAACCCCTTCATCGAGGTGCTCAAGGCGGGTTACGGCTCGCTGGCCTATCAGGACGTGTGGAACCTTTTCGACAACATCGTCGTCTCGGCCAACCTCGCCACGGGCGCCGACGGCGGACTGCATATCGTCAAGGCCGGGCCCAAGGCCCGTTTCTACGGCAACATTTTCAGCCGTCCCTACATGATCCAGCGCGAGGGGCAGTACCGCGGCTATCCGCTGCGCACGTTCGTGGGCAACGACTTCCAGGGCGGTTTCAGCGACCACTTCCCCGTCTATATCTGTATCGGAAAACAACGTTAGTATAAAACGGAAAACTTATGAAGACGAGAACTCTACTACTTTCTCTGCTCCTGCTTCTCCCGACGGCGGCCCTCGCTCAGCAGGGCGGTATCAGGGGACAGGTCATCGCACGTGACGGCCGTGCCGCTCTCGGCAACGTGGAGGTGGTGGCCGAACCCTCGGGTCTCCGCGTGACTACCGACGCGGAGGGCCGTTTCCTGCTCGAGGGCCTCTCCGAAGGCGACTACGAACTGCGTTTCCTCACGCCCGACTACGAGGAGCTGCAGGTGCGCGTGCGCGTGACCGACGGCGTGAAGGACATCCGTTCGGTGGTCCTTTCGCCCGACGCGGTGATGCCGGTCGACGACGCCATCTTCGCGGAATTCGATACCGAGGTCGAGAACGACGGCGGCTACGGCCTGCCCACGTCGCTCGGTGCGTCGAAGGACCTCTTCAACAACATCGCCTCGTACAAGTTCAGCGAGATGCGCTTCAACGTCCGCGGCTATGATTCGCCCTATACGGACATCTACCTGAACGGCATCCGCTTCAACGACGCCAATACCGGATACGGTCCCTGGTCGCTTTGGAGCGGTCTGAACGATGCCGTGCGCAACCAGGAGGCCACCTCGGGCCTCACCGCCACCGACTACGGCGTCGGCGGCGTCGGCGGTTCGACCAACATCAACGCCCGCGCTTCGCAGATGCGCAAGGGATTCCGTGCCAGCGTGGTGAACGCCAATTCGATGTACCGCTTCCGACTGATGCTCTCCTATGCGTCGGGACAGCTCGACAACGGTTGGTCCTACGCCTTCTCCTTCTCGACGCGTCAGGGCGGCAACTCCTACGTGGACGGCATCTACTACAACGCCTACGGCTACTTCGCCTCGGCCGAGAAGCTCTTCGGCGCCGAGCGCAACCACCGTCTGGGTCTCACGATCATGGGCGCGCCGACGCAGCGCGGTGCCCAGCAGGCTTCGACCGACGAGGCCTACGACCTCTTCGGCAGCAACTACTACAATCCCAATGTGGGCTATCAGGACGGCAAGCTGCGCAACTCGCGCGTGCGCGACATGCACGAGCCCATCGCGATGCTGACCTACACCTGGGATATCGACGACGAGACGCGTCTGTCGGCCGCCACGTCGCTCCGCTTCGGTTACAACGGTTATTCGGCCCTAACCTGGAAGGACGGTCCCGATCCGCGTCCGGACTACTACCGCAAGCTCCCCTCGTACTACCTCTACCGCTGGGCACAGGGCGATGCCTCCGTCGACGACTCCGCGTGGCTCGACCAGGCCATCGCCGCCCGGGAGCAGTGGACCGGCCGTATGGACTGGGACGGATTCTACCGCCAGAACTACAACAATACGCCCGACCCCTACACCTCGGAGGCCGACTACGCCGGTGACCGGCGTCCGTCGAACACCATCGTCGAGGAGCGCCATACGGACCAGCTCGATTACAATTTCGTGGCGAGCATCGCCCACGTCTTCCGCAACGACTCCCGTCTGACGGGCGGCGTGCGGCTGCGCATCAACCGTACGGAGTACTACGACGAGGTGAAGGATCTGCTCGGCGGCGACTACTGGTACGACATCGACAAGTTCGCCCTGCGCGACCTCGGTTCGAGCGCCATCGCCTACCAGAACGATTTGGACTACTACCTCCAGAACGGCCACGCCCGCTATGCGGAGGAGGGCGACAAGATATCGTACGACTACTATGCCCACCTGCGCGATGCGCGTCTGTGGGCCATGTACGAGATAGGCTTCGGCAACTTCTCGATGAACCTGGGCGGCGAAGTGGGTTATGCGGCGCTCTGGCGCGACGGCCGCTGGCGCAAGGGTCTCTTCCCCCTCGACTCCTACGGCAGGTCCGAGACGCTCGACTACCTGACCTACCGCGTGAAGGGCAACTTCGAGTACCGCTTCTCGGGCGCCCATTCGCTCACGGCCGGCGTGACGATGATTCAGGATGCGCCGCGCTTCCAGTCGGCCTTCGTGTCGGCCCGTACGCGCAATGAAACCACGCCGGGGCTCTCCGCAGAGAAGACCTTCGGCGCCGAACTGACCTACCATCTCAATCTGCCCTATATCCGGGCCCGTCTGACGGGTTACTATACGCAGATGAGCGACCAGTCGAAGGTGATATCGTTCTACGACGATACGCAGAACTCCTTCACCAACTTCGCCATGAGCGGTATCGACAAGCGCTACTACGGCGTCGAGCTGGGCATGAACGTCCCCATCTGGAACGGCATCGCCTTCGAGGGCGGCCTGAGCTGGGGCAACTACCAGTATACGTCGAATCCCGAGTTCTACAGCATCGTCGACAACAGCGCCGAGGTTCTCGTGCACGACCGCGTCTACTGGGACGGGTTCCATGTGGAGAGCACGCCGCAGTTCGCCGCGAGCGTGGGCCTCGATTACCGCGGTCCGCACATGTGGTTCGCCTCGATCGAGTACAATATCTACGACAATCTCTATCTCTCGATGAACCCCTTCTACCGTACGGGTACGGCCGTGGCCTCCTACATCACGGGCGGCACGAACGGCGTGAACGACATCCGGGCCATCAACGAGATCCGCCGCCAGGAGAAGTTCGGCGCCTACGGCGTGCTCAACGCCAGCGTGGGCAAGAACTGGTCGATCCAGCGCCGTTATACGCTCGGCTTCAGCCTTCAGATGCGCAACCTGCTCAACAACCAGGAGATACGCACGGGCGGTTACGAGCAGATGCGTATGTACCGCACCCGCACGGCCGACGGTACGTTCTATACGCGCTTCCCGTCGAAGTACTTCTATCTGCTGGGAACGACCTACTATCTGAACGTCTATTTCCGCTTCTGACCGCGGTCACATAACGAACGACGATTATGAAAACGACGAAAATCATAGTTTCCATTCTTCTGGCAGCCGTCGCATGTACGGGCTGCTACAACGACTTCGACACGCCGCAGCCCGCCCGGGTATGGAGCGACGGCGATATCGAGGCCACGGGGGCCGAGTACGTGACCATCGCCGAGGTGAAGCAGATGTTCATCGACCGCTTCGGCTCGCTGAGCGGTACGGGCATCAACTCGAGCTGGGACAATACGAAGTCCTTCCAGTTCGAGGAGAACCTCTACATCAAGGGCAAGGTGATTTCGAACGACCGCGACGGCAACGTCTACAAGTCGCTCTACCTGCTCGACTCGACGGCCGCCATCGAAGTGCGGCTGACGAACGGCAACTTCCTGACCTATCACATGGGTACCTACAACGAGGACCGGACCGAGATTCCGTCGCAGTGGGTCTACGTGCTGCTCAAGGATCTCTGGCTGGGCAACTACCGCATGATGCTCAGCATCGGCAACGGTCCGACGGATTCGTACAACGCCGTGGGCGAACACAAGTTCTACGCCAACTCGAACATCGAGCTGGCCGACGAGATCGCCGCCCACGTGCTGCCCGGCGAAGAGACCAAGCTCGTCGTGGGCGAGGATATCAAGGTAGTGGATCAGACCAATTACCAGGATCTGGGCGAGGCCGACTTCGGCCGTCTGATCCGTTTCGAAGGGGTGGAGTGCTACTACGCCGGCGTCGATACGCAGGAGAGGCTCTCGGCCGACAGCGCCTCCTATGAGCGCCCTGCGCCGCTGCGCAACGGATCCTACGATCAGATCTATCCGAGCTGGATCTACACGGACGTGCGTCCCATCGTGAACAAACCGTGGTACCAGTGGGCCTTCAGCCACAGCACGACGAACCTCTACGGCTCGGTATGCTTCGTCTACAATCCCGCTCCGAAGTATACGTCGGACAAGGGCGTCTATATGGTCCGCACGAGCGGCTATTCGCGCTTCTCGGGCCGCAACGTCGTGAAGGACGGGGCCGTGGGTACCATCACGGGTATCTACAGTATCTACTCCCAGCGGAGCGACTATACGGGTGGCGAGCGTGACTACGCGACCTATCAGATTACGCTCAACCGCTTCGAGGACATCGAATTCGCCGAGGACGATTTCCTGACCGACGCCGAGGTCGAGGCGCTTACCCCGGCCGACTCCTACGTGACGCCCGACGTGGAGAGCGACATCGATCTCTGACATCCGGCTCCGGCAGACGTTGCGGGGCGCCCTCCATGCGGACGGGCGCCCCGCTCTCTTCTTGTCCGTAGCCGGACCTTCCCGATGGAAGCGGAGATGCGTACCGCGCACCTCTTCTTCCGCGTATCTCGTGCTCCGTACGACGTCGGTGCACCGGGGACCCGTGCTGCCGCCTGTCGTGACGGCCCACCTTCCGCCGATCTGCGGCGCGTTCCCTCCATCCGCGGCCGGACGCCTCTCCGGCGCCGTGTACCGGTCGGTCCGGGCGAGGGATGTGCAGAGGTGCGGCACTGCATTCCCGCTTACGCTACCGGGGGGGGGTAAGGTTCCGTCGTACTGCAGCTCGCGGCTTGAAACGAGGAAGACCGGTCCGCATTGCGGACCGGTCTTCCTCGTTTGACGGGCCGTAGCCGGACTTATTCGGCTGCAGGCTCGGGACGCATGACGACGAGCACCTCGTTGCCGTCGGCCAGAATCTTGGCGGCCAGCTTCTGGATCTGCTCGGTCGTGACACCCTGCAGAAGCCGCTCGTAGTTGCTCGGATAGTCGAGGCCGTTGATGTAGTAGCGGTCGATGTAGTTCATCCACGAACCGTTCTCCTCCAGGCCATTCTTCCACTCCTTGGCGAGGTATTCGCGGGTCTTCTCCACATCTTCGGCGCGCGGACCCTTCTCGGCGATGGTCTGCAGCTCCTGCATGATGATCTCCATCAGCTCGTCGGCCATCTGCTCGTTGGTGTCGAAGGTGATGATGAGCGTGTAGTTCTCGTCGGGCGCGTAGGCTGCGAAACCGCCCACCTGTACGCCGTAGGTACCGCCCTTCTCCTCGCGGATAGACTCCAGATAGCGTGCGTCGAGCGCCTGCGAGAGGAAGGTCATCAGCATGCGGTTTTCGATCGTGTAGGGCATCTTGCCCGTGAAGTAGTACCAGATCGATACCTTGGGCTGCTGCATCGGGGCGCGGAAGTCGTTCACCACCTTGCCCGTCACGGGGTGTACGCCGTCATCGCGGCGCGTGAGCTCCTTCTTGCTCTTGGGCAGCGAGCCGATGTACTTCTCCACGAGCGGCTTGAGCGTATCGAGATCGACATTGCCCACGAAGGTGAAGGTGAAGTTGCCGGCTCCTGTATAGAGCTTGTCGTGGATGCCGCGCAGCTCCTCGAAGCGTACGCCGTCGAGAATGTCGGGCGAGATCTGCTGGCGGCGCGGGTTGTTGTCGTAGAGCGTCTCCATCACCTCGTCCTGGACGATGTAGCTGGGGTTGCTCATCATGTTCTCCACCTGCGAGCGCATCATCTTGAGGTAGGTGTTGAAGTCCTCTTCGCTGTAGCGGGGCGAGGTGAAGTTCAGGTAGACGAGCTGGAGCATCGTCTCCAGGTCGCGGGGCGAAGCCTGGGCGTTCATGCCGTGCGCGTAGCCGTCGATCGAATAGGTTACGTCGGCGCTTTTGCCCGAAAGCTGCTTGCGCAGTTCGACGGCGGGGAAGCGGTCCACGCCCGACTGCAGCATGATGCCGGGCATCAGCAGTGCGGTCCAGTACTCGTCGTCGGTGAGGAGCGAACCGCCGCCCTCGCTCTCCACGGAGAGGCGTACTTCGTCGTTCTCGAAAGTCGTGGGCTTCACGATGATGCGTGCGCCGTTCTTGAGCGTCCACTCCGTAGTGCCGAGCACCTCGTTGTAGCTCTCGCTCTTCACGCGCGAACCCTTCAGCGCCTTCATGTCGGCGATGAGCGGCTCCTTCACCGTGTTGTCCTCATAGGGCTGCACCTCGGCCTCGCTGGCTGCGGCGACCAGGGCGGTCAGCTCCTCGGCCGTCGGGTTGACCAGCCCCTCCTTCTCGGGGACGTTGGCCACGATTACCCAGTTGGCGGGCTGGATGAGCTGCTTGCAGGCCATGTTCACGTCGTCGACCGAGATCATCTTCACGAGCGTACTGTCGAGTTTCCACTCGTATTCGGCCGCAGGCATCGGGACGCCCTTCTGGAAGTGGCGGACCAGACGGCTGTGGAAGTCGCCGTTGCGACGGTCGTCACGGCTGGCGTACTGGCGCTCGGCCTCGCGCAGGATGTCGTTCTGGGCACGCTCGAACTCGCCTTCGGTGAAGCCGTAGCGGCGCGTCTTCTCCATCTCGAGCAGCATGGCGTTGAAGCCCTCGGCCAGTTTGCCCTCCTCGGTATTGACGGTGTAGACCGTGAAATCGTGCATCGGAATGACCCCGAAGTTGCCGTCGAACATTCCGGCGCCGAGGAACGGTGCGTCGGGCCGTGCGGCTATTTCGTTCAGCCGGGCATTCTGCATGACGTTGAAGTAGTAGATCAGGATATCCTGCATCTCACGCAGAACGAGTGCGTTGGCCTCGCGCGGCAGAGCCGGGCGACGGATGTATACGGAGGCCGTCGTGGCGGTGATCTCGGGATCGGCGAATACCGATACGATCGGTTCGGCATTGTCGGGGATTACGATATCCTGCTTCTGCGGCGCGTCGGCAGCCGGTGCGGGGATGTCGGCCATGAGCCGCTTCAGGTCGTTCTCCGTGCGCTCCACGTCGATATCGCCCACGATGACGATGGCCTGGTAGTCGGGACGGTACCATGCGTGGTAGAAGGCCTCGAGTTTCGAGTGGTCGAAGCTCTTCAGGTCCTCCAGATATCCGATTACGTTGCGGTGTTCATAGATGGTCCCCTTGCCCAGGTGCTCGATCAGATTGTTCTGCGAGCGCATCTGGGCGCCGTCGCGCGTGCGGAGCTCCTCCATGATGACGCCGCGCTCCGAATCGATCTCCCCGGGCTCGAGGGCGATGAAGTGCGACCAGTCGTGCAGGATGAGCATCGCCGTGTCGATGATGCCCTGACGCTCGGTGGGTACGTCCTCGATCATGTACGACGTCTCGTCGTAGGTGGTGTAGGCGTTGAGGTTGGTGCCGAACTTCACGCCGATGGACTCCAGGTAGTTGATCATCTGCTTGCCGGGCAGGTTCTTCGTGCCGTTGAAGGCCATGTGCTCGAGGAAGTGGGCCAGACCCTGCTGGTCGTCGTTCTCCTGTACGGCACCGACGTTGTGCAGAATGTAGAAGCTGGCCTGGCCCTTCGGCTTCTCGTTGTGGCGGATGTAGTAGGTCATTCCGTTGTCGAGCTGACCCATGCGGACCTCGGGGTCCATCGGGATGGGCTCCATCGGATTGAGCGGCGCCTGCGCTACGGCCTGCGTCGTGAAGAGCAGCAGGGCGGCAGAGGCGGCCAACAGTAGTTTTTTCATAAGTCTAACGGTTTTGATGGTTTGTGTTTTGTTTTATCTGTATGTCTCTTCTTCCGTAGGTTCTTCGTCGTCGGGGCGATACTCGATGATGTCGCCCGGCTGACAGCCGAGTTCCCGGCAGATGGCTTCGAGCGTCGAGAAACGCACGGCCTTGGCCTTCCCGTTCTTGAGTATCGAGAGGTTGGCAGGCGTGATGTCGACGCGTTCGGCGAGTTCGCCGAGCGAGATCTTGCGCCGCGCCATCATGACGTCTATGTTGATGACAATCGCCATATCTTCCTTGTCGTTCCCGGCCGCTGCCTTGCTGTTCCAGTCTCTCGCCCTCTCCCGTGTCTCAGATGGTCAGACGCTGCTCCTCGCTCAACTTGTGTCCGATGGCGAAAACCTCGGCCGTAAAGAGGATGAGCAGCCCCATGACGATGGTGCCGTACGAAGGGGTGAACGAGGTGTCCACCGTCAGCTGCGTGTCACGCAGCAGCTCCGCGGCGCGCAGTTTCATGCGCCAGGCCGCGAAGTCGTTTCCCAGCTCGGCGAAGATGGTGAGGATGCCGATGGCGCGCAGATACCATACGTTGCTGCGCTTCAGGGTCCGCTCCTCGCGAATCGAACGCCGTATGGAGTGGATCGTGAGGAACATCAGCACCACGATGGCAATGGCCGACACGGCCACGAGCATCGTCAGCACGTAGAGCCACGGATTGCCGCCGAGCGATCCGAGAGCGATCCGCATGGGCGAGGTGGCCGTCTCGGTCGGGCGGTCGACCGTGATGCGGATGCGCCGTACGTCGGCCGTCACCCGTACCTCCGAAAGGGTGTCGAGTCCCTCGATCCGGAGCGGCGTCTTACCGGTCAGCGGTACGTTGTCCAGCAGGTAGATTTCGCGCGGTGAACCGGCCATCCAGCTGCGCATGATCTCCTCGCCCATGAGGGCCCCTTCGTTGTATTCGCGCGAGAAGACGCCGCTCATCAGGCTGTGGGCGATTCCCGCTACGAGGACGACGAAGAAGGTGACGTAGATCAGCAGCATGCGCTGCAGCAACATCCGTTTGTCTTGCATGGCGGCATTCAATGGTTCTGTCGGCAAAGATAACATATTCGTTTCGAAAAACAAATAATTTTTATCGTTTTTCGATAAAAATCGTTTCTTCCCTCTCCTGGTCGACGGTCTCTGTCCGTGGGGGCGGAGGAGATGCGGCGAGGGTGTCTTCTTTCCGTCGTGCAATTTTCGGAGGGCCGCGGCGGATTCGGCGATTTTCGCTATCTTTGCCCGTAATCTCAAATTCGTAGAACGATGGCGGAAAAGAGTCTGTTCGACCTGCGCATCGAACCGCAGGAGGTCGATTTCACAATGTGTGTCACGGTGCCGGCGCTGGGCAGCGCCGTGCTCAATGCGGCCGGCGTCGATGCTCACGGCCGGGGTTTCGGGGTCGACGCCCTCTTTCGCGAGCGGCGCTGCTCGTGGGTTCTGTCGCGTATGGCCTTTGAGGTCGACCGCCGGCCCGAACAGTATACCGACTACCGCATAGCCACCTGGATCAGCGATTACGGCCGCGTGCTCTCCACGCGCAACTTCACGCTGACCGACGCCGCGGGGAGCGAGTTCGGCCGTGCGGTGACGCAGTGGGCGATGCTCGATCTCGAACGTCGTTCGGCCGTCGATCTTTCGGAGGTGGGGCGTGCGCACGACGATGCCGTGGTCCGCGAACCGTCGCCTGCGGAGCGTCCTCGCAAGATTCCGGCGGTCGAAGCGGCCGAGAGGACGGAGCATCGCGTGGCCTACAGCGACATCGACTTCAACCGTCACATGAATACGATGCGTTACATCGACCTGATTTTCGACGCTCTGCCGCTCGAACTCGCCGCCTCGCAGCGACCCCTGCGTCTCGACATCCACTTCCTGCGCGAATGCCGCTACGGCGATCTGCTCACCCTTGGGTGGGAGCGCCGGGGCGACCTCTGGCTCTTCGGCGTCTCGCGCGAAGGCGAGGAGGCGTTGCGCGCTTCGGTCGAGTGGCGCTGATCGCCGCCGGACGGATTCCCTCCCTGTCGGACGGAAGACACTCGTTAACCTGCATATCTATGGTTCGCATCGGGAAAATTACCGTATTGGGCCCTGCGCATCCCTATCGCGGCGGTCTGGCCGCCATCATGGAGACGATGGCGCGCATCTTCGCACGGCGCGGCGCGCAGGTGACGGTCGAGACCTTCACCGTACAGTACCCTTCGTTCCTCTTTCCGGGCAAGAGCCAGACGGTCTCCACGCCTCCTCCGGCGGATCTGCGCATCGTGCGTTCGGTGAATACGGTGAACCCCTTCAACTGGTTGCGCGTGGGGTGGCGGTTACGGCGCGAACGGCCCGATGTCGTGCTGCTGAAGTACTGGACCCCCTTCATGGCGCCCGGCTTCGGTACCATTGCCCGTCTGGCCCGCCGCAACGGTCATACGAAGGTACTCTGTCAGATCGACAACGTGGAGCCGCACGAACACCACATCGTGGACCGGCCCTTCAACCGCTACTTCCTGCGTTCGGTCGACGGATTCGTCTACATGTCGGAGCAGGTGCACCGTGAACTGCGTGCCTATACCGATGCGCCGGCGCTCTTCTCGCCCCATCCGATGTTCGAACACTTCGGCGACCCCGTGCCGCGGGCCGAGGCGTGCGCCCGTCTGGGTATCGATCCGCAGTGCGGATATGTGCTCTTCTTCGGACTGATACGCGACTACAAGGGGCTGGATATCCTGCTCGATGCCTGGGCCCTGCTGAAGGGACGCGGCGCGACGGCCGGCCGGAGGCTGCTCGTGGCGGGCGAATTCTATACCGATCCGCAGCCCTACGTGGAGCGTATCGAAAGGCTCGGACTGCGCGACGAGGTGGTGCTGCGCGGCAGCTTCGTCCCCGACGACGAGGTGAAGTACTGGTTTTCGGCCGCCGACAGCCTGGTCTTGCCCTATCGGACGGCGACGCAGAGCGGCGTAACGCAGATTGCCTACCGTTTCGGCGTGCCGATGATAGTGACCGATGTGGGCGGTCTGCCCGAGATTGTTCCCGACGGCCGTGCGGGGTTTGTCTGCCGGCCCGAGGCGTCGTCGCTGGCCTCGGCGCTCGGGCGCACGTGGGAGCCCGGGGTTCTGGAGCGGCTCCGCGAAGGGGTGAAGAGTGAAAGCCGGCGTTTCTCGTGGGAGGAGATGTGCGACCGCATCGAAGAGCTCTATGCACGTGCGGGCGGCTGTTGAGGCCGTGCACCGGATGAAGCGCAGGGGCCGCGACACCGAAGTGTCGCGGCCCCTGCCGTCTGTTCCGTGCAGAGAGATTATTTTCGGATGTTGGGCAGCTCGAGCCCGTAGTGGCGCTTGGCGTCGAGCCTCTTGAGATAGATGCCCAGAATCATGGCCGCGGCGCCGCAGCCGGCGAAGATGAGCATCGGCACGGTATAGTCGTAGGCGGCACCCTCGATTCCGGAGCGGATCTGCTCTGCGACACCCGGGTTGGTCGCCTTGAGTACGCTGCCGATGAGCAGCGGGAAGAGGCAGAGCCCGACGTTCTGAATCCAGAAGATGAGCGAATAGGCCGAGCCGAGATAGCGCGTCTCCATGATCTTCGGCACCGAAGGCCAGAGGGCTGCGGGAACCAGCGAGAAGGAGACGCCCAGCAGCACGATGGCGCAGTAGGCGAGTACGCGGCTCGGGAAGGCGGGCAGCACGAAGGCGAAGGTGAGGTGGCAGACTATCATCAGCAGGGCGCCGAAGATGAGCATCGAGGCGCCGCGGCCCTTGTGGTCGAGATAGCCGCCCAGGAAGGGGGTGATGGCCGCGGCGCCCATCGGGAACCAGCGGAAGATGTTGGCGGCGTTGGAGGCCGAGATACCGAGGTTGCTCTCGAGCATGTTGGTGGCGAACCGCTGGAAGGGGAAGATGGCCGAATAGTAGAGCACGCAGAGGATGGCTACGATCCAGAAGACGCGGCTGGAGAAGATCTTGCCCAGGTCGCGTACATGGAACTCGTCTTCGGGATTGCGCTCGCTGCGGGCCTTGACGCCGGTCTGCCGGTCGAGCTTGCGGTCCATGATGCAGAATACCGAGAAGCAGAGCAGTCCGATGAGCAGCAGCAGCGTGCAGAAGGCTACGGGACGCACGACGGTGGCCGGAGCCATGTTGGCAAGCCAGGGCGAGAGTGTGAAGATGAAGAAGACGCCGATGCGGGCGATGGCCATCTCGAGACCCATGGCCAGGGCGAGCTCCTTGCCGTCGAACCACTTGGCGATGGCCTTCGATACGGTGATGCCCGCCATCTCGCAGCCGCAGCCGAAAATCATGAAGCCCAGCGAGGCGAGTTTCGCCGAACCGGGCATGGCGCTCCACCAGCTGTTGAGCCACGCTTCGAGTCCGGTGCCGGCGAAGGCGTCGCTTACGGCGTAGTATTTGATGCAGGCGCCGATGAACATGAGCGACGCGGAGAGCTCGCCCGTGAAGCGGATGCCCGTCTTGTCGAGAATGATGCCCGCCAGGATGAGGAAGCCCAGTACGTTGAAGATGTACTCCGAGCCTCCGTAGATGCCGAAGACGTCGGGCGTCCAGCCGCGCTGCGCCTCGATCATGCTCTGCAGGGGCGAGAGCAGGTCGACGAACATGTAGCCGAAGAGCATCATCAGGGCGATGAGCACGAGCGCCGTCCATCTCGCGACGGGCGAATCGTTGAGTCTTTTTCGGATGGTTTCAGTCATAATCTATGTGTTTTACGGTTTAGTCGTTCGGACGTGTCAGTGCAGCAGCAGCATAGCGCCGCAGCAGCGGATAGGCCTGCTCGATGCCCAGTTCGCCCGCCTTCGAGATATCGAGCCACCCTTTGCGCGTATCCTTCATGAAGAGCTGTATGAGGCCGCGGTTGTAGTAGGCCTCGGCGAAATCGGGATAGAGCCCGATGGCGCGCGTGTAGTCCTCGTAGGCTTCGGGCAGCCGGCCCGAGAGGGCCAGCAGCGTGGCCCGGTTGTAATAGATATGGGCGAAGTCGGGGAAGAGCTTGGCCGCCTTGTTCAGATCGGCTATCGCCTCGTCGTAGCTGTAGCTCCGTTTCCCTCCGCCGTTGAGTCGGCGGGCGGGGTCGGAGTCGATGGATATGCGTTGGTAGGAGTTGTCGATCGACGAGATGAAGTCGACCATCTCGGCCCGTGTGGTCGAACGGTTCAGATAGAGGAACGGGCTGCCCGGATGGAGCTCGATGGCTGCCGAATAGGTGTTCACCGCGTTGGTATACTGCTTGATGAGCGTCTGCGTGATGCCCCGTTCGAAGAGTACGGTCCAAGGCTCGCTCTCGGCCGTGCGCAGCTCGTCCGCATACTGCCGGTCGAGCAGGATGAGCGAGTCGGCCGGAATGTCGCTCTCGTCGGTGGCGAGCCGCAGCAGCGGATTTCCAATACGGGTCTCGAAGTCGGCGATACGCTGCACGTGGTATCCTTCGCGTTCGGGAAGCGTGTCGGGGCGCAGGAGCGTGAACTTGAAGAGCGGAAGCAGCTGCAGTTCCTCGCCGCCGGCACCGCGGCCGCCGGTCCGGTTGAAGGCCCCGCCCGAGATGCGGCTCTCGAACGTGAGCAGCCGGTCGAAGCGCTGCGTGGTGTCGGCGAAGATCGAGTAGGGAACGCTGTCGTTCAGCCGGGCCCGGTATTCGGCGATTTTACGGCGGGCGACGGCGCGGTCCTCGCGGGCTCCCGCCTCGTCGCGGAGCAGTTCGCGCAGGTTGCTCCGGTTGAGGTATGCGTTGGCGAAGTCGGGATAGAGCTCGATGGCGCGCGTGTAGTCCCGCACGGCGTCGTCGAGGTTGCCCAGGTCGGTGTTCAGCAGCGCGCGGTTGTAGTAGACCAGTACGTTGTCGGGCGAATAGAGGGCCACGCGGTTGTAGTCGTCGAGCGCGCGGTTGTAGTCGCCGATCTGCGTGCGCAGGATGGCGCGGTTGAAATAGGTGAGCGCATTGGTCGAGTCGAGTTCGATGACGCGGTCGAAGTCCCGCAGCGCCTGCAGCGGTCGCTGCGTCTCGGAGTAGACGAGCGCACGGTTGAAGTAGGAGAGCAGGTAGGCCGTATCGCAACGGATGGCGCGATCGAAATCCTCCTCCGCCTCGCGGTAGCGGCGCTGCTCCATGTAGAGGGCGCCGCGGCGGTTGTATCCGTCGGGATTCTCGCGGTTGGTGCGGATGGCCGTCCCGAAGTTCTCGTAGGCGCGGAGCGTATCCTTCAGATGCAGATAGCAGACCCCGCGGTTGATGTAGGCGTCGGCCACCTTGTCCTCGTGGCGCAGGAACATGTCGAAGTCCTCGATCGCTTCGCGGAACTGCTGGTTCAGCAGCCGCGTGACGCCGCGGCTGTAGTAGGCGCTCGGCAGGTCGGGCCGCAGCTCGATGGCCTCGGCGAAGTCGCGGAGCGCATCGTCGTAGTTGCCCAGCCGCGAGCGGGTGATGGCACGGTAGGTGTAGGCCGTCGTGAAGACGGGGTTCTTCTCGATGGCCACCGTGAAGTCGGCATCGGCACCCAGCAGGTCGTCGAGGTTGTATTTGGCGATACCGCGCAGGAAGTACCCTTCGTAGGCGTCGTCGTCGAAGCGCAGCAGCGTGTTGAGCGTGCGGATCGCCTCGCCGTAGTCGTTGTTCATCATGCAGGTGCGCCCCAGCCAGTAGAAATACTCCTTGTTGTATTGGGCGCGCAGCGGATGGCACCATCCGGCGAGGAGCAGAAAAACAGGGAAGAGTATGGCGAGCCGCCTGTACATACCGATTCGGTTTATTCGGGGTCGTACCCGAAGCGCCGCAACTGCCGTTCGTCGTCGCGCCACTCCTCGTTCACCTTGACGCGCAGCGACAGGAAGACCTTTTTGCCGAGAAAGCGCTCCAGCTCCTGCCGGGCTTCGGTCCCCACGCGCTTGAGCTTCTCGCCGCGGCGGCCGATGAGGATGCCCTTCTGCGATTCGCGCGCCACGTTGACGATGGCGCCGATGCGGTCGATCGACGGCTCCTCGCGGTAGCTTTCGATCTCGATTTCGCAGCAGTAGGGGACCTCCTTGTCATAGTGGCGGAAGATCTTTTCGCGGATGATCTCCGAGGCGAAGAAACGCAGAGTCTTGTCCGTGAGCGTCTCCTTCGGGTAGAAGGCCGGACTCTCGGGCAGCAGCGCGCGTATGCGCTCGAAGAGCCCCTCGATATTGAACCTCTCGCGTGCCGATACGGGGACCACCTCCGAGTCGGGCAGCAGTTCGCGCCACTTCTCCGTCAGCGCTTCGAGGGCTTCGGGAGTGGTGAGGTCGATCTTGTTGATGACCGTGATGGTGGGGATGCCGCTCCGGCGGATGCGGTCGATGATCGGCCGGGCCCGCTCGTCGTCCTGTTCCACGGTGTCGGTTACGTAGAGGATCACGTCGGCATCGCTGACGGCTCCCGTAACGAAGCGCATCATCGACTCCTGGAGCCGGTATCGGGGCTTGAGAATTCCCGGCGTATCGGAGTAGACGATCTGGAAGTCGTCGCCCGAGACGATGCCCAGAATGCGGTGGCGCGTGGTCTGCGCCTTGGGCGTGATGATCGAGAGCCGCTCGCCGACGAGTGCGTTCATAAGCGTCGACTTTCCCACGTTGGGGTTGCCGATGATGTTTACGAATCCGGATTTGTGCATAGGCAATGCCAAATATACGAATAAATTCCGAAAAACGCGCCTTGCGGTCTGTTTCTCCCGCCGCCGCCACTCTTCCGGTCGTCCATCCGGCGGAGGGGATGGAGCCGACAAGGGCCGGAGGCGCACAGGCTCTCCGGCCCTTGTCGGCTCACGGCGGCAGGGTCTCAGCGCCTGCGCAGCATGCCGCCCGGCATCTTGGGCATCTTCATGGCGCCCTTGCTGCCGGCCACGGCCTTCATCATCTTGCGCGTCTCCTCGAACTGTTTGAGCAGGCGGTTCACCTCCGCCAGCGTCGTGCCCGAACCCCGGGCGATGCGTTCGCGGCGCCGCGCGTTGAGGATCTCGGGATGGGCCCGTTCGTCGGGCGTCATCGACGAGATGATCGCTTCGGTCTGCTTGAAGGCGTCGTCGGGAATGTCCACGTTGCGCAGCATCTTGCCCATGCCCGGAATCATCGAGGCGATATCCTTCAGATTGCCCATCTTCTTGATCTGGGCGATCTGGTCGCGGAAGTCGTTGAAGTCGAACTGGTTCTTGACAATCTTTTTCTTCAGTCTGCGGGCCTCCTCCTCGTCGAACTGCTCCTGGGCGCGCTCCACGAGCGACACGACGTCGCCCATGCCGAGGATGCGGTCGGCCATGCGCTCGGGATGAAAGACCTGCAGCGCATCCATCTTCTCGCCGCTCGAGATGAACTTCAGAGGTTTGTTCACCACCGAACGGATCGAGATGGCGGCACCGCCGCGCGTATCGCCGTCGAGCTTGGTGAGCACGACGCCGTCGAAGTCGAGCCGTTCGTTGAACTCGCGGGCCGTATTCACGGCATCCTGACCGGTCATGGCGTCGACCACGAAGAGGGTCTCCGAAGGTTTCACGGCCGCCTTGATGGCCGTAATCTCCTGCATCATCGCCTCGTCTACGGCAAGTCGGCCCGCCGTATCGACGATGACGACATTGTACGACTTCTGGCGTGCATAGCGGATGGCGTTTTCGGCGATCTCGACGGGATTGCGGTTGCCCTCCTCGGTGTAGACCTCCACGCCTGTCTGCCGGCCGAGCACCTGCAACTGGTCGATGGCGGCCGGACGGTAGACGTCGCCCGCGACCAGAAGCACCTGGCGCCCCTTGCGGCTCTTGAGATAGGAGGCCAGCTTGCCCGAGAAGGTGGTCTTTCCCGAACCCTGCAGACCGGCGATGAGGATGACGGCCGGAGTCCCCTCGAGCCGGATGTCGGTGGCCGTTCCGCCCATCAGCGCGGCCAGTTCGTCGCGCACGATCTTGGTCATCATCTGGCCCGGCTTGACGGATTTCAACACGTCCTGGCCCAGAGCCTTCTGCTTCACCTCGTCGGTGAATGACTTGGCTACCTTGTAATTGACGTCGGCATCGATCAGTGCGCGGCGGATCTCCTTGAGCGTCTCGGCCACGTTGATCTCAGTGATGCGCCCCTCGCCCCGGAGGAGCTTGAACGACCGTTCGAGTTTGTCGGTCAGATTTTCAAACATATTGCGGTGTTGATTGTTTCACGGCCGCAAAGATAGGGATTTCCCGCGACATGACCGCTGCCGTATGCGGGGAAAACGTCGCGGCCGGAGCCGGAGGGGAGCGCCGTGTGAAAAAATGGGGCGTAGCGGAGCGGTCGTGCGAAAAAAAAAGCTATCTTTGAAGAGAGATATGCTGAAAACGATGCAAGGAACATCCGGAGACAATTTCGAATACCGCGGCCCGCGCGGCAACGGATTCGTCGCCCTGCTGCTGATCATTGCGGGGCTTGTGGGCGGCATAGTGCTGCTGATCAAACACCTGGCCTACGATCCGTCGGCCGGGACCGTGCTATTCCTGCTTTTGTGGATCGGGCTCATGCTTTTGTGCTTCAAGGGCTTCATGCTGCTCGAACCGAACGAGGCGCGTGTGCTGCTCTTCTTCGGCACCTACCGCGGCACCTACTACCGTACGGGTTTCCGGTGGGTCAATCCGCTGCTCACGGCCAAGCCCGTATCGCTGCGTGTGCGCAATCTGAACATCGAACCCATCAAGGTGAACGACCGGGCAGGCAATCCGATACTCATCGGTCTGGTGCTGGTGTGGCGCATCGGTCGCGAAGGGGTCTACCGTGCCGTCTTCGAAATCGATGCGCCGGGCCGTCTTTCGGCCGGGCACCGCATGAAGATACTCGAGATCTTCGCTCAGGCGCAGAGCGACGCCGCGCTGCGCGAGGTGGCGGGGTGCTATGCCTACGATGCGGCCGACGGGGCCGACGGACCCACGCTCCGCTCGAGCGGCGACGAGATCAGCGCCCGTCTCGAGGAGAAACTCTCCGAGCGGCTCGCCATGGCAGGCATCGAGGTGGTCGAGGCGCGTATCAACTATCTCGCCTATGCGCCCGAAATCGCCGCCGCGATGCTGCGGCGCCAGCAGGCCGATGCCATCATCGCCGCACGCGAGAAGATTGTCGAGGGGGCCGTCTCGATGGTGAAGATGGCACTCGACCGGCTCGACGAGGAGCAGGTCGTGTCGCTCGACGCCGACCGCCGCGCCGCACTGGTGAGCAATCTGCTCGTGGTGCTCTGTGCCGATGAACAGGCACAGCCCGTGCTCGACGCCGGAGCCTGACGGGCCGCGGCCGTGAGAGGAAAAAGAAGAGAGTTTCAACCGTATGGACGACAGAATGAAAATCGTGGTATTCACGGGTGCCGGCATGAGTGCCGACAGCGGATTGGCGACCTTCCGTGACGCCGACGGCCTTTGGGCCGAGTACCGTATCGAGGAGGTATGCACGCCCGAGGCGCTGGCGCATGACAGGACCAAGGTGATCGGCTTTTACAACCTCAGGCGTCGCGAAATGCTGGAGAAGGAGCCCAATGCGGGCCATCGGGCCATCGCGGAACTGGAGCGGCATTTCGACGTGGAGGTGGTGACGCAGAATGTGGACAATCTCCACGAGCGGGCGGGTTCCACCCGCGTGCTGCACCTGCACGGCGAGCTGACCAAGCTGCGGTCGGAGCGCAATCCGGACCATGTCGTCCCGATCGAGGGATGGGAGCAGCGGCTCGATGCGCGGGCTTCGGACGGAGCGTTGCTGCGGCCGCATATCGTCTTCTTCGGAGAATCGGTTCCGATGTTCGACGAGGCGACGCGCATCGCCTCGCGGGCCGACGTGATGGTCGTGGTCGGCACCTCGCTGGCGGTCTATCCCGCTGCCGCGCTGGTGCGTTACGTGCGGCCCGAAGTGCCGCTCTATGTGGTCGATCCCGGTACGCCCGATACGGCCATGATACGCAATCCGCTGACACATGTCCGCGAGCGGGCCGCCGTCGGCGTGCCCCGTCTGGTCGCGGAGCTCGAAGCGCGTTACGGAACGGTACGATGATCTTCGCGGCGGAGCAGCCGGGCCGATGGATGGAAAAGAGAGGGGTGCTTCGCTCGCACCTTTTCGGGATCCGCGTCCTCGGAGACCGCTCGTGGATCATCGTGCACGAGGCGAAGGACGGAACGATGAAACTCTACAGCATCTCCGACAGCGACAAGGTGCTGAGGGGCGTGAAAAAAGGATAGCGGCCTCATTCCCAGTTTCCGGAGATACAATCCGGTCTTTGGAACGAAACCGCTACCGTACTGCAAATATACGTCGGAACTTCGATAAAAACAAATCCGAACGGCCGTCGAACGCCGTTCGACTTCGACCGATTGCAGCCTCTACCGGCTGTAGGTAATCGTGTAGCGGATGTGCTCGGAGGTGTTGTTCCGCAGGGCATCCATGCGCACCACGCGGCCTTCGGCGTCGGACTCGTAACCGAACGTGTACTCCTCGGTCGAACCCGAGCGCGGATGTTCGATGCGCAGGGTAGCCGGCAGGTTGCTGTCGCGGGGGCCGCACCAGCCGAAGAGGGGGGCGTCGGTCAGCCGCAGCCGTTCGCTCTGCACCTCGCGCGAGAGCAGGTAGGAGAGGTCGAGATTGGCGTCGTTGGCCGCATTGCCGTATTCGAATACCGCACTCCGCTCCGTCTCGGAGGTGCCGAGCAGACTCTGGGCTCCGTAGGCCGTGATGCGGGCGAGGTTGCACCGGTTGCCCGAGAAGAGGTATTCGTAGTCGCACCAGGCATCGGTCGAGGGCTCCTCGTAGTAGTAGCCGCCCGTGTTGTAGGTGTAGTCTATCGCGGTGCCTTCGTCCGGCTCGACACGCACGGCCCTGCCTTCGGCATCGAGCACGAGGGAGAGCTCACCGCCGCTGCTCGGCGCGATTCCGATCCGTCCGTCGGCATAGCTGTAGCGTACGATGGCGGTCGAGAGTTCCGCCTCGCCGCCGGCACGCGATCTGTTGGGCGCGGTCGTCGTGATCTGCTGCGTCACTCGGCCGGCGTCGTCGTAGAGAAAGTCCAGGAGACGGGTCGTCTCTCCGCTTTCGATGCGGATCTGGGCGATTTGTCCGTTCCGCGGTTCCGGAGTCGGGACAATGGTGCTTTCGTCGTCGGAGCAGGCTGCCGCCAGAGCGCAGAGGAACGGGAGGACGGAGAGCCCGATAAAGTGTCGGATATTCATATATCGCTGTGTTTTACCTGTTTTCACTTTTATCCTTGAAGTAGATGTCGAGCAGCTCCTTGGCGGCGATGAACGAGCTGATCTTCGCGTCGAGCACGCGCTCTTCGTAGTCGGCGATGCGCCGCTCGACCTCGGGGTCGCGGTAGAAACTGTTGCGCAGCGCTTCGTTGATGCTCTCGTACATCCAGTATTTGTTCTGCCGGTTGCGATTGTGGCGGAAGTATCCGTTGCGCTCGGTATGGTCGAGAAACTCCTCGACACCCTTCCATACCTCCTCCAGTCCGGTGCGGGTTACGGCCGAGCAGGTGTAGACCTTGGGCCGCCACTCCGATTCGGGCATCGGGAAGAGTCGCAGCGCCCCCTGAAACTGGGTGCGGGCCAGTTCGGCCTTGTGCAGATTCTCGCCGTCGGCCTTGGTGATGACCATCATGTCGGCCATCTCCATGATGCCGCGCTTGATGCCCTGCAGTTCGTCGCCCGCGCCCGAAATCTGCAGCAGCATGAAAAGATCGACCATCGAATGCACGGCCGTTTCGGACTGTCCGACGCCTACCGTTTCGATGAATACCACGTCGAATCCGGCCGCTTCGCACAGCACGATTGTCTCACGCGTCTTGCGGGCCACGCCGCCGAGCGAGCCGGCCGAGGGCGAGGGGCGGATGAAGACCGAAGGGTTCGACGAGATGCTCTCCATGCGGGTCTTGTCGCCGAGAATCGAGCCGCCGCTCCGCTCCGACGAGGGGTCGATGGCCAGCACCGCGAGCTTGTGGCGCAGCGAGGTGACCATGTTGCCGATGGCTTCGATGAAGGTCGACTTGCCGGCGCCCGGAACGCCCGTGATGCCGATGCGCACCGACTTGCCCGAGTGGGGGAGACACCGTTCGATGATCTCCTGCGCCTGGGCGTAGTGGTCGGGATTGCTGCTCTCGACGAGGGTGATGGCCTGCGAGAGTACCGTGATGTCGCCGCGGAGGATACCCTCGACGTATTCATCGGTCGAGAGCGTGCGTTTCCGCCTCCGCTGGAAATAGGGATTGACGATGGGTTGGTCGGCCACCCCCTCGGCGACGTTCAGCGCGCTGTCGTGATGGTGGTCGATATACTCCTTTTCGTAGTGGTCGATTTTGGTGAAGGACATGGTTATCGGATGGTTTGTTCGATGATTTCCGTATTCAGCTGCAGCGTGTTGCCCATCCACAGGGCGCGGTTGCGTCGGTCTGTGAGGACGCCGAACGGGAGATAGGAGACGCCGAAGAGCTCGAAGAGACGCCCCTCCGGATCGAGCAGGACGCCGAACCGCTCCGACAGGTAGGGCCTCAGAAGCGGGGCGACCTCTTCGTGCCGTTCGCGGACGACGACCACGATCCGCAGCCGTCCGTCGGACCTTCCGGCCAGTGCCTCCAGCCGGTCGAGCGCGGGCCGTGCCGTCCGGTTCGACGAATGGAAGAACTCGATGTAGCTTGTCGGCGCCGCGGCGGGCTGCCGGTCGTCGAGCCACTCTTCGGTACGGAGCTCGGGCACACGCTCGCCGAGCAGGATGGTCTGCGCCCGTACGGCGCACGGCGCCGCGACGAGCAGAAGCGTGAAGAGCAGCAGTCCTTTCATGGCGGGAAGAGGCAACTATTTTCAGCGAAGATAGCAAAATTTTGTCAGACGCGTGCGGCGGCCGGCCTTTTTTTCCGCCGTTCCGGCCTGGATGCGCGGCGAGGCGGCGTTGCGGGACGGAGCCTTCGGCTGTGTCGGACAGACCGGAAAAACGGTGCCGCGTCTCGCCGGCGGAACGAAAAATAGTTCGTTTTCCGTTTTTTATTTCCGAAATAGATGTTAACTTTGCGTGCGCGCTCCGGCCGGGCCGCAGCGCCGGAAACGGGGCGGATGCCCCGCGGGGAGAAACCACACTAAAAGTCATTATAATCATGAAAGTATCGCACATCGAACATCTTGGCATCGCAGTGAAGAGCCTGGATGAGGCCATCCCCTATTGGGAGAACGTGATCGGTCTGAAGTGTTATGCCATCGAGGAGGTGCCCGACCAGAAGGTACGCACGGCCTTCTTCATGCTCGGCCAGACGAAGATCGAGCTGCTCGAGCCCACGTCGGAGGATTCGACCATCGCCAAGTTCATCGAGAACCGCGGTATCGGCATCCACCACATGGCCCTCGCCTGCGAGCAGATCGAGGAGCAGCTGGCCGATGCCGAGGCACACGGCATCCGTCTGATCGACAAGACGCCGCGCAAGGGCGCCGAGGGCATGACGATCGCCTTCCTGCACCCGAAGTCGACGCAGGGCATTCTTACGGAGCTGTGCGAGAACAAGAACAAGTAATAGGAGGCATACGACTGTTATGAGCGAAATTCAGAAAAAGGTCAGCCAGCTGATCGAAAACCGCGAGACCGCACGCATGGGCGGCGGCCAGAAAGCGATCGACAAACAGCACGAGAAGGGCAAGTACACCGCCCGCGAGCGTATCGAGATGCTGCTCGACGAGGGCTCGTTCGAGGAGTTCGACATGTTCGTGACGCACCGCTGCTACGACTTCGGCATGGAGAAGAAACACACCTTCGGCGACGGCGTGGTGACGGGCTACGGTACGATCGAGGGGCGTCTGGTCTATGTCTTCGCCCAGGACTTCACCGTGACGGCGGGTTCGCTGTCGCTCTCGATGTCCGACAAGATCTGCAAGGTGATGGACATGGCCCTGCGCAACGGCGCCCCCTGCATCGGCATCAACGACTCGGGCGGCGCCCGTATCCAGGAGGGCGTGAACGCCCTGGCCGGTTATGCCAACATCTTCCAGCGCAACGTGATGGCGTCGGGAGTCATTCCGCAGATTTCGGCCATCTTCGGCCCCTGCGCCGGCGGTGCCGTCTATTCGCCCGCACTGACCGACTTCATCATCATGAAGAAGGGCACATCGAACATGTTCCTTACGGGCCCGAAGGTCGTGAAGACCGTGACGGGCGAGGATGTGACGCAGGAGCAGCTCGGCGGCGCCACGATGCACACGACCAAGTCGGGCGTGGCCCAGTTTGCCGTCGATACCGAGGAGGAGGGTATCTCGCTGATCCGTCAGCTTCTCTCCTACATGCCGCAGAACAACATGGAGGATGCGCCGCTGACGGTCTGCACCGATTCGATTACCCGTCTGGAGGACTCGCTCAACGACATCATCCCCGACAACGCCAACAAGCCCTACGACATGGCCGAGGTCATCAAGGCCATCGTCGACAACGGCGAGTATCTGGAGTCGTCCGCGGGTTTCGCGAAGAACGTCATCACCTGCTTCGCCCGCTTCAACGGACAGTCGGTGGGTATCATCGCCAACCAGCCCAAGTTCATGGCCGGCGTGCTCGATATCAACGCCAGCCGCAAGGCGGCCCGCTTCGTGCGCTTCTGCGACGCCTTCAATATTCCGATCGTGACGCTTGTCGACGTGCCGGGCTTCCTGCCGGGTACGACCCAGGAGTACGGCGGCGTCATCACGCACGGCGCGAAGCTCCTCTTCGCCTACTGCGAGGCTACCGTGCCGAAGGTTACGGTTACGCTGCGCAAGGCCTACGGCGGCGCCTACATCGTGATGTCGTCCAAGCATATCCGCGGTGATATCAACTATGCATGGCCGACGGCAGAGATCGCCGTGATGGGCGCCAGCGGCGCCGTGGAGGTGCTCCACGCCAAGGAGCTCGCCGCCTTCACCGATCCCGCGGAGAAGGCCAAGTTCGTGGCCGAGAAGGAGCAGGAGTACAACGACAAGTTCTCCAATCCCTACAATGCCGCACGCTACGGCTACATCGACGACGTGATCGAGCCGCGCAACACGCGCTTCCGCATCATCCGCGCGCTGCAGTCGCTCGCCACGAAGCGTCTGCAGAACCCGCCCAAGAAGCATTCGAACATTCCGCTGTAACCAACCGTTAAGACCGAAAGATTATGACCTTTATGTTATCGGCAGCTGCGAACTGGGGTTGGTCGGAGATGCTTTGGGCGGCGCTCATCAGTATCCTTCTGGTCTTCGTCGTGCTGGTTCTGCTCGTGTACATCATGCGCGGATTCAGTTTCGTCTTCTCCAACCGCAAGGCCAAGACGCCCGCCACGGAGCAGCGCGTGCTGCTCCACGACGAGGAGATCGCGGCGATAGCCGCTGCGCTCCGGTTGTTCCGGGGCGAGCTGCACGACCGTGAATCGGAGGTGCTCACCATCATGAGCATCAAGCGCTCCTATTCGCCCTGGAATTCGAAGATCCACGGCTTAACCCAGATGCCTGACAGAAAATAAGACTTCAAACGATGAAAGACTATTCATTCAAAATCAACGGCCATAATTACGACGTGCAGATCGACGACGTGGCCGGAAATCCGGAGATGACTCGCGTCATCGTTAACGGGACGACCTACGAGGTGGAGCTCGGTGCCGCAAAGACCGTTGCCCGTCCGCAGGTGGCTCCCGCCGCCAAAGGCGCCAACAGCGCGATGATCACCCCCTCGACGGCCGCACCCTCGCCGCGTCTGGCTCCCGTGGCTCCCGCTTCGGGCCTGACCGTGAAGAGCCCGCTGCCGGGTACGGTGCTGGCGCTCAAGGTCAACGTGGGCGATACGGTCGCTTCGGGCCAGACGCTGCTCGTGCTCGAGGCCATGAAAATGGAGAACAACATCGACGCCGACCGCGCCGGTGTGGTCAAGTCGATCCTCGTGCAGCAGGGCGCTACGGTCATGGAGGGCGACGACTTAATCGTGATCGAATAGCGGTATGTGGAATTTTCTGACATCCGGTTCCGGCTTCGTCTGGACCAGTCTGCAGGACTTCGCCCAGTCGACGGGTCTCGCGGCGCTCGGCTCCGCCATGGGGTGGGGCAGCATCGTGATGATCGGCGTGGCTTTCCTGCTGCTCTATCTGGCCATCAAGCATAAGTTCGAGCCGCTGCTGCTGCTGACCATCGCATTCGGCATGCTGCTGACGAACCTGCCCGACGCCAACCTTTACCATACCGAACTCTTCGAGGGCGGACACGTGCACTGGGACATCTTCGTTGCCAATGCCGGCCTGCTCGACTACCTCTATCTGGGCGTGAAGCTGGGCATATACCCCTGCCTCATCTTCGTGGGCGTGGGTGCCATGACCGACTTCGGTCCGCTGATCGCCAATCCCAAGAGCTTCCTGCTGGGTGCGGCGGCGCAGATCGGTATCTTCGTCACCTTCCTCGGAGCCTATGCGCTCGGCTTCACGCCGGCGCAGGCCGGTTCGATCGGCATCATCGGCGGTGCGGACGGCCCGACGGCCATCTACCTCACCTCGATGCTCTCGCCCGAACTGCTGGGCCCGATCGCCGTGGCGGCCTACTCCTACATGGCCCTCGTGCCGGTGATCCAGCCCCCCATCATGCGGGCGCTGACCACGAAGAAGGAGCGTGCCATCCGCATGCGGACGCTGCGTCCCGTCTCGAAGGTGGAGCGCATCCTCTTCCCGATCGTCATCACGGTCATCATCGCGCTGCTGCTGCCCGACGCCACGCCGCTGGTGGGCAGCCTCATGCTCGGTAACCTGATGAAGGAGTGCGGCGTGGTGGACCGTCTGAGCAAGACCGTGCAGAACGAGATGATGAACATCGTGGTGATCTTCCTCGGTCTGACCGTCGGCGCCACCGCTACGGCCGAGACCTTCCTGA
Source organism: uncultured Alistipes sp. (assembly GCA_949288735.1). Classification (GTDB taxonomy): domain Bacteria; phylum Bacteroidota; class Bacteroidia; order Bacteroidales; family Rikenellaceae; genus Alistipes. The sequence goes on from CASELE010000023.1 coordinate 35,606, forward strand.
ACTTCCGCACGCTGGGCATCCTCGTGCTGGGCGTCGTCGCCTTCGGACTGGGTACGGCCAGCGGCGTGCTGCTCGCCAAGCTGATGAACCTCTTCTCGAAGGAGGAGAATAAGATCAACCCGCTGATCGGCTCGGCGGGCGTCTCGGCCGTGCCGATGGCAGCCCGCGTATCGCAGATCGAGGGTCAGAAGGAGAACCCGAGCAACTTCCTGCTCATGCATGCCATGGGTCCCAACGTGGCCGGTGTGGTCGGCTCGGCCGTGGCTGCGGGTATCCTGCTGTCGTTCCTCGGATAATAGAGGCGATTCTTCCGGACAGAGGCGGGAGAGGTCTGCGGACCTCTCCCGCCTCTTGCTTCCCGCGGCATGCGGCGTCGTGCGGAGAGGGGCGGCGGCATCGCGGATAACTTTTTCATCTTCATCGCTTGCGTTTTTGCATGAACGGAAAATAATTCGTACCTTTGCGAACCCGTATAGTGCGGGAATAAGGTTACAAACTAGTTAAACTAAAGTACTACAGTGGATTCATTAAGCTACAAGACGATCTCGGCCAACGCCGCGAACACGCCCAAGGAGTGGGTGGTGATCGACGCGACGAACGAGGTCCTCGGACGTCTTGCCTCGCAGGTCGCAAAGATTCTCCGCGGCAAGAACAAGCCCTGCTACACGCCCCACGCCGACTGCGGTGACTATGTCATCGTGATCAATGCGGAGAAGGTGAAGCTCACGGGCAACAAGATGACCGGCAAGGTCTACACGCGCCACACCGGATACCCCGGCGGCCAGCGCTTCGCTACGCCTGCCGACTATCTGGCCAAGAAGCCGACCTTCGTAATCGAGAAGGCCGTTAAGGGAATGCTGCCCAAGACCCGTCTGGGCGAAGCCATCTTCAAGAACCTGAAGGTCTATGCGGGCCCCGAGCATCCGCACGCCGCACAGAACCCGAAGGCCATCAAGTTGAACGAGATTAAGTAGGAGCTATGGAAGTTGTAAATACCGTAGGCCGCCGCAAGGCCGCCGTGGCCCGTGTATTCGTGAAGCCGGGCAAGGGTCAGATCACCATCAACCACAAGGAGCTCGCCGTATATTTCCCTCTCGATATCCTCCAGTATCAGGTGAAGCAGCCGCTGCTGGCAACCAATACGCTGGAGAACTACGATATCACCATCAACCTCGACGGTGGCGGTATCAAGGGCCAGGCCGAGGCTGCCCGTCTGGGTATCGCCCGTGCACTGTGCGAGATCGACGCCGAACTGCGTCCCGTGCTGAAGAAGCTCGGCTTCCTGACGCGAGACCCCCGCGAGGTGGAGCGTAAGAAGCCCGGTCAGCCCGGTGCACGCCGCAAGTTCCAGTTCAGCAAGCGTTAATCGCCCGGACGGAACGTTGCATGCACGGCGTGGGTCGCCAAACCGGATCGATTCTTCCGAAAGAGCGAAGACTGCCGTCCGGTTGCCCCGCCGCGGAAAATCTGCCGGACCGCTCCTGCGGGAGCGCTACCTGCGGGTTGAAGTAAAGAGAGTTGTAACCCTTAGAAAAAAACAGAAATGTCACGTACTGATTTCAATACCCTGCTGGAGGCCGGTGCGCACTTCGGACATCTGAAGCGCAAGTGGAACCCCAAAATGGCTCCCTACATCTTCATGGAGAAGAACGGCATCCACATCATCGACCTGCACAAGACGGTGATGAAGCTCGACGAGGCCGCCGCCGCCCTCAAGCAGATTGCCAAGAGCGGCCGCCGCGTGCTCTTCGTTGCCACGAAGAAGCAGGCCAAGGAGGTGGTAGCCGAGAAGGTCGCCGCTATCGGCATGCCCTACGTTACGGAGCGCTGGGCAGGCGGCATGCTGACCAACTTCCCCACCATCCGCAAGGCCGTCAAGAAGATGGCCACCATCGACAAGATGACCAACGACGGCACGTTCGACAACTTCTCGAAGCGAGAGAAGCTCCAGATCGAGCGTCAGCGCGCCAAGCTGCAGAAGAACCTCGGTTCGATTGCCGACCTGACGCGTCTGCCGGCCGCCCTCTTCGTCGTGGACGTGCAGAAGGAGGCCAATGCCGTGAAGGAGGCCAAGCGTCTGAGCATCCCCGTATTCGCCATGGTCGACACCTGCTGCGATCCTACCGACATCGACTATGTGATCCCGGCCAACGACGACGCCACGAAGTCGATCGCCGTTGTGATGGATGCCGTATGCGCCGCCATCGCCGAGGGCTCCGAGGAGCGCCGTCTGGAGCGTGAGAAGGAGGCCCAGGAGGCCGAGGCCGCCGAGGCCGCTGCCCCCAAGCGTGAGGGCAAGCCCCGTATCCGCAAGGCTGTGAAGATGGTCGATTCGCAGGAGGCCGCCCTGGCCGACGTGATGGCCGCACCGGCCGAGGCTCCGGCGGCCGAGAGCGCCGAGGAGGCCAAGGCCGAGTAGGGCCGGAACCGCAAATCGGAGCGGCGGGCGCCGTAAGCGGCGCCCGCGCGCTTCCGACAGATGACAACGACAATATTAAGCAAGAGATAACGAACTATGGAAATCAAAGCTGCAGACGTAATGAAGCTCCGCAAGATGACCGGCGCGGGCATGATGGACTGCAAGAAGGCGCTCGTCGAGGCCGAGGGCGATTTCGCTCGTGCACAGGACATCATCCGCGAGAAGGGCAAGCTCATCGTTGCGAAGCGTGCCGATCGTGTCGCCACCGAGGGTGTCGTCGTATCGAAGATCGTCGGCCAGAAGGCCTATCTGCTCTGCCTGGCCTGCGAGACGGACTTCGTGGCACAGAACGCCGACTACTCCGCTTCGGCTCAGGCCATGCTGGACATTGCCGTGGCCGCCGACGCCGCCGACCGTGAGACGCTGCTCGCCGTGAAGAACGCCGAGGGTCGCACCGTGGAGGAGATGGTGACCGAGAAGTCGGGTCAGACGGGCGAGAAGATAGAGCTGGCCTACTATGCCCGCATCGAGGCGCCCTACTGCGCCGCTTACGTGCACTTCAACAAGAAGCTCGGCACGATTCTGGGCTTCAATAAGGCCGTACCCGAGGAGGTGGCGCATACCGTAGCGATGCAGGCTACGGCCATGGCTCCCGTCTCGATTTCGGAGGCGGATTGCCCAGCCGAGGTAGTGGAGCACGAGCGTAAGATCGCCGTCGAGGCGATGAAGCAGGATCCGAAGAACGCAGGCAAGCCCGATAACATTCTGGAGAAGATTGCCGAGGGCAAGATGCGCAAGTTCTTCGAGGAGAACACGCTGCTCAACCAGCTTGTCGTAGGTGAGAAGGAGACGATCGCCGAGTATATCCGCAAGGCTGACAAGGAGGCTACGATTGTGGCATACAAGCGTTTCGCCCTGGGCGAATAGTCCGCGTCGAAACCTGTTTACCGTGCGGTCCGCTGCCTTGAGGCAGCGGACCGTTTTCGTTTCCGGCAGAATGACGACGCCCGTTCCGCCGGTTCCACCGTGCGGACGGGAAAGCGGAGCGGAGGTTGCCGTCGTATCCGGCAGCGGGCTGTCTCCGTCGTTCCTCGGTGCCGTCGTGCCGTCCGGTCCGGGCGGGGAAGAGACGACAGGGGGAGATGCCAGTTCGGCATCTCCCCCTGTCGTCTGTGGAGCAGGTACGGCGTCGGCCGCCGTGTGCGTTTGCTGGTGTGACGTGTGTCGGTTCGGTCAGGTCAGGTCAGGTCAGGTCAGGGCTTCAGCCAGTTGCTCTGGGGCCGCGCGATGAGCCGTGCGTTGTTGTAGGCCATACGCAGTGTGAGGCAGGTCCGGGCCGTGTAGGCATTGTCGCCTATCTTGTGGACTACCAGAGCCATGTCGGGGCCTGCCGAGCCCGGGTCGAGGCGGATGGGGAGCAGCAGCTGAATCCGTCCCTCGTAGTATTGCGGAACGGCGATGTTGTAGTGCGCCTGTGCCGTCTTCTGCGTCTCGTCGATGGCGGCCGTGAGCCGCATCCGGAGCTCTTCGGCGCTCAGATCGCGCAGATAACCCGGCAGGCGCTCGGTGTTCTCCGTCGCCATGCGGTCGATTTGCGGTACGATGCGGCATTTCGGATCGAAAATCAGCTCTTCGGGGCGCTGGAAGTAGTCGGCGGATTCGGGCAGCCGGTCCGCGAAGCGGGCGATGAGCTGTATGTCGCTCTGACGAACGAAGGCCTTCAGGACGTAGGGCTGGTATTCGCGTTCGCGTTCGTCGTTCTGGTTGTTCTTGTTCGCTTCGGCCAGGGCGAAGATCCCTTCGAGATTGGGGGTCATGAGCCCCGTGTGGAAGCTTACCCAGCTGTTGTCGGGCGTGAAGCAGAGCTTGCCTTCGCTGCGCAGTTTGCGGAAGGTATGCTCCAGATAGATTTTCAGAATCGTGTGGCGCTTCTCCGTCGCGTCCGAATAGTCCCAGGGTTCGGGTTCGGCCAGTCGTGACAGGTAGGCGATGGAGGCGTCGTAATTGGGAATCCAGAAGAAATCGAGCAATTGTGAATGAAAGCGTTTCATGAAAAATGGTGAATAGGTAAAATATACGAATGAACGAATATCGGCACCGGAGACCGTCGAGCAGTCTCCGGCGCCGCAAAAATAAGGAAAAATACGTGTCGTGCAAAGAGCGCGGGGGAACCTGTGCGTCAGCGGTAGCCCAGCCGGTAGAGCAGTGCCAGAATGTAGCGTCGCACGATGGGCGGCCACATCAGCCAGGCGCGCGACATGCGGCGCCAGCGACCCGAATCGCAGGATATTTCGACTCCGTCGGGACGGATGACGCGGCGCATCACCGCCGCCACATCGGCCACGCGGCAGTGCTCCTGGCGACGGTAGTTGCCGTCGCCCTCCAGAATGAGGCGGTCGCCCTCGATGCGTACGATGCGGTGCAGGATGTGTTGTCCGCGGTAACGGAAGAGCACGATCTGTCCGCAGCGCAGCGCCTCGCCGGGACGATAGGGGGTCAGCACCACGCGATCGCGATCGCTGCGCAGCAGCGGGCGCATGCTGCCTCCCTTTATGCGGAGTTGTACGGTATGTCCTTCGCCGAGCTCCTCCTCGACGCGGGCGAAGAAGAGTTCGTTGGTCAGTTGCATGGCTTCGTCCCCTCCCCGAAGACGGTTTCGAACGACAGACGGGCGGCGGCCTCGTCGGGCAGACACTCGAGGTGGTATACCGGTACGCGTGCGATGATCTCGCCGACGGTCGAGCAGACGGCGTCCTGCAGGGTGCCGTCGTAGGCGAAGGCGGGCGGACACGAGGGCAGCATGGCTCCGATGGCCTGCAGCGTGGAGAGCCGGCGGATGCGGTTGTGCGGGGCCTGGCTCAGCCGTACGATGGCCCGGACGGGGAAGCGCTCGTTGCGGTAGCAGGGGGTCTTGCCGCTCCACGGCGATCCGTAGACGAAGACCCCTCCCTCTTCGATGCGTACGACGGGGCTGTCGTCGTTGAGCAGTTCGGCCCCCGGAACATGTTCGCGCCACAGGCGTGTGTGGGTGCTCTTGCCGGTACCCGATTCGCCCAGGAAGAGGACGGCGCCGTCACCCATGCGGATGACCGAGGAGTGGATGGCCACGGTGCCGTGCGGTGCCGTGGCTATGCCGTACGTCATCCAGAGCCCGAAGCGGTAGAATGCGGTCCGGTGGCCTACGTTGCTGCGCACGACGGCCGTACCGTCGGTCTGCTCGAAGAGAACCGGTGTGCCGCCCCGGCGCGGATCCATGCGGAAGAGATATCCGGAGGCGTGACGGCCGAAACGGCAGTCTGCGTCGGCGTCGTCGAACGGAAAGGTGTCGAGCTCCGTGAACGCATAGTCGTCGGGCGAGAGGACGGCGCCGTTCTCCAGTATGAGCAGCGGCTCATCCTTCGCTCCCTCCGCCTGCGGCGCGAGGAAGGGGGCCAGGGCACGGGCGAAGGCGTTGGATGAACCCTCGTCCGTCAGCCGGATGCGGTGTCCGGCGATGATGTAGTCCATATCGTTCAGTGCGTGTTTTGCGTTTGTTCTCCTATGGTGACTACGCGGTCGCAGTAGTCGAGCGAGCTGTCGCGGTGGGCGATGACGACGATGGTCAGCTCCTTGTTCGCGTCGGACAGCTCGGCGATCGAGCGGTTCACGTCCTCCTCCGTACGGCTGTCGAGCGACGAGGTGGCCTCGTCGAAGAAGAGCACGTCGGCCTGGCGGTAGAGCGCCCGTGCTATGCCGATGCGCTGCCGCTGACCGCCCGAAAGGCGGCAGCCGCACTCGCCGATGGGCGTATCCATGCCCCGGGGCAGCGAGCTGACGAAGGTTCCGAGCCGGGCCGCCTCGAGGGCCCGTTCGGCGCGGCGCCGGTCGATGAGCTCCTCGGGCGTGCCGAGGGCCACGTTGGCCAGGAAGGTGCTGTCGGCGATGAAGACGTTCTGCGAGACGTAGCCCACGTTGTTCTGCCAGCGGCGCCGGTTCTCGCGCGTGAGCGGCACGCCGTCGATGAGTATCTCGCCGCCGGTAGGCTCGTAGAATCCGAGCAGCAGGTTGAAGAGCGTGGTCTTGCCTGCACCCGAAGCGCCGCGTATGCCGAGCCGCTCGCCGCGGCGAAGTGTGAGCGATAGGTCGCTGAGCGTCTCCCGTTCGGCATCGGGGTAGCGGAACGAGAGGTGACGCACTTCGAGCGAACGGCGAAAGGGCATCCGTTCCGTTTCGCGTTCGACGCTCGTGTCGGCATGTGCGAGGTCGGCCGCATGCAGGATTCCGATTGTGTAGCGGTTGTACTTGATGGCCGACCATGCCGCCAGGACGCTCCGTACCGAGGGCATGAGCCTGAGCGCCGCCACGGCGAATATGCCGAAGAGGAGCCGCATGCGCTCGCCGTCGGCTCCCGAGCCGATGATTACGAGCAGCGCCATGCCCAGGGCGAGACCCACCTCGGTGAACATCTGGGGCAGCATGCCGACGGTCGCCTCCTTGGAGCGGGTGCGCACCACCTCGGCCGTTGCGCGGTCGAAGCGGTCGAGCAGCGACGGAAAGGCGTTGTTGATCTCGATGTCGGGATAGCCGCGGAATGTCTCGGCCACCGTGCGGGCCTTTTCTCGGTGGGCGCGGTTCTCGTCCTCGCCGTAGCGGTTGAGTCGGTTGCGCACCAGCGCGTAGTAGAGCCATGCGGCAGGCAGAAAGACGAGCAGGATGAGGCCTGCCGCCGTGATGTCGTAGAGGGCGAAGGCCGCAAAGAGCAGCATGAAGAGGGCCGCCTCGCCCGCAATGGTGGCAATGGGACGCAGCACTCCCGAGACGAAGGTGAGGCAGACCACGTTGACGTTGCGAGACAGCTCGGCCGAATTGGCGCTCTTGATGAAGGGGAGCCCGCGGTTGTGGTAGGCGACGTAGAGCCGGTGCGACAGGTGGGCGTAGAGGTCGTGGATGAAGTTGCGCTCCGAGCGGTAGAGCGCCAGCACGAGCAGCGATTTGATAAGTATCACCGCCACCACGCCTCCGCAGAGCAGCGCCACGAAGAGACGGTCGCTCGTGAATCCTCCCCGTTCGTAGAGCGCGGCGAGCCAGGGATTGGTGTGGATGCTCCGGGCGTCGAGAATCATCATCAGTACGGGAAGCAGCAGCGCGAGACCGAGAAAGTTGAGCAACGCCCGTGCGAAGACGGTGAAGGCGACGCCGATACTGCGTCGTCTGAAGGGGCGGGGTATGATGTCGAGCAGCGTACTCTTCATGGCAAGCGTCAGATTACCCGTTCGATCTTTTTGCGCCGGACGTACCACAGATAGCCTTCGGTCCGGGTGTAGCCCATGCGGCGCAGCAGCCCGGCATATTCGCCCAGCTGCCGCCGGTAGCGTTCCGCGTCGAGTTCGCCGAACTTGTAGTCGACCACCACGGCCCGGTCGCCGCGCACCATTACGCGGTCGGGGCGCCGCAGCCGGCTGTCGTGCGGTACGACGATGGCGGTCTCGTTGCGGACGCGGTCCCATCCGTCGCCGAACCATTCGCGCACCCGCTCGTCGGCGAAGGCTTCGTCCACGTCGCGCTGCAGCGCGGCCGCCTCCTCCTGCGACAGTAGGCCGTCGGTGCGCATCGTCCTGAGCGCCTCGGCGATGTCGGCGGCCGTTTCGGCCCCTTCGAAGGCCCGGTGGAGCAGGATGCCGAGATTGCGCGGAGCCAGCTCCGGCTCTTCCTCCGTCTCGAAGTAGCGCTGCGAGGGGAGCCGGAGCCGCAGGTCGGCTTCGGAGGTGGGGTAGTCGTCGAGCCGGAGATGGCGGCGTTTGCCGCCGTCGGAACGGCTCGTGGCCGGCGGCGCCGCCTCCCCGAATTCGCGGAGCAGCTCCTCCTCCGTCTCTTCCGTGTCGAGGCATTGCTGCAGCAGGGTCCCCACGTTCCTGCCGACCGACTTCGGAACATATATGAGCAGGGCCTCTTCGGCCCGGGTGAAGGCGACGTAGAGGAGGTTGATGTTGTCCACGTGGGTGTAGACCATCTCGCGGAAATAGTCTTCCGAGAAGTGTGACGCTTCCATCTCCTTTTTGTAATAGATGGGGATGGCGCCGAGATCCGCGGTCTGATCGGTCCGGGCCTCGCTCCAGATTACGGGTCTTTTGTTGGGCTCCGGATCGAGCGGCCACGAACAGCAGGGGAGAATGACCACCTTGTTCTGCAGTCCCTTGGCCTTGTGGATGGTCATGATACCTACGGTCGTAGCGCTCCGTTCGACCCCGAGTGACTGTCCGCAGCCCGTCTCGTTCCACCACTCCAGAAAGAGCGGGATGTCGGCCGTGCGTCGCGAGCAGAAGCGGATGACCGAATCGTGGAAGGCCTGCAGGTAGGCGATTTCGTCGCGGCGCTCGTGGAGACGGTAGCGCAGGACGATGCGTTCGAAGGCCTCTTCGGGCGAGAGGGGGCGCAGCGAACCGAGAAATTCGAGCTCTTCGGCCGGCAGCGGAGCCTCCGCGGCGAATCCCAGATAGTCGTCGTGAAGGGCGCGGGCCATCGTGTCGGAGGGCCTTACCGCGAGACGGAGCGTTGCGGCCAGGAATCCGCATATGGGGGCGCTGCCTATGGTCAGGGCCTCCTGCGTCATGACGTCGAAACGGTAGCGCGGGTCTTCGTTCGCGTACTTGAAGGCGAGCAGCTTTTCGGCGATACGGGTCCCTTCGCGGTTCGAACGTACCAGTATCAGGATGTCGCAGGGGCGGAATCCGCGGTCGAGCATCTCGCAGATCCACTCCACGAGGGGAGCCTCCTCTCCTCCGCCGGCCACGCGGACGAAGCCGCGGCGGTCGCTCCGCCGTGCGGCGATTTGTTCGTGGTCGCCATAGGCGTCGGCCAGCGTGTCGGCCAGTTCGCCGAACGCGGAGTCCGGGAGCAGCCCCTCTTCGTGCGCCCGGGCCGTGATATCATTCAGCCAGGCATTGTCCGCGGCCACCGCCCGGCCGATGATGCGGTTGTTGAATTCGACCACCTCGGGCAGGCTGCGGTAGTTTTCGCGCAACCGTACGATTTCGGTATTTTCCGCTCCGAGAGCCTCGCGCGCCGCCGAGTGCAGGATGCGCCAGTCGCCTCCGCGCCAGCGGTAGATCGACTGCTTGATGTCACCCACGAGCAGCACGGCCGTATCCTCGGACTGGGCGACGGCGTTCTGCAGCAGCGGCAGGAAGTTCTCCCATTCCCGTACGGAGGTGTCCTGGAATTCGTCGATGAGGAAGCGGTCGTAGCGCGTACCGGCCTTCTCGTAGATGAAGGGGGCGTCGTTGTGCCCGATGAATTCGGAGAGGATATGTTTCGTTTCGGAGAGCAGCAGCGTGTTCTCCTCGTCGCAGATGCCTCGTACGCGGGCATAGAGGTCTGCGAGCAGGGCGAAACTGCGGTAGTTTTCGCGCAGCAGTGCGGTCGTGTGCCAGAATCGGCAGTGACGGTCGTAGAGGGCGCACAATTCGCGGAGCAGAGGCTGCAGTTCGGGCCGCAACGCTTCTGCGGAACCTTTCCACGGTTTGTCTTCCTCGCAGGCGTCGCGCATGCGTGCGCCGTAGGCTTCGATGGCGCCTTCGGCCGTGCGCCGCACGTAGGCCATGAAGCCCTTGCTCTTGTTGGGAAAGTCGTCGACGGTGAGCCCCTCCTCTCCGATGCGCTCCATGATGCGGCGGGCGAGAGCCTGCATCTCGGCCTGCGACCGTCTGGCGGCTGCCGTGATGCGCTCCACGATGCGGTGCAGATCCTTCTTCGACCGGCCCGACTCCAGTGCCTGACGGTTGCGCTCCTTGAAGAGCTCGCCGCTCAGGGCCAGGACCCCTTCGCGGATGTCCCAGGTGCTTCCCTCCTCGATGCGCTCCTGCGCGAATTCCATCATCCAGCGGCGCAGCTCGGTGTCGGTGGTGATCTGGTCTACCAGCAGGTCGGCGCCGCGGCGGACGAGGAGATCCGTCTCTATTTCGGTATTGTAGTCGGGAGCGATGCCCAGCTCGCGGATGAAGGCACGCAGGATGCGCTGGAAGAACTTGTCGATGGTCAGCACCGTGAAGTGCGAGTAGTCGTGCAGTATGGCCGACCGTACCTCGCGGGCCCGTGCGCGGAGCTCCCGTTCGTCGATGCGCAGTTCGCCCTGCAGTTCGTCCAGGTAGGGGCTCGGTTCTCCCGAGGCGAGTTCGTGAATGCGCTCGAGGATGCGTGACTTCATCTCCTCGGTGGCCTTGTTGGTAAAGGTGACGGCGAGGATATGGCGGTAGCGCCCCGGTTCCGCCAGGGCGTCGCGCACGTACTGGTAGGCGAGCCGGTAGGTCTTGCCCGAGCCTGCGCTCGCACTCAGAATCCTTGCTTTGGCCATGTTTGAATCGCGAATAAGCAGCTAAAGATAGTCATAATCGGCGAATCTGCGATACGACCCGAAAAAAATTCGTATCTTGGCACTGCAAAAATATCGAGCGAATGATGAAAAAGCTGATTATGTGTCTGCTGTTGTCGGCCTGCGCCCTGACCGCTCCGGCCCAGGAGGGTGAACGCAGCGAATGGCTGGCCGAATTCACCGAGGCGGTCTTCACGGGCCCCTTCCGCGTGACTGTCGAGCAGGTCCCCGAGACGGAGGCCCCCCGCATCGTCTACGATACGAAAGGATCCTATACGTCGCGCTTCCGGGCCGAAGTGAAGGAGGGGGTGCTGACCGTGACGGAGCGTGCCGAGAGCCGCCGCACGTCGGTGACCGAGGTGAAGCTCTGCGTGCACGACCTGCGCGCAATCCGAGTGACGAACGCCACGCTCGTCGCGCCCGAGCCACTGCACGGGTCGATGGTCGATCTCGTGGTCGTGGGTTCGGCATCGGTCGACGCCCGTTTCGACGTGCAGGATCTGCTGGTCGACGCTTCGGGCGTCTGCCGGGTCAGCTTGTCGGGCCGGACGCGTTACCTGACGCTGCGGGCCGTGACCGGCCGGGTCGATGCTTCGGGTCTCGAGGCGATGGCCGTGCGTGCCGAAGCGTCGAACCGGGCCGAGGTCTCGGTGTCGGCTTCCGAGCGGCTCGAATCGCGTACGTCGACCGGTGCCCGGATCCGCTATGCGGGCGAGCCCGCGTTAGTGCGCGGCGGCTCGGGCTTTACGGGCGGCACGGTCGAAAAGACGCATTGACGCTCCATGCAGGGTTTCATCAGCGAGGTGGCGGCCGATCTCTACGGCCGGTACGGCCGCGATGTCTCGGAACTCGCGGTGCTCTTTCCGTCGAGGCGTGCGCGCCTCTTCTTCGTCGATGCGCTCTCGCGTCTTGCGACGGAGCCGATGTGGCAGCCCGAATGGCTCGCCATCGACGATCTGATGTCCGGAATCGCCGGACTTAAGGCGGGTGACCGCATCCGTCTCGTAACGGAACTCTACAAGATATACACGCGGTTCCATGCCGAACCGTTCGACCGCTTCTATGCGTGGGGCGAGCTGTTGCTCAACGATTTCGATACGGTGGACAAGTACCGTATCGATGCCGGAAGGCTCTTTCGCAACGTCTCCGACCTGAAGGAGCTGGAGGCGGATGTCTCCTATCTGAATCCTGCCCAGCTCGGCATCCTGCGTTCGTTCTGGACGACGCTGCTGGGCGAGGGCGACCTCTCGGAGGAGAAGCGCCGCTTCCTGAAGGTGTGGCGTTCGCTCGCCGAGGTCTACCGTCTCTACCGCGAACGGCTCGCGGAACTGGGCATCGGTTATCCGGGCATGATCCAGCGCATGGCCGCCGAACGGCTGGAGTCGGGCGAGGCCGCGATACCGGGCGCCGGGACGCGGCGTTTCGTCGTGGCCGGTTTCAATGCCCTCTCCGAATGCGAACGTACCCTTTTCCACGCGCTCGCAACGCAGGCCCGTGCCGATTTCTATTGGGATTACGACGATTACTATGTGACTGACCGCCGGCAGGAGGCGGGGCTCTTCGTGCGCGAAAACCTGAGGCTCTTTCCGCCGTGCGCGGAGCTGACGCACGATGCCATGCGGCGGACCAAACACATCGAGGCGGTGGCTCTTCCCTCCGATGCGGCGCAGTGCAAGTGGGCGGGGCGTATTCTGCGCGAACTCACGGAACGTACCGGCAAACCGCTCGGCACGGAGACCGCCGTGGTGCTGACCGACGAGAATCTGCTTCTGCCGCTGCTCCATGCGCTGCCCTCCGAGGGGTGTCCGGTCAACGTGACGATGGGTTATCCGTTGCGGCAGACGATGGTCTCGACCTTCGTGGAGCGTCTTCTCGAACTGCAGCGCCACCGGCGTACACGGGGCGGCGAGACGCACTTCTACCATGCCGATGTTACGGGGTTGCTGATGCATCCCTATGTCACCGAATCGGATCCCGAAGGGATTGCCGGGCTGCGCGGCGAGCTCGTCGAGAGCCGCCGGATCACCGTGACGGCGTCGTGGCTCGGCCGCAACGACCTGCTGCGGAAGCTCTTCGCCCCGGCCGACGGATGGCGAGCCTTGGCGCGCTATCTCTCCGATGCGGTCGCGGCGGCGGCCCGGCAGCCCTATGCCGGAGAGAAGAGCCGTCGGGTGGAATACCTTGCTCTGGTGGCCGAGCAGCTGACCAAGACGACGCAGTCGCTCGAGGCGTGCGACCTCGAGGTGTCGGAGGAGATCTTCTCGTCGCTCGTGCGCCGCATGCTGCGTACGCTGCGCATCCCCTTCGAGGGCGAACCGCTCGAAGGGGTTCAGGTCATGGGTATCCTCGAGACGCGCAACCTCGATTTCGAGAACGTGATCATCCTCTCGATGACCGACGACAACTTTCCGGGCAACCGGCTCGTGCAGCCCTCGTTCGTCCCCTACAACCTGCGGGCGGCCTACGGCCTGCCCATGCCCGAGCACCACGAGGGGGTCTATGCCTACTACTTCTACCGTCTGCTGCAACGGGCGCGCAATGTCTGGATGCTCTACTGTTCGCAGGCCGACGACCGTTCGACGGGCGAGCCGAGCCGCTATATCTACCAGCTCGGCTACGAGAGCGGACTGCCGCTCGTGCGGACGGAGGTGGGCGTGGACGTGAATCTCGTGCCGTCCAGCCTCCCGCAAATCGCGAAGAGCCCTGAGATTATGGGAAGGCTCGAACGCTATCTCACCACCTCTCCCGTCGGGGCCGACGGTTATGTACCCGCACTCTCGCCGACCGCCCTCACGCGTTACGTGGCCTGTCCGCTTCGCTTCTATTACCACTCCGTAGCCCGTATCCGTCCGGAAGACGAACTGACCGAGGAGGTGGACAATCCGCTCTTCGGAACCATCCTGCACGATGCCGCGCAACGGCTCTACACCAAAGTGATGGACGAGGCGCATCCCGGCCGGACGCTGCAGGCGCTCGTGCGGGGCGGATCGGCCGACGAGGCGGTGCGCCAGGCCATCGAAGCCAACTGCCTGCATGACGCCGGTGCGACCGAAAAGGACTACTCGGGGACGTTGCTCGTGGTGCGTGACATCGTCGCACGCTATCTGAAGGAGGGCATCGTCCGCTATGATGCGGCGCACGATGCCTTTGCCGTGTGCGGCATCGAGAAGGATGTATCCTGCGAATACCCCTTCGAATCTGCGGGCCGAACGCTCAGCGTGCGTCTGGCGGGCCGCGCCGACCGCATCGACTCGCTCGACGACGGTACGCTGCGGGTAGTCGACTACAAGACGGGCCAGGTAAAGCTTCAGTACAGGAGCATGGAGCATCTCTTTACGGGCAAGGGCAAGGAACGGATGGCCAACGTCCTGCAGACGATGACCTACGCCATGATGCTCCACCGGGCCGAAGGCCGCGACGTGGAGCCTGCGCTCTATTACGTGCGCTCGATGAACAGACCCGACTATGTGCCGCAGCTTGTCGACCGTTCGGGCGAGGCGGGGCCCCGCTACTCGTCGTTCGGCCCCGCCTTCGAGGAGCGGGTGCGCCGGACGCTCGCCGAACTCTACGATCCGTCGGTTCCGTTCAGCCCGTGCGATGATCCGGATAGCTGTCTTTACTGCGATTTCCGTTCGCTCTGCCGCCGTTGAACCCGATAAGGACTGCCGCGTGCGTGGCGGAGAATACGATGAAGCCCCCGGCCGTACACGGCCGGGGGCTTTGCCTGTGTACCCGTATCCGGGGCCCTACTTCATCTCGACGAGCGGCGTTCCCGTCATTTCGGCGGGCTGCTCCACACCCATCAGCTTCAGCACCGTAGGGGCTACGTCGGCCAGAATGCCGTCGCGGATGCTCCGCACGCGCTCCGACACCACGACGATGGGTACGGGGTTGAGCGAGTGGGCCGTATTGGGAGTTCCGTCCGCATTGAGCGCGTGGTCGGCATTGCCGTGGTCGGCGATCATCACCACCTCGTAGCCGTTGCGTTTCGCCGCCTCGACCACGTCGGCGACGCAGGCATCCACCGCCTTCACGGCCTTGCAGATGGCGTCGTAGACCCCGGTATGTCCGACCATGTCGCCGTTGGCGAAATTGAGACAGATGAAGTCGAAGCGGCGTGTGTCGAGCGCCTCGACCAGCCGCTCCTTGACCTCGCAGGCGCTCATCTCGGGCTTCAGGTCGTAGGTCGCCACCTTGGGCGACGGTACCAGAATGCGTTCCTCGCCCGGGAACTTCTCCTCGCGGCCGCCGTTGAGGAAGAAGGTCACGTGGGCATACTTCTCCGTCTCGGCGATACGCAACTGCGTGAGCCCCTGTTTCGAGATCCACTCTCCGATGGTGTCGGGCACATTCTCCTTGTCGAAGAGGATGTGTACGCCCTTGAAGGTGGCGTCGTAGGGGGTCATGCAGCAGTAGTAGAGGGGCAGTGTCCGCATGCCCTCCTCGGGCATGTCCTGCTGCGTGAGGACGATGGTCAGCTCCTTGGCGCGGTCGTTGCGGTAGTTGAAGAAGATGACCACGTCGTTCGGACGGATCGTGCCGACGGGATTGCCCTCGGCGTCGATACAGACGCAGGGCTTGATGAATTCGTCCGTCACCCCCTCGTCATAGGATTTCTGCACGGCATCGGCCGGGGACGACGTCCGTTCGCCCGCACCGTTCACCAGTGCGTCGTAGGCCAGGCGGATGCGTTCCCATCGCTTGTCGCGGTCCATGGCGTAGTAGCGCCCCATCACCGTGGCGATGCGTCCGGTCGTGGAGGCCATGTGACGTTCCAGCCGCTCGATGAAGCCCTTGCCGCTGTGCGGGTCGGTATCGCGGCCGTCCATAAAGCAGTGGACGAAGCACTTCCCGATGCGGTATTCGGCCGCAATGTCGCACAGCTTGAAGAGATGGTCGAGCGACGAATGCACGCCGCCGTCCGAGACGAGTCCCATGAAATGTACGCTTACACCTTCGCGCCGGGCGTATTCGAAGGCCCGTACCACCTCCGGATTCCGCAGGATGGAGCCGTCGGCGCAGGCGCGGTTGATCTTCACGAGGTCCTGATAGACCACGCGTCCCGCACCGATGTTGAGGTGACCCACCTCCGAATTGCCCATCTGCCCGTCGGGCAGACCGACGTTCTCCCCGTCGGTGCGCAGGTGCGCATGGGGGTATTTCGCCGTCATCGCCTCGATGTAGGCCGGATGGGTCGTGAAGATCGCATCCGAGCGATCGTGACGGCCCTCTCCCCAGCCGTCGAGAATCATCAGCAATACCTTGTTCGTACTCATGTGATATGTTAACCTTTAACTGACCTGAACCTGTTTTGTCCGTTCCGTTACTTGAGCTGGGCCCGGATGAGCTCCACGGCCTTGTCAATGGCCGCCTGAAGCCCCTCGGCATTACGGCCGCCGGCCGTGGCGAAGAAGGGCTGTCCGCCGCCGCCGCCCTGCATCAGCCGGGCCGCTTCGCGGACGGCCTGTCCGGCATTTCCGCCCCGGGCTACAATCTCTTCGCCCAGCATGACAGTGAGCGTGGGTTTGCCGCCGTAGAGCGACCCCTGCACGAAGAGGAGTTTCGGTGAACGGGCCCGCAAACTATAGGCCAGATCCTTCACCGTCTCGGGATTCTGCTCCGTCTGTGCGGCGAGCAGCTGGATGCCGTCGCGCTCGGGGGTCGAATCGATGATCTTGCGTGCCAGTTCGGCCACCTGTGCCCGCCGCAGCTCCTCGATCTCCTTCGAGAGCGACTCGTTGCTCTCGACCATCTTCCGTACGGCCTGCTCCACCTGCGGGTTGTGCAGATAGGAGACGATGCTGCGAAGCGTATCCTCGGCTGCGTAGAGTACCTTTTCGGCCTGTTCGCCCGTAGTGGCTTCGATGCGTCGCACGCCGGCAGATATAGCGCTTTCGTTCAGAATCTTGAACATGCCGATTGTTCCCGTCGACCGGGTGTGCGTGCCGCCGCAGAGCTCGACAGATGTGCCGAAGCGCACCATGCGTACACGGTCGCCGTACTTTTCACCGAAGAGCATCATCGCGCCGCACCGTTCGGCCTCCTCCTTGGTGGCGTTGCGGTTCTCCTCGAGCGGATAGTCGGCGCGTACGGCGCGGTTTACGAGCCGCTCCACTTTGCGCAGCTCTTCGGGTGTTACCTTCTGGAAGTGCGAGAAGTCGAAACGCAGGCCTTCGGGCGTTACGAGCGAGCCCTTCTGCTCGACATGGGTGCCCAGAACCTTGCGGAGCGCCTCGTGCATGAGGTGGGTGGCCGTGTGGTTGTTGGCTGCCGACTGCCGTTTGTCGGCGTCGACGCGGGCCGTGAATCGGGCTTCGGGGTGTTCGGGCAGGCGTTCCGCAATGTGGATGATGAGCCCGTTCTCCTTCTCGGTGGCGACGATGGGGATACGCTCCCTGTCGTTCTCGATGATGCCCACATCACCGATCTGACCGCCCGAGTTGCCGTAGAAGGGGGTGCGGTCGAACACCAGCTGGTAGGTGGTGCGGTTCTTCGATACCACACGCCTGTATCGGGCGATGCGTATCTCCTCGGTCAGCGTGTCGTAACCCGTGAAGAGGCTTTCGCGGATGGGCACCAGTTCCACCCAGTCGTCCGTATCGACCGCGGCGGCATGGCGCGAACGCTCCTTCTGGGCCTGCAGCTCCTGTTCGAAGGCTTTCAGATCCACCTCGGCGCCCTGCTCGCGGGCGATGAGTTCGGTGAGGTCGATGGGGAAACCGTAGGTGTCGTAGAGCACGAAGGCGTCGCGCCCCGAGATGAGGTTGCCGCCTTCGCGTTTCGTGCGGGCGATCACTCCGTCGAGCAGCGAGATGCCCGTCGCGAGCGTGCGCAGGAACGAGGCCTCCTCCTCTTCGATGACCTTTTCGATGAGGGTCTGCTGTGCCCGCAGTTCGGGGAACTGGTTCCCCATCTGCTCCACGAGACCCGCTACCAGACGGCAGATGAAGGGCTCGTTGAAGCCCAGATAGGTGTAGCCGTAGCGGACGGCACGGCGCAGGATGCGGCGGATGACATAACCCGCCTTGACGTTCGAGGGGAGCTGCCCGTCGGCTATCGAGAAGGCGATGGCGCGCAGATGGTCGGCCACCACGCGCATGGCCACGTCGGCCTTCGGGTCGTCGCCGTAGCGCTTGCCCGCGAGGGCGGCGATGCGGCCGATGGTGGGCTGGAAGACGTCGGTGTCGTAGTTCGACTTCTTGCCCTGCAGAATCATGCAGAGGCGCTCGAAGCCCATGCCCGTATCGACGTTGCGTGCCGGAAGCGGTTCGAGCGAGCCGTTGGCCTTGCGGTTGAACTGCATGAAGACCAGATTCCAGATCTCGATGACCTGCGGATGGCCCGCATTGACCAGCTCGCGACCCGGCCGCACGGCTATTTCGGCTTCGTCGCGCAGGTCGAAGTGTATCTCGGAGCAGGGGCCGCAGGGGCCCGTCTCGCCCATCTCCCAGAAGTTGTCGTGCTTGTTGCCTCGGATGATGTGCTCTTCGGGCAGATATTGCTTCCAATAGTCGTAGGCTTCGCTGTCGAAGGCGACGCCGTCCTCCTCCGAACCCTCGAAGACGGTGGCGTAGAGACGGTCGGCGGGCAGCCCGTATACGTCGTGGAGCAGTTCCCAGGCCCAGCCGATGGCCTCCTTCTTGAAGTAGTCGCCGTAGGACCAGTTGCCCAGCATCTCGAACATGGTGTGGTGGTAGGTGTCGTGTCCCACCTCCTCCAGGTCGTTGTGCTTGCCCGAGACGCGCAGACACTTCTGCGTGTCGGCCGCGCGGGGATATTTGCGCGGTGCGTTGCCGAGGAAGATATCCTTGAACTGGTTCATGCCCGCGTTGGTGAACATCAGCGTGGGGTCGTTCTTCACCACCATCGGAGCCGACGGTACGATGGCATGGCCCTTGCCGGCAAAGAATTCCAGAAAAATGCGGCGGATTTCGTTCGATTCCATATATTGCTATATACTTGTTGTCCCGGTTTTCCCGTTGGTTATACAGGTTGCAAAATTACATCTTTTCACCTAATTTTGCACTGCCGCAAGGAGTTTTTTGGAAGCATGGAACGCAGGAACGGAGCACTCGGCGAGCTGACGCACGACGCACAGCAGGTGGTATCGGAGATGACCTCTGTCCTCTTCCGGCTGAAGGCCTACAAGCTGTTGCGCAAGATTTTGCTGGGCTTTATCTTTGTCTCGGTGGCCAATGTCCTCTTCTCCTATCTTTTTTATACGCCCAAAATGTACCGTATCGTCCGTGCCAACCGCGAGCTGGTGGACCGTTGTCTGGTGCTGCAGGAGCGCATAAGTGCGGCGCAGCGCGAAGTGGAGGCGATCCGCCACCGCGACGAGCGGGTATACCGATCGCTCTTCGCCGTGGCGCCCGCTTCGGGTTCCGTGACGGAGCTGTCTCCCGAACGCGGC
Organism: uncultured Alistipes sp.; assembly: GCA_949288735.1. Taxonomy (GTDB): domain Bacteria; phylum Bacteroidota; class Bacteroidia; order Bacteroidales; family Rikenellaceae; genus Alistipes. The sequence continues at coordinate 54,785 of CASELE010000023.1, forward strand.
GCGGAGGCGGAACCGGGACCCTATGCGGAGCTGGCCGCCGGCATCGGCCGCCGGCTCGACGAGCTGACGCTGGCCATCTACAACGAGTCGCGTTCGTTCGACGAACTGCAGGCGCTGGCCCACGACAAGGAGCGCATGTCGGCATCGATACCGGCCATCTGGCCCATCGACCGGGCGGCGCTCCACAACAACCACATCGGAGCCTTCAATCCGCGGCGGATGCACCCCATTCTGCACCGTATCGCTCCCCACAACGGGGTCGATTTCGGCTGCGACCGCGGGACCCCCGTCTATGCCACGGGCGACGCCGTGGTCGAGATTGCGGCGCCCCGGGGCGAGAACGGCGGATTCGGCCATCAGATCCTGCTCGACCACGCCTTCGGCTACAAGACCCGCTACGCCCATCTGAGTAAGGTGCTCGTCAGCAGGGGCGACCGCGTCGTGCGGGGCCAAAAGATAGGCGAGACGGGCAATACGGGCCGCTCTACCGCTCCGCATTTGCACTATGAGGTGATACACAAGGGTGTGCCCGTCAACCCGATCAACTATTTCAATCGTGACATGACGGCCGAGGAGTACGACCGGCTGCTCGAGGAGCTGCACGATACGAATTTCGAGATGTAAGCGTCATGACCCCGAAGAGAGACCTCGAACGCCTTCGCCGCCGCCGGCGCCGCAAACAGATAGCCGTCCGTGTGACGGTCGGCGCCCTCGTGTGGACGGGTGCCGCCGTGCTCTACTATGTCGCCATCGCCTTCTTCTTCGATACGCCCGTGGAGTACCGTCTCCGCCACTCGACCGATCGTCTGCGTGACGATTATGCCGCCATGTCGGCGCGCTACGATTCGCTGCGGGTCGTACTCGACAATCTCGCGGCCCGCGACCGGAGCGTTTTCCGTACGCTTTTCGAGTCGGACCCCTACGACCTCGATGCCGACTACGAGGCTTTCCGGGCCGAGGAGTACGAGCGCAGCCTGGAACAGAGCTCGCGGCAGCTGCTGCACCGCTTCCGCCGGCGTCTCGACGAGGCCGGGCAGCGTCTCGGCCGGCTTTCTGAGAGTTATCTCGCCATGCGGCGCGCCGTCGATTCGGCCGGCGATGCCGGCCGCCGTATTCCGGCAATCCAGCCCGTCATCAATGAACAGCTTACGCTGCTCACCGCCTCCTACGGAATGCGGATACACCCCTTCTACAAGACCCTCCAGTCGCACCAGGGGGTCGACTACGCCATTCCCGAGGGGTCGAGCGTCTTCGCTACGGCCGACGGTACGGTGAAGGATGTCGCGCGCCGCAGCTCCACTTCGGGACGCACCGTGGTGATCGATCACGGCAACGGCTACGAGACCACCTATGCCCACCTCCACAGCGTGCAGGTGCGGCGCGGCCAGCGTGTCCGACGCGGCGATATCATCGCACTGTCGGGCGATACGGGTCTCTCGCTGGCTCCGCATCTCCATTACGAGGTGCGGCACAACGGCATACGGGTCGATCCGATACACTATTTCTTCATGGAGCTCTCGCCTGTCGAGTATCAGCGCATCATCCGCATCGCGCAGTCGGGACTCCAGTCGTTCGATTGACGATGCTGGTTTGCGGTAAGGATGTCGGAGCCGCGGCGGCGAGGCCGTTCTTCGTGGGGGAGGAGGGCCGCCTCGTGCGCGACGTGCCCGTTCCGGTGCGGGTGTACGGGCGGCTGCGCCTGCTGCTGCTCGATTTCGACGGGACGCTTGCCGATACGCGCGAGGCCAACTACCGGGCCTATGCCCGTACGCTCGCCGAGGCGGGTATCGCGTTGGAGCGCGACGAGTACTTCGGAGCCTATTTCGGAGTGCGCTGTGCCGAGTTCCTGGAGCGCAAGGGTGTGTCCGATTCCGGAGAACGCGACCGGCTGCGACGCCGCAAGTCGGAGCTATATCCCTCGTATTTCGATACGGTGCGGCTCAACGAACCGCTGTGGCGGTTCGTGCAGGAGTTCCGGGCTGCGGGGGGCCGGGCGTGGGTTGTCTCTACCGGAGCGCCCGACAATATCCGTCACGCGATGGAACATCTCCGTCTGGACCGGGGGGTCGACGGCGTGGTGACGGGTGCAGACGTGATGCGGGGCAAGCCGGATCCCGAGGGTTTCCTGCTGGCCATGAACCGGGAGGGAACCGCTCCGGACGAGTGCCTCGTCTTCGAGGACTCCATTCCCGGTATCGAGGCGGCGCGGCGCAGCGGTGCGCCCTGCGTGCGGGTCGTGTGGCGGTAGCGACGGGGTTTCCTGCGTTCCGTGCGACGGGGCGCGGCGACGGAAAGAGCGAAGGGCCGGCCGGAATTCCGGATGGGCCGGCGTTATTGCGGGCCGGCCCTTCGCTCCGTGAGATCGGTCAGAGGGATCAGAGAATGTCGCTGACTTCGTCGATCCAGTTGGGGATGAGGTCGATCGCCAGCTTCATCTGCAGTTCGGTGTTGGCCCTGGATGCGGTGGCGAACTCCATGCCAACCTGGAAGGTGTTCTCCTCGCTGCCGTCCGAAAAGGCGATGCACTTGCAAAGGTACTTCTGCCGGTTGAGGTCGGTGGCCGCGCGGGTCAGCGTCGTGAGCGAGCTGGTGGTGCCGAACGGTACACGGATCTCGACATAGGCGAAGCCGTCGTCGGCGATCTCCTTTACGATGGCGTACCAGGTCAGTCCCTGTACCTTGAACATGACGTCGCCGTCCTGGTCGATCTGGGGCGCGTAGCCCTCCGTACGCAGATAGGACATGATGTCCGACTGGGTGTTCTGCGCAGACAGCGTGCAGATGCCCGCGAGGGCGAAGAGCAGTGTAAAGGCCAGTTTTTTCATAATGCGGTTGCAGTTTTTAGGGTTTCGTGTCCCAAATGTACGAAAAAAACCGGCAAGAGTGGAGACTCTGTCGGTTTTTTTCATGGTTTGAACCCTGTCGCCGTTCTGTATTCCGTACGCGGGGCACGCTGCTGTGCCGCGTGTCAGAGGTCCGGATTCCGCGCACGCTCCGGACAGAGGTCCGAAAACTCGTAGGTGTTTCCCGCGGCGGCGAGATAGGCGAGAAAGGCGTCGTGCGCGATGACCACCGTGGCGCGGTTGTCGTTGGGATGGAAGGCGTAGGAAGGGGCATGCTCCAGCGCACGGTCGAGAAAGAGGTGCACGTGATGCTCCGTGTCGTTGATGAGGCCGAAGGGAGAGACCGATCCGCTCTCCACGCCCAGGTAGTGCTCCAAGCGCCGCGCCGATGCGAAGGTGAGCTTGCCCTCGCCGAGCCGGCGTTCGAGGTCGCGGATGCCGAGCTGTTCCGAGGCCTTGAAGCAGACGAGATAGTGGCGGTCTCCCTTGTGGTTGCGCAGAAAGATATTTTTACAGTGCGTCGAGCCGTCGTCGCGCCACCAGCGGCGGGCCTCCTCGCAGGTACGCGCTTCGGGATGCTCGTACCATGTGTAGGGTATGCCGCGGCGATCGAGGAAGTCGAAGAGGGCCCGGCGACGGGTGTCGCGGTCGGTCATGCGAGGAATTCGGTGATGTTGCGGGCGATCTCCCGGACCAGGACGCGGACGGCCTCCTGTGCCGACCAGGCGTTGTGGGGCGAGAGCAGCAGACGGTCGGGCTCCTTGATATGCAGCAGCGGACTCTCCGCCGGCAGGGGCTCGTGTTCGAAGACGTCGAGCGCCGCGCCGGCGATCTTGCCGCGGTCGAGCGCCTCGGCCAGTCCGGGTTCGCTGACGATGCCGCCGCGCGCCACATTGACGAGGATGGCCGAGTGCTTCATCAGCGAGAGCTCCGGGGCCCCGATGAGACCGTGGGTGCGGCTGTTGAGGGGACAGTGTACCGATACGATGTCGGCCCAGGGCAGCAGCTCGCTGAGCGCCACGGCGGGGTAGGGCTCCTCGCGGACGACGCCCGACGTGGAGGTGTAGCGTACCTCGCAGCCCAGCACCGTGGCGATCTTGGCCACCTCACGGCCGATGTTCCCCAGTCCGACGATGCCCCAGCGCGCGCCGTGGAGCTGACGGGTCGGACGCCCGAAGTGGAACTGCAGTCCCGATGCGGCGTAACGCTCCTTCGTGTACCGGTCGTAGTAGAGCGACTGCCGGAAGAGGGCGATGGCGGCGCCGACGGCCGCCTCGGCGACGGAGTGGGTGGAGTACCCGGCGACATTCTTCACGGCGACGCCCCGTTCGCGGGCGGCCTCGAGGTCCACGTTGTTCGTGCCGGTGGCGGCGACGCAGATGAGCCGCAGACGGGGCAGCGACTCGATGACGGCGCGGTCCATGAGGACCTTGTTGGTGATGACGATGTCGGCGTCGAGCGAGCGGGCGACGGTCTGGTCGGCCTCCGTGGTCTCGTAGGAGGTGTAGTTGCCCAAGGAGCGGAGCGCTTGCGTGTCGGCGCCCCCGAGCGAGTATTCGTCCAGAAAGACGATGTTCGGTGTCATGGCGATTCGTTTTTTAATGTACTCATTTTCCGTGCGGAGTGTCTGCCCACGGCCCGGGTCGCTGCGTCGCCTCCGATGGCTGACGTCCGGCGACACCGGCGGCAAATATAGAGGTTTTTCCCGATGGTGCGCGTATCGCCTCCTACTCCAGCTCGCCGACGAGTCCGCGGATAACCACCGAGGCGCAGCCTATTCCGAAGAGGGCCGGCAGATAGGATACGGTCCCGACGTTCGACTTCTTGTTGCGCTCCTCGCAGACGATCATGGCGCCGGGCCGTACGGGTTCGGGCGAGAAGACGGCCCGGAACCCGCTGCGTATGCCCCGCTTGTGGAGCCGTTTGCGCAGCATGTGGGCCAGAGGGCAGTGGTGCGTGGCTCCGATGTCGGCGATTTCGAGTTTCGTAGGGTCGGTCTTCGCCCCGGCTCCCATCGAGCTGACGAGCGGGATGCCGCGTCGTAGACACTCCTCGATGAGCGCCAGTTTGGGCGAGAGCGTATCGATGGCATCCACCACGTAGTCGAACCGTTCGGAATCGAGCAGGAGGGCCGTCTCCTCGTCGCGGATGTAGCGTTCGACCTCCCGGAGGTCTATCTGCGGATTGATGTCGCGTAGACGTTCGGCCAGTACGGCGACCTTGGGACGTCCTACGGTGGAGTGCAGCGCCACGAGCTGGCGGTTGATGTTGCTCTCGCTCACCGTGTCGGCATCGGCTACGGTCATCCGTCCCACGCCCGCGCGGGCAATCATCTCGGCGGCATAGGCTCCCACGCCGCCTACGCCTACGATCAGCACGCTCGCGCAGCGCAGCCGCTCGCACTTTTCGGCACCGAACAGCAGTTCGGTGCGTTCCATCCAGGGTTCCGTCATTCGCTCTCCTTTCCGATAAATCGTTCGTAATTGTGCCACAGCGCCTCGGCCAGCTCCTCCGTGCCGATGCCGCGTTCGCGGGCCACGAGCCTGTAGATCTCCCCGATCGGTGCGGGGTCGTCGTCCGTTTCGCAGAAGATGCATCCGACCGGGAGGACGCGCAGGGCGGCAAGCGTGCGCGGCGAGCGGAAGGACCGTATGCCGAACGAGAGACTGTACCCCCGTGCCGCGGCCCGCAGCGCCTGTTCGGGCGAGCCGACGAATCCGTGGAAGAGTATGGCCCGCAGGGGGCGTCCGTGCAGCTCCCGCATCAGCGGCTCGAAGGTGCGCACGCAGTGCAGCACGACGGGCAGCCCCAGCCGTTCGGCCAGGTCGAGCTGCTCGCGCAGCAGCCGCAGCTGCTCTCCGGGCGGAGCGCCCCGCACGCCGTCGAGTCCCGTCTCGCCGATGGCCTGCGTCCCCTCGGGCAGGGGCAGCAGTTCGGCTATGCTGCGGCCGTCCGCCTCCCAGGGGTGGATGCCTGCGCTTCGGAGCGTGATGACACCCTGTTCCGGAGGGCGGTGGGTGTGTATGTCGACGAGCGGAGCGGCCATGCGTCGCAAAAGTAGGAATTTCATGCGAAAAAATAATTCGACGAAACGGGGTAGTTTGAAATAGTTTCGTACATTTGCACGCGTTTTTACCTGTTAGCCTGCTAACAGCATACACCGGAACCAGAAAACACAGATAGCGAACATTAACCAAAACAACAGTAAAATGTCGAAAATCATTACCTTACGCAAGGGTCTCGACATCAATCTCGTGGGACGGGCCCGGGAGGTCACGGCCGATGCGCCGCGTTCTGCCGTGTACGCCGTGTCGCCGCTCGACTTCGAGGGCGTCGTTCCCAAGCTGCTGGTTACGCCCGGAGATCGAGTGAAAGCCGGTACGCCGCTCTTCTTCAACAAGTACGATGAGCGCGTCCTCTTCACTTCGCCCGTCAGCGGTACGGTAGCGGCCGTGAACCGGGGTGAGAAGCGGCGGATCCTCTCCGTGACGGTACAGCCCGACGCCGAGCTGCAGTACGAGGAGTTCCCGCCTCTCGACGTGCGTACGGCGTCGCGCGAGGAGATTGTGGAGCGCCTGCTCCGGTCGGGCCTGTGGCCGATGCTCATCCAGCGTCCCTACGGCATCATTGCCAATCCGTCGGATACGCCGCGCGACATCTTCGTCTCGGCCTTCGATACGGCGCCGCTGGCTCCCGACTTCGATTACGTGCTGCGCGACCGGCTCGACGACCTGCAGCAGGGTATCGAGGTGCTGCGCCGGCTCACGTCCGGAAACGTGCATCTCTCGGTGCGTGCCGGGGTCGAGGGGGCGGCCGCGAAGCTCGCCGGCGCGGAACTCCATCGGTTCGCGGGCAAGCATCCGGCGGGCAATGTCGGCGTGCAGATCCATCATGTGGCCCCCGTGAACAAGGGCGAAGTGGTCTGGACGGTCAACATCCAGGACCTGGCCGTTATCGGCCGTCTCTTCGCGACGGGCCGTGTGGATATGACCCGTACGATCGCCGTGACGGGTTCCGAGGTGGCCGATCCGCAGTACGTGCGCATCATCTCGGGCGCTTCGGTCGAGTCGACGCTTGCCGGACGACTCAGACCCCGTGGCGAGGAGGAACACGTGCGCATCATTTCGGGCAATGTGCTCACGGGCCGCAGGTGCGAGGCAGACGGCTTCGTATCGTTCGGCGCCAACCAGCTGACGGTGATTCCCGAAGGCGACCGTTACGAACTACTGGGATGGGCCATGCCGCGTCTGAAGAAGTTCTCGGTGTCGCGCTCCTACTTCTCGTGGCTCTGCCCGAAGCGCGTCTACGATCTCGATACGAATATGAACGGCGGCGAGCGTCCCTTCGTCGTGACGGGACTCTACGAGCGCTATCTGCCGATGGACATCTATCCGATGTATCTGCTGAAGGCCTGTCTGGCGGGCGACATCGAGAAGATGGAGAATCTCGGCATCTACGAAGTGGTCGAGGAGGATCTCGCGCTCTGCGAGTTCGTCGACCCCTCGAAGATCGCCATCCAGCAAATCATCCGTGACGGTATTAACTTAATGATCAAGGAGGCCTGACGATGGGACTGCGCAAATTCATGGATAAAATCAAGCCCACCTTCTCCAAGGGCGGACGGCTGGGCTTCCTCGAATCGACTTTCGAGGCTTTCGAGACCTTCCTCTTCGTGCCGAACACGACGACGACGCGCGGCGTGCACATCCGCGACTGCAACGACATGAAACGTACGATGATCGTCGTGGTCCTGGCGCTGATTCCCGCCTTCCTCTTCGGCTGCTACAATACGGGCCTCTTCGCCGGTCTGGAGGGCTTCCGCGCCTTCTTCTACGGTCTGGTCCGCGTGCTGCCGATGCTCTGCGTCTCCTACATCGTGGGCCTGGGCATCGAATTCGCCTTCGCCCAGGCTCGCGGCCACGAGGTGAACGAGGGCTTTCTGGTGACGGGTCTCCTCATACCGATGATCTTTCCCGTCAGCACCCCGCTGTGGATGGTGGCCCTCTCGACCGCCTTCTCCGTGGTCTTCTGCAAGGAGGTGTTCGGCGGTACGGGCATGAACGTCTTCAATCCGGCGCTCGTGGCGCGTGCCTTCGCCTTCTTCGCCTATACCCCCTCCATGTCGGGAGCCGCGGTCTGGTACTCCGACTGGACGATGATGGGAGCCCCCGTCGATACGGCCAGCGGTGCAACGGCCCTGGAGCAGTTCTCCACCACCGGGACGATGACCTTCTCGCCGCTCGACGCCTTCCTCGGGTTCATCCCGGGATCGTTCGGCGAGACCTCGACGCTCTGCATCCTCATCGGTGCGGCCATCCTGCTGCTGACGGGCGTAGCTTCGTGGCGGACGATGCTCTCGGTCTTTGCGGGCGGATTCCTCATGGCGCTCTTCTTCAACTGGATCGGCAGTACGGCGAATATCGAGGGCCTCGATCCCGAGGAGAACGCTTCGCTCGTGTCGATGCTCACCTACATGCGTGACGTACCCGCCTGGTGGCATCTGATCGTGGGCGGATTCGCCTTCGGTGCCGTATTCATGGCAACCGATCCCGTCACGTCGGCCCAGACGAACAAGGGCAAGTACATCGTGGGCTTCCTCACGGGTGCGATCGCCATCATGATCCGTCTGGTGAATCCGGCCTATCCCGAGGGCATGATGCTTTCGATTCTCTTCATGAATGCGCTGGCGCCGCTGGTCGACTACTATGTGGTCGAGGCCAATGTCGCACGCCGCAAGAAACGTATGAAACTGGCAAAATAGGGGCGTCATGGCAACCAAGAAGTTCAAATGCAACATTTGCGGCTACATCCACGAAGGAGCGGCCGCACCCGAAAAATGCCCCCTCTGCGGCGCGCCCGCGTCGGAATTCACGGAACTGAAAAAGAAGGGGCTCTTCAGCGATCCGAACAGCAATCCCTACATCATCGTCTACTCCACGGTGATGGTCGTGGTCGTGGCTCTGCTGCTGGCCGTAGCGTCGCTTTCGCTCAAGGACCGGCAGTATGCCAACGAGCTCAACGAGAAGAAGAATTCGATTCTTCAGTCGCTCTTCGCGGCCGAGGCGGCGGCGAACGACCAGGAGGCGGCCGACTACATCGCCGCCCGCGGCATCAGCTACGATGCCTTTATCCGCGGTATCGTGCTCGATTCGGAGGGGCGTGAAATCGAGGGCGACGACGTCTTCGAGCTGCTCAAGGATCTGCCCGGCGCCTTTGCCGACGGCAAGTTCCCGCTCTTCGTGGCCGAGGACGGCCGCGTGGTGGTGCCCCTGACCGGCATGGGACTCTGGGGTCCCGTGTGGGGATACATGGCTCTCGAGGGCGACATGGATACCGTAGCCGGTATAGTGATGGCCCACAAGGGCGAGACGCCCGGTCTGGGCGCCGAGATTTCGACCCCGAAGTTCCAGGCCCATTTCGTGGGCAAGAAGATCTTCCGCGGCGACGAATTCGTGGCCGTGTCGCTCCGCAAGGGCGGTGCCACGGCCGAGAATATCGACCATGAGGTCGACGCCATCACCGGCGGTACGAAGACCTCCGACGGCGTGTCGGCCATGATCTACAACAGCCTGGAGCACTATCTTCCCTATCTGGAGGCGCACCGCACGGCGGAGGCCCCCGCAATGTCGAACGCAACGAACGCAGCAAGCCATGAGTAAGCAGGAAAAGGAACCCTTGTTCTCGGCCAAGAACATGAAGTATCTGACGGGGCCCTTCTCGGCGAACAACCCCGTCATCGTGCAGATTCTCGGTATCTGCTCGTCGCTGGCCGTCACGGTGCAGCTCAAGCCCGCCATCGTCATGGCCCTTTCGGTGACGGTGGTGACCGGCTTCTCGAACCTGGTGATGTCGCTGCTGCGCAACGGCGTGCCTGCCCGTATCCGTATCATCGTGCAGCTCGTGGTGATCGCGGCTCTGGTGATTCTCGTCGATCAGCTGCTCAAGGCCTATGTCTACGATGTCTCGAAACAGCTCTCGGTCTACGTGGGACTCATCATCACCAACTGTATCGTCATGGGCCGCGTCGAGGCCTTCGCCCTGGCCAACAAGCCCTGGCCCTCGTTCCTCGACGGTATCGGCAACGGTCTGGGGTATGGCCTGATTCTGGTGATCATCGCCTTCTTCCGCGAGCTTTTCGGTTCGGGTACGCTCTACGGTTACCAGATCATCCCCGAGAGCTGGTACATGTCCGAAGGCGGATTCTACTCCAACTGCGGCATCATGCTCTTCCCGCCCATGGCGCTCATCATCGTGGGCTGCATCATCTGGGTACACCGCTCGCGCAACAAGGATTTACAGGAAAAATAGGAGGTATTGACGTATGGAATCCCTGAACATATTCATTCGGTCGATTTTCATCGACAACATGGTCTTCGCCTTCTTCTTCGGCATGTGCTCCTACATCGCCGTGTCGAAGAGCGTGAAGACCGCACTCGGACTGGGTGCCGCCGTCACGTTCGTCATGGTGATGACCGTGCCGCTGAACTACCTCCTCTACGAACATGTGCTGAAGGCCGGCGCCCTCGCCTGGGCCGGTCTGCCCGACGTGAATCTCGATTTCCTGGCCTTCATCGTCTTCATCGCCATGATTGCGGCCTTCACGCAGCTCGTGGAGATGGCCGTCGAGAAGTTCTCGCCGACGCTTTACAACCAGCTGGGCATCTTCCTGCCGCTGATCGCCGTGAACTGCGCCATCATGGGCGGTTCGCTCTTCATGCAGCAGAAGGTCGACGCGCTGGAGATCACCACGTGCTGGCAGTCGGTTGTCTACGGTCTGGGCTCGGGTCTGGGCTGGTGGCTGGCCATCGTGATGATGGCGGCGATCCGCGAGAAGACCACCTATTCGCAGATTCCGGCCGCCCTGCGCGGTCCGGGCATCGCCTTCATCATCACGGGCCTGATGGGTATCGCCTTCATGATCTTCTCGGGTATCCAGTTCTAACCTTTCAAAAAGAGACCGGAAAATGAATACAACGATTATCATTGCGGCGATCATCGCCTTTCTGGTGGTGACCCTCCTGCTGGTGGGGCTGCTGCTCTTTGCGAAGGCGAAACTCACATCGTCGGGCGAGGTGTCGATCGACATCAACGACGGCGAAAAGGTGATCCGCACCGAAAGCGGATCGACGCTCCTCGCCACGCTGGCCAACAACAAGGTCTTCCTTCCGTCGGCCTGCGGCGGCGGCGGTTCGTGCGGCATGTGCAAATGCCAGGTGCTGGAGGGCGGCGGCGACATCCTGCCGACCGAAACGGGCTTCATCACGCGGCGCATGGCCAAGGAGCACTGGCGCCTGGGCTGCCAGGTGAAGGTGAAGAACGACCTCAAGATCCGCGTTCCCGAGGCGGTGCTCGGGGTGAAGAAGTGGGAGTGCGAGGTCATCTCCAACCGGAACATCTCGACCTTCCTCAAGGAGTTCGTCGTGAAGCTTCCCGAAGGCGAGACGCTCAATTTCCGCAGCGGCGGCTACATCCAGATCGACGTGCCGGCCTACAAGGAGATCCGTTTCTCGGATATGGAGGTCGACGAGAAGTACCGGGCCGACTGGGACCGCATGAAGATGTGGGACCTGCGGACGACCAATCCCGAACCCACCTTCCGTGCCTACTCCATGGCCAACCATCCGGCCGAGGGCAACATTATCATGCTCAACATCCGCATCGCCACGCCGCCGTTCGACCGGGCGTCGGGTTCGTTCATGAAGGTGAATCCGGGCATCTGCTCGTCGTACATATTCTCGCGCAAGCCGGGCGACAAGGTGACCATTTCGGGCCCCTACGGCGAGTTCTTCCTGCCCGACAATCTGCCCGATACGCAGGAGCTCGTCTTCATCGGCGGCGGCGCCGGCATGGCTCCCATGCGCAGCCACATCATGCACCTGTTCAAGACCGAGCGGACGAAGCGCCCCGTCTCCTTCTGGTACGGTGCCCGGGCGCTGAAGGAGGCTCCCTATCTTACGGAGTTCCACGAAATCGAGAAGGAGTTCCCCAATTTCTCGTTCCATCTGGCGCTCGACCGTCCCGATCCCGAAGCCGATGCCGCAGGCGTACCCTACACGCCGGGCTTCGTGCACAACGTGCTCTACGAGAACTATCTGAAGAATCATCAGGCTCCCGAGGACTGCATCTACCTCATGTGCGGACCTCCGATGATGATCGATTCGGTGGTCAGGATGCTCGACAATCTCGGCGTGCCGCCCGAGAATATCCTCTACGACAACTTCGGGTCGTAACCCCGTTCCGCAAAGCGAGAGAGCGGAGCCGCCACAGGCGGCTCCGCTCTCTCGCTTGCGCCGATGCGCGGCGTCCGGTCGGACCTTTCGGGGGACGCGTGGAGTATGCGTTGCGGAACGGCATGCTGCGGCATGGCGCGATAACGGCGCTCTTTCCGTGTTGTTTTTCCGAACGTCAGAATTATCTTTGCCCCATGAAAAATGTGGTATTCGACTTGGGCGGCGTGCTTTTCGCCCGCGATGCGCGCAAGTGCACCCCAGACTTCGTCCGTTTCTTCGAATTCGTGCGGGCTCCGCAGATGCCTCACTTCTGGGAGGAGTACGACCGCGGTACGTGGTCGCTCGACCGTACGGCCGACGAGCTGTGCCGCATCAACGGCTGTACGCGCGAGGAGTGCGACCGCTATCTGGCCCGGGCCATCTCCCTGCAGGAGCCCGTGCGGCCGACCGAACAGCTGGTCGGAGCGTTGAGGGAGGCCGGTTACGGACTCTACGTCCTGTCGAACATGTCGCGCGAGTTCATCGATTACCTGCGCACCTTTCCGGTCTACGGCCACTTCGACGGCGAGGTCGTGTCGTGCGAGGTCCATACGGTGAAACCCGAGCCGCGCATCTACGAGATACTGCTCGACCGCTACGCGCTCCAACCCTCCGAGACGCTCTTTATCGACGACCGTCCCGCCAACCTTGAGACGGCGGCCCGTTTCGGTTTGCGGACTTTCCTGTTCCGTTACGACGCCCCATGCGAGAGTTGCGACGAGTTGCGCCGGATGTTGCTGTAGTCTCTCTCTCGTAGTCGTCCCGCGGCGGGTCTCCGTCCCGTCCGGAACGGACATACGGTGGGGAGTCCGACCTTCCCGCAAGGACATGAGGGAAGAGTCGGACCCCGGCCCGGCGGGGAGCAGGGGAGGGGTAATGCCGTTGCGGTCGAGAATCTTTGAAAAATATGCGCCAAAGATTTTGCACGGATGGAAAAAACCGTTATCTTTGCATTCGCTTTAAGGGCATGGCGGGATAGCTCAGCTGGTTAGAGCGCATGATTCATAATCATGAGGTCGAGAGTTCAAGTCTCTCTCCCGCTACCAGCAGAACCGATAGCAATATGATTTACATATCGTTATCGGTTCTTTTTATTTTGTACCGGCGATATTGGCGGCAGACGGTTGGCGACTTGTCCTCTCTCGCCGATACTCTGAGGGTTCCGCCGCCACCTCCCGCAAGTCACATTGCCGGTCATCTGTTTTGCCGCCGCCCGGTCCGCCGCCCCGTTCGAGGATGACCCCGACGGAATCTTGTCCAGTACCGGGTTATTTACCTCTATTCGGTCCTATTTTACCGAATGCGTACTTTATCGTCGGTGCGGCCGAAATCCGATCGTATTGCAGCACGAGAGAAAGCATCCCGCGCTGTAATTTTGTTGTCGAAGATAAAGAACAGGCCCCATGAAAAATTTGAAAGCAGTTAATTAATCAGCCGCACCCCGCGGATTGTGCGAATTTTCTATTGTCTTTGTAAGGCAAGCCTGCGATGGGTTTGCGACATGATAGTAGACGCGTGAATCTTAGGATTCCTTGAACAACGAAACCGCCAATTTTGTTTGGGAGCTTCAACAAAGCTTCCGACCTCAAGGGAAGAATAAGCACGGTCTGCACACATCCGTATGGGTGCGGACTGCTTGTATTCCATATTGAAAGAAGGCGCTGCTGGTGCCGGTTGTTCGAGTGGAAACAGGTGGGATTGCACCTTTTTGTACGAAGATGTAAGAATAGGAACTCCTAAAAAATGAATATATGAACTACATTAATGAAACAGCAAACTCGCTAAAGGAGCTTATTAAGACGGGAGAAGAAAACCCCAGAGGACTCATTGGAGTAATCATCATTGTCGCTTTAGTCTTTGCAGGTTATGGTGTGCATATAATTGGAAAAATGAATGAGCGTCGAGATTCCGACGACGGGGTACAACCCGCTGACTTCGAATGGCGGCAATGATGTCGCAATGGCATTCATGCGCATCTACGGCCTCGATCTGAAACGGGCCGGAGCCTGTCATCCGGGTTATCTCGATGCGGTAAGAATCGAGTAAGGCGCGAATGCGGGGCCGCTCCGGGGAATGCATGTTCCCCGGAGCGCTTTTATATCGGTATGATGCGGGGCCATTGCTTCATGCCGAAGGACCTGGCGGAATTTTGCCGGCGGTTCCGACGAATACCCGCTGCCCGCTTGCGGTAGCGGGTTCGTCCGAACGCGCGCAGCGTGCCGAGAGCTTGCGAGCCTGCTCGAACGGGCTCATGCGCCGAACTCTTGTACCCGCGTTCGTTCTCCCGGCCCGGACGTCGGGCTGCGGCGATCCGTATCCGAGTATTCAATCGGCGGGTTCGCCGATAGTGCACCCGGCATGAAAGTCTCTATTTATTTGTTTTTGTTCATACGAATCGTTATATTTGATGATATAAAACCATTGCAGACATGAACAAGTTTTGGATTTTTCTTTCAGGAGCATTTTTGGGAATAGTTCTGACCGTTGTCGCTATGTGGGTCGTTTATAACGTGAAGAGCAATTCCGCCATATCCGGTCTGACCGTATTCGATGAAAGAGGGCAGATGATGGACGCGGAGCAATACAGTATCATGCAAACCCTGGATGACAGACATGCGCTGGCCCTGGAGCTCAGTTTTGATAATCTTGTCAATAATATCGCCGAAGACTTCGGTTTGTCCATCTCCTCGATGATGACACCTGTCTTGCTTATAGGCGATAGCGATGCGCATTTCTACGACGGGCTGGAACTCTCCGCCACCGGCGACAAGTGTTTCTATCAGGTCGGAACTTACCGCTACCAGACCAAAACGGAAGACTGGAAGACGATACCGGCGGTAATGTTGCTTGACAGACGATAGGCGAAACGTTTTAGACGCGGATAAGCTATGAGTACCTTGGAGCGGGCCATCGAGATTGCCGCCGAGGCGCACCGCGGCCAGCACGACAAGGCCGGCAACGACTATATCGGCCATCCGCTGCGGGTCATGGCCGCCGGGAGGACGACAGAAGAGATGATCGTCGGGGTGTTGCACGATGTGGTCGAAGACAGCGACTGGACTCTGGAGGGGCTGGCCGCCGAAGGATTCGCCCCCGGGGTTATTGCGGCGCTACGCTGTCTGACCCATGACCCCAAGGTGCCCTACGATCTCTATATCGACCGGATAAAGGGCAATCCGCTGGCCGTGGCGGTCAAGTTGAACGACCTCACGGACAACATGGATATCCGCCGCCTGCCATACCTGTCGGACATGGATATCGAGCGGCTCAAACGCTATCTGCGGGCCTACAGACGGCTGACCGGAGAGCCGGCCTGATACTCGTTCCGAGCCGGGAACTCTCCAGGTCCGTGCAACATATGCCCGATTCGGAATGACTGTTTCAATGAACCTTGGCGCACCGGAGTTGCTCCGGTGCGCCAAAGCAATCGTCGTCGCCTCTCCGCTTCCGTAGGCTGCCGGACTCACGGCTCCTCGTGTTCGCAGCGGGCGCGCAGGTCGGTCAGTATCTCGCCTTTATAGGAGAAGAACTTAGCCCCTTGATATGCCCCCGAGGTATTGCGGCGCTCCTCGGGCATAAAGGTCCCGACGAAGGGCGAGAGTTTGTAGAGGCGTCCTTCGTATTCGACGTGGTCGTCGTCCGCAACCTTTACTTCGATTCCTGCAGGCACGAAAACCAGGGTCGCTCCGATCGGGATATTGACCATGCTGAACCTGAAACGGGCCCGTTTCTTCCCGTTCTCGGCGGTCTCCTCCGGTTCAGGCCTCCTGAATCGCGTTTCACCGAGATGGACCTCGTCTATTTCGGCATCGTCGAGCGTGGTCGATATGTCGCGCAGGATGTCCAACGCTTTGGCGGGAGACACGTTGAAAAACTCCCGATTTTGGCGGATGCGCAGATCGGTCAGCCGGTCGATGGTCTTGTGAATCAACTTCTCGACCGCTTCGTACTTCGAGGTCTTGAGTGTCGCGTAGATCTCGAACGGCAGCGGTACGGCCGTGTTGTCCAGCTCTTTCGATCGAATATCTACCGGACGTGAGCTCTTGCCGATTTTCACCCAGTCCTCCTTAAAGCTCGGATTGGTCAGAATGTATACGTATCCTGCTTCTTTTTTCATTGGGAGCGTGTTTCGATACAAAGATAGTTATTTCGCATGGATTGGACGGATTTTTAGCCATAAATTCCTCCTGTCGCTATCTCTGTAACAGCTCGGTTAATTGCG
>CASELE010000024.1 GCA_949288735.1 uncultured Alistipes sp.
CGGGTATCGCGCCGCCTTCACTGTCGGGGCCGCACGCGCCGTCACCCCTCCGCCGCCCGGCCGTCGAGGCCGTCGAGGCCGGCCGGCGTGGCGATGCCGCGCAGAAGCGCCAGCGCGAAGAGGCTCTGCTCGCGGGGCGGGAGACCCTGCAGCCGGGCCGTATCGAGCCACAGCAGCAGCCCGCGGGCCATGACGCCGCAATCGGTCCGGGAGTCGCAGCAGCCCGCAGCAACGGCCTCGTCGAGCAGCGCCCCGAGACGCTGTGCCCAACCCCGCATCCGCTCCGCATAGAGGGGACGGCGCTCCTCGTCGTCGTGCAGCTCGCGGAGCATGGGGAGCCCCGCCGAGTCGAGCCGGCACACCAGTTCGTCGACCAGTCCGCAGGCTCGGACCAGCGGCGGCTCGCCGCCGTCGCACCGGCGCCCTATCGCGGCGTCCCACTCCTCGAAGAGGGCTCCGAGGGAGCGGTCGATGAGCGAGGTCTTGTCGCCGAAGAGGCCGTAGAGCGTCCGCTTCGAGATGCCGAGACGGGCGACCAGCTCATCGACCCGCAGGGCCCGGAGGCCGTTGCGGAGCATGAAGCGCTGCGTCTGTTCGAGGACAAGGCGCGGGGTGTCAGCGCTGCTGCCGTGTCTCATCGTTCTGCTCCTGCTGCTCCAGGTCGCGACCGCCGCCCAGAGCCTGGTAGAGGTTCACGAAACCCTGCAGTTCGTCGAAGCGGTCGGTCACCTGCGTAAGCCGGGCCGAAAGAAGGCTCTGCTGCGCGGTGAGGACCTCCAGATAGGTGGTCGTGCCGTGCTGCATGAGCAGCTCGGTGCTCTCCACGGCCCGCTCGAGCGAGGCGATCTGCCGGCCGCGGTCCTCGCGCTTGGCGCGGGCCGTCTGGCACTGCGTGAGGGCGTCGTTCACCTCGGCGCCGGCGTTGAGCAGCGTCTGCTCGTAGGCGAGCAGCGCCTCCTGCTGCTGCGCCTTGGCGATCTTCAGCTGCGCACGGTTGGCGCCGGCGTTGAAGAGGGGCTGGAGCAGCTGGCCCGCGGCATTGAGGAGCAGGGCCCCCGGGTTGACCACGAGCGAACCGGCGCTGTTGGTCCACCCCACCGTGCCGCTGAGCGTCAGGTTGGGGTAGAGGGCCGAACGGGCCGCCGCGGTGGCATAGTAGGCCGCCATGAGCGACGTCTCGGCCGAGCGCACGTCCGGACGGTTGGAGAGCATCTGCACGGGCACGCCCACGGCGAGGTGCTCGGGGACGCGCTGCGCCGAGAGCCGTCCCCGCTCGATGGTGCGGGCGGCGCTGCCCAGCAGCACCGAGAAGCCGTTCTCGGTCTCGCGGAGCGTCTGCTCCAGGTCACGCACGGAGTTGAGCACCGAGCGGTAGGTGGCCTCGTTCTGGGCCACGGCCGCCTCGGTGGTCATGCCCGCCTCCTTCATCGCTCGCATGGTCTCGACGCTGCTGCGCCAGTTCTCGGCCGTGGCCGAGGTGATGGCCAGCTGCTCGTCAAGCATCAGCAGCGTGTAGTAGTAGTTGGCTATGCCGGCGATGAGCTGCGTCTGCACGGCCTGCCGGTACTCGTTGCTCTGGGCGTAGAGGGCCTTGGCGCGGAGCTTCGAGTTGCGCAGACGGCTGAAGATGTCCACCTCCCAGCTCGCCGTGAGGGGCAGGTTGTAGCTCCACGACGCCTTCGAGCCGTCGAAGCTGCTCACGCCGCCCTGCGGCGCGAGGTTGAACGAGGGGAGGAACGAGAGGCGTGCCGAGCGGAGCGTCGCCTGGGCCTCCTCCACACGCAGCTGCGCCGTCAGCAGGTCGGTGTTGTTGGCCAGGCCCTCCTCGATGAGCGCCTGCAGGCAGGGGTCGGTGAATACCTCGCGCCAGGGCAGGTCGCCCAGCGACGTCGTATCCGTGGTCCCGACCCCGGGGCCGTAGAGACCGTCGGTCTCCACCTCGGGGCGGGAGTAGGGTTTGTAGATGCCGCAGCCGCACATGAGCACGGCGAGCAGCGGAACGATTATCTTTTTCATCTCGCGTTACTTCTTCTGGTTGTCAGCAATGTCGTCCATCTCCTTCTGTGCCGCCTCGATTTCGGCGCGCACCTGCCAGTCGGGCGTGGTGAACTCCACGGGCCGGAACTTCTCCTGGATGGTCTGGAAGACGATGAAGAGGGCCGGTACGAGGAAGAGCAGCGCCAGCGAGCCGACGATCAGACCTCCCACGACGCCCGAGCCGAGCGTCGAGTTGCCGTTGGCGCCCACGCCGTGCGAGAGCATCAGCGGGAGCATGCCGAAGATCATCGTGAGCACCGTCATCAGGATGGGGCGCAGACGGGCCTGTGCGGCCGAGAAGGCGGCCTGCGTGAGCGACATGCCCTTGGCGCGGCGGTCGGCGGCGTACTCGGTCAGCAGGATGGCCGTCTTGGCCAGCAGACCGATCAGCATGATGAGACCCGTCTGGAGGTAGATGTTGTTCTCCAGACCCATCAGCTTGGCGAAGAGGAAGCTGCCCATCAGTCCGCAGGGCACCGAGAGAATCACGGCGAACGGAATGAAGTAGCTCTCGTAGAGGGCGCACAGAATCAGGTATATCAGCAGGATACAGATGCCGAAGATGATCATCGTGTTGTTCGTGGTCTGGCTCTCCTCGCGCGTGATGCCGTCGAACTCGAAGCTGTAGCCGTGCGGAAGCGTCTGCGAGGCCGTCTCGCGGATGGCCTGGATGGCGTCACCCGACGAGTAGCCGTCGGCCGCCGTGCCGCTCACGGCAATCGAGTTGTAGAGGTTGAAGCGGTTGAGCACCTCCGAGCCGTAGGTCTTGGTCAGCTCGACGAACTGGCTGATCGGGGCCATCTCGCCGTTGGACATCCGCACGAAGACGTTGTTGAGCGACTCCGTGTCGAGACGGTACTTCGGGTCGGCCTGGATGATGACGCGGTAGACCTTCGAGAAGCGGTTGAAGTACGAAACGTACTGGCCGCCGTAGTAGCCCGAGAGGGTCGAGAGGATCTCCGTGGGCGAGATGCCGGCGCGCTTCGCCTTCGCGGGGTCGATGTCGACGATGTACTGCGGGAAGTTGATGTTGAAGGTCGAATAGGCCATCTGCACCTCGGGCCGCCGGTTCAGCGCCCCGATGAACTGCTGGGCGATGCCATAGAAGTCGCCGATGTCACCGCCCGCCTGGTCCTGCAGGTGCAGCGAGAAGCCCGACGACGAACCGTAGCCGGTAATCATCGGCGGCGCCACGGCGAAGATCTGCGCATCCTTGATGTCGGCCGTGCGGGCGTAGATCTGGCCGATCACGGAGCTGACGGCATCCTCCTCGTCGGGACGCTCGCTCCAGTCCTTGAGCTTGATGATCATCATGCCGTAGGTCGAACCCTGGCCGGCGATCATGCCGTAGCCGGCGACGGCCGTATAGTCGCGCACCTGCGGGATGGCGTCCACGCGTTCGCTGATGCGGTTCATCACGGCGGTCGTCTCGGCCAGCGACGAGCCGGGGGCGCAGGTCACGTTGACCATGATCGTACCCTGGTCCTCGTCGGGCACCAGACCCGTCTTCGTGTCGCGCATGAGCACCACGAGCAGCGCGAGGGCCAGGGCCAGCGTGCCCCACGTGAGCCACTTGTGCTTCAGGAAGACGAGCACGCCCTTCTTGTACTTGGCCAGCAGGGCGCCGAAGGCGGCGTTGAAGGCCTTGCGGAAGCGGGCCGCGAAGTTGTCGCGCATCTCGCCCTTCTCGTCCATGTAGGGCTTGAGCATCATGGCGCAGAGGGCCGGCGAGAGGGTCAGGGCGTTGACGGCCGACAGACCCACGGCCACGGCCATCGTGATACCGAACTGCGTGTAGAAGACGCCCGACGTGCCGCCCATCATCGCCACGGGGATGAAGACGGCCATGAAGACCAGCGTCGAGGTGATGATGGCCGACGTCACGCCGCTCATGGCGTCGACGGTGGCGTGGTACGACGAGCGGTAGCCCACGTCGAAGCGCGCCTGCACCGCCTCGACGACGATGATGGCGTCGTCGACCACCGTACCGATGGCGAGCACCAGGGCGAAGAGCGTCAGCAGGTTGATCGAGAAGCCGGCGATGGCCAGGAAGCCGAACGTACCGATCAGAGCCACCAGAATGGAGATGGTCGGAATGAGTGTCGAACGGATGTCCTGCAGGAAGACGTAGACGACGAGCACCACGAGCAGGATGGCCTCGATGAGGGTCTTGATCACCTCGTGGATCGAGG
Organism: uncultured Alistipes sp.; assembly: GCA_949288735.1. Lineage (GTDB taxonomy): Bacteria > Bacteroidota > Bacteroidia > Bacteroidales > Rikenellaceae > Alistipes. The sequence continues at coordinate 4,230 of CASELE010000024.1, forward strand.
CGTAGAGGTAGTCGTTCACGCTCATCAGCTCGCCGATGGCGACGCCCTTCGGCAGGTCGGGGCGCAGCTCGTCGAGCAGCGACTCGATATCCTCGACAATCTGCGTGGCGTTCGTGCCGGCCGTCTGGAAGACCATGGCCGTCACGCCCGGGTGACCGTTCACCTTGCTGTTGTAGGCGTAGCTCTCGTTGCCCAGCTCGATGTCGGCCACATCCTTCAGGCGCAGCACGCTTCCGTCCTCGAGCGACCGGATGACGATGTCGCCGAACTCCTCGGGCATCACGTGGCGGCCGCGGTACTTCATGGTGTACTGGAAGGTGTTGTCGGAATTCTCGCCCAGCGTACCGGCCGCCGACTCGATGTTCTGCTCGGCCAGCACGGCGGTGACGTCCGACGGCACCAGCTTGTGCTGCGCCATCACGTCGGGCTTGAGCCAGATGCGCATCGAGTAGTCGGCGCCCAGGACGAAGAACTCGCCCACGCCCTGGATACGCTTGATGCGGGGCTCGATGTTGATGCTCACGTAGTTCGAGAGGAAGCCCTCGTCGTACGTGTCGTCGGGACTGTAGACCGAGAAGACCTTCAGCATCGAGGTCTGGCGCTTCATGGTCGTCACGCCGATCTGCGTCACCTCGCCGGGCAGCTGGCCCGTGGCGGTCGAGACGCGGTTCTGCACGTTGATGGCCGCCATGTCGGGGTCGGTACCCTGGCGGAAGTAGACCGAGATGGAGGCCGAACCGGCGTTCGAAGCCTCGGACTGGATGTACATCATGTCCTCCACGCCGTTGATGGCCTCCTCCAGGGGGACGATGACCGACTTCTGGATCGTTTCGGCGCTGGCGCCCGGATAGGTGGCGCGCACCATGACCGTCGGGGGCGCGATGTCGGGATACTGCTCCACGGGCAGCGACGCCAGACCGATGATACCGGCGATGACGATCAGTACGGAGATGACCGTCGCAAGTACCGGACGGTCGATGAAATGTTTCAGTGTCATAGGCTTAGTTCTCCTTTACGGTTTCTGCCTCCGCAGCGGCGGGCTCCGCGGCGGGTGCGGCCTCGACGGCGGCGCCCTTCGGCTTCACGGGGGTCCCTTCGCGCATCAGGCCGACACCCTCGGCGACGATCACGTCGCCCGGTTCGAGCCCGGCCGTCACGACATACTCGCGGCCGTTGCTCGTGCCCATCACCTCGATGGGCGTCGCGCTGGCGCGGCCGTCTACCAGCTTGTAGACGAAGACCTTGTCCTGTATGTCGAAGGTGGCCGACTGCGGCACGACGATGCACCCCTTCAGCTCGACCGGCACGATCACGTTGCCCGAGCCGCCGCTGTGGAGCAGACGTCCCTCGTTGGGGAAGACGGCGCGCAGCTGCACGCTGCCCGTCGTGGGGTCGATCACTCCGCTGATCGCCTCGATGCGCCCCTCGCGGTCGTAAAGCGAGCCGTCGTTCAGCTCGAGCCGCACGGCGGGCATGTTGCGCAGCGCCCCGGCGACGGAGCCGTAGCGGCGCGTGAGGCCGAGGAGCTGGTTCTCGGTCATCGAGAAGTAGACGTACATCTCCGAATTGTCCGAGATGGTCGTCAGCGGCTGGGCCATGGCCGAGCTCACGAGGGCGCCGACCCGGTAGGGCAGCGTGCCGACCATGCCGTCGGAGGGGGCCTTCACCACCGTATACGAGAGATTGTTCTCGGCGTTGACCCGGTTGGCCTCGGCCTGGGCCAGCTGGGCCTTGGCCGTGAGGAGCGCGTTCTCGGCCGTCGAGAGGTCGAACTCCGAGACCACGTTGCGCTCGTAGAGCTGCCGGCGGCTGTCATAGGTGAGCTGGGCCGTGGCGACGTTGGCCTCGGCCGACTTCACGTTGGCCTCGGCCACCTGCAGGGCCGCCTTGTAGGGCACCTGGTCGATGATGAAGAGGGTCTGTCCCTTGCGCACGACCTCGCCCTCGGAGACGCACAGCTCCGAAAGGAAGCCCGAAACCTGCGGATAGATGTCGATATCCTGCCGTCCGCGGATCGAGGCCGAATAGTCGCTCTCGAGTACACGGTCGGTTCGGGCGATCGTCTGCACGGCATACTCGGCCTGCATCTGTCCCGTCGGCGCCTGCTTGCAGCCGACAAGCGATACGCCGCACAGCGCGAGCGCTGCGGCGTACTTCCATTTGCTCATTTCCATGGTCATTTACTGATATTTACTACTGATGTTTCCTTTACCGAAACTTTTTCGCTCGCAAAAGTATCCTGTTTTTTTTGAACAAACGACGGTTTTTCCGAAATAAATATGTACTTTTCGGAACAAAACTATCCATTACAAGCTCTCCTGCGAAAAAATGATGAAAAACGGGAACAATCCGACGCGTCCCTCCCCGCCCCACGTGGGCGAATTCGTCTCGCTGCCCGAGGGGCGGGAGTTCGCCGTGGCCGACCCCGACTGGCAGCGGCTGCTGCTCGACTACCCCGTGCGCTTCGGCTGCGGCGTGGTGCTCTGCTGCCTGCGCGGCACGGCCGACATATCGGCCAATCTGCGCACCCTGCACATCGAGCGGGCGACGCAGCTCGTCGTGATGCCCAACTCCGTATCGATGCTCCTTGCCATCAGCCCCGATTTCGACGCCCTGTGCTTCGTCTTCTCGGGCCAGCTCTTCGGCAAGGTGACGCGCCGCTTCGACCTGCCCTTCTTCCGGGCGCTGGACGAACACCCCCTCTCGCGGCTCGACGCCGCGGCCTTCGAGTCGCTCCGCCACTGGTTCGACTCGATGCGTCGCATCTACGAGGACGGCGGCCACCGATACCGCTCGGCCATCGCGGGCAACTCGCTGCAGAACCTCTTCATGGAGCACTACGACCGCATCCGCCGCGGCACGGTCGAGCGGCGCGTCGCCTCGCCCGACCGCCCTACGGAGCTCTGCCGGCAGTTCTTCCGGCTCGTGGGCGAGCACTGCCGCACGGAGCATCGCGTCGAGTGGTACGCCGACCGGCTCTGCGTGACGTCGCGCTACCTCTCGACCGTCACGCGCGAGGCGGCGCGGCTCTCGCCCAAGGAGGTGATCGACCGCATGCTGACGCTCGAGATACGCATCATGCTCGAGACGGGCGAGAGGACCGTACAGCAGATTGCCGACGCCACCGGCTTCCGCGACCAGTCCTACCTGAGCCGCTACTTCCGCCGCCACACCGGGCAGTCGATACGCGAATACCGCCGCATGATGGGGTGACGGACGCCGCGGGACGGCAGTGCGGCGCGGAGGGGAAAGAGGACCCGATACGAGAGATTTCTCTCCGGCGAAGGGGAGGCGGACGGGAGACCGGGGCGGAAGAGAAGAGGAGGGGAAAATTTCACTATTTTTGCAATATCTTTCCGCAGGCGACGTTTGGAACAGGGAAAGGAACCAAGGACAACAAGATACCGACACGCAAGACCAATGAGCGAAGTCATCAACATCAAGGAACTCAACGAGCGGATCGAACGCGAGAGCCTCTTCGTCGATACGCTGCGCACGGAAATGGGCAAGGTGATCGTGGGTCAGTCGCACCTGATCGACACCCTGCTGATCGGTCTGCTCTCCAACGGCCACATCCTGCTCGAAGGGGTGCCCGGACTGGCCAAGACCCTCGCCATCACGACCCTCGCGCGGGCCGTCGACGCCGGATTCTCGCGCATACAGTTCACCCCCGACCTGCTGCCGGCCGACCTGGTGGGCACGCTGATCTATTCGCAGAAGAGCGAGGAGTTCATCGTCAAGAAGGGCCCCGTATTCGCCAACTTCGTGCTCGCCGACGAGATCAACCGCTCGCCGGCCAAGGTGCAGTCGGCGCTGCTCGAGGCGATGCAGGAGCGGCAGGTGACCATCGGCGACGCCACCTACCCGCTGCCCGAGCCCTTCCTCGTGCTGGCCACGCAGAACCCCCTGGAGCAGGAGGGGACCTACCCGCTGCCCGAGGCGCAGGTGGACCGCTTCATGCTGAAGGTGCGCATCTCGTATCCCAAGAAGCAGGAGGAGCGCGACATCGTCCGCATGAACCTCTCGGGCGCCGGCATGCCGCAGGTGAACCGCGTAGTCACCCCCGCGGACATCGTGCAGGCGCGCCGCGTGGTGGAGGAGGTGTACATGGACGAGAAGATCGAGAAGTACATCGTCGACATCATCTTCGCCACGCGCGAACCGGCCGAATACGGTCTGCCGAAGCTCCAGCCGCTGATCGCCTACGGCGGCTCGCCGCGCGCCTCCATATCGCTGGCGCGCGCGGCCCGCGCCTACGCCTTCATCCGCCGCCGCGGCTACGTGATTCCGGAGGACGTGCGCGCCGTATGCCACGACGTGCTGCGCCACCGCATAGGCCTCACCTACGAGGCCGAGGCCGAGAACATCTCCACGGAGGAGATCATCACCGACATCCTCAACAACGTAATCGTACCCTGACGGCCATGCAGGAGAGCGAGAACGAGATTCTCCGCCGCGTCCGCAAAATCGAGATACGGAGCCGCGGGCTCTCGAACGAGATTTTCGCCGGAAAGTACCACACGGCCTTCCGCGGACGGGGCATGTCGTTTTCCGAGGTGCGCGAATACCGCGCCGGCGACGACGTGCGCGACATAGACTGGAACGTGACGGCCCGCTCGTCGAAGCCCCACATCAAGGTCTACGAGGAGGAGCGCGAGCTGACGATGATGCTCGTGGTCGACGTCTCGGGGTCGCGCCTCTTCGGCACCACCGACCGGCTCAAGAAGGGGGTCATGACCGAGATAGCCGCCGTGCTGGCATTCTCGGCCGTGCAGAACAACGACAAGGTGGGGTGCATCTTCTTCTCCGACCGCGTGGAGAAGTTCATACCCCCGAAGAAGGGGCGCAGCCACATACTCACGATCATCCGCGAGCTCGTCGGCTTCCGCCCCGAATCGGCCGGCACGAAGATCTCGGAGCCCCTGCGCTTCCTCTCGAACGTGAGCAAGAAGCGCTGCACGGCATTCCTGCTCTCCGACTTCATGGATTCGTCGGAGGAGAGCGCCACGCTGGACGACGCCCTGAAAATCGTCGCCGGGCGCCACGACCTGGTGGCCGTCCGCGTCTGGGACCCGCGCGAGGCCGAACTGCCCGACGTGGGCGTCCTCGAGCTGCAGGATGCCGAGACGGGACGCCGCGTATGGACCGACACCTCGTCGCGCGCCGTGCGGCGCCACTACGCCGAGTCGTGGCTCCGCCGCTCCGCGCAGATCGAGCATGCGCTCCGCCACAACCGCATAGACACGGCCACCGTGCGCACCGACAGCGACTACGTGGTCGAACTCATCAAACTCTTCAAGCAGCGATGAACCCTACGAACCGGCTCCGCGCCCTCGGCCTCGGCCTCGCGCTGCTGCTCGCCGCACCCGCGGCGCACGGCGACGGACGCCCCGCGGTGCGGGGACGCATCGAACCCGACAGCATCCTCATCGGCGACCGCTTCGAGTACGTCATAGAGGTGGACAAGGACCAGGTGCAGGAGATTCTCTTCCCGGAGTTCTCCCGCACGCAGGGCTTCGAGCTGGTGGGGAGCCTCCCCGTCGACACCCTCGCCCGCGAGGGGCGCGCCCAGCGGCTGCGCAAGCGCTACGTGCTGGCCGCCTTCGAGGAGGGCAACTACAACCTCGGGCTCCCCGCGGTGCTCTACGCCGACAAGAACATCGTCGACACGCTCTACGGCGCCGACTCCCTGCGCGTGCACGTGGCCACCTTCGCCATCGACTCCACGTCGCACTCCATCTTCGACCTCAAGCCCCAGAAGAGCCTTCCCTTCCGGGCGGGCGAGGTGAGCGGCTACGTGCGGTGGGGCGCGGCGGGGCTGCTGCTGGCGGCCCTGCTCCTCTACGCCTCGGCCGAGGCGCTGCGGCGGCGCGGCCGCAGCGTGGCATCGCTCTTCCGTCCGGCGCCGCCACGGCCGCCCCACGTGGAGGCCATCGGCGCGCTCGAGGCGCTGCACCACCGCAAGCTGTGGCAGAACGGCCGCTACAAGCAGTACTACTCGGAACTCGCCGACATACTGCGCACCTACATCGCCCGGCGCTACGGCATCGGAGCCATGGAGATGACCACCGAGGAGATCGTCGGGGCGGCACGCGCCCTGGAGGGGCTCCCGCACAAGTGCGCCGCCGACCTCGGCACCGTGCTGCGCGACGCCGACATGGCCAAGTTCGCCAGGGCCGAACCCGACGCCGCGCAGAACGAAAACGACTATCTGAAGGCCTACTACTTCGTCGAGGAGACCAAACCCGCCGACGAAAACGGGGCCGGAGCGAAACCATCGGCACCGGAGGAACCATGAACGGACTGAAGAGAACCATACGGCTCTGTCTCGCCGCCGCCGCGCTCTGCAGCGTCACCGCGGCCGCCGCACAGCAGATGCCCGAGCGGCGCGAGGTGCGGCGCGGCAACCGCCTTTTCCACCGCGGCGACTACGAGGAGAGCATCGGACACTACGAACGGGCCCTCGAGGCGGACCCCGGCAACTTCGAGGCGACATACAACCTGGGCAATGCCCTCTACCGCGCCGGAAGCTTCGACGCCGCGGCCGGGCGTCTGGCAGCCGCCGCGGCCGACACGCTGCGCAGCGGAGAGGAGCGCGCCGAGGCCCTCTACAACCTGGGCAACGCGCAGTTCCGGCAGCAGCAGTACGACAGGGCGCTCGAGAGCTACCGCCGTTCGCTGCTCCTCAACCCCGCCGACAGCGAGGCCAAGTACAACTACGCCTACACCAAGTGGCTCCTCGACCGCAATCGGCAGCAGCAGAACGACGACAGCGACGACGACCGCCGTTCCGACGACGGGGAGCGGCAGCCCCGCCCGCAGCAGGGGGGCGGCGAAGAGCAGCAGGGCGAAGAGCAGCAACAACAGCAACAGCAACCGGGGAGAAGCGGCACGGGGACGACGCCCGGGCGGCCGGCATCTCGCCCGAGGAGCAGGAGCGGCTGCTCGACGCCGTACAGGCCCGCGAAGACCGCACGCAGGAGCGGCTCAGGGAGCAGCAGGGCGTCGTCGTGCGCGGAGACAAGAACTGGTAAGAGAAGGAGGTAACCCATGCAATTCGCCCATCCGCATCTGCTCTGGCTGCTCACGGCGCTCGTGCCGCTGACGGCCTGGTATGTCTACCGCACGCGCCGCGGCGGCGCGGCGCTCCGCATCTCGACGGTGGCGGGCGTCGTGCGCGCCCCGAAGACGATGCGCTACTACCTGCGCCACATCCCCTTCGCGCTGCGTGCGGCGGCCGTGGCGGCCCTCGTCGTGGCCCTCGCGCGGCCGCAGAGCGCCGAAATCAACCGCCGCACCACGACCGAAGGCATCGACATCGTGCTGGCCATCGACGTCTCGGGGTCGATGCTGGCGCGCGACTTCCGGCCCGACCGCATCTCGGCGGCCAAGGAGGTGGCCGGCACCTTCATCGCCGACCGCTACGGCGACCGCATCGGACTGGTGGTCTTCGCCGGCGAGGCCTACACGCAGAGCCCCCTCACGACCGACCAGGGGAGCCTCCAGACCCTGCTGGGACGCATCCGCAGCGGTCTCATCGAGGACGGCACCGCCATAGGCAACGGACTGGCCACGGCCATCAACCGGCTGCGCGAAAGCGACGCCGTCTCGAAGGTGATCATCCTGCTCACCGACGGCGAGAACAACGCCGGACAGATAGCCCCCCTGACCGCCGCCGAAATCGCGCGGGCCCAGGGTATCCGCGTCTACACCATCGGCGTCGGCACCCGCGGCCAGGCCCCCTACCCCTTCGTCGACCCCTTCGGCCAGATCAGCTACCGCATGGCCGACGTGCAGATCGACGAGACGACGCTCCGCCGCATCGCCCGCGCCACGGGCGGCGAATACTTCCGCGCCACCGACGAGGAGACGCTGAAATCCATCTACGACCAGATCGACCGGCTCGAGAAGAGCCGCGTCGAGGTCTTCGAGACGACCTCCTACCGCGAGGAGTTCCTCGGCTGGGTGATCGCCGCCCTCGCGCTGCTCGTCGTCGAATTCCTGCTGACGCACCTCGTGCTCAAAAAACTGCCTTAGAGTGCCATGTTCCGATTCGCCCATCCGCAGCTGCTCTGGCTGCTCTGGCTGCTGCCGCTCCTGCTGATCCTCTTCCTGCTCGCCCGCCGCGACCGCCGGCGCCGGCTCGCCCGCTTCGGCAACCCCGCCCTGCTCGGGGGGCTGATGCCCGAGGTCTCGGCCGGACGCGTGCGGCTCAAGTTCCTGCTCCTGTGCGCGGCCGTCGCCTGTCTCGTGGTGGCCGCCGCCCGCCCGCAGTTGGGGTCGAAGCTCCGCGAGGAGCGTGCCGAAGGGGTCGAGCTGATGCTCGCCGTCGACGTCTCGAACTCGATGCTGGCCGAGGACTTCGCCCCCAACCGTCTGGAACGGACCAAATACGCCGTCGAACGGCTCATCGAGGGGCTCCGCCAGGACCGCGTGGGACTCATCGTCTTCGCCGGCGAGGCCCGCGTGCTGCTCCCCGTCACCTCGGACCTGCGCATGGCGCGCGCCGCCGTCCGCCGCATCGACCCCTCGCTCGTCGCCGTGCAGGGGACCGACCTGTCGGGGGCGCTGACCCAGGCGCTCCTCTCCTTCTCGAGCAGCACCGACACGGGCGGCAGCCGCGCCGTGGTCCTCATCACCGACGGCGAAGACCACGGCGGGGGGCTCGCCGAGGCCGCCGACCGCGCCGCCGAAGCGGGCATACGCATCTACACCGTCGGCATCGGAACCCCCGAGGGGGCCCCCATAGAGCTCGACGGCGAATTCATCCGCGACGAAAAGGGCGACATGGTGGTCTCGAAGCTCGACGAGCAGAGCCTCGGGCTTCTCGCCGAACGGACGGGCGGCGCCTACCTCCGCGCCACGGAGCGGTCGCTCGGGCTCGAAGAGATTGTCGGACAGCTCAACGCAATGGAGCAGAGCGAACTGGCGACCGTGCGGTTCGAGGAGTACGACGAACAGTACGGCTGGTTCGTGGGAGCGGCGCTCCTCTTCGTCGTGGCCGAGGCGGCACTGCTCGGACGCCGTAACCCGCGGCTCGCGCGCTTCAACATCTTCAGACGCGAACGCCGCGGCATCGACCCGACGCTCCGCGACGAGTAACCGGACCGGGGATCCCGGAGCGCAACGCGCCGAAGCGGACGGAGGGAGGGAGAGACGCTCCGGGGGCCGGAGTTCGGCATTTCGGAAAAAATGCCTACCTTTGCCCCGCAAGTCCGCCCTGTCGCCGCCTGCCACGCAGGGGGAGGAAAGTCCGGGCAACAGAGAGCGCCGCGCAAGCTAACGACTTGATACCCGTGAGGGTATAGCAGCGTAACAGAGAACGACCGCCCCGCGGCCGCCACGACCGCAAGGCGCGGCGGCCCGGAGCAAGGGTGAAAAGGCGGGGTAAGAGCCCACCGCGGAGGCAGCGATGCACTCCGGCCGTACGTCTCGCGGGTTGCAAGACCATGTATACCGGCAATGAAGGGCTGCTCGTCCGATGCCGGGGGGTAGGTTGCTTGAGACGGCGGGAGACCGCCGCCCTAGATAAATGACGGGGACCTCCGCAAGGAGGCACAGAACCCGGCTTACAGGACTTGCCGGAATGCCGGTGTACGCGTGGCGTACACCGGCCTTTCCGTTTCGGGGGTCCCGACGGCGGGCGGACGCCTTGCGACCGGCTCTCCCGGCGCAGGCGGGGCATTCATCTGCAAGGCGAACGAAAAACACGGAATCTTCCTCTTAGTATCCCGTCTGCGTGGAAAAGCGACGGCTGCCGGCTCTGTCGATGAAGCATCAGCGGATACTGATGCGCCATACTCGGTCACTCCGATGTGGCAACAACGCTCAACCTGTACGTGCATCCCGACATCGGTCAAAAACAGAAATGCGTCGAACGGATGAACCGGTCTCTCGGAATAGCCGCCGGTCCGCGTCCCGGCCCGCCCGCAGACTGTGCTGCCGCCGGCCCGGAGCGGGTCAGTGGGCCTCGAGCCAGTTGCGGCCGACGCCGCAGTCGGTGACCAGGCGCACGCGCAGCTCGGCGGCCGACTCCATGGCCTCGCGCACGAGGGCCGTCACGCGCTCCTGCTCGTCGCGCCGCATGTCGATGACCAGTTCGTCGTGGACCTGCAGAATCACCCGCGAGCGGATTCCCTCGCGGGCGAAGGCGCGGCTCACGCGGATCATGGCCAGCTTCATGATGTCGGCCGCCGAGCCCTGGATCGGGGCGTTCACGGCGTTGCGTTCGGCCAGGCCTCGCGCCACGGCGTTGCGCGAGGCGATGTCGTTCAGGTAGCGGCGGCGGCCGAAGATGGTCGAGACGTAGCCGTCGCGCCGCGCCTCCTCAACCACGCGCTCGGTGTAGGCCTTCACGCCGGGATAGGAGGCGAAGTAGCCGTCGATGATGGACTTGGCCTCCGTGCGCGGGATGTCGAGCCGCTGGCTCAGGCCGAAGGCCGAGATGCCGTAGATGATGCCGAAGTTGGCCGTCTTGGCCTTGCGCCGCTCGTCGGGCGTTACCGCATCGACCGTCGTGCCGAAGAGGCGGGCCGCCGTAGCGGCGTGGATGTCCTCGCCGTGTTCGAAGGCGGCGACGAGGGCCTCGTCGCCCGAGAGGTGGGCCATGAGGCGCAGCTCGACCTGCGAGTAGTCGGCCGAGAGGAGCAGATGGTCGTCGTCCGAGGGGATGAAGGCGCGACGGATGCGGCGCCCCAGCTCGTCGCGCACGGGGATGTTCTGCAGGTTGGGGTTGGTCGACGAGAGGCGCCCCGTGGCCGTGACGGCCTGGTTGAACGAGGTGTGGATGCGTCCCGTCGCGGGGTTGACCAGCTGGGGCAGCGCCTCGACGTAGGTCGACAGGAGCTTCTTCACGCCCCGGTATTCGAGAATCCGCTCCACGATCGGATGGCGGTGGGCGAAGCCGCGCAGATACTCCTCCTCGGTGCTGAACTGCCCCGAACGGGTCATGCGCGGCTTCTCGGCGATGCGCATCTTCGCGAAGAGCACCTCGCCCAGCTGGCGCGCCGAGTTGAGATTGAGCGACGGCTCGTCGGCCAGCGTCCGGATGTCGCGCTCGAGCACCTCCATCCGGGCGTTGAGCTCGACGGCGTAGTCGGCCAGCGCGGCGCTGTCGATGCGCACGCCCGCCTCCTCGATGTCGGCCAGCACCCGGATGAGGGGCTCCTCGATTTCGAAGTAGAGGCGGTCGAGCCCCAGCCGCTCCACCTCGGGCCAGAGCGCCCGCTTCAGGCGCAGCGTGACGTCGGCATCCTCGGCGGCGTACTCCAGCACCTGCGCGACGGGCACGCGGTCCATGGTGAGCTGCCGGGCGCCGCGGCCGATGAGCGTCTCGATGGCGACGGGCTCGTAGGCGAGGTACTTGCGCGCGAGGGCGTTCATGTTGTGGCGCCCCTCGGGGTCGATCAGGTAGTGGAGGATCATCGTGTCGTAGAGGAGTCCCTCCGTGCCGATGCCGAGACGACGCAGCACCATGATGTCGAACTTCACGTTCTGGCCGATCTTGGCGATGCGCTCCTCGGCGAAGAGGGGGCGCAGGATCTCCGCATATTCGGCCGTATGCTCCGGCGTGAAGGGGATGTACCAGGCCCGGAAGGGCTCCACGGCGAGCGAAAGCCCCACGATGCGGTCGTTGAAGAGGTCGAAGCCCGTGGTCTCCGTATCGAAGCAGAACTCCGGATACCGCGCCACCTCGGCCACCACGGCCCGCAGCCCGTCGGCCGACTCCACGAGCCGGTAGTCGTGGGCCACGGTGCGGAGCGTCGCGCAGGGGCGTCCGCCGTCGTCCTCCGGTGCGGCGGGTGCGGCGGGTGCGGCGGCCGGGTCGGCGAAGAGGTCGCCCTGGCCGCGGAGCGAGGCGGCGCGGCGGGCGGCGGACCTGGCACGGGCCACGTCGGCCAGCTGGTGCTGGGGGGTCTGCTGCGGAGCGTCGGAGGAGCCGTCGCCGGCGGCCTCGGAGGCGAAGAGGCGGAAGTCGAGTTCGGCGAAGAGACGCTGCAGCTCGTCGGTGCAGGGCTCGCGCAGGGCGAGCTCTTCGGGGCGGAAGTCGACGGGGACGTCGAGCCGGATGGAGGTCAGCCGCTTGGCCAGCAGCAGCCGTTCGCCCCACTCGGCGATGCGCTCGCCCTGGCGGCCGCCTATCTCGGCGGCGTGGGCCAGGATGTTCTCGGCCGTGCCCCACCGCTGCACCAGCCGGCAGGCCCCCTTCTCGCCGATGCCCGGCACGCCGGGGATGTTGTCCGAAGCGTCGCCCCACAGGGCCAGGATGTCGCGCACGAGCAGCGGGTCGTCTATGCCGTACTTCGCGCGTATCGCCTCGCGGTCGACCACCTCGATGCCCTCGCCCTTCTGACGGTAGATGCGGCAGCGGTCGGTGACCAGCTGCCCGTAGTCCTTGTCGGGGGTCACCATGTAGACGTCGTAGCCCGCCGCGGCGCCCCGGTGCGCGAGGGTGCCTATCACGTCGTCGGCCTCGAAGCCCTCGACCTCGAGCACGGGGACCCGCATCGCCTCGAGAATCCGCTTCACGTAGGGGAGCGAGAGGAGGATATCCTCGGGCGTCGCCGACCGGTTGGCCTTGTACTCGGGGTAGAGCGTGCGGCGGAACGAACCCCCCGGCGGATCAAAGGCTACCCCCAGCAGGTCGGGATGCTCGCGGCGGCGGATGTCGCGCAGGAACTTCGTGAAGCCGAAGACGACCGAGGTGTTCATGCCGGCGCGGTTGCGCATGGGACGCCCCATGAAGGCGTAGTAGTATTTGAACATCAATGCGTAGGCATCGACCAGAAAGAGCTTTTGCATGGTGGTGTCTGTTTCGCTGCGTTGGAGGTGTGTGGCGGGGTTCGGGACCGCGCGGAGGGTGCCGATACGGCCGCGCCGGACGGGGCCGGACGGTCACTCTCAGGGGTTGTCGTCGGCACACCACTCGGCACACGAGGCGGCCGTCTCGTAGAGCCGCAGGGAGTGGAGCGCGACCCCTTCGGGAAGGCGCGGGGCGATGCGGGCGGCGAAGTCGGCGAGCATCCGTTCGCACGTGGGCTGGTAGCCGACCGCGAGCACGTTGCCGAAGCGGGCGCGGAGCTCTCCGACAAGGGGGGCCGAGGCGGGCGTCGCACGCAGCACGAGGGCGTGGTCGAGGCGGTCGACCACCTCCTCGTTCACGATGCGCTTGAGCAGTCCGAAATCCATCACCATGCCCTCCTTCGGGTCGCCCGGACGGTCGGAGGGACGCCCCTTCACCGTGACGAAGAGGCGGTAGGAGTGGCCGTGTATCTCGCGGCAGGGGCCGTCGTAGCCCTCGAGCGCGTGGGCCGTCTCGAAGGAGAATTCGCGGGTCAGTCGGATGATCGGCATGGCACTACTCGATAAGGAAGGTTCTCGGTTCGTACATCACGACGCCCTGCTGGCGCGCGAGCTCCTGCACCTTGCGGTAGCCGCCCATGAGCGACCCCAGCTCGGTGCGGGCGACGAGGCTCTTCGCCCGCACGAAGAGCGTGGAGAAGAGCGCCGCGAAGGTGTCGGGTCCGTCGACCGCCTCGACCACGCGGTAACGCTCCGCTATTTCGGCCTTGTCGGCCGCCAGGGCGATGGCGCAGGCCAGACCCCCCTCGGCGTCGGCCAGACCCAGTCGCAGGGCGTCGGAACCGCTCCAGACGCGGCCGCCGGCCAGCTCGAGCACCCGCTCCACCGGAAGGTTGCGGCCGCGGGCCACGTGGTGCGTGAAGGTGTCGTAGACCTTGTCGACGCCGCGCATCATCACCCGGCGGCCGGCCGCCGTGAGGGGGGCGGTGCCCAGGTCGGCCATCGGGTTGGTCTTCACGCCGTCGACGGTGATGCCCAGCTTGTCGCGGAGCGCCTCCTCGGTGTCGATATAGAGGCCGTAGACGCCGATCGACCCCGTGAGCGTGAGGCGGTCGGTGACGATGGCGTCGGCCGGACACGAGATGTAGTAGCCGCCGCTGGCGGCGTAGGAGCCCATCGATACGATGACCGGCTTCTCGGCGCGCAGCTGCTCCATGGCGCGCCAGATGACATCCGACGCCAGGGCGCTGCCGCCGGGCGAATTGACGCGCAGCACCACGGCCCGCACGGCCGGGTCGCTCCGCACCTCGTCGAGCCGGCGCGCCAGGTCGAGGCCGCACACCTCGCCGTAGCGGCCCGTGCCGCCGTCGACGATGGCGCCGTCGGCATAGACCACGGCTATCTGCGGGGCCCCGGGGTGCTCCGTGTCGGGGAGCACCAGCGCGGCGTAGTCGCCCAGCGTGACGAAGGGGGGAAACTCGTCCGATTCGGGACGGTCGGCCATCATGGCCAGCACCTTGCGCATCCCGTCCTCGTAGACCACGCCGTCGACCAGGCCGTGGCGGAGCGCCTCTTCGGGGAGCATCGCCTCCATGCCGTCGGCCAGACGGTCGAGCTCGGCCGGGTCGATGCCGCGCGCCCCGGCGACCGCGGCGAGAATCGTCTCCCACATCGAGTCGGCCAGCGCCTGCATCTGTTCGCGGTTGGCGTCGGACATCTCCGACAGGATGTAGGGCTCCACGGCGCTCTTGTAGCGGCAGGCCGTGGGACGGAAGACCTCGGCCCTGAGGCCGAGCCGGTCGAAGAGCCCCTTGTAGAAGAGGGTGCGCATCGAGAGGCCGCACCAGGCGAGCGCCCCCTCGGGCTGGATGTAGACGGCGTCGGCGGCCGTAGCCAGATAGTAGAGCCCTTGCGAATAGCTCTCGCCGTAGGCCACCACGAACTTGCCGCTCTTGCGCCGGAAGTCGACGAGGGCGCCGCGCAGCTCCTCGAGAAGGGCCGTCCCTTCGATGCCCCCCATACCCTCGGCGCGCAGGTAGATGCCGTCGATGCGGGGATCGGAGGCGGCCGCTTCGAGGGCGCGCAGCGTCTGCAGCAGCGGCAGACGGCGCACCGTGGCGAAGGTCGAGAGGTCGACCGAGGCTATAGGGTCGGAGGTGGGCGAATCGGAGATGAGTTCGGCGAAGTCGATGTGGAGCACCGACCCGGGTTTCACCGACGGGACCGACGGGCTCAGCGAACCGGCCAGACCGGCCAGCACGAAGAGCCAGAAGAGGAACGAGAAGAGACCGCCCGCCGCAACGGCGAGCAGGGCGGCAAGGAATGCTTTCCAGAATTTCATGCGTTGTTCGGATTGGCTGCGCGGGACGCGGAAGCACGAAGGCGGCCGGCCGGCACGCAGGAGGCAAATATACTCAATTTTTCCGAGTAACATATAATATTTATCGTTTTTCGATATTTGTTGTTCTGAATGTATCGCAAATTCGAAATTTGCGCTATATTTGTCCGTTAAAACAATCCGGAGCTTCCATGGAGCAAAAAATCAGAGAGCTGCTCTCGGGCATCGTCCATCCCGAAAAGGGGGTCGACCTACTCTCGGGAGGAATGGTCGAGCGCATCGCCGCCGAGGAGGAGGGTATCGAGGTGGTGCTGCGCTTCGCGAAGGCGCACGACCCCTTCGCCGCCAAACTGAAACGTCAGACCGAAGAGGCCCTCGCGGCCGCTTTCCCCGGCGTGCGGGCCACCGTGACGCTCCACGTGGGGACGCCGCGCCGCCTCGATCCCGAACGCAAGAGCACCGCGGGGCAGATCGCCCACGTGGTGGCCATAGCCTCGGGCAAGGGGGGCGTCGGCAAGTCGACCGTCACGGCCAACCTCGCCGTGGCGCTCCGCAACATGGGCTACCGCGTGGGACTGCTCGACGCCGACATCTACGGACCCTCGCAGCCGCGCATGTTCGGCACGGAGGGCTACCTGCCCGAAGCGGTGCACGAAGAGGGCATCGACCAGATCGTGCCGGCCGAGGCGATGGGCATCGAGCTGATGTCGATCGGCTATTTCGTCAAGCCCGACGACGCGCTGCTGTGGCGCGGGGCGATGGCCGTCAACGCCCTCAGACAGCTGATACACCAGACGCGTTGGGGCAGGCTCGACTTCCTGCTGGCCGACCTGCCCCCCGGAACGGGCGACATACACCTCTCGATCGTCGGCGAGCTGAAGATCGATGCGGCGGTGATCGTCTCGACCCCCCAGCAGGTGGCCGTGGCCGACGTGCGGCGCGGCGTGGAGCTTTTCCGCAACCCGCAGGTGAACATACCGGTGGCGGGCATCATCGAGAACATGGCGTGGTTCACACCCGAGGAGCTGCCCGAAAACCGCTACTATCTGTTCGGACGTGGCGGAGCACGGGCGTTCGCCGAAGAGAACGGCCTGGAACTGCTGGGAGAGATACCTATCATACAGTCTATTATGGACGGCAGCGATACGGGACGCCCCGCCGCGGCGTTCGATCCGCGGGTCGAGGAGTACTACCGTGCGGCGGCCGCCCGCATTGTCGAAAAGGTGACGAAAAGCGAACGGTAGAGTGTCGAAAACCCGATGAACGACGGTCGAAAACTTTCGATAAGTCGCACCCCCGAAGTGTTGCATCGAAAGCCCCGCCGGAGGTATGGCACTTTTCCGGAGAGAAGCAAAAAAAGTTTTCACCGTTTATCGACCGGATACGAACCGCCCGAACGGGGGGCGGTGTAGAAAACGGGAAGGTGTCGAAATGTGGAAAGCGCTTTTCCACAAAAGTCGACAAAACGGAGCAGAGGCTCGTTTACAGGGTATTGCGCGGACGAAAAATGAACAGCGCGACGCCCGCGATGTGGAAAAACATGGAAAAGGCGGAGTTATCGACACGATGAACAGCCTTTATTATTATTTTTGTTTTTCTATTGAATTATATAAAAGTTAAAAACAGATAAAAAAGAAGAAGAGATGGCCGACAACCGCACCGAACTTCTGGAGCGCATCGCCAAGCTGAAGCGGCAGCGGCGCGCCGTCGTCCTGGCTCACTACTACACCTCGGCCGAGGTACAGGCCGCGGCCGACTTCCTGGGCGACTCGCTCGCCCTGGCCGTCGAGGCGCGGAAGAGCGACGCCGAGGTGCTCCTCTTCGCCGGGGTGCACTTCATGGCCGAGACGGCCAAGGTGCTCTGTCCCGACAAGCGGGTCCTCATCCCCTGTCCCGAGGCGGGGTGCTCGCTCGCCGATTCGTGCGACGCCGGGGAGTTCGCCGCCTTCAAGGCCCGCTATCCGGACCACACGGTCGTGTCGTATGTCAATACGACGGTCGGCGTGAAGGCCCTCACGGATATCTGCTGCACCTCGTCGAACGCGCTGCGCGTGGTGGCGTCGATACCCCGCGAGCGGCCCGTGCTCTTCGGTCCCGACCGGAATCTGGGCGAGTACGTGCGGCGGATGACGGGCCGCGACAACATGGTGATATGGGAGGGCGGATGCCACGTCCACGAGGAGATATCGGCCGAGGGGCTCAGGAGCCTGCGCCGCGAACACCCCGGGGCGCGGACGGTGGCGCACCCCGAATGCCGCGCCGAGGTGGCGGCCGAGGCCGACTTCGTGGGTTCGACGGCCGCCATGCTCGACTACTGCATGGGCGAAGAGGCCTCCGAGTTCATCGTCGCCACCGAGACGGGCATCCTCACCGAGATGCGGCGCCGCGCGCCCCGCAAGCGCTTCATCCCCGCGCCGACGGCCGGGGGCGGATGCGCCGAGTGCCGCTACATGAAGATGGTGACCCTCGAGAAGATCGTCCGGACGCTCGAGCGCATGGAGCCCGAGGTGGTCATCGACGAGGAGGTGCGCCGGCGGGCCGAGGGGGCCATCGCGCGGATGATCGAGATCCGCTGACCCCGGGCGGAGCGCCGCGGAAGAGGAGCGGCGGACCGTGCGGCGGGACCGGAGCGGTAAAACCGAAAGAGGAAAGGAAGTAACACGGCAAGGAAATACCCGAACAAACCAATAACCAACATTTCATGAAAAAACTCGTATTGTTTCTGGCGGCGGCCGCGCTGTCGCTGTCGGCCGCGGCCGACGAGGGCATGTGGCTGCTGCCCTATCTGCAGAAGAACATCAAGCAGATGAAGGAGCGCGGATGCAAGCTCACGGCCGAGGAGATCTACAGCCTCAACGAGGCGGCCCTGAAGGACGCCATCGTCATCTTCGGCAACGGCTGTACGGGCGAGATCGTCTCGGACCGCGGTCTTCTCTTCACCAACCACCACTGTGGCTACGGCTCGATACAGGCCCTCTCGTCGGTCGAGCACGACTATCTGAAGTACGGCTTCTGGGCCCGCTCGAACGCCGAGGAGCTTCCCGCACCGGGGCTCACCGTGCGCTTCATCCGCCGCATCATCGACGTGACGGCCGACCTCACGGCCGGCGTCCCCTCGATTGCTTCGGAGGCCGAGCGCGAGCGCATCGTCGCCGAGGCCACCGCGGCCCTCGCAGAGCGGCTCGGCAAGGAGTACGAGGGGCGCGAAATAGAGATCAAGCCCTTCTTCGGCGGCAACCAGTACTTCGCCTTCGTCGTGGACCGCTACACCGACGTGCGTCTGGTGGGTACGCCCCCCTCGTCGATCGGCAAGTTCGGCGGCGACACCGACAACTGGATGTGGCCCCGCCACACGGGCGACTTCTCGGTATTCCGCGTATATGCCGACAAGGAGGGACGTCCGGCCCCCTACTCGCCCGACAACGAGCCGCTGACGACCCCCAACCACCTCACCATCTCGCTCGACGGTTACGGGATGAACGATTTCGCCATGATCATGGGCTTCCCCGGTTCGACCGAGCGCTACATGACCTCGTACGAGATCGAGAACCTGCTCGAGGTGGAGAATCCCACCCGCATCTTCATCCGCGGCGAGCGCCAGGCCATCCTGAAGGAGGACATGGCCGCCAGTGACCGCGTGCGCATACAGTACGCCTCGAAATACGCCGTCTCGTCGAACTACTGGAAGAACTCCATCGGCATGTCGCGCGGCATCGAGAAGCTCGACGTGAAGGGCAAGAAGGAGGCCCAGGAGGCCGCATACCAGCAGTGGGCCGACGCCAATACCCTGCCCGAGGAGCGTCTCGCCGGGGCTCTCGGTCTGATCCGCGAGGCCGAGGTCGAACTCACGACGGTCGAGGGCGAGCTGCAGGTGCTGCAGGAGGCCTTCTTCAACGCCGTGGAGCTGATGGCGCCGGTCAACACCTTTGCCGGCAAGACGAAGATCACCGATCCCGAAAAGGCCAAGAGCCTCATGGCCGGATGGTACAAGGACTACAACGCCCCCACCGACCGCAAGGTGGCCAAGCGCATGCTCCACATCGTGCGTGAGCGGATGAGCGACCTGCCCGACTTCTACGCCGAGATCATCGACAAGGAGTACGGCGGCGACATCGACGCCTATGTCGACTACGTATACGACAACTCGGCATTCGCTTCGCAGGAGAAGCTCAACGCGCTGCTCGACGACTTCTCGGCCGAGCGCGTCGACGCCGACCCCGCGACCCCGATGGTCAAGTCGGTGATGGCCAAATACAACGAACTGACCGAAAAGGCCAAGCCCGCACGCGCCAAGTTCGCCGAGGGCCACCGTCTCTACATCGCCGGGCTGATGCGCATGCAGCCCGACAAGGCGATGTACCCCGACGCCAACTTCACGCTCCGTCTGACCTACGGACAGGTGCTCCCCTACCGTCCGGCCGACGGCGTGACCTACAACTACTACACGACCCTCAAGGGCGTGATGGAGAAGGAGAACCCCGAAAGCGACGAGTTCGTCGTGCCGGCCCGTCTCAAGGAGCTCTACGCCGCGCGCGACTTCGGCCGTTACGCCAACGCCGAGGGCGAGATGCCCGTCGCTTTCCTGGCCAACTGCGACATTACGGGCGGCAACTCCGGCTCGCCCGTGATGAACGCCCGTGGCCAGCTCATAGGTCTGGCCTTCGACGGCAACTGGGAAGCCATGTCGGGCGACGTCGCCTTCGAGCCCGAGCTGCAGCGGACCATCTGCGTCGACGTGCGTTACGTGCTCTTCGTCATCGACAAGTTCGCGGGTGCCGGCTGGCTGCTCGACGAGATGGATATCGTCCAGAAACACGCCCCCCGTTCGGCCCGATAGCGGCCGCGGCGGGTTTGTGTACCGCAGACCGATCCGGAATCCCGTGAGGGGTTCCGGATCTTTTTTTTATGGTCTGTTCCGCCCCTTCCGGCGAACAGGCTCCTAAAGGCGGCGCGAGCGGGAAAAGGGATGATACGAGAGATTTCTCTCTGAATATGGGACGGAAGGGGAAGATGTGCGGTTAGGGTGACGTATCCCGGTTTTCATACGAGAAATTTCTCTATGTACGAATGTGGCGGCGCCTTCGGGTGGGGATTGCAGGATTTGGGGTGAGCGGCGGTGGGAGCGGAACTGCGGAGCGCGGCGGTGCCGAAGGGAAGAGGGAGGAATGTGTCCCGAATGGAGGAATGATTGGCCTTTTCTCCGATTGCGCCGCAAAGGTACGAAAATAACTGAAAAGGGCAAGTATTATAAAAAATAAGAAAAAAATATAAAATTTTTCGGGTACAATATCTTGAAAAATGAGTTACATTTGTACGACACTACAACCTGTCTGTTTTACTTTAAAATTTTCGGATTATGAAAGGGAATTTGAAAAAAGAGCGGGGGGGGGAGTATACGGCTCCCATAGTTGAACCCCTTTGCATCGTCTGCGAGGCGGGTTTTGCCGCTTCGTCGTTCGACGGAAGCTCTTCGGCTTTCGACAATCAGCCCGGACAGTGGAACAACCAGTAAATCAGGAGGAACATATTATGAAAAGGTTGTTTTATCTGTTCGGAGCGGCGGTCGTGTGCACCGCGCTCGTATCGTGTGAAAGGGATATCGCTGAGGCCGATTCCCTCGTGGCGCCCGAGGTTGCGGGAGCCTATCGTCTGGAGGCCGTCATCGCCCGGGATGCCGCAACGCGCACCCAGCTGACCGAAGAGGACGGCGCACTCTATGCCCGCTGGACCGACGGCGACGAGATCGCCGTGGTGACGGCCGGCGGGCTCGAAACCTACGGCCTGGCCGAAGGGGGCGGTCTGAGCGCCTCGTTCGCGGGCGACGTGGCTCCGGCCGAGGTGGCCGGGACCGACTACCGCGCGGCGGTCTATCCGGCCGAAGGGGCCTTCTGCCGCACGGAGAACGGAACGCTGCTCGGCGCCGCGGTGCCGGCCGAGCAGAACTACACCCCCGGCAGCTTCGCCGAGGAGGCGATGCCCATGGCGGCCCTCTGGCGCGAGGGCGACGCCTCGGTGCTCTTCAAGCCGATGGCCGCGGCCGTGCGGCTCAGCCTCTACGCCGACGAGCCGACCACGCTCCGCAGCGTGACCCTGGCGGCGAAGCCCCTCTCGGCGGCGACGGGTGAATCCGTGGCCGTGGCTGGCGAGGTGGCCCTGACGCTCGGGGCCGAACTCTATGCCGACTATGCCGTACCGGCGACCGACTACGCGCTGGTCGACGAGGGAGGCGCCTTCCTGCTCGCCCCCGCGGCCGATGGCGACGGCGAGGTGCGGGTGACGGGCCCCATCGAACTCTCGACCGACGGAGCCGCGCCCACCGAACTCTGCATCGTGGTGGCTCCGGCGCTCTATCCCAAAGGGTTTACCGTGACGCTCGAGGTCGACGACGACACGCGGATGGTGGCCGAAGCGGGCGATCCCGTGGTGAACAAGCCGACGATAGGCGGTGAGGCCCGTGCCGCGCTCCTGCCGGGCGACATCCTCGACATGCCTCTCCTGAAATTCGAGGCCGAGCAGCCCGCCGGGCCCGCACCGCTGAAGCTCAAGCCCACCTTCGTGCTCGACGGCCAGAACCTCTTCTACTACGAGAACGCGCCCGAGTTCGTCGAGGGCGACCGCATGGGTGTCATCCTCAACGGCGAGAACATCCCGGCCGACTATACGGTCGAGGAGGGCGAGGTCTACTTCGTGACCGAGCCGGTGACCGCGCCCGAGGGTACGGAGCTGATGTGCTACTTCCCCTACTCGGAGGAGGCCGTATACGTGACCGAACCCGACGGGTCGGATCCGGCGGTCAAGGCCGGGACGCTGCGCCTGCCTCTGCCCGACGAGCAGGTGCTCTACACCGTGGGCACCACCGATCTCTCCACGCAGATACCGACGGCAAGCCAGTACGCCCTCTGCGGCGACGGCAAGGGCAACTACACCGTGACGGCAGGTCCGGTGGGCGAGGCCATCGAGGTGCCGCTTTGTGCCAAGGAGTCCGGTATGGTCACCTGGAAGTTCGGGGTCGCCAACTGGCAGTCGGAAGAACTGGCCGACGAGATGATCGAGTCGCTCACCATCTCGACCCCCTCGGGCGTATTCTTCGGCGGCGAGGCGCTCTTCAACGACGCCAACGGCAAGACCACCTTCAACTACGCACTCACGGAGATGACCGTGAAGCTCGCCAACCCGGTGAAGCTCGGATACCAGACGAACACGATGCTCTACATCGTCGGCAACAACTCGGGCCGGACCGCCTACAACAAGGGCTTCTCGGTTACGGTACGCACCGACAAGGCAGAGTACACCGTCTACACGGTCGAGCAGACCGAATCGGGCGGCTCCATGTATACCGTGCTGAACATGAAGCCGGGCAGCAACAACCAGCTCGGCGTGAACATCGACGTGGGCACGCCCAGCACGGCGCGCCTCTCGGGCCAGCCCTTCACCGTGGGTGAGATTCTCTACGACTACATGGAGCGCCCGGCCGACGGCACGATCTACGGCTGGACGACGATGGACCGCGAGAGCTATCCGTGGGACGTGCTCGGATACGAGATCACCTCGATCGACGAGGGAGTGAAAGCCCTCTACATCTACACGGACAGGCTCACGAACTGGGAGAGCCTCGGTGACGCCGAGATTCTCGAGTCCGTGGTGACCAACGGCACGCGCATCACCGAGCCCGGCATCGTCGAGGTGTCGGCCCGCCAGGATGGCCCTGCACGCTTCGATACGGCCGTGGCCGTCGTGGCCGAGTACGGGGACGGCACGCAGCGTCTCTTCCGCACCCATCTGATCGCGACACAGCGCGGCAACGCCAACTTCAAGGTCTGGGAGTAATCCGGACCGACGCGGTGTCCTCTCCGTGAAATCAGGGTTGTGGCCCTCTCCGGTACTCCGGAGGGGGCTTTTTTTCGGGGGCTCCTCTCCGCCGCGGCAGGCACGGCGGGGGCTCCCTGCCCGGCGGCGGAGAGGCGGCGCGAAGGAGGGGCGGCGGCCGGCCGGTGGAAGACGGCGCCGCATGACGGGGTATCGCTCCGGCGGAGGGAGAGGCGGCGCGAGGAGCGCGTCGCGGAGAGGCGCGGGCACGCGCTTTTCGCGGGAAATATGGGCCGGCCCTTTTGATTTATCGTAAAAAGTTGTAATTTTGACTGGAATTTATCAGCAAGGAGCCGGGCAGAGGCTCTGTCAGGGAAGAATATGGCGAAGGAGTACAAACGATATCTGGTCACATCGGCCCTCCCCTACGCGAACGGTCCGGTGCACATCGGCCATCTGGCGGGGGTCTACATTCCGTCGGACATCTATGTGCGCTACCTGCGGCTGCGGGGGCGCGACGTGCTGTGGGTGTGCGGCAGCGACGAACACGGCGTGCCCATCACCATCAAGGCGCGACGCGAGGGGACGACGCCCCAGCAGGTGGTGGACCGCTACCACGAACTGATACGGCGTTCGTTCGAACGGCTCGGCATCTCGTTCGACATCTATTCGCGTACCTCGTCGGCGGGACACGCGCGTACCGCCTCGGAGTTCTTCAGACGGCTCTACGACCAGGGCGACTTCGTGGAACGCACCTCGATGCAGTATTACGACGAGGAGGCCCGCACCTTTCTGGCCGACCGCTACATCGTGGGCACCTGCCCCCGCTGCGGCAACGAACGCGCCTACGGCGACCAGTGCGAGCAGTGCGGCTCGACCCTCTCGCCCGACGAGCTGATAGAGCCCCGCAGCGCCGTCTCGGGGTCGGTGCCCGTCAAGCGCGAGACGAAGCACTGGTACCTCCCGCTGGACCGCTACGAGGAGTTCCTCCGCGGCTGGATACTCGAGGGGCACCGCGAGTGGAAAAGCAACGTCTACGGCCAGTGCAAGAGCTGGCTCGACGGCGGACTGCAGCCCCGGGCCGTGAGCCGCGACCTGGACTGGGGTATCCCCGTGCCCGTCGAGGGTGCCGAGGGCAAGGTCCTCTACGTGTGGTTCGACGCCCCGATAGGCTACATCTCCTTCACGCAGGAGCTCACGCCCGACTGGGAGCGCTACTGGAAGTCGGACGACACGAAGCTCGTGCACTTCATCGGCAAGGACAACATCGTCTTCCACTGCATCGTCTTCCCGGCGATGCTCCGGGCGCACGGCGGCTACATACTCCCCGAGAACGTGCCGGCCAACGAGTTCCTCAATCTCGAGGGGGAGAAGATCTCCACCTCGCGCAACTGGGCCGTCTGGCTCCACGAGTATCTCGACGACTTCCCCGGAAAGGAGGACGTACTGCGTTACGTGCTCACGGCCAATGCCCCGGAGACGAAGGACAACGACTTCACCTGGAAGGATTTCCAGGCGCGGAACAACAATGAGCTGGTGGCCGTGCTCGGCAACTTCGTCAACCGCGCCCTCGTCCTCACGAAGAAGTATTTCGACGGTACGGTCCCCGCCTGCGGTGCGCTGATGCCGGCCGACGAGGCGGCCCTGGCCGAACTGGAGGGGATACGGGGCGCGCTGGAGGGCCATATCGAGCATTTCCGCTTCCGCGAGGCGCTCAAGGAGGCGATGAACGTCGCCCGCATAGGCAACAAGTACCTGGCCGACACCGAGCCCTGGAAGCTCTGGAAGAGTGACCCGGACCGCGTGCGGACGATCCTCTACCTGGCCATCCAGATGACGGCCCGCGCGGCAGTGGCCATAGAACCCTTCATGCCCTTCTCGGCCGCGAAGATCCTGCGGATGCTCGATGCCGGCCACATCGACTGGGAGCGGCTCGGCGAGCACGAGCTGATAGCCGCCGGTCACCGTATCGGCGAGCCGGAACTCCTCTTCGAGAAAATCGAGGACGACGTCGTGCAGCGCCAGCTCGACAAACTGGCGGCTACGAAGGCTGCAAATGCCGCGGCTGAGAGAAGTCAAAACATTGAAAAACAGAAAGATACAATCTCTTTCGACGATTTCGGTCGGATGGATATCCGCATCGCCACGGTCGTGGCGGCCGAGCGGGTAGCCAAGACGAAGAAGCTGCTCCGTCTCGAGGTCGACACGGGGCTCGACCGGCGCGTCATCGTATCGGGCATCGCCGAGTACTACACCCCCGAGGAGCTCGTGGGGCGTCAGGTGCCCGTGCTGATCAACCTCGCGCCGCGCGAGGTGAAGGGGATCCGCTCGGAGGGGATGATCCTCATGGCGGCCGATACGGACGGGCGGCTGCGGCTGCTCGCCCCTTCGGAGGCCGTGGCCTCCGGGGCGACCGTGGGCTGAGGGAGCGCACGACACACGACAAAGAACTGATTAACTAACCGCATTAAAACTGATCAAAGCAATGGAACAGATCGATTGGAGTTCGCTCGGGTTCGATTACCTGAAGACGGACTGGAACGTACGTTTTGAATTCAAGGACGGCAAGTGGAGCGAGATGCAGGTGACGGCCGACGAGTACATCAAGATGCACATGTCGGCATCGTGCCTCCACTATGGCCTCGAGCTCTTCGAGGGCCTGAAGGCCTTCCGCGGCGTCGACGGCAAGGTGCGCCTCTTCCGTGTGCGCGACAACGCCGCACGTCTGCGCTCGTCGGCCGAGCGTCTCTGCCTGCCCGTGCCTCCCGAGCAGATGATCGTGGATGCCTGCATCGAGGTGGTAAAGCGCAACGAGCGCTTCATCCCTCCCTACGGTACGGGCGCTTCGCTCTATCTGCGTCCGGTGATGTTCGGCACGACGGCCGGACTGGGTGTGAAGCCCGCAAAGGATGCGCTGCTCATCGTCTATGCTTCGCCCGTGGGTGCCTACTTCAAGGCCGGCATCAAGCCCATCGTCGTAGCTCTCGACCGCGAACAGGACCGTGCGGCGCCGCGCGGTACGGGCGACGTGAAGGTCGGCGGTAACTACGCCGCTTCGATCCTCTCGGGCCAGCACGCACACGACCGGGGCTACAGCAACGTGCTCTATCTCGATGCCAAGGAGCACAAGTACATCGAGGAGTGCGGCGCTGCCAACTTCTTCGGCATCAAGAACAATCACTACATCACGCCGAAGTCTCCCTCGATTCTGCCCTCGATCACGAACAAGAGCCTGCGCCAGCTCGCAGCCGACATGGGCCTGACGGTAGAGGAGCGTCCCATTCCGCTGGAGGAGCTCGAGAGCTTCGAAGAGTGCGGCGCCTGCGGTACGGCCGCCGTCATCTCGCCGATCGGCAAGATTGTCGACATGCAGACCGACAAGGTCTACAACTACGACATGGAGAAGGTGGGCGATATCTCGATGAAGCTCTACACGAGCCTTCAGGATATCCAGTACGGCCGCGCAGAGGACAAGCACAACTGGTGCACCATCGTCCTCTAATCAATCGGCGTAATAAGGTTGAACGCAGAGGGGATGCTTCGGTATCCCCTCTTTTTTTGTTCCACGTGGAACATAATGCGTGCCGGCCGGGAGTTGGTGTTGTTCTGAGGTAGGTTTTCTATTTATGTGTTTGTGCCGGGAGAGGTGATACTCGGACCGAGTGTTCCACGTGGAACAAAAAGAGGCGCGGATATCCGCACCTCTTTTTGCCTCTTTGTTACTCCTCCCTATCCTACCGGCCGAACTTGACGAGCAATACGCTGATGTCAGCAGGCGATACGCCGGGTATGCGAGACGCCTGCCCGATGGTGGTCGGACGGATGCGCGTGAGTTTCTGTCGGGCCTCGATCGTGAGAGCCTGCATCGCTTCGTAGTCGAATCCTTCGGGTATACGGATCTCTTCGAGTCGTCGCAATTTCTCGGCGATGAACTTTTCGCGTTCGACGTATCCGCGGTATTTGATGGCTATTTCGGCCTCCTCGACAGCTTCGGCGCTGCATCGGTGCTCTCCCACGAAGCGACCGAGCGGAGCGAAGGCGGCGGAGACACCCTCGAACGTGACGCGGTTGCGCCGCAGCACGTCGTAGAGCTTACGCCCCTGCGAGAGCGGTTCCTCTCCGATTTGCTGCAGGTAGTCGCCGATTTCATCGGGACGGACGCTCTGTCGGTGCGCGAAGCCGATGAGTGCTTCGACCTGCGAGCGTTTTTCGAGAAACTCCGCATAGCGCTCCTCTCCGATGAGGCCGAGACTGTGCCCGAGGGGTGTGAGCCGCATGTCGGCGTTGTCCTGGCGCAGCAGAATGCGGTATTCGGCACGCGAGGTGAACATGCGGTAGGGCTCGTCGACCCCTTTGGTCACGAGGTCGTCGATCAGCACGCCGATGTAGGCCTCGTCGCGGCGCAGGACCACGGGCTCCTCGCCGCGGAGCGCGCGGTGGGCGTTGATGCCGGCCATGAGGCCCTGGGCGGCCGCCTCCTCGTAGCCGGTCGTGCCGTTGACCTGTCCGGCAAAGTAGAGGCCGCCTATGCGTTTGGTCTCGAGCGTGTGGCGAAGCTGCGTGGGCGGAAAGTAGTCGTACTCGATGGCGTAGCCCGGCCGGAAGATCTCGGCCCGCTCGAGCCCCGCGATGCGGCGCAGCGCCCGCAGCTGTACCTCCCAGGGAAGCGACGACGAGAAGCCGTTGAGGTAGTATTCGCAGGTCGTGCGTCCCTCGGGCTCGAGGAAGAGCAGGTGCCGGTCGCGGTCGGCGAAGGTGCGCAGCTTGTCCTCGATGCTCGGACAGTAGCGCGGCCCGATGCCCGTGATGGCACCCGAGAAGAGGGGCGAGCGGTCGAACCCCTCGCGCAGGATGGCGTGCACCTCGGGCGAGGTGTAGAGCATGTAACAGGGCAGCTGTCCACGTACGGGCTCCGTGTCGGACGAAAAGGAGAATTTCGAGGGACGCTCGTCGCCGGGCTGCACTTCGAGCCCTCCGAAGTCGACGGTGCGGCCGTCGATGCGGACCGGCGTCCCCGTCTTCATGCGGCCGCTCTCGAAGCCGACGGCGCGGAGCCGCTCGGTGATGCCGTGTGAGGCCGCCTCCCCCACCCTGCCCCCTTCGGCGCGCGCCGGGCCGCAGAAGATGCGTCCGTTGAGAAAGGTGCCGCCCGTGAGTATCGCGGCGCGGCAGGCGAATTCGACGCCCAGACGGGTGCGCACGCCGCGGATGCGCATCCGCGGCGCTCCGTCCCCGGTGCCGCCGTCGTCGGCTCCGGCCGCTCCGGCCGGTTCGAACAGGAGGTCGACCGCCTCGTCCTGCCAGATGCGGAGTCCCGGAATCGACTCGAGCGTGCGGCGCCACTCCTCCGAGAATCGGCGTTTGTCGCACTGTGCGCGCGGACTCCACATGGCCGCCCCCTTCGAGCGGTTGAGCATGCGGAACTGGAGCGAGGTGCGGTCGGCAATGCGGCCCGTCTCGCCTCCGATAGCGTCTATTTCTCTGACTATCTGTCCTTTAGCTATTCCGCCGATAGCCGGATTGCACGACATGGAGGCGAACTTCTCCATATCCATCGTAAGGAGGAGGGTCCGCGAGCCGAGTCGTGCGGCGGCGGCCGCCGCTTCGCAGCCGGCATGGCCGGCGCCTATGACGATCAGGTCGTAGGTAGGGTGTTCCATCTCTCTGTTGCTGTTCTGTTTCACTTGTCGGCGGTGCGCCGTTCGCTGCGCTGCCTGGGGGTGCACTGGCCGCTCCTCCCGGGCCGTGCCGCCTTCCGGGTCCCCTCCCCCGCCCCTGCCCCTCTGCGCCCTTCACGGCTGCGGTCTCCCCGCAGTTGCCGCACCGGCTGCGCGGGACTGCTTCGGACGGTCTACCGGCCCGTTGCGGGACCGCGTGGAGAATAACCCCGTAACGGCGCTTTTCAGCCTCTCTGAAGGTCCGGCGCGTCGGAGTGACTATTTCCTTTTGTCGGTGGGTTCGGTGCGCCAGAAGGCGAGATAACGCTCCTCCTTGCGGTGCATCTGCCGGTTGGTGCGGGGCGTCTTGTCGCCCTGGCCGCAGAGATGCAGCACGCCGTGGACCACGACGCGGCGCATCTCGTCGAGCCGCGTCGCGCCGTAGAGGCGGGCGTTGTCGGCGACCGTCTCCACGTCGATGAAGATATCGCCCGCGATGCGCCGCGCGCCGCGCCGGTCGCTGTAGTCGAAGGTGATGACATCCGTGTAGTAGTCGTGGCCCAGGTATTGCCGGTTCATCTCCAGCAGCCGGGCCGCCGAGCAGAAGATGTAGCTCACGTCTCCCAGCTCGTACCCCTCGGCGCGGGCCACTTCGCGCAGCCAGGCCGCAGTGCGCCGTTTCTGCGGCAGACGGTAGGCGCAACCGTCGTTGTAGTATCTTACGGCCATCTCTTCTCTCTGGTTTCGGGTCGGAACGGGTCTATTTGCGGAAGCAGTGTTCGGCATACATCTTCTCCGAGGGCGAAGGCGAGTAGATGCCGAAGACGAGCTTGTATTCGGTCTCCATCGTGGTGATGTTCACCGACGAGCCGATCGTGCCGATCTGCTGGTTGCGGGCCACGTTCTGACCCCGCGCCACGCAGACCGACCCCAGGTTGGCGTAGGAGGTGAGGTATTCGCCGTGGGCGATGTAGACGTCGTACTTGTTGGATATGCGGTTCTGCTTGATTTCCACTACCTTTCCCTCGTAAATCGAGTGTATGGCCGCACCGCGGCGTCCGGTGATCTCGGCCATGTTGCCCTTGTAGCGGCGCACGCTGCCTCCCGCCACGGGGAGCCGAAGCCCCGAGGTCTTGGCCGTGAACGAGGCACCCTCGCGGTTGCCGCGCGTGAGCCTGCGCAGCTCCTCGACGGCCACGTCGAGCCGCTGCTCCTGCTCCATCTTCTGCTGCAGCCGCCGCTGCTCCTGCTTCGAGAGGCTCCGCACCTCGGCCCGGGCGTTGCGCACGTCGCGTTCGAGGCGGCTGCGCTGCGCGCGCAGCGCAGCCGTGACCGAATCGAGGGCCCGCTTGCGCTCGTCGAGAAGCTGCCGTTCGGCGCCCACCTCGTCGCGCAGCTCTCCGATGGTGCGCAGCCGCTCGGCCCGCACCTGCGCCACGGCCCGCAGATTGGCCAGGCGCCGCGCGATATCGGCGAAGTCGCGCGCCGAGAAGAGATAGGTGAGATAATTCTCGTGCCGGTAGTTGCGCCACGCCTCGCGCACCATCTCGGCATAGCGTCCGCGCCGCAGTTCGAGCTCGGCGGCGAGACTGTCGGCCGTGCGGCCCGTGCGGTCGAGCTCCGAGCCCAGCTCGGCGGCCCGGCGCTCCTGCGCCTCGAGCAGCTGGTTGCGGTTGTCGATCTGGCGGGCCAGACGCCGCACGCGCTCCTCGGTGCGGCTGCGCCCCTGCTTCAGACGGCTCAGCTCGCGCTCCTCGCGGGCGATCTGCGCCTCGAGGCGGGCGATGGCCTGCTTCTGCGCCTCGATGCGCTCCTGGTGCTGTCCCTGAGCCGGAAGAACCGGCAGCAGGAGCAGGATGAGGAACAGGGTAAGGGGGTGACGAAGGTTCATCGGTCGTTCGTGTTATCGCTCCGTTCGAGGGCTTCGAGCCGGCGTTCGATGGCCGCGGGTTCGTCGTAGCCCGTCTCCAGCGCCTTGCGCCAGTAGATGCCGGCCATGTAGAGCTCGCCGCACGCCGCGAGAATATCCCCGTAGTGGAGGAGCAGTTCGGGACTGCGCCCCCCGTCGAGCGAGACGGCGAGCTGCAGCTGCCGCTTCGCCTCGGCCGTGCGGCCCAGCCGGTAGAGCACCCAGCCGTAGGTGTCGAGATAGGTGGGGTTGCTGCCGTCGAGCGCGAGGGCACGGCCCGAGAGGTCGAGGGCCCGCCGGAGGTCGCGCCCCTCTTCGGCGAGGTTGTAGGCGTAGTTGTTGAGCACCGCGGCGTTCGCCCCGTGAAGCCGCAGCGAGCGCCTGTAGGCGCGGTAGCCGCGCCGCGGCTTGCCCGCGGCGTGGAGGCAGTCGCCGATGCAGCCCCGGACGACCCCGCGCAGCGAGTCGGCGGTGACGAGGCGCAGGGCGGCGCGGTAGCTGCGCACCGCCTCGGCGTGGCGCCCGGCGTAGGCGCGGATGTGGCCGCGCGCGATGCCGAAGTCGGCGTCGCGCGGGAAGAGCCGCTGCGCCTCGTCGAGCCAGCGGTCGGCCGAATCGGGACGCCCGCTCCTTCAGCGGGGGGCGGTCGGCCGTGTGGCGCCGGTAGTGGGCGAGGGCCTCGTCGAGCCGGCCCGAGGCGATGAGGTGGTCGCCGCGCAGGGCGATGACCGCGGGGTCGGAGGGGTGGGCGAGGTCGAGCAGCGCCGAGAGGTTGTCGAGCTGCAGGTAGTATTCGCGGTAGAAGCGCGGGTCGAGCGTGAGGCGCCGGAAGAGGGCGCACTTGTCGGCCGCGGGCAGCTCCTCCGATTCGAAGAGACGCCGTGTCACGGCCAGGAAGGGGCGCCACTCGCCGCGGCGGCGGTACCATTCGGCCGCGGCGGTGAGGACCGCCAGATCGGCGGGGGCCAGCTCGACGGCCGCGGCGAACGAGGCCGCGGCGAGCGAGTCGCACCCCGTGGCGGCGCACACTTCGGCCAGCGCCAGACGGTACGACGCCTCGTAGGGAGCCGCCGCGACGCACGCCTCGGCCTCGGCGCGGGCCCGGTCGAACTGGCGGGTGGAGAGCAGCAGGTTCCGCTTGAGCGCCTCGAAGAGGGGGACGCGCCCGAAGCGCAGCGCCGCCGAGTCGAGCAGCGCGATGGCCTCGAGGGGGCGCTCTTCGCGTTCGAGCAGCAGCGCCAGCAGTCGCACGTACTCCGGGTTGCGCGGGTCGCGCCGCGTCAGCCGGCGGTAGACTCCGGCCGCCTCGCCGTAGCGGGCGCCCGCCACGAGCGTCTGGCCGTAGAGCTCCAGGTACCACTTGTTGGCCGTGTCGAGCCGGCAGGCCGAGGCCGCCAGGCGTATGCGCTCCCCGACGCCGCGTCCGGCGACGGGGGTGACGGCCAGCTCGTAGTAGGCCGGGGCGCAGGCCGTGTCGAGCCGGATGGCCTCGGCGAAGGCCCGCGCAGCGCCGCACGTGTCGCGGCGGATGACCCGCCGCTTGATGCCCTCGGTGTACCAGTAGAGGCTGCGGAGCGAGTCGGGCACCGTGTCGGCCGCCACGCACCGCTCGCGCTGCTGCGGCCGTGGCGGCCGGGCCCCCCGCACCCCGGCGAAGGCCGGGCCGAGGAGCAGCAGCGCGAGCAGTATGGCCGCCGGACGTCGCATGGGGTCAGAGCGCCGAGTCGAACTGGCGCAGGAAGCGGACGTCGTTCTCGAAATAGAGACGCAGGTCCTTCACGCCGTACTTGAGCATGGCGATGCGCTCGATGCCCATGCCGAAGGCGAAGCCCGAGTACCGGGCGGAGTCGATGCCGCAGGCCTCGAGCACGTTGGGGTCGACCATGCCGCAGCCCATGATCTCGAGCCACCCCGTCCCCTTGCAGACGTTGCACCCCTTGCCGCCGCAGAGGTTGCACGAGACGTCGACCTCGGCCGAAGGCTCGGTGAAGGGGAAGTAGGAGGGGCGCAGCCGGATGCGGGCCTGCTCGCCGAAGAGCTCGCGCGCGAAGTAGAGCAGCGACTGCTTCAGGTCGGCGAACGAGACCCCCTCGTCGACGTAGAGACCCTCGATCTGGTGGAAGATGCAGTGGGCGCGGTAGGAGATCGCCTCGTTGCGGAAGACGCGTCCCGGACAGATGACCCGGATCGGGGGCTTCTGCCGCTCCATGACGCGCACCTGGATCGACGAGGTGTGGGTGCGCAGCAGGATGTCGGGGTGCTTCTCGATGAAGAAGGTGTCCTGCATGTCGCGGGCCGGATGCTCGGGCGGGAAGTTGAGGGCCGAGAAGACGTGCCAGTCGTCCTCGATCTCGGGGCCCTCGGCCACCGTGTAGCCCAGGCGCGAGAAGATTCCGACGATTTCGCGCCGCACGAGCGAGATGGG
>CASELE010000025.1 GCA_949288735.1 uncultured Alistipes sp.
CGGGTGGTGACGAAACAGAAAAGGCAGTCTTTCCAGACTGCCTTCGTGAGCGGAAAACGGGACTCGGACCCGCGACCTCAACCTTGGCAAGGTTGCGCTCTACCAACTGAGCTATTTCCGCATGACCGCCGCAATACCTTCGCATCACTTTGGGATGGCAAAGGTAAGCGTTTTTTCCGACTTCGCAAATTTTTTCCGCGTTTTTATCATCTTTTTCTCCCCGACAGCCCTCCGTCGAAGCTCCTGCCGCCACAGCGCCGCCGGCCTCGCACCGCCCGCCGGCGGCAAGATGCCGGGGCTGATTCGCCGCGTCCCGACGGTCTGCGGCAACGGCCGCACAAAAAAACGAAGATGCGGCGACCTCACGTCGCTGCATCCCGCACTAACCCGCTAAATACCTAAAACCAACTGAAAAACTTGTACCCTTTCGGTTCCGACGGCAAAGGTAGCCGTACCGCATTACGGAGCCATGACACCGCCGTGTCGTTCGGATGAAACATCCGGAGGCTCCGAATCGGAGCGACCGATACGTCTTAGTGCTTTTTTTCGTACTTTTGCACCGAGGATTCTCCGCACGAGGTCCCCGAAGATACCCGCATGGAACAACCGACACCCATCGAACGGCTCGAAAAACGAGGCATCAAACCTACGGCCAACCGGATACTGGTACTGAAGGCGATGCTCGACGCACCGCGCGCCCTCTCGCTCGCCGACCTCGAGACACGGCTCGGCACCGTAGACAAGTCGAGCATCTTCCGCACGCTCGCCCACTTCCAGCAACACCATCTGATCCACGTCATCGAAGACGGCAGCGGGTCGGTCAAATACGAGCTCTGCGGGAGCGATACCCACTGCTCTGTAGCCGACATGCACGCCCACTTCTATTGCGAGGCCTGCCACGAAACCTTCTGCCTGCATTCGGCGCAAGTCCCCGTCATCGAACTGCCCGACGGCTTCGCCATGCATGCCATCAACTACATGGTCAAGGGGTTGTGCGACCGGTGCGCCGCCGAACGAGAGTCCTGATCGCGGGTCTGCGGCCCGGCGTCTTTGCAAACCGGTTGCAGCGGCCTATGAGTAGCTTTGCAGCCGGAAAACAAAAACGCATACCGATATGAAGTTCCGAACATCACTGACCCTGACCGGCTTGCTTCTGGCCGCATGCCACACGGCAGGACAACAGACCGACAGCCACGACGGCCACAGCCACGACACGCCGCATGTCGAGCTGCACGACAGCCATGCCGACCACTCGGAGGCCGACCATGCCGACCACATCGCCCCGCAGCAGAGCGAAGGAGGCTCCGACGAGATCATCTTCCCGGCCGAGAAGGCCCGCGCCGCCGGTGTCGAGGTGGGCACGGCCGAAGCCGGGCCTTTCCGCGCGGTGATTCCCGCAAGCGGCACGCTGCTCGCCGCCCCGGGCGACGGAACGACCGTCGTGGCCAATGTCGCGGGCGTCGTCACCTTCCCGAGCCCCGTAACCGAGGGCCTCTACGTCGAAAAGGGTGCACCGCTGCTCTGCCTCTCCTCGGCCCGTCTGCAGGACGGCGACCCCGCGGCCCGCGCCCGCATCACATACGAAACGGCCCGCGCCGAATACGAACGCGCCGGCGAACTGGTGAAGGAGCGCATCGTGTCGCAGAAAGATTTCGAGGCCGCCCGCGCCGCCTACGAGACGGCCCGCATCGCCTACGAGGCCTTCGCCCGCAGCGGCTCGGCCCGGGGAACCCTGGTCGAAGCCCCGGCGGCGGGCTACGTCGGCAGCCTGCTTGTGGGCGAAGGCGACTACGTCACGGTGGGAACCCCCCTCATGACCCTCTCGCGGAACAGCCGGCTCTGGCTTCGCGCCGACGTGCCGGCCCGCTACGCGGCCGAACTCGCATCGGCTACCGCGGCCCGTTTCCGCCCCCTCTCCGGGGAGCGCGTCTACGGGCTCGACGAGGTGAACGGACGCCGCCTCGCCTACGGCCGGAGCGTCGAGGCGGGATCGGCCTATCTTTCGGTCACCTTCCAGCTCGACAATCCCGGAAGCCTCGTCCCGGGCCTCTTCACCGAGGTATGGCTGCTGGGCGAAGAGCGTCCCGACGTCATCTCGCTGCCCGTCACGGCCCTCACCGAGGAGCAGGGCATCCATTACGTATATATCCAGCTCGACGAGGAGTGCTACCGCAAACAGCCCGTCGAATGCGGCGCCACCGACGGCGTGCGCGTGGAGATCACCGCAGGACTCGCCGGCGGCGAACGCGTGGTGACGGCCGGCGCCGTACACGTACGGCTCGCCGGTGCCGCCGACGCCATCCCCGGCCACACGCACAACCACTAAACCCGCGCCGCCATGCTGAACCGAATCATTCGCTTCTCGCTGCAGAACCGGCTGCTCGTACTCGTGGCCGCGGCGCTGCTCTTCGTGGGGGGACTCTACCGCGCCTTCCACGCCGAAGTCGACGTCTTTCCCGACCTGAACGCCCCCACGGTGGTGGTCATGACCGAAGCCAACGGCATGGCCGCCGAAGAGGTCGAACAGCTGGTCACCTTCCCCATCGAAACGGCCGTCAACGGCGCCACGGGCGTGCGGCGCGTGCGCTCCTCGTCAACGGCCGGCTTCTCGGTCGTTTGGGTCGAATTCGACTGGGGGACGGACATCTATCTCGACCGGCAGATCGTCTCCGAAAAGCTGGCGGCCGCGGCCGAGAGCCTGCCCGACAACGTGGGCAATCCCACCCTCGGGCCGCAGTCGTCCATCCTGGGCGAGGTGCTCATCGTGGGCCTCACGGCCGACAGCACCTCGATGCTCGACCTGAGGACGCTGGCCGACTGGACCGTCCGCCCGCGTCTGCTCTCGACAGGCGGCGTGGCACAGGTGGCCGTGCTGGGCGGCGACATCAAGGAGTATCAGATCCTGCTCCATCCGGAACGGATGAAGCACTACGGCGCGACCCTCTCGGAGGTGATGGCCGCCACGCGCGACATGAACCGCAACACGAACGGCGGCGTCATCTACGAATACGGCAACGAATATATCGTGCGGGGCACCGTCTCGACCGAGTGTACCGAAGAGCTCGCCGCAACGGTCGTCCGCATGGGAGCCGACGGCACGCCCGTCACGCTGGGCGACATCGCCGACGTGCGCATCGGAGCGCAGCAGCCGAAGCTGGGCCTCGCCTCCGAACGGGGCGAACCGGCCGTGCTGCTCACCGTGACCAAGCAGCCCGATACGGGGACCATCGAACTGACCGAGAAGCTGGAGACGGCTCTCGCCGAGCTCAGCCGCGAGCTGCCGGCCGACGTGAAGATCTCGACCGACATCTTCCGCCAGTCGCGTTTCATCGAGAGTTCGATCGACAACGTGCAGGATTCGCTGCTCGAGGGTGCGCTCTTCGTGGTACTCGTCCTCTTTCTCTTCCTGGCCAACGTGCGCACGACGCTCATCTCGCTTGTCACGCTGCCGCTGTCGCTGCTCGTCACAATCCTCGTGCTGCACTATTTCGGGCTGAGTCTCAATACAATGAGTCTCGGCGGCATGGCCATCGCCATCGGTTCGCTCGTCGACGACGCCATCGTCGACGTCGAGAACGTCTGGAAACATCTGCGCGCCAACCGCATGCTGCCTCCGTCGGAGCGGCGGCCCGTCGGCGAGGTAGTCTTCGAGGCTTCGCGCGAGGTGCGCATGCCCATCCTCAACTCGACGCTCATCATCGTCGTAAGTTTCGTGCCGCTCTTCTTCCTCACGGGCATGGAGGGCCGCATGCTCATTCCGCTGGGCGTCGCCTTCATCGTCTCGCTCTTCGCATCGACGGTAGTGGCGCTCACCCTCACTCCCGTGCTGTGCAGCTATCTGCTGGGCGGCAAGCGCGACGGCGGCGTCCCGAAGGAGGCCTTCCTGGCCGTGTGGCTGCGCAAGCACTACCGCCGCGGTCTGCTCTGGGCCCTCGGCCACAAGCGGCTCGTCGTCGGCACGACCGTCGTCCTCTTCGTCGCGGCCCTCGGCACCTTCTTCACGCTGGGACGCAGCTTCCTGCCCCCCTTCAACGAAGGCTCGCTCACGATCAACGTCAGCTCCCTGCCGGGCATCTCGCTCGAGGAGTCCGACCGCATCGGCCGCCGCGCCGAGGAGCTGCTGCTCACGATACCCGAAATCCAGACCGTCGCCCGCAAGACCGGACGCGCCGAACTCGACGAGCACGCCCTCGGCGTGAATGTCTCGGAGATCGAGGCTCCCTTCGAGCTGGGCGACCGGTCGCACGCCGAGTTGCTCGAGGAGGTACGCCGCAAGCTCTCGACCCTCGCGGGGGCCAACATCGAGATCGGCCAGCCCATCAGCCACCGAATCGACGCCATGCTGAGCGGCACGCAGGCGAGCATCGCCATCAAGATATTCGGCGACGACCTGAACGGCCTCTTCGCCCTCGGCAACCGCATCCGCGAGGAGATCGCCGACATCGAGGGCATCGCCGACCTCAACGTCGAGCAGCAGATCGAGCGGCCCGAGCTGCGCATCGTGCCGCGCCGCGAGATGCTGGCCCGCTACGGCATACCGATGGCCGACTTCAACGAATTCGTGGCGGTGAACATGGCCGGCGAGACCGTCTCGCAGGTCTACGAGGAGGGGCGCAGCTTCAACCTGGTGGTACGCGCCGACGAGGACAACCGTGGCACGGCCGAGCGCATCCGCGACCTCATGCTCGACGCCGCCGACGGAAGCAAGGTGCCGCTCGCACAGGTGGCCGACGTCGTCTCGTCGACCGGTCCGAACACGATCAACCGCGAGAACGTCGAGCGCAAGATCGTCGTCTCGGCC
Source organism: uncultured Alistipes sp. (assembly GCA_949288735.1). Taxonomy (GTDB): domain Bacteria; phylum Bacteroidota; class Bacteroidia; order Bacteroidales; family Rikenellaceae; genus Alistipes. The sequence goes on from CASELE010000025.1 coordinate 4,802, forward strand.
AACACGAGCGGGCGCGACCTGCGCAGCGTGGTGAACGACATCCGCGCCCGCATCGACGAACGGGTCGATCTGCCGGAGGGCTACCGCATCGAATACGGCGGCCAGTTCGAGAGCGAGCAGGCGGCCAGCCGCACGCTGCTGCTGGCCTCGCTGATGAGCATCGCCGTCATCTTCCTGCTGCTCTACATGGAGTTCCGCAACGCGACGCAGAGCGGCGTGGTGCTGCTCAACCTGCCGCTGGCGCTCATCGGCGGCGTCTTCGCGCTGCTCGTCACCTCGGGCGACGTGAGCATCCCGGCCATCATCGGCTTCATCTCGCTCTTCGGCATCGCCACACGCAACGGCATGCTGCTCATCAACCGCTACAACCACCTCCACGCCGAGGGCCGGCCGCTGCGCGAATGCATCGTCGAGGGGTCGCTCGACCGTCTGAACCCCATCCTCATGACGGCTCTCTCGTCGGCGCTGGCCCTCGTACCGCTGGCGCTGCGCGGCGGACTGCCGGGCAACGAGATACAGAGCCCGATGGCACAGGTCATCCTGGGCGGACTGCTCACCTCGACCTTCCTCAACGCCTTCATCGTGCCCATCGTCTACGAGTGGCTCCATCGCCGGGACGATACCCCGAACACGCAAAATTCATAACCACGACATGAAACAGCTACTCTTTGCCGCCGCCCTGCTGCTGGGCCCCCTGCCGCTCGCGGGTCAGGAACTCGACCGCATCCTGCTCGAAATCGAGGAGAACAACCTCGAACTGCGTGCCCTGCGCAGCGAGAACGAAGCCGCCGGGCTCGAGGCTCTCGCCGACAACCTGCCGGGCGACCTGTCGGTCGAGTTCAGCCCCTTCTACGCAAAGGGCACGAGCGGTCTGGCCAGCACGGAGCTGGTCGTCTCGCAGAGCTTCGATTTCCCGACCCTCTACGGCGCCCGCCGCAAGTCGGGACGGCTGCAGGCCGAATCGCTCGACGACGCCTACCGCATCGCCCGCCGCGACCTGCTGCTCGAGGCGCAGAACCTCTGCATCGACCTGGTGCTCTACAACCGCGAGAGCCAGCTGCTCGACCAGCGCGAGCGCAACGCCGACGAGCTGCTGCGTCTGCTCGAGCGGCGCCTCGACGAGGGCGACGCCACGCTCATCGAAGCGAACAAGGTACGCATGGAGCGCATGAACGTCCGCACCGAACGGACACAGAACGAGGCCTCGCGGACACTGGCGCTCCGCACGCTGCAGGCCCTGAACGGCGACCGGCCCGTGGAGTTCGACGCCACGGAGTACGGGCCTCTCCCCGAATCGCTGCCCACGGCCGAGGAGCTGCTCGCGGACGAGCTCGACGTGCGGGCCTCGGAGACGGCCGTACGGGCCGCACGGCAGGAGCTGCGGCTGAGCCGCCAGAGCTGGCTGCCGTCGCTCGAGGTGGGCTACCGTCGCAATTCGGCGCTCGACGAGGTGAGCCACGGCTTCGTCGTGGGTGCGTCGTTCCCGCTCTTCGCCAGCGGCCGGAAGTCGCGCATCGCCCGCACGCGCCACACGGCCGCCCAGCTGCGGCTCGACGACGCGCGGCTCGAGAACGACGCCCGCATCCGGGCGCAGCTCGCCGAACTGGAGCAGCTGCGCGGCACGCTCGAGGCCTACGACCTGGAGCTGATGCGCCACACGCTCTCGCTGCTGCTCAAGGCGGTGAAGAGCGGCGAGCTGTCGGTCATCGCCTACTACACCGAGGCCGAGGCCATCTACGGCAACATGCAGACCTACGCGCAGACCGAAAACCGCTACCGCAAGCTGCTGGCCGAACTGCACCGCAACGCCCTGTAGGCGGCCGCACGGGCCGACGGGTGCGGGAGTCCTCACAGGGGCTCCCGCATCTGTCGTATTTATATACTAAGGTATCGAGGCCGGACGGGCGAGACGCAGGGCCCGCCGCGCCGCCCTTCCGCCGCGCCTCCGGTCCGAAGCGGAGCGCGGGCCGCCCGGCAAAAAGAGAAACGGGGAGCCGCCTATGCAGCTCCCCGCGTGTGGTGGAGAATACGAGATTCGAACTCGTGACCTCTTGCATGCCATGCAAGCGCTCTAGCCAGCTGAGCTAATCCCCCGTTTGCGGTGGCAAAGATAGCAAAGATTTCCGGAACTCCAAAATTATTTTCGGCTTTTCCCCTCCTGTCCGATAGCGCCGCCAACGCCGAACCGGCAGGCAGGCAGGCACGCCGTCGGCCGGCACCATACCGGACAAAGCATGTCCGACCCCGGCCGGAGAGCTCTCTCCGGGAGCCGGAGCCACACCACCGGCACACAGGGCCAGACACGGAAGAAACGACGGTGCAAATCGGCCCCGAAGCGCCGGAAAAGGCGTTTTTATATCAATTATTAAAAAATTCAATAATAGAAACCGCACCGTTGTGTCAAAAAACCGTCGGAAAATTTGTTTTTTCAAATGCATTTCGCGAAATTTGAGACTGCAAACAACCCTTTTTTCTTACCTAAAATCTCAAAAAGATGGAAGGACATCGCATTAACAATTTTGTAAGCGGGGGGGGGAATTATTCCGCTCCCACGCTTGAGGCACTGAACATCCAGTGCGAGCAGGGTTTCGCAGCGTCGCTGGAAACCGGAATGGGTGGGTCGACCGGGTTCGACAACACCGTGGGTCAATGGAATGAGTAAACCCTAACGGAGGATTGCATCATGAAAAAGACCCTTATCTACCTGTGCATGGCGGCCGCAGTGCCCGCCTTCGTATCGTGCGAGAAGGACATCGCAGAGGCCGACTCGCTGCTCCAGCCCGAAGTCATGGGGCTCTACTCTCTCAATGCCGCCATCTCGGTGAACTCCGACGGCGCCGCCACGCGCGCCGAACTGGCCGAGAACGAGGACGGCAAACTCTACGCCATGTGGGCCGAAGGCGACGCCATCGCCGTGGCCACCGGCCGTGCCGACGACGGCGACGGTCCGGCCATGAGCTCCGACGACGGCAAGAACGGCACGATGGCCAAATACGTGCTGGCGAGCGGCGGCGGCGTCGAGGGCGTCTTCTCGGGCGACGTGGCTCCCGCACCGGTAGCCATCTACGGCGGCACGGGCGACTCCGCCTCCTCGCTCAACGAAGAGACGGTGACCGACTACTACGCCGCCATCTATCCCTACGAGACGGCCTTCTACCGTTCGGACTTCGAGATCGGCACCATTTCGGCATCGTTCGGCGCCGAGATTCCCGCCACGCAGAGCTTCGTAGAGGGCACCTTCGACCCGAAGGCGATGCCGCTGGCCGGCTTCTGGAAGGAGGGCGACGAGACCGTCTACTTCAAGCCCATCGGCGCCATGATCCACCTGCAGCTCTACGCCGACGCCGCCACGACGCTCGAGAAGCTGACCATCAGCTCGGCGCCCCAGGTCGCGGGACAGTCCTACCTGACTACGGCATGCGGTCTGGCCGGCGAAATCGCCATCTCGGCCAAAACCGGCCTCTACACCGGTTACGACGATCCGAGCGTCGACTATCTCACCTCTTCGAACTGGGGCGTGAACGAGTTCCTCATCACCCCCGCCTACGACGGCGCCAAGGCCATCGAGGTGACGGGTCCGATCGAGCTCTCGACCGACCAGTCGAATCCGACCGACGTCTACGTGGTCATCTCGCCCTGCCGCCTGCCGGCCGGCGTAGGCTTCACCGTGACGATGGACACGGCCGACGGTCTCCGCATGACGCAGACCGCCACCGACCCCATCGTCAACAAGCCTACCGTTGCCTATGTTGAACAGCCTATTCTGATGCCGGGCGACATCCTCGACATGCCCGCCCTGAAGTTCGAGGGCACCGCCGTGCAGGAGACCGCCATCACCGATATTCAGGCAAGCTGCAACTGGCCCTACATCAACCTGCAGAAGGAGGAGGCCGAAGCCGACCTGGGTTCGGGCGAGGCTCCCGTCTGGACGCTCGACTACAACTCGTTCGAGAGCGAGAACATCACGCTCGCCGTGAAGCTGAACAACCCGAACGACGGCGCCCGCATCCAGGGCACCGAGGCTCTGCCGGGCTCGAGCATTAACATCTACGAGTGGACCGACCTCGAGCTGCAGAACGAGGGTCTGCCCGGGACCGGCACGGCCGGCCTGACCTCGACCATGAAGGTGCAGAGCCGCTCGACCGACGGCGAGGGGGCCTATCTGCTCTACATGAAGCCTTCGCTCATGTATGACCCCGAAACCGAGGGCCAGGGCGCCGGTGCCGGCACGACCGACCCCAACTGGGACGGCGCACAGGACCGCAGCGGCATCTTCACCATCGAAACCTACGCTGGCGAAGTGCTGGGCTACATCAAGTTCCACCAGTCGAGCACCAAGTCGACGGCTACCTACGCCTTCCAGTCGGTAACCGTAAACGCAGGCAAGGAGCTGGTCAACCTGGACTTCACGCCCGCCGTGCAGGATCAGACCTTCGAGAACGCCATGTCGCTCCAGCTGCTCGACCCGAACGCCTCCGAGCAGGAGATCTGGATCACCATCAAACCGGCCCTGAACAACCGGAACCAGGCCGACGGCATCTACATCGAGGGTCTCGAGGATTGCGAGAGCGTCTATGACCTCAAGCCCGTACCGGGTGCCGAGGAGTGGCTCAGCGCCGCATCGGGTCCGAGCATGTACGCTTACGACGGCGAAATCGACATCTGCCTGAAGTTCGCCGCCGCCTCGACGAACCACACCATCGGCCTGCGCCTGATGGATGCCGGCGGCAACTTCTGCTCGCTGCTGAACATCACGCAGCCGGGTACCGTATCGGAGGGCTACAACTGCGTCACCGTACAGGGCGTATATCCCAACGGCGCGAACGTATGGGTACCCGAAGGCGACTGGATGGGCTGCATCGACGTGATTCCCGACGGCGCTCCCGAGGATGCCGTACCCAACACCTTCGACCTCTACTCGGGCTACACGCTCAACCTGCCCACGCCCGGCGAGGTGGAAGTCCAGCTGACCGCAGCCGGCGTCTACAACGGCGACGAGGAGAACCTGAAGCTCCCGACCAACACGAAGTACGAGCTCGACGAGGACGGCGACGGCGTACAGGATGTCGACAGCGAGGGCAACCCGCTGTGGTTCTATCCGAAAGCCGGTCTCTACGCTTCGGTCTACACCTACGGCGGCGACGACTGGATCTCGGGCCACAACTTCACGCAGGGCATGATCCAGGACGCCATGGCCAACAGCCTCTCGTTCATGGTAGCCGAGAACACCACGGGCGAGGAGCGCACCACCACCATACAGTTCCGCATGGAGAGCACGGGCTTCGTAGTCGGCACACTGACGGTCGTACAGCCCGGAACCCTCTAAACCCGCGCGCCATGCAGCGCATGCAGACATCGAAGGGAGAAGACCGGATCCGTCCGGTCCTCTCCCCTCTTTTGAGCAAATCCCCTCATAACCCATACGCCATGAACCATAACAGAACGCTGACGGGCTACGAGAGCCCCGCAGTGGAGGTCACGAAGGTGACCGTAGAGTGCGGCTTCGCCGCATCGGTCGAAGTAGACGGAATCGGCATCGCACAGCCCGGATTCGACACCGACAGCGAATCGCTCTTCGAATAACACCACCAAAAAAACGAAAGGAGAATGAAAGCCATCTGGTTTCTGATACCCGCGGCGGCGGCACTGCTCGCCACGGGCTGCGACAAGAGCGGCGACGGAACCGCTCCGGCATCGGCGGCACAGGGACTCATCCGCGTAGCGGTGGAGCCCGCCGCGACCGAGACGCGCGTGACGCTCGACACGTACGGCGCCGTCTACAAGTGGAACGAGACGGACCGCATCGGCCTCTTCGTCGAGGGAATGGGCGGCGGCTCGAACATCGCGGCCGGCCTCGTCGAGGACGAGAACGGCACCGCCTACTTCAAGCCCGACGTCGTACTCACCCCCGGCGCCACCGTACACGCATACTACCCCTACACCGACGGCCTGACGCCCGACGCCGGCAACCTTCTGACCGTCACCCTCCCCGACGTACAGACGGCCGAATACGCCGGGCAGCTCGCCCCCGTCATGCCGATGGTGGCCCCCGCCGCCACGGTGAACGAGGACGGCAGCCTCGACCTGCGCTTCCAGCCGCTCTGCTCGATCGCCGGACTCCGCGTGTGGAGCTCCGAAGGCACCTATTCGGACGAGCAGGTGCTCTCCGTACGCCTCGGCTCCTCGGACATGCTGGCCGGCAGCTATTCGTTCGACTACACCAACCCCGACGCCGCCCCCGTCATGGATCTCACGGGCAGCGAGGTGACGCTCCAGCTGACCAACGCCGCCGTACCCGGCAGCGACAAGCCGAGCGCATCGATGCTCTTCGTGGTCGTTCCGGCCATGGAGCTGGGCGGCCTCAACGCCACCGTGACGACCGACAAGGCCGCCTACGCCTTCACGCAGAAGAGCGAGGATCCCGTACCGGTAGGCTTCCGTGCCAACACCGTGCACAGCATCTCGCTCGACCTGAGCAGCGCCGTACGCACGAAGCTCCTCACGGGCGTACCCTTCACCGTCGCCGTCTACGACTACGCCAACCGCGAGGCGGACGGCACGACGTGGGGCACGATCCGCAGCGACTACGAGCGCGAGCCGGGCTTTCCGTGGGATGAAATCGGATACGGCGTCACGCTGACCGACACCGACGTAGTGCGCTACTGGGTGTACTGCGACCTGATCGCCGACATCGGCGCCTTCAACGACGAGGCCCTGCTCGAGGCCTGCATCGCCAAGGGTACCGAGCGCACCGAGAGCGACACGGTGCCCATCATGGTACGCGAGGGCGGCCCGGGCAGCAAAACCTGCGCCGTGGCCGTGGCCGTGGAGTTCAAGGACGGCACGCGCGCCGTATACCGCACCCACAAAATCGGCAGCATGCGCGGCGGCGCACACTACAACGTCTGGGACTGACCCGCACCGCAACAGCAAGGGAGCGGCTCCGCACGATGCGGGGCCGCTCCTTTTCGTCGGGAGGGTCGGAGGACTATCCGAGCCGCTTCACCTCGCTGATGCCCAAGGCGCTGTAGACGCGCTGCAGCTCCTCGTCGCGATCGGAGATGACCAGCAGCTGGTCGCCGAGCTGGAGCTCGGTATCGCCGCGCGGCACGAAGTAGTCGCCGTCGCGGCAGATCATCATGACGAGCGTATGTTCGGGCAGGGCTATGTCGCGCAGCGCCGAGCCGCCGCGGAGCATCGTGTCGTTGACCTCGACCTCGGTGAGGACCGACTTGATGTCGTCGTGGAGGTTCACGTCGAAGGCCGATTCGCGCTCGGCGTAGGCCAGCCCGAGCAGGTTGGCCATGCCGCTCACGGTGGTGCCCTGCACCACGAGCGACAGCAGCGTGACGAGGAAAACCACGTTGAAGAGCAGGTCGGCCTCCATCACCTGGGCCAGCACGGGCGCCGTGGCGAAGATGATGGGCACGGCACCGCGCAGACCCACCCACGAGACGTAGAGACGCGCCCGCAGCGAAAAGCGGCGGAAGGGGGCCATGCAGAGGAAAACCGTCAGCGGACGGGCCACGAAAATCATGAAGAGGCCCACCAGGCAGCCGAGCGCCAGCACGTCGGCCTGCCACAGCTCGTCGACGTTGACGAGCAGGCCCAGCGTGAGGAACATCACGATCTGCACGAGCCACGTGAAGCTGTCGAAAAAGCTACCCAGCAGCCGCTTGTGGGCCAGAGGCCGGTTGCCCACGACCAGACCCGCCACATAGACGGCCAGATAGCCGTTGCCCTTCACGAGGTTGGTGAAGGCGAAGGCGAAGAAGATGAAGGCCAGCAGCAGCACCGAATAGAGCGAGGCGTTGGCCAGGTTGATGCGGTTGATGGTCCAGACCGTCAGCCGGCCCACGAGGTAGCCCAGGCCCGCACCCACGGCCAGCTGCACGACGAACATCACGGCCGCCATCCCGGCGCCGATGCTCTCCTCGACGGGGCTGAGGATGCTCACCAGCAGCACCGTCAGCAGGTAGGCCATCGGATCGTTCGACCCCGATTCGAGCTCGAGCAGCGGCCGCAGATTCTCGCGCAGACCCTGGCGCTTCGTGCGCAGGATGGAGAAGACCGAGGCCGAGTCGGTCGACGAGACCGTCGCCGCCAGCAGCAGCGCCAGCATGAAGGGCATCTCGAGTCCCAGCGACGGAGCCACCAGCCAGACGAAACCCGCCACGACAAGGGCCGTCAGCAGCACCCCCGCCGTGGCCAGCACCACACCCGGACCGAGCACGGGCCTTATCTCAGAGAACTTCGTGTCCATGCCTCCCGAGTAGAGGATGATGCAGAGGGCAATCGTGCCGATGAACTGCGTCGTCTCGACCGAATGGAACGAGATGAAGTTGGCTCCGAAGAACATGCCCACACCGAGGAAGAGCAACAGGGCCGGAGCCCCGAAACGGTAGGCCATCTTGCCGGCCACAACGGCGACGCCCAGAAGAAGCGCCCCCACCAGAAGAAAGTTTTCGCTGCTGATATGGATCATGTTCCGTAACTGTTTCAGGTTCAGAGATACGACCGCCTGCCGGACGGATTCCGCCGCACGGCCGCACGGCATCGGGGCCGGCGGAGATACAAAGATAGGCAATCCGGACCGAAGAGCCGCGGCTACTGCGGTATGAAGATGTAGGTGATGGTCCCCTCCTGACGCGCGGGGGCGCCGGAGTCGATGTTCACGAGCGAGATGCGCGCCGCACGGAGCGCCGCCTCGCGCATGAGGTCATCGCCGCCCGAGAGGACATGCGCCTCGACGATGGCCCCCGTACGGTCGGCCCGCACGGAGACGACCACCTCGCCGCCGCCGTCGCAGGTGTAGGCCGGGATCTCCAGGAAACGGGCCGTGCGCACCGGCTCCTTCATGTCGAGCCGCACGGTCACCGGACCCGACACGCGCCGGTCCGAAGCTTCGGTCCCGGCCGCGCCGGCGCGCGGACGGCTGCGGATGGCACGCTCTTCGGCCAGGCCCCGCTCGTAGGCAGCACGGTTGGCGCGCATGCTCGCCTCGAGTCCGGCCGCCGCCGCACCCGAGGCCTCGGAAGCCAACGCCGACGGCGAGGGCGCCGCCTCGTCGGAGGCGGCGGCATTCTCGTTCGAGACCAGGTTGCGGATGCGTTCCCACTCGATGTTGTCGGCCGCCGCCTGCCGCCGTTGCCGCGTCTCGCGTTCGAGCCGGTCGCGCTCGGCCTCCAGTTCGGCCAACGTCTGCATGTCGATGTAGATGGTCTGCGCCCGGGGACGCGTATCGAGCACGATCTTGCCCGCCACGAAGGCGACGGCCAGCGCCAGATAGAGCGCCAGCGTCGCACAGAGCCCCACCCGATGGTCATAGGCCCACTCGCCCGCATCGCTGCGGCGACGCTCGAAAGGGAGATGCAGCCGGGGGCGCTTCGGCGGCCGACCGGAATCGGGAAGCGAGGGGGAGGTGGAGGGTTCCATCATGCGGACTACAGTGCGTTTCGGGCAAAAATACGATAAATTACCGATTTTTTCCTACCTTTGTACGCAAAAAAACAAAGCACCTGCTTTTATGCCTGTAAAACAACAAACGCTCAACTCCTCCCTCTCCTTCGAAGGAAAGGGGCTGCATACGGGGGTCCACGTGAAGATGACCGTGCACCCCGCCGACCCGGATACGGGCATCGTATTCCGTCGTACCGACATCGAGGGCATGCCGGTGATTCCCGCCTTGTGCGACTACGTGACCGACACGTCGCGCGGCACCACCATCGAGAAGGAGGGGCACCGCGTCAGCACGATCGAACACATCATGTCGGCGCTCTGGTCGCTCGGCGTGGACAACGCCCGCATCGACATCGACGGCCCCGAAGTCCCCATCATGGACGGTTCGGCACGCGACTACGCCGCCGCCATCAGCCGGACGGGACTCACCGAACAGGCCGCCGACCGCCGCTACTACCACGTGACCGAAAAGATGGTCTACACCATCCCCGAAAAGGGTGTGGCCATCATCCTCTACCCCGACGACGAGTTCTCCGTCTCGCTCCACGTGGACTACAACTCGAAGGTCATCGGCAACCAGTACGCCACCTTCAACCCGGGCGACGACTACGCCGCGAAGATCGCGCCGTGCCGCACCTTCGTCTTCCTGCACGAGCTGGAGCCCCTCATGAAGATGAACCTCATCAAGGGCGGCGATCTGGACAACGCCATCGTCGTGGTGGAGAACCCCGTACCCGACGAGCAGCTGGAGCACCTGAAGCGGATATTCAACAAGCCCGACATCGAGATTACGGGCGGCTATCTGAACAACCTGCAGCTGCGCTTCAACAACGAACTGGCTCGCCACAAGCTGCTCGACCTGCTGGGCGACTTCGCCCTGCTCGGCATGCGCATCAAGGGGCGCGTATGGGCCACCCGTCCGGGGCACTTCGCCAATACGGAGTTCATGAAGCAGCTCAAGCACACCATCCGCCGCGAAGGGGAGAAGCCCCGCTTCCAGTACGACTGCCGCAAGACGCCGCTCTACGACATCAACGGCATCCGCCGCATGCTGCCCCACCGTCCGCCCTTCCTGCTCGTGGACCGCATCTTCCATCTGGACGAGACCTCGGTGGCCGGCATCAAGAACGTGACGATGAACGAGCCCTTCTTCGTGGGACACTTCCCCGAGGAGCCGGTCATGCCGGGCGTACTCATCGTCGAGGCCATGGCCCAGTGCAGCGGTATCCTCGTGCTCGGCACGGTACCCGACCCGGAGAACTATTCGACCTATTTCATGAAAATCGACAGCGTGAAGTTCAAGCGCAAGGTCGTCCCGGGCGATACGCTTCAGTTCGAAATCCACCTGCTGGAACCCATCCGTCGCGGCGTGGCCGTGGTCGAAGGCAAGGCCTTCGTGGGCGAGACGCTCGCCTGCGAGGCGGTGATGATGGCCCAGATCGTCAAGAATAAAAACAAATCGCACGAATGATCAGTCCCTTAGCATACGTACACCCCGACGCCCGTCTGGGCGAGAACGTCACGGTCGAACCCTTCGCCTACATCGCGGGCGACGTGCAGATCGGCGACGACTGCTGGATCGGCCCCGGCGCCGTCATCCATGACGGCGCGCGCATCGGCCGCGGATGCCGCATCCACACCGCCGCGTCGATTTCGTGCACGCCCCAGGATCTGAAGTTCGCCGGCGAGGCGACCACGGCCGAAATCGGCGACTACAACGACATACGCGAATACGTCACCATCAGCCGCGGCACCGCCTCGAAGGGCAAGACCGTGGTGGGCAGCCACAACCTGCTGATGGCCTACGTGCACGTGGCCCACGACGACGTGGTGGGCAGCCACTGCGTCATCGCCAACCGCGTCTCGCTGGCCGGCGAGGTGCATGTGGGCGACTGGGTGGTTATCGGCGGCCACGCCGCCGTGCACCAGTGGACCCGCATCGGCGACCACGCCATGATCCAGGGCGGCGCACTGCTGGGCCAGGATGTCCCGCCCTACGTCATCGTACGCAACGACACGATGCGTTTCGCCGGCATCAACAAGATCGGGCTATCGCGCCGCGGCTTCACGCCCGAACGCATCGGCGAGATACACGACGCCTGCCGCATCCTCTTCCAGAGCGGACTGAACTATCTGAACGGCTGCGAAGAGGTCGAGAAGCAGGTGCCGCAGAGTCCGGAGCGCGACCGGCTCGTCGCATTCATCCGCTCGTCGCAGCGGGGCATCATCAAGCCCTACGCGGCGGAGCACTGATTTTTTTCCGCATATTTTTCGGCATATCACGAAAATGTGCTATATTTGCAGTGTCGGATGACGACTGCAAGGGATAAGGGGACGGCGAGTCCCCTTATTTCGTAGTTGCAGGCCCCGGCCCGCGCACGGACGGCGCGGCACCCCCGTCCGGACACGACCCGATGCCTATGATGGATACAATCAAGATAAAGGCCGCCGCCGAGCGGCTTCTGGAGGGGACGGACCTCTTCGTGGTGGGATGCAGCTGCACGCCCGCCAACGAGGTGGAGCTGCTCGTGGACAGCGACACCTCGGTTTCGATCGACGCCTGCGCCGAACTGAGCCGTGCGCTCGAAGCCGAATTCGACCGCGACGAGGAGGACTTCTCGCTCACGGTGGCATCAGCGGGCATCGGTTCCGAACTGAAGTGCCTGCGCCAGTACCGCAAACTGGTGGGTTCGCCCGTGGAGGTGCTTCTCGCGAACGGCACCAAGATCACGGCCCGGCTCGACGCGGCCGACGAGGAGGGCATCACCCTCTCCTACGAGGAGAAACAGACGGTGGAGGGGCACAAGCGCAAGCAGACGGTAACCGTCACGCGCACCTATCCCTTCGCCGACATCAAATACACGAAGGAGTATCTCGACTTCAAATAGCCGACCGGCCGCGGGGACGGCGGCGGCATACGGCATGAACGAAAAACAAAAAACGGCATACGACCCATGGACAACATGAATCTGATCAGCACATTCGCTGAATTCAAGGAGTTGAAGAACATCGACAAGAGCACGATGATCGGCGTACTGGAGGATGTCTTCCGTCACACGCTGCAGAAGCTGTACGAGACGGACGACAACTTCGACGTGATCATCAACCCCGACAAGGGCGACCTCGAGATCTGGCGTAACCGCACCGTCGTGGAGGACGGCACGGTGGAGAATCCGCAGATGCAGATCGCCGTATCGGAGGTGAAGGCGATCGACCCGACCTACGAAATCGGCGACGAATATACCGATCAGGTGAAACTCGAATCGTTCGGCCGCCGTGCCGTCCTCTCGCTGCGCCAGAACCTCGCCTCGCGCATCCTCGATCTGGAGAAGGCAAGCCTCTACGAAAAATACTCGCAGAAGGTGGGCGAAATCATCACGGGCGAGGTATACCAGGTATGGAAGAAGGAGGTGCTGATTCTCGACGACGAGGAGAACGAGCTGGTTCTGCCGAAGGCCGAGCAGATTCCCAACGACTTCTACCGCAAGGGCGATACGATCAAGGCCATCGTCAAGAGCGTGGAGATGAACAACAACAATCCCCGCATCATCCTCTCGCGCACGGCCAACCAGTTCCTCGAGCGGCTCTTCGAGCAGGAGGTTCCCGAAATTTTCGACGGTCTGATCACCATCAAGAAGATCGTCCGCATTCCGGGCGAGCGTGCCAAGGTAGCCGTCGAATCGTACGACGAACGCGTCGATCCGGTAGGTGCCTGCGTCGGCATGAAGGGGTCGCGCATCTACTCGATTGTCAAGGAGCTGCGCAACGAGAACATCGATGTGGTGAACTACACCTCCAATCCGCAGCTGATGATTCAGCGCTCGCTGAATCCCGCGAAGATCTCGAGCATCACCATCGACGAGGAGAAGAAGACCGCCTCGGTATACCTCAAGCCCGACCAGGTATCGCTCGCCATCGGCAAGGGCGGTCTGAACATCCGGCTCTCGAAGATGCTCACCGGCTACGACATCGACGTCTACCGCGAAGTCGAGGAGGAGGATGTGGCGCTTACCGAGTTCGCCGACGAGATCGACGGCTGGATCATCGACGCGCTGAAGGCCGCAGGCTGCGACACCGCGAAGAGCGTACTGGAACTCAGCGTCGAGGAGATCGCCAACCGTGCCGACCTCGAAATCGAACAGGCACAGAAGGTGGTCGAGATTCTGAAGGCCGAGTTCGAGGAGTAGTATGAAAAACAAGAAGAGAGGAGAGACCATATGACAAACGGAAAAAGATTAAGGCTCATCCAGGTCGCCAAAGAGTTCAACGTGGGTCTGAACACCATCACGGAGTTCCTCCAGAAAAAGGGAATACAGACCGACGGCTCGCCCAATTCGCTCGTTGTCCCCGAGGTATACGCCGTACTCGAAAAGGAGTTCGGCTCGAACCACGGCGCAGGCAGCGACCGGGAGACGGTCCGTGAGCGCATCGCCCAGAAGCAGGCGACCGTAACGCTCGACGAAAAGAAGGCCCGCGAGCGCGAAGAGGAACGCGAAGTGGTGATCAAGAGCCGCATCATCAGCGTACAGGACGAGATACCCCACCCCAAAATTCTCGGCAAGATCGAGCTCGACCCCAAGACGAAGATGCCGGCCGCGCCGAAGACGGAGCAGAAACCCGCTCCTGCGCCCGCAGATCCGGAGCCCGCACAGGCAGCCTCCCCGACACCTGCAGTCCCGGCTGCCGAAGTCGCCGCGGCAGAGCCTCGGCATGAGGAGAAGGCCGTCGAACCGGCGGACAGCCGTGAGAACGCCCCGGCGGAGACGGCGGCCCGCAGCGCGGCGCAGCCCGAACCGGCAGAGCCGGCGGAGTCGCGCGCCGAAGAGCCCAAGGACAACGTCTTCCGTCCGGCCGCTCCCGTACTCGCTGGGCCCCAGGTGCTGGGAACGATGGACGTATCGGGCTTCGTACCGGGCGGACGACACAAACGCAAGCGTCTGCAGGAGAAGAAGGTCGATGTGAACAAGCCGCAGCCTCAGCAGTCGAAGGGGACGGCCGGAGGCGGCAGCCGGCCCGCAGCAGGGGCGGCAAACGCCGGACGCGGCGGAACGAACGCCAACCAGCCCAAGCCCGGGGAGGGTCGCCGCAACAAGGCCAAGAGCAAGACCAAACCCGTCGTACGCCCCGAAGTGAGCGACGAAGAGGTATCGAAGCAGGTTAAGGACACACTCGCCCGCCTTACGGCGAAGGGAGCCAAGAGCAAGAGCGCCAAGTACCGCAAGGACAAGCGCGAGGCGGTGGCCGAGCGCATGAGCGAGGAGGTGGCACGCGAAGAGCAGGAACGCTCGATACTCAAGGTGACGGAGTTCGTCACCGTGAGCGAGCTGGCCACGATGATGAACGTTCCGGTGACGGAGGTCATCACCGCCTGCATGAACCTCGGTCTGATGGTCTCTATCAACCAGCGTCTCGACGCCGAGGCACTCGTGGTCGTGGCCGAAGAGTTCGGGTTCAAGACCGAATTCGTTTCGGTCGAGATTCAGGAGGCGATCAACGACGAGGAGGAGGACAAGCCCGAGGATCTCGTGCCGCGGCCGCCCATCGTTACGGTCATGGGCCATGTGGACCACGGTAAGACCTCGCTGCTGGACAACATCCGCAAGACGAACGTCATCGAGGGCGAGGCCGGCGGCATCACGCAGCACATCGGCGCCTACAGCGTGGAGCTCAACGGACAGAAAATCACATTCCTCGATACGCCCGGTCACGAGGCTTTCACGGCCATGCGCGCCCGCGGTGCCAAGATTACGGACGTGGCCATCATCATCGTGGCGGCCGACGACAGCGTGATGCCCCAAACCGTGGAGGCTATCAATCACGCTCAGGCGGCCGGCGTGCCTATGGTCTTCGCCATCAACAAGATCGACAAGCCCAACGCCAACCCCGACCACATCAAGGAACAGCTCTCGCAGATGAACTACCTGGTCGAGTCGTGGGGCGGAAAGTATCAGGACCAGGAGATCTCGGCCAAGAAGGGCATCAATCTCGACAAGCTGCTCGAAAAGGTGCTGCTCGAGGCCGAGATGCTCGAACTGAAGGCCAACCCCAACCGCAAGGCCGTGGGTACGGTCATCGAATCGACGCTCGACAAGGGCCGCGGCTACGTCTCGACGGTGCTCGTGCAGACGGGTACGCTCCGAATCGGCGATGTCATTCTTTCGGGTATCTACACGGGCCGCGTGAAGGCCATGTTCAACGAAAACGGCAAGAAGGTGACCGAAGCGGGACCCTCCACTCCGGTGCAGGTGCTCGGTCTGAACGGCGCACCGCAGGCCGGTGACCGCTTCAACGTGATGGAGGACGACCGATCGGCCCGTGAAATCGCCAACAAGCGCGAACAGCTGCAGCGCATGCAGGGCATCATGACACAGAAGCACGTGACGCTCGACGAGATCGGCCGCCGCATCGCCATCGGCTCGTTCAAGGAGCTGAACATCATCGTGAAGGGCGACGTGGACGGTTCGGTCGAGGCGATGTCCGGCTCGCTCATCAAGCTCTCGAAGGAGTCGGTGCAGGTGAACGTGATCCACGCCGCCGTAGGTCAGATCTCAGAGTCGGATGTCCTGCTGGCCGCCGCATCGAACGCCATCATCGTCGGCTTCCAGGTCCGTCCGTCGGCCGCAGCCCGCAAGGTGGCCGAAAAGGAGGAGATCGAAATCCGGCTCTACTCGATCATCTACGACGCGATCAACGACATCAAGGACGCCATCGAGGGCATGCTCGAACCCGTTACGAAGGAGGAGATCGTCTGCTCGGCCGAGGTGCTGGAGATCTTCCGCATCTCGAAAGTGGGCACCGTGGCCGGCTGCGTGGTCCGCGAAGGACGGCTGCAGCGCAGCACGCCGATCCGCGTCATCCGCGACGGCATCGTAATCTACACCGGCCGTCTCGGTTCGCTCAAACGCTTCAAGGACGACGTGAAGGAGGTTTCGGCAGGACAGGATTGCGGTCTGAACATAGAGTCGTTCAACGATATCCGCGTAGGCGACATCGTCGAAGGCTACGAACAGGTGGAGGTAAAGCGCAAATAGCGCCCGCGGGGTCCCTTTCCGGGACCCCGCAACCACAACGGCAGTTTAACAACCAAAACGTTTGACGATATATGAACAACCAGATCAAGTTCACGACCGCCGAAGAGGCCGTGAAGGTCATCAAGTCGGGTGACCACATCCACCTCAGTTCGGTGGCATCGGCTCCGCAGTGCCTGATCAAGGCCATGTGCGAGCGCGGAGCGAACAAGGAGTTCCACGACGTGCACATCCACCACCTCCACACCGAAGGCCCGGCACCCTACGCCGATCCGCAGTTCGAAGGGATCTTCCAGCTCGACTCCTTCTTCGTGGGAGGCAACGTCCGCAAGGTGACGCAGAGCGGCTATGCGGACTACATTCCCATCTTCCTGAGCGAAACGCAGCGGCTCTACCGCAGCGGCGCCGTGCCGTGCAACGTGGCGATGATCCAGGTATCGACGCCCGACAAGCACGGCTACGTATCGCTCGGCACTTCGGTCGATGCGACACTCGCCGCCGTGGAGTGCGCCGAACACGTGATTGCCGTAGTGAACCGCCACGTGCCCCGCTCGTTCGGCGACGCCATGATCCACGTATCGAAAATCGATCTCTTCGTCCAGGACGACACGCCGCTCGAGGAGGCCCACTTCACCGAACCGAACGAAATCGAGACGGCCATCGGCAAGCACTGCGCCGCTCTGATCGAGGACGGCGCCACGCTTCAGATGGGTATCGGCGCCATTCCGAACGCCGTACTGGCACAGCTCGGGAATCACAAGAACCTCGGCATACATACCGAAATGTTCGCCGACGGCGTGCTGCCGCTCGTCGAAAAGGGTGTCATCAACGGCGAGGCGAAGAACATCGACAAGGGTAAGATGGTATCCACGTTCCTCATGGGTTCGCAGAAGGTATACGACTTCATCGACGACAACCCGGGCGTGCTGATGATGGATGTGGGCTACACGAACGACCCCTACATCATCTCGAAGAACGACCGCGTGACAGCCATCAACTCGGCCCTGCAGATCGACCTGACGGGCCAGGTATGCGCCGATTCGCTCGGCACGAAATTCTACTCGGGCGTCGGCGGACAGATCGACTTCGTATACGGAGCCTCGCTCTCGAAGGGCGGCAAGGCAATCATCGCCATGCCTTCGGTGACGAACAAGGGTATCTCGAAGATCGCACCCGTACTCACGCCGGGCGCCGGTGTCGTCACGACGCGCAACCACATCCACTGGTTCGTAACCGAACACGGAGCCGTGGATCTCTACGGCAAGACGCTCCAGGAGCGCGCCCGTCTGATCATCTCCGTAGCCGACCCCTCGGCCCAGGAGGAGCTCGACCGCGCCGCCTTCGAGCGCTTCGGATCGCACCACCACTACATCAAGAGCTACATGAAGTGCTGATGCGGGCGGGTGATCCGTCCAAATGAAGAAGGGCCCGGGCAGTTTTGCCCGGGCCCTTCTTCTCGCCGGGCGAAGCGGCTACTCCTTTTGCTCGCCGCCGGACTCTTCCAGCTCGCCGCGCAGCGCCGGCAGACAGATACCGTAGCGGACGGCCAGAATACGGATAAGGATGACCGAGCAGGCCGCAATGAGCTGCGTAAGCGCAGGAGAGAGCCCCGCATAGTGACATATATAATAGATGAAGCCGCCGCATACGCAGGCTATAGCATAGATGTCCTTACGGAATATAAGCGGCACCTCGTTGATGAAGATGTCCCGGAACATACCGCCGGCCGCACCTGTCATCGTACCCATGATGATACCCACCCACATCGGGAATCCGGCCGAGAGGCTCTTCTCTACACCGACCACCGTAAAGAGGCCCAGACCGATGGCATCGAAAATAAAAAAGGTGTTGTTGAGCCGCACCACATAACGCCTCAGACAGACCACGAAGAGCAACGCGAAACCCGTGACCAGAAGATAGGAGATGTTCGACATCCAAAAGGGTGAATAACCGAGCATCACGTCACGCACCGTTCCGCCTCCCACCGCCGTCACGAAGCCTACGACGTAGGCGCCGAACCAGTCGAAACGCTTGGCCGAAGCCAGACGGATACCGCTGATGGCGAACGCAAAGGTACCGATATAATCGATAATCGTAATAAAACTCATGACTCTTTGCTTTTTTCGAATCCGCTTATTCCCTCTCGGTCGGGCTGCGCCGAAGTACGGAGCGGAGCCGACCAAACGGGCGCAAAGGTAATGAAATTCGACGAAACGGGAAAGTGGTTCAGAAGATAATATCTCCCGCCTTCCCCGATGGGGACGGGTACGGGAGACTCTCGGAGCGGACTGCGGTACAGGCGGACGGAGGCGTCCGCATCTGAAAAGCGGGGCCATCACGGAAGAGGCCCGTCCGGAGCGGGGCGTACCCGGGCGCGGAGCCGCGGAGTCGAGGCGGGATACAGGCAAAAAGAAAGGTCGGACCCATGCGGATCCGACCTTGAAGAGGCGGCTACCTACTCTCCCACGTGCAAGACGCAGTACCATCGGCGTGAGTGAGCTTAA
>CASELE010000026.1 GCA_949288735.1 uncultured Alistipes sp.
CGGCCTCTCTTGCCGGATGGCGGGGTTTTACCTGCCGCCCTTCACGTATTTGTCGAGCCAGCCGAAGAATTCGCGGTTCCATACGAGCGAATTCTGGGGCCTGAGCACCTGGTGCGCTTCGTTCTCGAATTCGACCAGACGGGCCGGAATGCCCTGTGCGCGGGCCGCCGTGAAGGCCTCGAGCGACTGCGTGTAGGGGATACGGTAGTCCTTCTCGCCGGTGATGATCAGAATCGGCGTGTCCCATGCGGCCACGAACCGGTGGGGCGAGTTGGCGTAGGAGCGCTGCGCCGTCTCGTTCTCCGCATCCCAGTAGGAGCCGCCGTATTCGTGGTCGATGAAGAAGAGCTCTTCCGTCTCGCCGTACATCGAGTCGAAATCGAAGATGCCGCAGTGGGCGATAAAGGCCTTGAAACGCCCCTCGTGATGCCCGGCGAGGTAGTAGACCGAATAGCCGCCGTACGAGGCGCCCACGCAGCCCATGCGCGTCTCGTCGGCCCAGGGCTCCTCCGCTACGGCGTCGATGGCCGAGAGGTAGTCGCGGATGTTCTGTCCCGAATAGTCGCCCGAAATCTGTTCGAGCCACTCCTGACCGAACGAAGGTACGCCGCGACGGTTGGGCGCTACGACGACATAGCCCTGCGCCGCCATGAGCTGATAGTTCCAGCGGTAGCTCCAGCCGTTCGAGACGACGTTCTGCGGACCGCCCTGGCAGTAGAGCAGCACGGGGTATTTCTTCGCGGGGTCGAAGTCGGGCGGCAGGACGACCCACGTGAGCATCTGCTTGCCGTCGGTGGTCTCGATCCAGCGCTTGCGCACCTCGCCCATGCGGATCTGGTCGTAGATGGGCTTGTTGATCTTCGAGATGAGTGTCAGCGTCCCGTCGGCGGGGTTCACTTCGTAGAATTCGGTGGCCTGCGAGATGGTGTTCAGCTCGGCTACGATGCGTTCTCCGCCCATCGAGAAGGCCACGATGTCGTGGTCGCCGCTCGTGATGACCTCCACGCTGCCGCCGGCGGCAGGTACGCGGCAGAGCTGGTGCGTGCCCTCGATGGGGGCGATGAACCAGAGCCAGCCGCTGCCGTTCCAGCGCACGTTCATGGCGCTGTGGTCGAAGCCGGATGTCAGCTCCTGCAGCCCGCCCGTGGCGCAGTCGTAGAGGAAGAGCCTCTGCCGGTCCGCCTCGTACATGGGTTTGGCCATCGAACGGAAGGCTATTTTCGTGTCGTCGGGCGACCATACCGGATACTTGTCGTAGCCGGGCATGGCCACCGAATCGATGACCGGGGCCCCCTCAAGCCCGAAGTTGCGGGGCTTGCAGATGTTCTGCGTCGTGCCGCTCTCGAGCGAGTAGACGAAGATGTCCGAATCGGTCGAAAGGGCGTATTCGGTGCCCGTCATCGGCTTGCAGGTGTAGGCGATCATCGTGCCGGCGTTGTTCCACGCGATTTCGTCCATGTCGAAATAGGGGGCCATCGGCACGTCGTAGGCGGCCTCCGCGCCGACGATGTCCACGCCGGGCTGCACCTCCTCGCCGTCGAAGTCGGTCACGAAGAGATGGCGGTACGAACCCTCGTCCCAGTAGTCCCAGTGGCGGACCATCAGGTCGTCGTATATGCGGGCCTTCGAACGGGCCATGTCGGGATAGATGTCGGCCGAACGGCGTGCTGCGACGGGTACCGTCTGCACGTACCACATCTTGTCGCCGCGGGGGCTGATGCCGAAGCCCTCCACGTCGCGGTCGAAGCGGGTCAGCTGGCGGAGGTTGCCGCCCAGCGTGTCCATGCTCCAGAGCTGTTGCGAGCCGCTGCGGTCCGACAGGAAGTAGACGGTGGCGCCGTCGGCGCTCCAGCGGGGCGACGAGCTGTTCGACTCGGTTCCGGTCAGGGTCCGCACGGTCCGCGACTCCAGCTCCTCGACGAAGAGCTGCGTGATGCCGCGGTCGGCCTCCGTGTCGTAGTTCGTGGCGGCGTAGAGAAGGGCCGAGCCGTCGGGCGAAAGGCTCGACGAGCCGGCGCGCGTCATCTTCCACATCACCTCGGGGGTGAGGATCCCCGCCTCGATTTCGGCGGGCGTCAGCGCCCGGCCGAAGGCTTCGGGTGCCGCGGGCTGCTCCGCGCACCCCGCGGCGCCCAGTGCTGCGCATGCCATCAGTTTCAGGATTTGTTTCATCGGTTATCTTCGGTTTGCATGTTTTCTCGTACCTTTGTCCCGAAAAAGCGCTTTTCATGGAACGTACGATCTATTTTGCCGACCGCTCCCTTACGTTCGTCGCGGAGACCTCGCGGCCCGAAGGCCCCGTCACGATACCTGCGGCGGGCGAGCGAATCGACAGAGCGAAGGTACTGAAATTTTTCGAGAATCAAAATACGCTCCTCCTCCATGCCCCCGATCCCGATGCGGCGTTCGATGCCTTCGCCGCCGGTTTCGTGCGGGTCGTGGCGGCCGGCGGCGTCGTGGTGAACGGGCGGGGCGAGTGGCTGCTCATTCACCGCAACGGCCGCTGGGATCTGCCCAAGGGGCATCTGGAGCGGGGCGAATCGCTCGCCGAATGCGCCGTGCGCGAGGTGGGCGAGGAGACGGGCGTGCGCGGCGCGCGGGTCGTGCGTGCGCTCTGCGAGACGCTCCACGCCTATTCGCTCCGGGGCCGCTGGGAGCTGAAGCGTACCCACTGGTTCGAGCTGCGCACCGAGGATGCGCTCCCCACGGAGCCTCAGCGCGAGGAGGGCATCGACGATGTGCGCTGGTGCGACGCCGCCGAGGTGCGGCGCTGCCTGGCGGAGTCTTTCCCCACCATCCGCCGTGTGGCGGAGTGTATGACGGGACATTGACTCTTCCGGATTCGGCGAAAGGAGAGGCCGGGATTCCGGACATGTCCGGAATCCCGGCCTCCGTCGTGGACGGAACCCTCCGCACGGAGCGGCGCCGCCCCCGGGGTTACCGCCACTCGGCGACGTCGCTGACGGCGGTGTAGATCCGGCCGCGTTCGTCGGTGAGGGTCAGGGTGAACTTCTGCAGGGCATTGCCCTCGTCGGGAGCCTTGTCGAAATGGAGGATAAAGAACCACCCGTCCATCATGCCCTGTCCGATGAGCTCGAGATCCTCGGGAGTATACTCGTCGAGCCGTATGTGGACAGGATGCTTCTCCTTGTCGGTGTACTCGCTGTAGTATCGCTCGGGGAAGAACTCGGGCCGGACGGACCAGTCGTAGGTCTCGGTGTACCCGCTGGCGATGTATTCGCGGGGGCTCCAGGAGATGAGTTCGCAGAGGTCGCGGAGCGACGTTCCGGCCGGATGATCGGCGTCGTAGTCGGCGGCGCTCACGACGTCGATGCCGACAATGTTGTACATGGGGAACTGTACGGGGTTGTAGAACAGAGGGAAGTGTATGATGCGTTCCTCGTTGTCGTAGGAGGTGTCCCCGTACCGCTCGCAGAGAGCCTCGTACCGTTCGAGTTCGTCGGCCCGCTCGGGATCGTTGAAGGTGTATTCGACGATTTCGCCGACCAAGCTCCCGACAACGATATTCAGATTGCCGTCCACACTGGCCTTGATTTCGTCGATTTCGTAGAAAATCAGAATGTAGTGCGGCGGATATTTGCTTTTGTCGATGATCGTGGGCCCATCGAGGTTGTCGCCGGGTTCGTCACCGGGCTGGTCGTTGTCGCCGGGCTTGTTGCCGGGTTCTTCGGTTCCGTCCGCGGGCGGCACGGGATCCTCCTTGTCGCCGCACCCGAACGTAAAAGCGGAGCCGAGGAGCAGCGCGACGGCCGCCGCGGAGAAGAGAATGTTGCGCGTTTTCATAATGGGAAGATTTTTATTGGTAGAAGATAATTTCGTGACGGAGCGGTGCTGCCGCCCCCGATGTTATCGCCACCAGTCGGCGACGTCGCTGACGGCGGTGTAGATCCGGCCGCGTTCGTCGGTGAGGGTCAGGGTGAACTTCTGCAGGGCGTTGCCCTCGTCGGGAGCCTTTTTGAAGAGAAGCAGGAAAAGGCTGCCCGATATATATCCGTTCCCGATGAGCACGAGATCCTCGGGGGTGCATTCGTCGAGCGAAATGAGCATAGGGTGATTCCCTTCGTCTTCGATGTAGAAAGACCCGTCGGGAATGAAGTAGGGCCGGACGGACCAGTCGTAGGTCTCGGTGTACCCGCTGGCGATGTATTCGCGCGGGCTCCAGGTGACGAGATAGCAGAGGTCGCGGAGCGACGTTCCGGCCGGATGGTCGGCGTCGTAGTCGGCGTCGCTCACGACGTCGATGTTTGTAATGTTGTACTTCAGATAGTTGAAATACTCCAGGTAATTCATATAGTAGAGACCTCGGTCTGCGTTGTAATAGGTGGTATCTCCATACCGTTCGCAAAGCGTTCGGTATTCTGCGAACCTTTCGACCTCTTCCGGGTCCTTCTCGTTGTTGTCGAAGTAGGATATGTGGCATTTCGGCTCGACCATCAGGTCGAGCGAGTGGTCCTTGTTCGTGCGAACCTCTATCTCGTCTATTTCGTAAAAGCCCAGAATATAGTTGGGCCCTCCAGCCTTGACGGTTCCTTGACCCACGAGGATTGAATCGGGAACTTCGGGCTGGTCGTTGTCGCCGGGCTGGTCGTTGTCGCCGGGCTTGTTGCCGGGTTCTTCGGTTCCGTCCGCGGGCGGCACGGGATCCTCCTTGTCGCCGCATCCGAACGCAAAAGCGGAGCCGAGGAGCAGCGCGACGGCCGCCGCGGAGAAGAGAGTGTTGCGCGTTTTCATGATGTGTATGTTTTAATAGCTGATAACCAAATTGTTAATATTGTAATTGGAAGATCCTCGTGTCGACGTATTGACATCAATGGTACTGTCTGTGCAATAACGTTGAGACATGTCGTATATTCCTTCGGCGAAATATCCGTCATAGTTACCTCCATATCCCCAGTTGAAATGGAGATATCGAATTTCTTCCGTGCCGGTCAATGTTTGTGTTGGACCGGTAAGTCCATATCTAATAACCGTAGTAACATCCCGACAGCGGGTGAAATATCCGTCTGCTATCCATGCGTGTCCGAACCATCCGTTTTCCCAATAATATCCGCTAATGTATGCTGGCTTGTTATTTTCAAGACAACTGTATATTCCGGGTAATACCATGTTGTCCTCTCGAATCCGTGCATTTGCATAATATCCCTTGTCAAGGATTTTTAGACCTTCTATAATATCTGAGGCAGAGGTCCCTGTACCTTCTTCATTTGAATCAGCCTTGAAGAGTACGGCTAAATAGCGTAGGACGGATGCGAGTTGATTTGTGTATAATTGGATGGTTGAATTTATATCATTAGGATATTTATTGGATGCGAATAATGGTGCATTCAAGTAGTTGGATACGGTTGTGAGATGATCCCAATTGTATATTTCCAATCCGTCCGTTGCGTATGAGGGCAGCCTATTGGTAGCCATGATTTGAGCGGCGGCTATGACTCCGCATCCGACGGGGAAATGACCTTTGTGCTGTGAACTTTCATTATAACGAGGAGTATCCGTTGCAGGCATATAGATGTTGAAAGGATAACACTGGTTCCATTTGACCTTTACGAGAGGCTCTACGCCGCTTTCTGTCCGCCATGTGCCGTATGATTTGTACAGCGTATCTGCTGCAATTCTCGGAGAAGCAGTGTTTGCCAAAGTCTCTCCGAGTAGCCGATAAATGAATTCCGGACCAACTCCTATATAGGAATCGGATTCATTCTCCGAACGTGAGTCGATTTCAGTGTCGGATTTTGTATATCGGGCAGCATAGGCGATAGCATCGTTCAGCTTTTCGGGGTCGAGAGAACCGGCTTCGGTAAGGGCATATACGGGTTCGAGGGAGCGTTGTGCTCCGAGGAGGGCAAACCCCTTGTCGTCGGTAAAGTTGACGACGTAGACAAGGGTATCGGGCAGCGGTGTGTCGCCGTTGCGCGTAGCGGCGGCACCGCCGCAGACGGCGATGTCGCGGATTGCCCGGTTGAAATTCACGACACCTTCGGCCCGCGTGTGCCGTTCGATGTCCCCGATCAGGCTTTGGAGCTCGTCGAGGGCCTCGTCGAGCGGAACGGTGCCGTTGCGTGTCACGTCCGAAGGTTGCGTATCCGGCCGGAGGTTTTCCTCCAGGGGATCGACGCTGCAGCCCGCAGAGCATAGCGCGATCAGGGCGAGGGGAAGAGCGAACTTTTTCATGACTCAACAGGTTTGAAAGGTTGCGGTCTTATGGCCTTGTCGTAAAGTTACGACAAAAAAAAGAATAATACAAGCCGCGAACGGGAAAAAGTGCGGAAACGCGGCCGATTCCGCCGCGTTTCGTCCGAAAAGAAGAGAGGGGCCGCAGCGCCGGCTGCGGTCCCTCTTCCGACAGGAGCCGGAGCTCCGGTTCAGAGCGGCATGCCTCCGTTGAGGCCGGTGGCAATCCCCTCGGCGAGCCGGTCGACGACCTCCTGAAGCTTGTTCCCGATCATCATCTTCATCATCATGTTGAGCTCCGCGTGGAGTACGATGCGCATGCGGGTGTCGGTGGGGTCGACGGCGTGGAGTTGGATCCAGAAGGCGAAATCCATCGGTCCGCCGTCGCCCACGATCTTCACGTGCTTCGGGGCTATCTTCTCGCTCATGCGGAGCTTCAGGGTGAGGCCCTTGACCTTGAACGAACAGGTGTCGGCGTCGGCCTGCCACTCCTCCACGCGCCCGGCGAGGGCGGGGGTGAGACGGTCGAACCGGCTGATGAGTTCGTAAATCTGCTCTGCCGCGAGGTTGATGCGGTGCTGCTGGGAGATGTATTCTTTCATTGTATCGACTGAATTTGGTTGCGAATATAATACAGCGGGATTGCGGACAAAGATAGCGCTTTTTCTCTATCTCCTTCCGCGCATGCGGGCCGGGTTGCGCGACCCGGCCCGGAGGTGCGGCGCAGCGGCACGCGGGTCTGCGGCCGGTGTCAGCCGATGCGGACGATGCGCCCCTCGTCCGGCTCTTCGGGGTCGGGGTCGATGCATACGCACATCGTCTCGGGCGGCAGCAGCGCCTCGATGCGTTCGGGCCACTCGACCAGACAGAGGTCGCCCGAGTAGAAGTACTCCTCGTAGCCGAAGTCGTAGGCCTCCTCGGGGCGCTCGATGCGGTAGAAGTCGAAGTGGTAGATACGCCGCCCGCCGGCCGCGGCATACTGGTTGACGATGGCGAAGGTGGGGCTCGTCACGGTGTCGTCCGAGCCAAGCTGCGCGACGATTTCGCGGATGAGGGTGGTCTTGCCCGCGCCCATCGGGCCGCGGAAGGCGACGACCGTGCGGCCGTCGAGGGCGTCGATGACGGCCCGGGCCGCCTCGGGCAGCGCGTCGGGCGAGTCGATATGCAGGGTTTTCATGCTTGCTGTTTGGGTTTGAGTACGATGAACGGCACGATCATCTCCTCCATCGAGATGCCGCCGTGCTGGAAGGTGTTGCGATAGTAGCGTATGTGGCGGTTCGCGTCGTTGTTGTAGACGAGGAAATCCGAATTGTAGGCGAAGATGTAGGTCGAGGTGAGGTTCCCGGAGGGGAGCTGCACCTCCTCGGGTCGCTGCACCTCGTAGACCTCGCGGGCGTTGTAGGCGAGGTTGCGCCCCGTCTTGTAGCGCAGGTTGGCCGAGGTCTCGCGGTCGCCCGTCACCTTCACCGGATTGTCCACTCGGATGGTGCCGTGGTCCGAGGTGATGATTACGGTGCGTCCCTGTTCGGCCAGCAGCCGGAGCAGCGTGAAGAGGTCGGAGTGCTCGAACCACGAACGGGTGAGCGAGCGGAAGGCCGCCTCGTCCTCGGTCAGCTCGCGGATGATGTCGGTCTCGGTGCGGGCGTGGGAGAGGATGTCGAGGAAGTTGTAGACGATTACCGCGAAGTCGGCGTCGTAGATGCGCCGGATGTTGTCCACCAGCCGCCGCCCCTGCTCGGGCCGCACGAGCTTGTCGAAGGTCCACCTCCAGGCCGAGCGGCCGCTCTGCGCGAGCAGCCGCCGCAGAAACTCCTCCTCGTACTGGTTCTTGCCTCCCTCCTCGTTGTCGTTGAGCCACTTGTCGGGCATCAGGCGGTCGATGGCCAGCGGCATCAGCCCGGCGAAGATGGCGTTGCGCGCGTACTGGGTCGCCGTGGGGAGGATGGCGCAGTAGAAGTCGTCGGTCTCCACGTCGTAGTAGCCTCTGAGCAGCGAGGAGATGGCGCGCCACTGGTCGTAGCGGAAGTTGTCGATGAGCAGCAGCACGCTCCCGGGATGGGCGTCGGCCACGGGGAGGATGCGCGTGCGCATGAGCATGTGCGAGAGTACGGGCGAGTCGTCCGAGCGGCGGTTGATCCAGTCGTAGTAGTTGCGGCGCACGAACTTGCAGAACTCCTGGTTGGCCTCGACCTTCTGGTAGGCGAGCACCTCCTTGATGCCGCGGTCGGTCGAATGTTCCAGCTCGATCTCCCAGTTGGTCAGCCGGCGGTAGATCGAACACCAGTCGGCGAAGTTCGAGGCCGTCTGCAGCGAGGCCGATATGCGGCCGAACTCGGCCCGGTAGTCGGCCGTGGTCTGTTCGGTGACGAGCTGCTGCCGGTGGACGTTCTTCTTGATCGAGAGGAGCACCTGGTTGGGGTTGACGGGCTTGATGAGGTAGTCGGCGATGTTCGACCCGACGGCCTTGTCCATGATGTTCTCCTCCTCGCTCTTGGTGACCATGATCACCGGCGTGGTGGGGCGCACCTCCTTGATGCGCGGCAGGGTTTCGAGTCCGGTCATGCCGGGCATCATCTCGTCGAGAATGATGAGGTCGTAGGCCGTTTCGGCGACCATCTCGATGGCGTCGTAGCCGTTGTTGCAGCTCTCCACCTCGTAGCCTTTCTGCCGCAGGAAGAGTATATGGGGCTTGAGCAGCTCCACCTCGTCGTCGACCCAGAGAATCTTTACCATGCGTCTTGTGCGTTGTCTGTCGGTCCTTCGGGACGTGCAAAAATAACCATCGTCCCTCTAAATACAATGCGTGCGGAGCCCGATTTATTGTGCGGGCTCCGGGAAATGTGTCCGCGGCCGGGGCGCGAAGGGAAAAATGTCGAAAAAAAACGGTTATCAGTTGGCGGTTACGCAAATAAGCCGTATATTTGCAAGCCTGAAAGGAAGTTCAAACCAAAAACAATAAGGAGTTTATGACAAAGGCAGATATCGTCAGCGAAATCGCGAAGAGCACCGGCCTGGAGAAGATGCAGGTGCAGACCGTGGTCGAGGCTTTCATGGAGAGCGTGAAGGATTCGCTTGCCCGCAAGAACAACGTCTACCTGCGCGGTTTCGGCAGCTTCATCGTGAAGAAGCGTGCCCAGAAGGTGGCTCGCAACATCTCCAAGAACACGACCATCACCATTCCCGAACACGACATTCCGGCGTTCAAGCCCGCCAAGAGCTTCGCCGCGAAGGTGAAATAAGGTTTATAACAATACTAAAATTCTCTGACTATGCCGAACGGAAAAAAGCACAAGCGGCACAAGATGGCTACCCACAAGCGCAAGAAGCGTCTGCGCAAGAACCGCCACAAGAAAAAGTAGGGTAGCACTCCGTGCTAACGATAGATAAAGCTAAAGGAGCGCGCGCTCTTTTAGCTTTACCTATTTTTTGAAAAATGTTCCGGCGGCTCCGCGCGACGATCTGCGCGGCCGCAACGGACTGAATCGTTTCCTGCAGGGGAAACGGCTGGAAATCATTGGAGTTTTCCGCCACTCCATCGCAACAGGCGGTACGAACCCTTCATCCCGTTCCGTCCGCGCCGCACGCCGAGCGCGCGACCGGGTATACATATATGAACAGAGAACTCATAGTCAACGTAAACCCGACCGAGTTGTCGATAGCCCTGTGCGAGGACAAGGTGCTCGTCGAGCTCAACAAGGAGCGTTGCCAGACGGGCTTCGCCGTGGGCGACATCTATCTCGGGAAGGTGCGCAAGATCATGCCGGGCCTCAACGCGGCATTCGTAAACATAGGACACGAAAAGGACGCCTTCATCCACTATCTCGACCTGGGACCGCAGTTCGCCTCGCTCCAGAAGCTGGTCGATTCGCAGCAGCCCGGCAAACGGGGGCTGCGCGTCGAGTCGATGAAGTTGGAGACCGCCCTTGACAAGCAGGGCAAGATAGGTTCCTATCTGCAGGTGGGCCAGACGGTCATGGTCCAGGTGGCCAAGGAGGCCATTTCGACCAAGGGCCCCCGTCTGACGGCCGACATCTCGCTGGCGGGCCGCAACGTGGTGCTGGTCCCCTTCTCGTCGAAGGTCTTCCTCTCGCAGAAGATCCGCTCCTCGGAGGAGAAGAAGCGTCTCAAGCGCATCGCCGCCGAGGTGCTGCCCCCCAACTTCGGGGTCATCATCCGCACGGCGGCCGTCGAGGCGAAGGACGAGGATGTGCAGCACGACATCCAGACGCAGATAGACCGATGGCGCAAGACGGTGCAGAACATCCGCCGCAGCACGGCTCCCGCGCAGCTGATGAGCGAGATGAACCGCGCCAATACGATCATCCGCGACATCTTCGACGGCACCTTCTCGCAGATCGCCGTCGACGACGAGGCGATGTTCCGCGAGATCCGCAGCTATGTCGAGGCCATCAATCCCGACATGGCGAAGATCGTGAAGCTCTACCGCGGCAACGTTCCCATCTTCGACAACTTCGACATCTCGAAGCAGATCAAGTCGCTCTTCGCCAAATACGTGTCGCTGCGGCGCGGTGCCTACCTCATTATCGAACATACGGAGGCGATGAACGTCATTGACGTCAACTCGGGCAACCGGACCAAGGCCGAGGACGACCAGGAACAGACGGCCATGGACGTGAACCTCGCCGCCGCGAAGGAGATTGCGCGCCAGCTGCGCCTGCGCGACCTGGGCGGCATCGTCATCATCGACTTCATCGACCTGCACAAGGCGCAGAACCGCCAGCTGCTCTACGAGGAGATGGTCAAGCTGATGGCTACCGACAAGGCCAAGCACACGGTGCTGCCCATCACCAAGTTCGGACTGATGCAGATCACGCGGCAGCGGGTGCGACCCGTGGCCGTGGAGAGCGTGTCGGACGTCTGCCCCACCTGCGGCGGCACGGGCAAGATAGAACCTACGGTGCTGCTCGAGAAGAAGATAGAGAACCAGATATCCTACCTTGCGCAGGATCGTCGGCAGAAGTACGTGCGGCTGGTGGTCAGCCCCTACGTGGGGTGTTATCTGCGCAAGGGATTCCCCTCGCTGCGCCGCCGCTGGGAGTGGCGCTACAGGATGCGCATCCGCATAGCCGAGGATCAGAGCGTCGGCATCATCGACGTGCACTACCACGACCGCAGGGGGACCGACCTGATCCGCATCAACAAGTAGGCGAGCCATGTCCAGAGAAGCCCGGGAACAGGCGCTGCGGCTGGCGGCAGGCTCCGAGAGTCTGCGCCGGCTGTGCCGTCTCTGCGACGGACGGCGCGGCGCCACCCTCCATCTCGAGAACATGGTGGGCGGAGCGCTGCCCTTCTATGCCGCCGCACTCATCGCCCGCACGGGCGGCGTGCATGTCTTCGTGGCCGACGACCGCGACGCTGCGGCCTATCTGCTCAACGACTTCTACGCGCTGCTCGACGAGCGGCGCGTCTACTTCTTCCCCACCTCCTACAAGCGCTCGATCGCCTACGGCGCGGAGGATCCTCAAGGGGTGGTGCAGCGCACGGCGGCGCTTCACGCGCTGCGCGGGTTCGCCGCGGATGGGCTCTCCGCAAAGGCCTTGCCGGAGGACTCCTCCGCCGGGTCCGATGATGGGGCGCCCGGCTATCTGGTGATATGCACCTATCCCGAGGCATTCGCCGAACGGGTGGCCGACGCCGACGAACTGCGGCGCGAGACTATCTCCGTGCGCGTGGGCGACCGCACGTCGCCCGAGGTGCTGGAGCAGGCGCTCGTCGATGCGGGCTTCGAGCGGGTGGATTTCGTCTGCGAACCCGGCCAGTACTCCGTGCGCGGCGGCATCGTGGACCTCTTCTCCTATACCGAGAGCAAACCCTACCGCGTCGATTTCTTCGGCGACGAGGTGGATTCGATCCGCCGGTTCGAGATCTCGAGCCAGCTCTCCTCCGAACGGCTCGGCGTCGCGGAGATCATCCCCAACCTCAATGCGCGCGAGGCCCGCAAGGTCTCCTTCGCCGGCTTCGCGGGCGATGCGGCGACCTACTGGTGCTACGATGCCGACCATGTGCTGCGCCGCGTGAACGACGTGCGGCGCAAGCTGCTGGGCGATCTGGACGAACCCTCCGAAATCGACTCCTACGTCGCCAGCCGCAACTCTCTGCTGGCCGATATGGCCCGTGCGTCGCTCGTTGTCCTGCGCGATACGCTGGCCGAACGGCCCGCTTCGGAGCGTGTGACTTTCGATACGGCGCCGCAGCCCAAGTTCAACAAGAACTTCGAACTGCTGGCCGACGATCTGATACGCAACACGCTGCGCGGCTATGCGACCTATATCCTGTCGGAGAACCGGGCGCAGATCGAACGCCTCGAGAACATCTTCCATCAGATCGGCCGCGGACAGGCGGCGATGCGTCCGCTCGCCCTTACGCTCCACGAGGGATTCGTCGACCATGTCCTGAAGCTCTGCCTCTATACCGACCACCAGATATTCGACCGTTACCAGCGCTACCGCATCAACGGCGAGATACGGCGCGACGAGCAGATGACCGTCGCCGAGCTCAACAGCCTGCGTCCGGGCGACTATGTGGTGCATATCGACCACGGCGTGGGGCGTTTCGACGGACTGGTGAAGATCACTGAAAACGGCCGTACGCACGAAGCCATCAAGCTGGTCTACAAGGACGGCGACGTGCTCTTCGTGAATGTCCATTCGCTCCACCGCATCTCGCGCTACAAGTCGGGCGACGGCGAGCCGCCGAAGATCTACAAGCTCGGCACAGGAGCGTGGCAGAAGCTCAAGAATGCGGCCAAGAAGGCCGTCAAGGATATTTCGCGCGAGCTCATTGCATTGTATGCCAGACGCAAGGCCTCGAAAGGATTCGCCTTTTCGCCCGACGGCTACCTGCAGCACGAACTGGAGGCCTCGTTCGCCTGGGAGGACACGCCCGACCAGCAGGCCGCCACGGCGGCCATCAAGCGCGACATGGAGTCGGACCAGCCGATGGACCGCCTCGTCTGCGGCGATGTGGGCTTCGGCAAGACCGAGGTGGCCATCCGCGCGGCCTTCAAGGCGGCCACCGACGGCAAGCAGGTGGCCGTGCTGGTCCCCACGACCATCCTCGCGCTGCAGCACTACCGCTCCTTTTCGCTGCGTCTGCGCGACTTTCCCGTGCGCGTGGAGTACCTCAACCGCACGAAGTCGTCGCGCGATACGGCGCAGATTCTCGCCGATCTGGCCTCGGGGAAAATCGACATCCTGATCGGTACGCACCGCATGCTGGGCAAGAACGTGAAGTTCCGCGATCTGGGGTTGCTCATCATCGACGAGGAGCAGAAATTCGGCGTCGCCGCCAAGGAGAAGCTCACCCAGATGAGTGTCGCGGTCGATACGCTGACCCTCACCGCGACGCCCATCCCCCGTACGCTCCAGTTCTCGCTCATGGGGGCCCGCGACCTCTCGGTCATCTCCACGCCGCCGCCCAACCGCCAGCCCATCGTCACCGAGTCGCATGTCTTCTCGGAGGAGATCGTCCGCGACGCCGTCGGGGCGGAACTCGCACGGGGCGGACAGGTCTACTTCGTCCACAACCGCACGGAGAGCCTCGAGAACATGGCGGCCATGATCCGGCGGCTCTGCCCCGGCGCGGAGGTGCGCACGGGGCACGGCAAGATGCCGGCCGAGGAGCTCGAACGGCTCGTGATGGACTTCATCTACGGCGAATTCGACGTGCTGGTCTCGACGACCATTGTCGAGAACGGCATCGACATCCCCAACGCCAATACGATCATCGTGAACGATGCGCAGAACTTCGGCCTCAGCGACCTGCACCAGCTGCGCGGCCGCGTGGGGCGCTCCGACCGCAAGGCCTACTGCTACCTACTCTCGCCTCCCGACGAGCTGCTCACGCAGGATGCGCGGCGCCGGCTGCGGGCCATCGAGGAGTTCTCGGATCTCGGCTCGGGGTTCAACATCGCCATGCAGGACCTCGACATCCGCGGTGCGGGCAACCTGCTCGGGGCCGAGCAGAGCGGCTTCATCGCCGACGTGGGATTCGAGACCTACCAGAAGATTCTCGGCGAGGCGATCGCCGAGCTGCGTGCCGAAGGGCTCGATGTGGCGGGACTCGGCGCGGCGGGGCAGGAGGCTGTCGAACGGCTGCACTTCGTCGACGACGCGATCATCGAGCTCGATGTCGAGGCCGAGCTGCCCGACAGCTACGTGCACCAGACGGCCGAGAAGTTGCGCCTCTACCGCGAGCTCGATACGACGCGCGACGAGGAGGCGCTTCGCGGTTTCGAGTCGCGCCTCGTGGACCGGTTCGGCCCGCTGCCCCGTGCGGCGAAGGAGCTGCTCAACGTCGTGCGGCTGCGCTGGGAGGCCATCCGTCTGGGCATGGAGCGCGTGAAGGTGAAGAACGGACTGATGATCGTCCATTTCGTGGGAGAGCAGAATTCGCCCTACTACAAGAGCGAGGTCTTCATGGAGCTGCTGCGCCGCGTGACGCAGCGGCCCGACCGTTTCGTGCTCAAGCAGCACAATAATCGACTGGCGATGACCGTTCGCGGAGTGAAGGATGTGGAGGAGGCGTACCGTACGCTGAAGGAGCTGTAGCGCACGGACGGAAGAGAACGCGGAGAATGAATCTCGTGGCGGACATAGGCAATACGCTGGCCAAACTCGCCGTGACGGAGGGGGGCGAGGTCATCGCGCAGTGCTGCGCCGAACGGTTCCGGCCGGAGCAGGCGGGCGAGCTGCTCGCTTCGTATCCCGGGGTGGAGCGGGCCATCGTCTCCTCGACCCGGGGCGACGGCGAGGAGGCGGCCGCCGCGCTGCGCCGATTCGTGAGGCGCTGCCTCGAATTCACGCCCCGTACCCCCGTGCCGCTCCGCAACGCCTACCTTACGCCCGAGTCTCTGGGGCGCGACCGTCTGGCCGCGGCCGTGGGCGCCGCGGCGCTCTTCCCGGCGACTCCGGTGCTCGTGGTCGATTTCGGCACGGCGCTGACGCTCGACCTGGTGACGGCCGACGGCACCTTCCGCGGCGGCTTCATATCGCCAGGCGTGCGGATGCGCTTCCGGGCGCTGCACGACTATACGGCCCGGCTGCCCCTCTGTGCTCCGACGGCCGAACAGTTGCCGTTGGGCGACACGACCGAGCGCTGCATCGCGCAGGGTGTCATGGCGGGCGTGACGCATGAAATCGAGGGACATGTGGCCCGTCTGGAAGCCGAACATGCCGGTTTGCGGACTATTTTTACGGGCGGGGACGCGAAATACTTTGTCAAAAGAATTAAAAATACGATATTTGCAGACCGCAATCTGGTTTTCCGCGGACTGGACCGAATCTTGGAGTACAATGCGAGCGAAGAAGTTTCCGATTAGCCTGCTCCTGCTCGTTGTGGCAGTGGTGCTTCCCTGTGCCGTCTCGGCGCAGTCGAGCAGCATCAACGCCTTCTCTCCCTATACCATGTACGGCATCGGCGAACTCAATACGCCCGGTACGCTGCCTACCCGGTCGATGGGCGGCGCGGGTGTGGCGATGCGCAATCCCGGGGTCATCAACCTGCTCAATCCGGCGGCCTTCAGTACGGTGGGTCGGAAGAGTTTCCTCTTCGATTTCGGTGTCGAGAACCAGAACTACTACAACCGGCAGCGTGTGGACGGCCTCTCGAAACGGTCGGGCTACAACAGCGTCAATTTCCACGAGATCGCCCTGCAGTTCCCGCTGGCGCGGCGTCTGGGCGTCGGGTTCGCGCTGACGCCCTACAGCAGTGTGGGCTACCGCATACGGACCTCGGAGATCGACGGCCGCTACGGCTGGTCGGACTACCTCTACCAGGGCGAGGGCGACCTGACCGAGGTGAAGCTCGGTGTCGGCTGGGAGCTCTTCCGCGGCTTCTCGCTCGGCGCCGCGCTGCAGTATTATTGGGGCGACATCGGGCGGACGTTCGTCATGTCGCCCTCCAACATAGTGGACAACAGCACCATATCGGCCACTGTCGGCAGCGACGACTACTCGGTCTCGCGCTTCAAGGGGCAGTTCGGCGTGCAGTGGTCGCCTCTGTCCGACGACCGGCGGATGCTCACCGTGGGAGCCACCTACGACATCGGCGGCGACCTGCGGCCCGACCATACCCACCGCATATATGTGAACAACTCCGCCTCCTCGACCGCCACGGAGCGGACGCAGCGTCTCTCGCTCTCGCTGCCCCGTCAGGTGGCCGCGGGCCTCTTCTACCGGACACCCAAGCTTTCGATAGGTCTCGACTATCTCTATCAGGACTGGCGCTCGGCCAACTCCGTCACGGAGGAGCTGACGGCCGGCGGGCAGGCGGTCTCCTATGTCAATACGCATACGGTCAAGTTCGGCGTGGAGTACATTCCCAACTTCATGGATGCCCGCCGTTTCTTCCGCCGCTGGTCCTACCGTGCGGGTTTCCGCTGCGGCGACTACAACCTCGCCTTCGGCGGCCGCCGGCTTCCGCAGTACGCCGTGACGGCCGGCATCGGCATCCCCGTGCGCTTCCTCTCGGCCTCGGCCGTGGATATCGGCTTCGAGTACGGTGCGCGCGGCCGCGGCGGCGATCTGACTCCGGGACAGGGCTTCGTCCGGCAGCGTTACTTCAAGTTCTCGCTCGGCTTCTCGCTCTTCGCCTCGCCCGCGTCGCAGGAGTACTGGTTTGTCCGGCCCAAGTTCGACTGATACGAATAACTGAAACTAAAACATAAAAACTTAAAACTCATGAGAAAGGTACAGATTCTTTTGGCTGCGGCTCTGGCCTGCACGGGTACGGCGGCGATGGCTCAGCAGGATTTCAGCGGTCCGCAGTTCGCGCGCTGGGGCGAGACGGTCGAGGAGCGTGAGGCCAACATCCAGGCCAGCAACTTCCTTTCGGAGGCCTACAAGAACCGCGACTACGACGGAGCGCTCGTACAGCTGCGCTTCCTGGTGAAGAACCGTCCGCAGGCGAGCGTCAATACCTTCAAGTACGGCGCCAACATCTTCCGCACGAAGATCAACATGGCCCAGACGCGCGACGAGAAGTACGCCTACGTCGATTCGCTGCTCATGCTCTACGACCTGCGTGCCGAGTACTTCGGCAACCCCGCGTCGGAGAAGGCGAGCATCCTCGGCGAGAAGGCCAAGGCGCTGCTGCTCTACCGTTCGGCCGACCGCGAGGGCATCCGCGAGGCCTTCAAGGAGGCGATCGCCGCGAATGCCGCGCAGCCCGATCCCGAGATCGTGGCCATCTACTACAAGAATCTCTGCGACGACTACCACAACGACGAGATCTATGCCGAGGAGGTGATTGCGGAGTACGAACGTCTGATTCCCGTATTCGACAACAATCCCGACGCGGAGGAGAACCGCAAGCAGTTCGAGTCGGCCTTCATGCTGAGCGGTGCGGCCAACTGCGAGAATCTGGAGCGGATCTTCTCGGCCAAGCTGGCGGCCAACCCCGACGATTCGACCGCTCTGTCGCAGGCCGTACGTCTGATGTCGGTAAGCAAGTGCAACAGCCCCTTCTTCCTCGACACGGCCGAGAAGTTCTATGAGACCTCCCCGTCGGCCGAGTCGGCTCTGCTGCTGGCCCAGATCTTCCAGGAGGAGGAGGATTACGACCGTGCCATCAAGTATCTGAACGAGGCGCTCTCCGTGACGGAGGACACCGCCGACCGCGAGGCGCTGCTCGTGCGTCTGGGCGTGGTGAGCATGGTGGGCAACCGCATGTCGCAGGCCGCTACGGCCGCCCGTCAGGCCCTCAACCTGAATCCCGAGAACGGTATCGCATACTTCGTGCTGGCCCAGGCCTACAGTTCGGCGGCGGCCGGCTGCTCGGGCTTCTCGGCCCAGGCCGTCTACTGGGCGGCTTACGACGCCATGTCGCAGGCGCTCTCCTACATGAGCGAGGAGGACTCCTACTTCCAGGCGGCGAAGACTTCGCAGAGCGCCTACCGCAGCCGTTTCCCCTCTTCGGAGGAGTGCTTCTTCAACGAGCTGAAGGAGGGCGAGCGTTATACGGTGAACTGCGGCGTCGCCTCGGGCGTGGTGACGACCGTGCGCTACCGGTAGGCGATGCGACGCATCCCGTACAGAACCTTGCGGATAGCACTCCTCCTTGCGGGGAGTGCTATCTTCTGCTCATGCGGAGGGGATTCCTCCTCCGCGAGCGCCGCGCAGGACGAGTCGGTGATGACCATGCTCGGCGAACATCTCGACATCGTGCAGACCGAAGGAGGCCGTCGCAACTACCGTTTCACCACGCCGCTGATGGAGGAGTACGGTCTGGCTCCGGAGCCCTACCGCGAGTTCCGCCGCGGCGTGCGCATCGTCACCTACAAGAAGGATTCGCTCTCGACGGTCGATGCCACGCTTACGGCCGATTACGCCATATACTACACCGACCGCGAACTGTGGGAGGCGCGCGGCAACGTGGTGGCCGAGACCTCGGGCGGCCGCACGCTCTATACGGAACAGCTCTTCTGGAATGCGAAGACGCGGCGCATCTACTCGAACGTCGACACGAAGGTCGTGCAGGCGGACGGGGTCTTCTACGGCGAGGGCTTCGAATCGGACGATGAAATGCGAGACTGGCGTTTCCGCCGTACGACGGGCCGCATGGAGGTGGAGACACGACGGCGCGATGCCGGCTCCGCGGCCGCATCTCCGCAGGGCGGCCCTGCGGCTCCGGCGGATTCGGAGAAGCCGTCGGGCGAACCGACCGATTCCGCATCATGAACGCGGCTCCGATACCGCTGCTCGCCGCCGCGCTGCTCGCCGCCGCGCTGCTTTCGGTCCTGAAGCTCTCGGCCGCGGGCATCAATCGCCTCAGGCTGGAGCTCGACCGCAGGCAGAACCCCCTCTTCGATGCGGTGACGGCACTCTATCTCCGTCATCCCGAACAGTATCTGGCCTCCGCTCTCCTGTTGGGAGCCTCCTCGCTCGCGGCCTGCGCTTTCGCCGTTTCGGCGCTCGCGCTCGAGGCGGCCGCCGCCTCGGGCCGACCCTTCGTCGGCTCGCTTGCCGTGCAGCTGCCCGTCGCCCTCGTTCTCTACATCGGACTTGCGGTCCGGCTGCCCGGAATGCTCGCGCGGCGTGCCCCGAACGGTTGCTATCGGGTGCTATCCCTTCTCTTTTTTCCCTTCTATCTGTTGCTCTCGCCCGTGGCATGGCCCCTGTCGCGGGCGATGCGGTGGCTCGGCCGTCTCGGCGGCCGGGACGGTTTGTCGGCTACGGTCGGTCGGGAGCGGTTCGACCGTGAGGAACTGGAGTCGCTGCTCGATGCCAACAAGTCCGGACGACGGAATGGCGAAGAGGGCGACACGGAGATCAAGCTGTTTCGCAATGCGCTGGATTTCGCCGATTTGCACGTGCGCGACTGTATGGTTCCACGCGTCGACATCGAAGCCGTCGAGGAGCACGCCTCCATCGCGGAGCTCACGCAACGTTTCGTCGAGACGATGTATTCGCGCATCTTCGTATGGCGGGGCAGCATCGACCACATCATCGGCTATGTCAATGCCAAAAGGCTCTTTACGCGTCCGGCCTCCGTTGCCGAGGCGCTGCGCCCGGTGGCGACCGTCCCCGGGTCGATGTCCCTGCAGGCGGCGCTGCAGCACTTCATCCGGAGGCGGAGCAACGTGGCGGTCGTGATCGACGAGTTCGGCGACACGGCGGGCATCATCTCGCTCGAGGATGTGCTGGAGCAGATCTTCGGCGATATCGAGGACGAACACGACACCCCCGACCTGACCGAACAGCGGCTCGGCGAGAACAGTTACCTCTTCTCGTGCCGGCTGCCGGTGCGCCATCTGAACGAGCGTTATGGCCTCGGCATCGAGGAGAGGCACGAGTACGACACGCTGGCCGGTTTCATCATCTACCGCTGCGGCGGACTGCCGGCGGCGGGCGAACGCCTCCGGTTCGACGCTCTGGAGGTGGAGATCGTGCGCACGACCCGTTCGCGCATCGAACTGGCGCGCGTGAGGCGGCTCTGACTTTTTTTGGAACGAATCGGTCCGGAAATAGGAATAAATTTATTACCTTTGACTGCTCAAATCGAAAACGACAAATAAGTAAACTATTCGGATTCATATGGCAAGCTTGAACACCCTGCGAACGCGCTTCGGCGTCGTGCTGACGATTGTCATCGGCATCGCCCTGCTGGCGTTCATACTCTCTCTGAGGACCGAGATGGGATTCTCGGGCAACGACCCCAAGGTGGGCTCGATCGACGGTGAGAAGATCAAGTATTCGGACTACCTCGAGGCTTACGATCGCATTCGCACCCAGAGCGGCGTCTCGGACGGCGATGCGCAGCAGGCCGACATGCTCTCCGAGGCTGCCTGGCAGTCGCTCGTGGCCGAGCACGTGTTCGAGCCGGGCTTCGCGGCCGCGGGCATCGCCGTGGGCAATGCCGAGCGTCAGGCGATGATCGGCGGTGAGGTGCCTTCGCCGACCTTCTACAATATCTTCGTCAATCCTCGTACGGGCGAGTACGACCTGACGGCCGTAGCCTCTTTCCTGGCCCAGGCCGAAGGCGATGCGCAGGCGCGTCAGGCGTGGTCGTTCCTCTGCGATCAGGCCGTGCTGGAGCGCGAGTTCGCCAAGTACGCCGGTCTGGTCCGCGGCGGCGCCTATGCCAACGGGCTGGAAGCGGAGCGCGGTGCCGATGGCGCCAACCACGTCTATTCGGGCCGTCTGGCCGTGAAGCGCTACAACGAGGTGGCCGATTCGCTCATTACGATCTCGTCGTCCGAGGTGGAGGATTACTACCGCGCCCACAAGGAGCGGTTCCGCCAGACGCAGTCGCGTACGATCTCCTATGTCGTCTTCGACGTGGATCCGACCGATGAGGACATGCGTGCCATCGAGCAGGAGGCCCGTGCCGCCGGCGAGGCCTTCGCCGCTGCCGACGATATCCGCGCATACGTCCGCACGAACCGCAACGCCGAGATTGCCGACCGTTACGTGTCGGCCCGTCTTCTTCCGGCCGACGAGTCGGAGGCCTTCCTCGCCGACCGCATGTTCGGTCCCGAACTGAACAACGATGTCTGGACCATGGGCCGCGTCTACGACCGGATCATGGCGCCCGATTCGCTCGGCATTCGCCACATCGTCCTCTCCTATACGCAGGGCGATCTGGCCGACAGCCTGCTCACGGCGCTCCGCGCCGGCGGCGACTTCGCCGGGGCTGCCGCCCGCTATTCGCTCTACGACGCCACCGCGGCCAACGGCGGCGAGGTGGGTATCGTCCCCTTCTCGACGCTTACCGGCGAATTCGCCGACGCCCTGGCCGGAGCCCGCGAGGGCGACATCGTGAAGGTCGCCTCGGGCGACATGATCCAACTCATGCAGGTATACCGGGCCGACAAGCCGACGACCTTCCTGCGTATCGCACGCGTGACCTATCCCGTGGAGGCCTCGGACGAGACGCGCCGCAAGGTGCACAGCGAGGCGAGCCTCTTCGCCGTGGATGCGGGCAAGGGGTCGTCCGAGCGTTTCGGCGAGGCGGCTTCGGCTGCCAACGAGATACCTCGTGCGGCTACGATCGCTCAGGGCGAGCGTCGTGTACGCGGCCTGCTCGAATCGGAGGAGATCGTGCGCTGGGCCAACAATGCGAAGGTGGGCGATGTCTCGGAGATCTTCAACGTGGGAGGTGACTATGTCATTGCCACCCTCACCGATATTGACAAGTCGCACTACATGTCCGTGGCCGAGGCCACGCCGCAGATCCGTCGGACGCTCATGCGCGACAAGAAGTTCGACTATATCCTCCGTGAGCTGGCCGGAACCACGCTCGAGGAGCAGGCCGCAAGCCTCGGATCGGAGGTGAAGGAGTTCGGCGACCTGAACTACAGCGCCTATTTCGTTCCGCAGGCCGGTGTGGAGGCGCGTCTGGTGGGTGCCATCACCTCGACGCCCGAGAGCGAGCGCGGCAAGCTCTCCGCTCCGGTCAAGGGATCGCTGGGCCTCTATGTCTTCGTCGTGGACGAGATAGCCGACAGCGGACGCCAGCAGAGTGTCGAGGCGGAGCGTGTGCGCCAGCAGGCCCTGCTCGAGAGCAGCATGCAGCAGTGGTCGCTGCCTGTGGTCGAGCAGCTGGCCGAGATCGAGGATCTGCGTCCGACCTATTTCTGACGGAGCGCTCCTTCGGGGGCGGGGGTTGCGGAGTGTCCCCCGGGTCGCCACGGGGGGGAAACCCCCCCACAACCCTTTTTAGCCGGGGGGGCCACAAACATAACCCCCACCCCTGGCGGGGGGC
>CASELE010000027.1 GCA_949288735.1 uncultured Alistipes sp.
CAGGATATCCTGTCCGCCGCCCG
The DNA here is from genome assembly GCA_949288735.1 of uncultured Alistipes sp. Taxonomy (GTDB): domain Bacteria; phylum Bacteroidota; class Bacteroidia; order Bacteroidales; family Rikenellaceae; genus Alistipes. The sequence continues at coordinate 24 of CASELE010000027.1, forward strand.
CTTCTCCATAAAACCGCTCTTCTCCGGCTTCGCGCCGTTGCGGGGTCTCCGGATCTCCGGACCTCCGCCGGACGCCTGCACGGCGAACGATGCTACTCGGCCTGCGCCGCGGGTGCGGTTTCGGCAGCGGGAGCCTCGGCCGGAATCTCGGCCTGCGGCATGGCTGCGGGGGCTTCGATGTCGATCACGCGCTCCTGAAGCGCCTCCATATCCTTCGAGATCTCGCTGTTGCTGTTGGCCACCAGGCCACGGTCCATGGCCAGCGTCGCCACAAGGCTCAGTACGACGATCACCACCGCCATCGTCCAGGTGAACTTCTCCAGGAAGTTGGTGGTCTCACGCACGCCCATCACCTGGTTCGACACGCCGAAGTTGGCCGCCATGCCGCTCTTGGGGTTCTGCACCAGCACGGCAAGAATGACGAGCACGCTCGCGATCAGGATCAAAACGATGCAAATCGTGTATAACATATTGTTGTTCCTTTAATTATTGTTTTTCGTCCGTTCGATAAGTTTGGCAAAGTAAACACTTTTTTCCGGATTTCGCAAACTTAATTTGCGATAAATCGAGCACGCCTCCTCGCGCAGTCCCTGCGCCAGATAGATCTCGGCCAGCTCCTCGGTCACCAGCTCGTCCTCCTCGTCCAGCTCGGCCTCGGTCCTGATCTCCTCCGCTTCGCCCTCCTCGGCCACGATACGCAACTCTTCGGGCCGCTCGCGCAGAAATCGCTCGATCGGGTCGTCGGCCGGCGGAGGCACGAGCGCCGCGGCATCCACCGCATGGCAGAGCAGCGACGAAGGGGCGCGGAAGGGCTCCGTTACGACCGCCGCCGCGTCGGCCCCGCCACCGATTGCCGACCGCACGATACGGGCCGCCGTAAACCACGGCCAGCGGGCCGCGATCTCCGCGATCCCTTCCGGAGAGGGGGCCTCGCCGCGCCCCTCCGACAGCACGTATGCCGCAAAACGTTCCAGTTCCATGGGCTACCAGTCCGATGCCGACGCCTGGAAGATATCCTGCGCGAGCTGGTCCACGATTTCGGGTATCAACTGGTCCTGTGCCGTCTGCAGCGGCGTGTTGACGTCGTAGTCGCTGTAGGCCGAGAAGCTCCGGTTCCACGACTTCGTATCGTCGACAACGTTCGTGAACCGCACCGTAACGGTCACCGTCAGACGGTTCTGCGTGGCCACATCGGTACTCGACACCGACGAGGTGGTCGACGTGTAGTTCGTAATCTCGCCCTCGAAGGCGAAATCGCCCCCCTCCTGCACCTGCGACAGACGCGTCTGACGGCTGAAGATGTCCTGGATGGCCTCCGTGAGGGCCGTACTGAGGGTCGGCGCCACGAGGGGCGCATTGTTCGGGAAATAGGCCACCGAGAAGGTCTGCGCCTCGGGCGGAATCGAGGCGCCCGAAAGCGAATACTTCACCTGATAGCCGCAGGCCGCAGCACCGAAGAGCAGCAGGCCCGAAAGCAGAATCCGTTTTATACCTTTATTCATAATCCGTCATTGTCGCTCCCGTCAGTTCCGGCCGTGGGGTCCCTCCTCGATACCGAGCTCCTTGATCTTGCGATAGAGGGTCCGCTCCGACATGAAGAGTTCGGCAGCCGCATCGCGCCGGCGTCCGTTGTTGCGGCGCAGGGCGCGGATGATCTGCTCGCGCTGCGCCTCGGCCTTCGTGCGGGGCGGTTCGTCGGTCACCTCCTCGCTCTCGGCAAAGTCGGCCGCCGCCGTACTCTGGGCCGTCGTCGGCAGAAGGCCGCGGATGTCGTGCACCGGTTCGGGGTGCGGTACCGCCCCTTGCATCAGTTCACCCATCATGCGTTTCAGGTCGTTGATATCGGCCCGCATGTCGAAGAGCACCTTGTAAAGCAGTTCCCGTTCGGTGGCCGCACTGCCCTCCTCCATGCGCCGGCTATCGGCCGGCAGCGGCGGCGCTCCGGCCCCCTGCTGGGGCAGATAACCGGCGAGTATGTCGGCCGTGATGAGACGGGTCTGCTCGATGGCCGAGATCTGTTCGGCCACGTTCTTCAGCTGACGGATATTGCCCCGCCAGTAGTAGCTCGAGAGCAGGCGCCGCGCCCCCTCGTCGAGCGTGACGGGAGGCATGCGGTACTGCGCCGCCACATCGCCGGCGAACTTGCGGAAGAGCAGCGGAATATCCTCGGGCCGCTCGCGCAGCGCCGGCACGGCGATAGGTACCGTATTGAGCCGGTAGTAGAGATCCTCGCGGAACCGGCCCGCGGCGATCGCCTCCATCAGGTCGGTATTCGTGGCAGCCACCACCCGCACGTCGGTCTTCTGCACCTTCGACGAACCCACCCGGATGAATTCGCCCGTCTGCAGCACGCGCAGCAGGCGCGCCTGCGTCGGATGGGGAAGTTCGGCCACCTCGTCGAGGAAGATCGTCCCGCCGTCGGCCTCCTCGAAATAGCCCTTGCGCGCCTCCAGCGCACCGGTGAAGGCCCCCTTCTCGTGACCGAAGAGCTCCGAATCGATCGTCCCTTCGGGGATGGCACCGCAGTTCACGGCAATGTATTTGTTGTGCTTGCGCGCCGAATAGGCGTGTATTATCTGCGGGAAAAACTCCTTGCCCACACCGCTCTCGCCCGTAACGAGCACCGAGAGATCGGTCGGCGCAACACGCAACGCCACTTCGAGCGCCCGATCCAGAAGGGGCGAAGTGCCGATGATGCCGAAGCGCTGCTTGACGGTAGTCGTATCTGTCATCTGCTTGTCTCGAATGGGGTTTCTTCAGGGACGGGCTCTCCGTCGGGGAGCGGAGAGAGCGTATCGGCCGCGGGGACGGAAAGAAGCTCCTCCGCTGCCGACCGATCCGCCGACAGGGCCTCCCGGTCGCGGATATAGCCGTAGGCGATGGCGCCCAGCGCCAGCACGGCGGCGGCGCAGGCCAGAAGCATGACCCACCACCCGAAACGCTTCCGGCGGGGCGAAGCCCCCACATAGGTATAGGCGTCGGTCGTCCGCTGCGGCCGTCCGTAGCGCAGCCCCTTCACTGCCGGGTCGGGTGCGCGCCGTGTTGCGCGCTCTTCACGACCGTCAGGCATCTGCGGCTTCGCGGCCGGCATGCCGGTTTCAGTGTCCGACGGCCGGGAGACCGTCGCGGAGTGCGGATCGGCAGCGGCCGTTCCGGCGGCTCCGCCGGCAGGAGACGCGGGTGACGCCTCGAAACGGATCGTCCCTTCGGGGCCGGCACTGAAGAGGCCGAGCCCCTCCATCGGATAGTCGCGCCCCTCCTGCAGTGCATGGCGCACCTCGAAGACGAACCGGTCCAGCACGCCGGCGGCCTCCAGATCGGTCATTCCCCCGTCGCGGAGCAGACCGCGCAGCACGCCGTCGTCGCGGCGCAGCAGTTCGGAGAAGAGGAGAGGACCGCCCGGACTCTTCGCGATGAAGGCCCCCAGCTGGGGGACGACGAGCCGGCGGTTCGACTGCATGTATCGTATGATGGTATCGGTCAGCACCTGGTACGAACGTTGAAATCCGTTCCAAAATTACACTTTTCCCGGCAAACGGCGAAAAATCCGTTACGATTTTTGAAATAACGGGACGAACCGTTGCGCATGTCGAAAATATTCGACTACTTTGCACCCCGAAAAATCCGGACAATCCGGCCGGGCTACTTCGCCCGCAAAGAGGAGATGTAACCGAGACGGATTGCACGACGAGGACCCGAAGCGAACATGAAGGACAAGTACATCGACCTGATCGAACAGACATTCGATTTCCCCCAGGATGAGTTTTCCGTCAAGGACAACGAGCTCCACTTCCACGACATCCCGCTGATGGAGCTGATCAAGCAGTATGGCACTCCGCTGAAAATCACCTATCTTCCGAAGATTTCGCAGCAGATCAACCGGGCCAAGCGCATGTTCAACGTGGCGATGGCCAAGGTCGACTACAAGGGGTCGTACAACTACTGCTACTGCACCAAGTCGAGCCACTTCTCGTTCGTACTGGAGGAGGCGATGAAGAACGACATCCATCTCGAGACCTCGTCGGCATACGACATCCACATCATCAACGCCCTCTACGAGGAGGGCATCATCGACAAGGACCGCTACATCATCTGCAACGGATTCAAGCGGCCGCAGTACGTGGAGAACATCGCCCAGCTTGTCCGCGACGGGTTCGAGAACACGGTCCCCGTAATCGACAACAAGGAGGAGATCGACCTGCTCGACGAGGCGATCGACCGTCCCTGCAAGGTGGGGATCCGCATCGCGAGCGAGGAGGAGCCCAAGTTCGAGTTCTACACCTCGCGGCTCGGCATCCGCTACCACGACATCGTCGACTTCTACAAGGCCAAGATCAAGGGCAGCAAGAAGTTCAATCTCAAGATGCTGCACTTTTTCATCAATACGGGCATCAAGGACACGGCCTACTACTGGAACGAGCTTTCGAAGTGCATGACCGTCTACTGCGAGCTGAAGGCCGTATGTCCCGAGCTGGACAGCCTCAACATCGGCGGCGGCTTCCCCATCAAGAATTCGCTCGACTTCGACTACGATTACGAGTACCTCACCGAGGAGATCGTGGCCCAGATCAAGAACATCTGCCGCCGCAACGGAGTCGAGGAGCCCGACATCTTCACCGAATTCGGCTCCTTCACCGTGGGAGAGAGCGGCGCGGCGCTCTACTCCATCGTCAACCAGAAGCAGCAGAACGACCGCGAGAACTGGTACATGATCGACTCGTCGTTCATCACCACCCTGCCCGACACATGGGGCATCAACCAGCGCTACATCATGCTCGCGGTGAACAACTGGGACCGCGAATACCAGCGTGTGCTGCTCGGCGGCCTCACCTGCGACAGCGAGGACTTCTATAATTCAGAGGCCCACGTGAACGCCATTTTCCTACCCAAGCTCGAAAAGGGCAACACGCAGTACATCGGCTTCTTCCACACGGGGGCCTACCAGGAGTCGCTCGGCGGCTTCGGCGGCATACAGCACTGCCTGATTCCGGCGCCGAAACACATTATCATCGACCGCGACAAGTCCGACAACGAGTACTACACGCGCCTCTTCGCCAAGGAACAGTCCTACCGTTCGATGCTCCGCATCCTCGGATACTGATTCGGCAGACCGGCTGCCGCGTGCGCGAGGCTCGGTTCCCAGGGACCGAGCCCTCGCGCACGCACGCAACTCGCACACACCATCCATGAAGAACGCAGAACGCATATCGGGCATCGCGAGTGCCGCCGCCTCGTCGGCCTCTTTCGGTCTGGCCCCCTTTTTCACCCTGGGACTTCTTGCCGCAGGGCTCGCCCCCTTCGAGGTGCTGAGCTACCGCTGGGGCATCGCCGCCCTCTTTCTCACGGTCGCGGCGCTCCTCTCGGGCCGGCGCTTCCGGCTCCCGGGCCGCGACCTCCGCACGGTGCTCTGGCTCGCCCTGCTGCGTGCCGCCACCTCCTACTGCCTGGTCATCGCCTACGCCCGCATGGCCAGCGGCGCCGCCTCGACCATCCACTTCATGTACCCGCTCGCCGTCGCCGTAATCATGACGCTCTTCTTCCGCGAACGGTGTTCGGGCTGGACCCTCGCGGCCATCGCCGGATCGCTCGTCGGCGCGGCCCTTCTTGCATCGGACACTCCTCCGGCCGTGGCCGGAGGGTCGGTCGCCGGACCCGTCGCCGCCGCCCTGTCGGTCGTCACCTACGGAGGCTATATGGTCGGCGTACGGCAGTCGCGCGCCGCACGGATCGACTCCACCGTACTCACCTGCTACGTAATGGGGTTCGGCGCCCTGCTCTTCCTCGCGGGCGGATGGCTCACGGGCGGCGTACGTCTCGTCTCCGACAGCCGCACATGGCTCTTCATTCTCGGGCTGGCGCTGCCGGCCACGGCCCTCTCGAACATCACGCTCGTCTGGGCCATCAAACGCATCGGGCCGACACTCACCGCCTTCTTCGGAGCGCTCGAACCGCTCACCGCGGTCGTAATCGGCATAACGCTTCTCGGCGAACCCTTCACGCCGCACACGGCACTCGGCATCGCGCTCATCGTAGCGGCCGTGGTGCTGGTGCTCGTCCGCACGGCACGCCGTTCATGAGACGATCGCCCGGCAGCGACGACGACCGCTCCGGGGCGGATGTGGCGAAAGTTTCGTATCTTTGCCCCATGCAGATCTCCCGTGCCGAATTCAAATGCAGCTCCGCCCGGCTGGAGCAGGTGCCCGACGACACGCTGCCCGACTTCGCCTTCATCGGACGCAGCAACGTGGGCAAATCGTCGCTCATCAATGCCCTCACCGGGCGCAACGGCCTGGCCAAAGTCTCAGGAACACCGGGCAAGACACGGCTGGTGAACCACTTTCTCATCGACGGCAGCTGGTATCTGGTCGACCTGCCGGGATACGGCTATGCCCGCACCTCGAAGCAGCAGCGCAACGAGTTCTCGCGGCTGATTCTCGACTACGTGCTCCGCTGCGAGCGGATGCACTTTCTCTTCGTGCTGGTCGACTCGCGGCTCGAACCGCAGGCCATCGACCTGCGGTTCATCCGGCTGATGGGCCAGGAGGGGGTTCCCTTCGGCATCGTCTTCACCAAGAGCGACAAGCTCTCGCGCGCCCAGCTCGAACGCAGCGTCGCCCGATACCGTGCCGCGCTCGCCGAAGAGTGGGAGGAGCTGCCTCCGATTTTCGTCACGTCGAGCCTTCGGGCCACGGGATGCGACGCAATCCGGGAGTTCATCGGGACGTGTCTGAGCAATCGTCGATAAAAAGCGGCTCGATTGTGTCGTAATTTCATCCGCTTGTCGTATATTTGCAAAGTCCAAACAAACCTGACCCGCTATGGCTATCCACAAAATCAAGATTTTCGCAGGCCGCGATTCGAAGTATCTCGGCGAGAAGATCGCCGCCAGCTTCGGCACCACGCTCGGGCAGTCGGAGGTCCTGCAATTCAGCGACGGGGAGTTCCAGCCCTGCTTCAACGAGTCGATCCGCGGATGCACCGTCTTCATCATCCAGTCCACCTTCCCGCCTTCGGACACGCTGATGGAGCTGCTCATGATGATCGACGCCGCACGCCGCGCCTCGGCCTACAAGGTCATCGCGGTGATTCCCTACTTCGGATGGGCGCGTCAGGACCGCAAGGACCGGCCCCGCGTGCCGATCGGCGCCAAGCTGGTAGCCAACCTGCTGATGGCCGCAGGCGTGGACCGCATCATCACGATGGATCTCCACGCCGAACAGATCCAGGGCTTCTTCGACGTGCCGGTGGACGCACTCTACGCCAGCGGCATCTTCGTCCCCTACATCAAGAGCCTCAACATCGAAGACCTCTCGATCGCCGCACCCGACATGGGCGGCGCCAAGCGGGCCAACACCTACGCCAAGTATCTCGGCACGCCCATCATCATCTCGCACAAGGAGCGCGCCAAGGCCAACGTCGTGGGCAAGATGACGGCCATCGGCGATGTCGAAGGGCGCAACATCCTCATCGTGGACGACATGATCGACACGGCCGGTACGATCAGCATGGCCGCCGACATGCTCATGGCACGCGGTGCCAAGAGCGTACGCGCGGCCATCACCCACCCCGTGCTCTCGGGGCCGGCCTACGACCGCATCAACTCCAGCGCACTGCAGGAGGTAATCACCACCGACACCATTCCTCTGCGCGAAGATCAGAATCTGAGCAAGTTCACCGTGCTGAGCGTCGCCGACATCTTCGCCGACGTCATCGAGCGCGTACACAACTACAAGGAGATCTCCTCCATCTTCTTCAAGTAGGCATCGGAGCGGATCCGCCCCGACGCACTCCGTACGGGGGTTCTCTTCTCGGAAGAGAACCCCCGCACTCCTTTTCCCGCCGGCAGGAGCGCACGGGAAAAACCGGAGCGAAGAGACCCCGCCTCAGGATTTTTTACTTATTTTTGGAGTACCGAAACCAATCGCTACAGCCATGCGCCCGCTTCTGCACCTCGCCCTTCCGCTGCTCGGCATCCTCGCCGCCTGCGGCGACAAGAGCGACGAACCCCAGCCGCAGCCCCAGTCCGGACTGCTCGAAAACACCCTCGCCGGAAGCTACTGGCGCGAGGAGCTCCACCTGCTCTACCAGCAGGGCGACGCCCCCTCCGTCCGCGTCGATCCGCAGACCCTGATGGAGGCCTGCAGCGATGACGGCCCTCTCTTCGAGGAGCAGGTACTGCTCGAGGCGCTCTACATCCACCCGGACAACGGCCGCATCTACCGCTACGTGGCGGACGACTCCGGCGCCTGGACGGGATACTACGAATACAACTACCGGATCGAATACGACGAATACGAGAACAGCATCCGCATTCTGGCCTCCGACGATTCGCTCCGCTATCTGGGCGCCGTCACCGAATCGGAGATGAAGGTCGTCGCGATGGAAGCGGACCGCATCCTCTTCGACGCCCCCGTCAAACCCTTCGTACGGCTCCGATGGGGACTCGACGAGGCGGCCGAAAGGGAGGAGCGCCGCTATCTGGGCCTGCGCGTCGCATGGACCCGCCAGCCCGAAGATCTCTTTCTCTGGGCCGCACCGCTCGACTGAACGAAGGCCCGCACCCGACGGGTGCGGGCCTTTCCGCCAACGTTCCCGGACAATGCCGGTCCCCTACCTCAGCGGCGAATCGGGCTCGCGGGCCATGACCATATAGAACATGCGGTCGAGGAAGGCCGGCGCAAACTTCTTGACGAAATGGGTGGCGCGGCCCTCGGCCTCCATCAGGCAGAGCCGCTGCCGCCGCACGATACCCCGTCCCACGATGCGGGCCACCTCTTCGGCCGACATCATCTTCGCCTCGTTGCGCGGTGTGGCTCCCTGTTGCGAGCCGTCGGCCGTAAGGGCCGAGAAACGGACGTTCGATGCCGTGAAGCCCGGGCAGGCCACCATCACATGGAGCCCCTTCTTCAGATTTTCGATACGGAGCGTCTCGAGAAAACCCGTAAGCGCATATTTCGAGGCCGAATAGCCCGTACGCCCGGGCAGGCCGTGGAGTCCCGCCACCGACGAGATGCCCACAATCGAGCCGCGCGATCGCTGCAGGTGGGGCAAGGCGTACTTGCAACAGTTGACCGCCCCCCAGAAGTTGACATCCATCAGCCGGTGCAGCACCGCAAGGTCCACCTCGTCGAAGAGCGCCCGCATCGATAGGCCCGCATTGCAGACCAGCACATCCACGCCGCCGAACTCCGCGACGGCCGTTTCGACCAGCGCGCTACACTCCTCGGGCCGCACCACGTCGGTCGCCCGCCACACGGCGCTGCCGCCCGATGCATTGATCTCGGCCGCGAGCGCCTCGAGCTTTCCGCCGCTGCGGGCACCGAGCACCACGCGCGCGCCGTGGGCCGCATAGAGCCGGGCCATCGCCTCGCCGATGCCCGACGAGGCGCCCGTTATCACGATTACCTTATCCTTCAGTCGATCCAGTCGTTTCATATCCATCGTCTATTTCCACCCGCAATCCGTCATATGCCAGATGCACCCCGTCGGGCAGCGCACTGTCGGCCGTGTCGTACAATCCTATCTCGTGCGACACGTGCGTCAGATAGGCCCGCTGCGGCGCCACACGCCGGACGAGCTGCAAAGCCTCCTCCACGTTGAAGTGCGAATCGTGCGGACGATAGCGCAGCGCATTGACCACCAGCACCTCCACACCGTGCAGTTTGGCCTCTTCCGCCGGCTCGATGCTCTTGAAGTCGGTCAGATAGGCCAGCGGCCCGAAGCGGTATCCCGTCACCTCGAAACGGGGCGAATGGTGGCCGCCGACGGGAAGCACCTCCACTCCCTGCACCGCGAACGGAGCCGCGGGGTCCACCTCGTGAAGCTCCAGTTCGGGCACGCCGCGGTACTTGTCCGCCGCAAAGGCGTAGTCGAAGTCCTTGCGCACGCAGGCCAGGGTCCGCCGCGTACCGTAAAGATCGACACGGTGAATCACGGGATACTCCACGAAGTTGAAGGCCCGCACGTCGTCCAGACCGCCGATATGGTCCTTGTGTTCGTGCGTCAGCAGGATGGCGTCGATACGGCACACGCCGGCACGCAGCATCTGCCACCGGAAGTCGGGGCCCGCATCGATTACAAGGCGCCGTCCACGCGTCTCGACCATCGCCGAGGTGCGCAGCCGACGGTCGCGCGGATCCTGCGAACGGCACACGGCACAGCGGCATCCGATGACCGGCACCCCCTGCGAGGTACCCGTACCCAGAAAGGTGAGTCTCATCATGGCCCACAAAGATACGCAAAAATCCGTTTCGCCGGCCCTCCGGTCCCGGCAGATGCGTCGCCCGCCGCACCGCCCGACGAAGGGATGCGGCCCGCACGGCGGCGGAGAACCGCCGCCGGAAAAGGATTTTTCCGGAGGTCAGAGTTTTCGTTCATTCCCTTTTTCGTATCTTTAGGCCGTAAATCACCAAACGGCAAAGACCATGATCCGAATCCGCACCCCGCGGCTCCTCGCCGCGCTTCTCGTCGCTGCGGCCGCAGCCTGCTCCCCCGCTCCCGAACGGGCGGCCGTGGTCCCCTATCTCGACCCCGACGCACCGCTGGAAGAGCGTGTGGAGGATGCCCTCGCACGCATGACCCTGCGCGAGAAGATAGACCTCATCCACGCGCAGTCCAAATTCTCGTCGCCCGGCGTGCCGCGACTGGGTATTCCCGAGCTGTGGGCCACCGACGGCCCGCACGGCATCCGCCCCGAAGTGCAGTGGGACGAATGGGACCAGGCGGGCTGGACCAACGACTCGTGCGTCGCCTTCCCGGCGCTGACGTGCCTGGCCGCCACGTGGAACCCCGCGATGGCCGACCTATACGGCCGGTCGATCGGCGAGGAGGCCCGCTACCGCGAAAAGGACATCCTGCTCGGCCCCGGCGTGAACATCTACCGCACGCCTCTCAACGGACGCAACTTCGAATACATGGGCGAGGATCCGCTCCTCGCCTCGCGCATGGTCGTGCCCTACGTGCGCGGCGTGCAGCGCAACGGCGTGGCGGCCTGCGTGAAGCACTACGCCCTCAACAACGAGGAGACCTTCCGCCACTCGATCGACGTGGATGTGGACGACCGGGCCCTGCGCGAGATATACCTCCCCGCATTCCACGCCGCCGTCACCGAGGGCGGCGCCTGGTCGCTCATGGGCGGGTACAACCTGTACCGGGGCGAGCACTGCTGTCACAACGACCGTCTGCTCAACGAAATACTGAAAGAGGAATGGGGCTTCGACGGCGCCGTGATCTCCGACTGGGGCGGCACCCACGACACCGACGAGGCGATACGCAACGGCCTCGATCTCGAATTCGGCAGCTGGACCGACGGCCTCGCCGCCGGCGCCGCCAACGCCTACGAGAGCTACTATCTGGCTCTGCCCTATCTGCAGAAGATCGAACGGGGCGAGATCGGAACCGACGAACTCGACGAGAAGGTGCGCCGCGTGCTGCGACTTACGTTCCGCACGGCGATGAACACGCGCAAACCCTTCGGGTCGTTCTGCTCGGAGGAGCATTACACGGCCGCCCGACGCATCGGCGAGGAGGGTATCGTCCTGCTGCGCAACGAGAAGCAGATGCTGCCGCTCGACCTCTCCGTCGTACGGCGCATCGCCGTGGTGGGCGAAAACGCCGTAAAGATGATGACCGTGGGCGGCGGATCGTCGTCGCTCAAGGTCGAGCGTGAGATATCGCCGCTCGACGGCATCCGCGCCCGCACGGGCGACACGGCCACTGTGGTCTGGGCCCGCGGGTACGTGGGCGACACGGGCGGCACGTACAACGGCGTGGTATCGGGTCAGGAACTGCGCGACGACCGCAGCGCCGAAGCGCTTGTCGCCGAAGCCGTGGCGGCGGCCCGCAATGCCGACGCGGTGATCTTCATCGGCGGGCTGAACAAGAGCGAGAATCAGGACTGCGAGGGGACCGACCGCCGGAGCCTCGCTCTGCCCTACGGACAGGAGCGCCTCATCGGGGCGCTGGCCGACGCCAATCCCCGGCTGGCCGTGGTGCTGGTCAGCGGCAACGCCGTGGCCATGCCGTGGCTCGACCGCACGGCGGCCGTCGTACAGGCATGGTATCTCGGTTCGGAGGCGGGGAGCGCACTGGCCTCGGTACTCTTCGGAGACACGAATCCCTCGGGCAAGTTGCCCTTCACCTTCCCGGCCCGGCTGGAGGATTGCAGCGCCCATGCCACCGACCCCCACTTCCCGCACGACGGACCCACGCGCTACCGCGACGGCATCTTCGTCGGCTACCGCTGGCTCGAGCGGGAGGGCATCGAACCGCTCTTTCCCTTCGGGCACGGCCTGAGCTACACCACGTTCGTCTACGGACCGGTCCGTGCCGACCGTCCGACACTCGGCGAGCGGGGCACCGTACGCATCTCGGTCGACGTGACCAACACGGGCGACCGGGCCGGTGCCGAGGTGGTACAGCTATACATCGCCGACCGCGTCTCGTCGCTGCCGCGCCCCGTGAAGGAGCTCAAGGACTTCGAAAAGGTATGGCTCCGGCCGGGCGAAACGGCCACCGTCGTCTTCTCCGTCACGGCCTCCGAGCTGAGCTACTACGACGACACGCAGGGGCGCTGGGTGGCCGAGCCGGGCACCTTCGAGGCGCTCGTCGGCGCCTCGTCGGCCGACATTCGCGGTACGGTCCTCTTCGAACTGCGTTAGATTGCGTCAGCCGCCGGCACGTCCGGCGGATGCGCGCGGGCCCCGGCCGTGAACAACGGCCGGGGCCCGTCCACACGGTCGGGAACGGCGCACCCGCCGCAGCATCGCGCCGCTCCCCTATTCTTCGATCCAGGAGGCATCCACGACGATGTCGCAACCCCTCCTGCGGCCGAGACGCAGACACGCGCCACGATGCGCCGTATAGATTTTGAAGAGACGCATGCGGCGCACCTCCAGCCAGTATCCGTAATAGCCGCCGAAGCCCCATACGCCGGCCAGCGGAACGGACCACTCCGGCAAACCGGACAGGAGCTCGACGCTGCCGATGTCGTCGAAGGCGATAATCGTCGGCTCCAGCAGACACAAGACGATCAGATGTCCGGCCGTCACCTCGATGTATCGGGGCATGGAGAGGGCCGCCAGCAGAAGCAGAGCGCCGATCATGCCGGCCGCAAGAAACGGATACAGCGTTCCGCCAGCGCTCCGGAAAAGCATGAACGCGGCACCGGCCGCCACGGCGGGCACGCCGATCCGGCTCCAACGGCTCAATCGATCGGCGCGCAGGCGGTAACGCCCCTCGCGTCCGAGGAAAAAACGCGGCGGACCGTCGGTTCGGTCGTCGGGACCGGCTCCGACGGCCGCGGCGTCATCGGGCATTCATGCCGATTCGCCCTTGTCGTTCTTCTGTTTGCCCTCCTTCTCCCGGTTGTCCCTGTCCGGCCCGGACGAAGGGCGGCCGTTGCGTTCCGTCGGCGCCAGATACTGGCAATGGCCGTCGAATCGGCCGCCCTTTTCGATGACGATATCCATCACCGTAATGTCGCCCTTCACATAGCCGCCCGCATGGATGGTCAGCAATTCCGAAACCGTCAGGGGCCCCTCCAGCGTTCCGGCGATGTCGGCCACGGCGCACTCCACGCCTTCCGACGTGACCCGGCTCTTGGAGCCGATGGAAAAGCGGTTGGTCACCTTGAGCCGGCCCGCCAGCTCGCCCTCCACGAAAAGGTCGCCCTTGATATCGAATTCGCCGCGTACCACGCTGCCCAGATTGACGAGCGTCCGGTTGTTCGACGTCACCGACGGCTCGGTCGATGACGTCGCCGATGCCGGCACCGCATGTGCCGAATCCTTTTCCTTCTCTTTCATACTTCTTGAAAACATGCTGTTTGAATCTGTTTTTGTTTGTTCGGCCGTGCCGGCAACCGCCGGCAGCGACGGCTCCGGAGCCCCCACGCGGTTTTCACTCCGCTACGCCCTCCTTGTGACGACAAAGAGCCTTCGACGGAGACCGGAAAGAACCGCATGGGGGTGGAACCGCATGTTGAAAGCACCGCTTCGCGCGCCGGCCGGCACACCGGCCGGAAGCCCGACGCTCGGGAACGATGCGGAGACCGGGCTGCGAACCGTACGATACGGAACCGTCGGCCTGCAGTCAATCGGCACGCGGCGAATGCGGCGACGCCTGAGGCTCAGAAGAGCGTCCCGTCGTCCCTCTTTTTCGCGCCGCCCTTCGCCTTCGCCTTCGACGCCGTCGTCTTCATCGTCGGCCCCGTCACAAGGCTGATATCCTGTTTCAGGCGCCCTGCAGCCGAAAAGAAGACGGTACGCTTTGCCGGGATATTGACCGAAGCGCCCGTACGGGGGTTACGTCCCACACGGGCCTCGCGAACGCGGAACCGGAAGTTGCCGAACCCGAAGAGCGTAACCTCCTCGCCTCTTCTGAGGCACGCCGCGATGCCTTCGAGCGCCGCCTGCACGGCCTCGGCCGAAGGTCCTTTCCGCAGACCGCTCGAAGCGGCCACATAGTCGATCAGTTGTGTCTTGTTCATCTTGATGTTGTTTAGTTTATGGGTTAACACAGGTAAGTTCAACCGTATATTTTCGTGTTCAGATAGCCCCATCTGCGGCGCCAGTCGGCATCGGCATCGGCATAGAGCGACTCCGCATCATCGTAGCGTCCGCCGTCGAACCGGCAAATCCACCGCACCAGACGCACCTGCCACGAACGCCTCTTCGCCGGGCCGTCGGATATTGTCATACGCTTCATACCCTTTTCACTCTTCATTGCATGACTCCTTTTCCTCTTCGCAGGGAATCGCGCCGTCGTTTCCGGCAGCCGGCAGCCGCTGTTCCGGCGTCGGTTCCGTCGGTTCCGTCGGTTCCGGTTCCGGCTCCGGCTCCGGCTCCGGGGCGCCCTCCGCCGCGGCCGGTTCCGTACCCTTCGCGTCGGGTTCTGTCCCGGGACGGATCAGCGTCTCGAGCACGACAGCCCGGTACAGGCGCCGGAAGCCGCGACGGTCGCGCGCACGGTTGTAGGTATCCACCTCCTTGCGCAGGTAGCGCAGGATGAGCTTCGGCACCCGTTCGCCGAGCAGGACGTAGGTCTCTCGCACGAATTTCAGATAGTCGTCCATACGCCGCCGGCAGCTCCGGATATGAAGCATGACGCCCACGATCCAACAGAACCAGATTCCCAACAGGAATACCGGCAGCCAGACGAGCCATTCGCGGTATAGATCGACATAGAGTTCGATCCTGTAGAGCAACATTTCAATGCCTTCCATGATTCTACGGGAGATTTTGGGGGACCGTGGCCCTGTACCAGGCCGTAGTCCGGTAGCGTTCGTTCAGTCCGGGCAGCTCGGGCCATTCGGCATAGGTCGTAAGGCCCGAATGGTGCTCGATGGAGAAACCGTTTGTCGAGGGCAGGAAGCGCTCCGTACACTCAGACCATCTCACTGCGCGCTTCAACTGCTCCTCGAAAACGGTAAGGTTCGTACTGTCGGCACCGAGGTTCGCGGCCCACTCCTCCAGGTCGAAATAACGCGGCACGGCGGGCACCTCGCCGTAGCTGCCCGGGCGGTCGAAATGCTGCAGCGCGTCGAGCGGACGCAGGGGCCCCCGCAGCCTCCCGGCGAGCAGCCTCCGGAGAGACTCGGCCAACGGCCCGAGCTCCCGCGTGGCCACGAGGCTCAGCGTCGCCGAACGGGAATCGTCGGCAAGAGACCGCACATGGGCCATATAGGCCTCTCCGAAGGCCCGGAGCCCCTCTTCGGGGTCCCGCGACGTATCGAGCAGAGAGAGCAGGGCCGACGGATAGACGGACGTAAAGCCCGGCGAGAGGATCTCGGCCGACGAAGCCAGGATATAGTCCGTCTTGTTCCGGAGTTCGTAAGCCACCTCCACCGCTCATTGGCCGCTTTGTTCATAAGGCCGAAACCTTTTCATTGACAGCATCTACGACCCGACGATCGAATTCCTTCAGATAGATACGCGTCGTCTTCTCCGACGTATGGCCCAGCCCCTCGCTGATGACCGAAACCGGAGCTCCTATATTCTTCGCCAGGGTCGCCCAGCTATGACGCGCATGATAAGTCGTGAGGGCGACCGGGACGTCGCACAGTACGGCTACCTGCTTCAGATTCCTGTTCACACGCTCCAGGGCCAGACGGTATTGCCGATGCCGCCCTGCCTCGTCCGACAAACTCAGAACGGGGAAGACATAAGGCGTCGGATTGTCATACTTGCGGATCAGCCGTTCCAACTGGGGCGTCACGGCTATCTGCAGCCACTGGCGGGTCTTGCGGCGCCGATAGCCGATAACGCCGTTCGCGATGTCGCTCTTTTTCAGATAGGCCACATCCACGAAAGGCATTCCGCGGCAGTAGAAACTGAAGAGGAAGAGATCCCGGGCAAAATCCAGTCCCGGATGGCCGCTCAGGTCGGCAAGCGAAAGCCGACGCAACGTGTCGCGCTCGAGCGCGCGCTTGACCGTCTGCTCCTGACGGATACGCAGACCGAAAAAAGGGTCGGCTTCACCCGGAGGAATTGACCCGTCGGCACAGGCCCGCCGATAGAGGCTTCGCAGGTTTCTCAGGTAAAAGCACACCGTATTGGGACAGGCTCCGCGACGGATCAGGTACTCCGCATAGGCACGGACAAAGGCTCCGTCCACATCGTGAATCCGTACCTTGCGGCCGCCCAGAAAGGCCGCGAGCGAAGCCCGGGTGCTGCGGTATGCCGAAGCCGTTCCGAACTTGTCCATCCGGTTCTTGCGTTCGATCTGGAGATCCATGTACTGCAACAGCGAGAGCGACTCGCTCCCGAGACGGAAACGGACAAGGAGATCGTCCGCAGTATAGGGCATTTGCCGCGACTCCAGCTCGGATATGCAGCGATCGAGCCTCTTCCGCCAACAAGCCAGCTTGCGGTTCATGCGGCGCACCTCCGTCTCGACGAATCTTCCGCCCGATATGCAGACGACTTTGCCCGCCACGGCGTCGAACTCCTCCGGGCGGAGCTTGCAGGGGGTGTAGAGCAGTCTTTTCCGACGGCGATGAATGATCTGGAAGACCAGCGGGAAGGTTCCGTCTGTGCGGGAGCGGTACGTGTTGAGCAGGAGTTTGACGCTTGCCATGTTTCGTGAAAGGATTTACTTCACGCAAATGTACGTCAAAAACGTTTGCCGCACGTTTCATATTAAACGTATGGCATTTACACACAATACGATACATACGCCGCCAGACAATCCGTCCCAAGAACCGGCGGGCGCAGCCGTCTACCGCTTCAACCGCCGCAGGACAAGGGCCGTACGCGACGTGTTGTAGACGCGCAGGTGCGGCGTCTCCCGTCCGTCGGCGCCGCGCACGGGAAAGGTGAAGTGTACCGACCGCATCGAGGCGCGCTCCGTACCGCCGAACCGCCGTTCGTCCGACGAGAGCACCGGCACGTAACGGCCCGGCTCGCGCACGGGGATCTCGTAGTCGGGAATCGACTCCGACGGGCTCCAGTTGAAGACAAAGATGAGCCCGCCACGCTCGAAGGCCACCGTACGGTGCTCCTCGTCCATCTGCAGACAGTAGGGATACTCCTCGTCGAGCACGTGGCGGCTCCGGATCAGACGCACCATGGCACGGTCGAAGTCGCCCAGCCAGCGGTAGCGCAGAAAGCCGTTACGCTCAAGCGACCACTGGCGCCGGGCGTGGGCATAGCTCCAACCGTTGCCCTCGCGAGGAAAGTCGATCCATTCGGGATGACCGAACTCGTTGCCCATAAAATTAAGGTATGCCGAGCCGCCGGCCGCAAGGGTCATCAGCCGGATCATCTTGTGCAGCGCCATGCCGCGGTCGATGACCGGATTTTCCGAAGCACGATCCATATGAAAATACATCTCCTTATCCATCAGCCTGAAGGCAATGGTCTTGTCGCCCACGAGAGCCTGGTCGTGCGACTCGGCATAGGCCACCGTCTTCACGCCGGGCAGACGGTCGGTCATCACGCCCCACATGGCGCGGAGATCCCACCGCTCGTCCGGCACCTCCTTCAGTTCGCGGATCCAGAAGTCGGGAATAGCCATTCCGAGCCGGTAGTCGAAGCCGACGCCTCCGTCGCCGGTGGGGGCACACAGGGCCGGCATGCCGCTCACCTCCTCGGCGATGGTGACGGCCGAGGGGCGGAAGTCGTGCACGAGGCGGTTGGCAAGGGTGAGATAGGCCAGAGCATCGGTATCGACATCGGAGTCGAAATAGCGCTCGCGCCGGTCGAATTCGACATGGCCGCGGTGGCGGTAGAGCATCGAGGTCACTCCGTCGAAGCGGAAACCGTCGAAGCGGAACTCGTCGAGCCAATACTTCACGTTCGAGAGCAGGAAGTGGCGCACGGGTTCCCGGCCATAGTCGAAGACCTTCGAATCCCAGTATTTCTGGCATCCGTCGGGCCCGGGTTTCGCATAGAGGGAGTCGGTGCCGTCGAGCGCATCGATACCCTCGTTGATATTCTTCACGTAGTGGGCATGCACCAGATCCATGATCACCCCCAGCCCCAGATCGTGGGCGCGGCGCACGAGCTCCTTCAACTCCTCGGGGGTGCCGAAGCGCGACGATGGGGCGAAGAAGTTCGAAACGTGGTAGCCGAACGAACCGTAGTACGGATGTTCGGCGACGGCCATCAGCTGCACGGCCGTATAGCCGTCGCGCCGGATGCGGGGCAGAATGCGCCGCGTGAACTCGCCGTAGGTCCCCACCCCTTCGCGCTCCTGCGCCATGCCGACATGGGCCTCGTAGATGAGCAGGCTGTCGCGGCGCGCGAAATCGAAATCGTCGCCCGCCCAGTCAAAGGGTGCGGGCGCCCAGAACTGGGCCGTGAAGTTCTTCGTCCGCTCGTCCTGCACCACACGCCGTGCATAGGCGGGGATGCGGTCGCGCCAGCTGCCGTCGGCGCCGTGGACATGGATCTTGTAGAGCGACCCGTGCACGAGCCTTCCGCCGTACATGGCATCGGGCAGGAAAATGCTCCACACGCCGTCGGCGCCGCGGTCCAGCCGCAGCTGCGTGCGCTGCCAGCCGTTGAAGTCGCCGAAAAGGTAGACATCCTGCGCTCCGGGCAGCCACTCGCGAAACCACCACCCCGACAGGTCGTCGTCGCGCTGCCAGCCGAAATAGCGGTAGCCGTTGGCGTAATCGACCAGCGACCCGGCAGCCCGGCAGGCCTCCCCGAGCTGTTCGGAGTATCGTTCCCAACGCCGATTCATCTCCCGTTCGACGGGTTGCAGCCAGCCGTCGCGGGCCACGACGGGAAGCCGGAAGGTCGTTTTTTCCATGGTATCCGACGGTTTTACACAAAAGTACGCAATTTTTTTCGTATATTTGTCAGCCTTAAGTTTCAAGTGGAACGGGCAGAGGAGAGAAAAACCTTCAAAAACTCATAAAAACCCTATTAATTTATGTTTAAAGGACAACCCAAAGGTCTGTACTTCCTGGCGCTCTCCAATACGGGCGAGCGCTTCGGGTACTACACCATGCTGGCGATCTTTACCCTGTTCCTGCAGGCGAAGTTCGGATTTTCGGCGGCGGCAACCTCCAACATCTTCGCCGGATTCCTCGCCCTGGTCTACTTCCTGCCCATCCTGGGCGGCATCCTGGCCGACAAGTTCGGCTACGGCAAGATGGTGACGACCGGCATCGCCGTGATGTTCGTCGGCTACATGTGTCTGGCAATTCCCGTAGGCGACAGCGCCGCCGGTATCGCCGCCATGGCGGGAGCCCTGGTGCTCATCGCGCTGGGCACGGGTCTCTTCAAAGGCAACCTCCAGGTAATGGTGGGCAACCTCTACGACGACCCGAAGTATTCGGCAAAGCGTGACACCGCCTTCTCGATCTTCTACATGGCCATCAACATCGGCGCCCTCTTCGCCCCGACGGCCGCCGAGAAGATCACCAAGTGGTACATGGCCCGTGACGGATTCTCCTACAACGGCGACATCCCGGCCCTCGCCCACCAGTATCTCGACGGCACCCTTTCGAGCGACGGTCTTGCCAAGTTCACCGACCTGGCCGCCGCACAGGGAGCTCAGTGGGCGTCGGATCTGGCAGCCTTCTCGCGCAGCTATATCGACAGCCTCTCGGGCTCGTATCACTGGGGTTTTGCCCTGGCCTGCGTTTCGCTCATCGTTTCGGTGCTCATCTACATCGCCGGCCGCCGCACGTTCAAGCACGCCGACGTGAATGCCAAGCAGGAGGTAGCCTCGGGCCACGCCGCTCAGGTAGAGCTGACGCCCGCACAGACCAGGTCGCGCGTGACGGCTCTGATGCTCGTCTTCGCCGTAGTCATCTTCTTCTGGATGGCCTTCCACCAGAACGGTCTGACGCTCACCTTCTTCGCCCGTGACTACACGGCTGCCGAAGCGACCGGTCTCACGCGTATCGGATTCGACGTCTTCAACCTGGTACTCCTCGTCATCGCCGTCTACGGTCTCTTCGCCACCTTCCAGTCGGAAAAGAGCCGCGGCAAGCTGATCGCCGGTCTGGTAACGCTCGCCTCGCTGGGCGTCCTCGTATGGAAATACTTCGCTTCGGGCGATGCTCCGGTAGAGATTCTGCCGCAGAAGTTCCAGCAGTTCAATCCCTTCTTCGTCGTGGCGCTGACGCCCGTATCGATGGCCGTATTCGGAGCGCTGGCCAAGCGCGGCAAGGAGCCTTCGGCTCCGCGCAAAATCGGCATCGGCATGTTCATCGCCGCCGTCGGATTCCTCATCATGGCTCTAGGCTCCATCGGCCTGCCCGTGCCCGACGCACTGGCCGAGACCACGGGCGACTATCGCGTGACGCCCAACCTGCTCATCGGCACCTACCTCGTGCTGACCTTCGCCGAGCTCTTCCTCTCGCCCATGGGCATCTCGTTCGTCTCGAAGGTAGCGCCCCCGAAGTACAAGGGTCTCATGATGGGTCTGTGGTTCGGAGCCACGGCCGTAGGCAACTACCTCGTCTCGATCATCGGCATGCTCTGGGGCGGTCTGCCGCTCTGGATTCTGTGGGGCATCCTCATCGTGCTCTGCCTCATCTCGGCACTCTTCATCTTCTCGATCATGAAGAAGCTCGAGGCCGCGACCAACGCCTGACGCCGCATCGCATGATGCAGCCCACAGGAGCGGGCAACCGGCAACTGGCCGGTGCCCGCGCCGCGTTCCG
>CASELE010000028.1 GCA_949288735.1 uncultured Alistipes sp.
TTAAGCTCACTCACGCCGATGGTACTGCGTCTTGCACGTGGGAGAGTAGGTAGCCGCCTCTTCAAGGTCGGATCCGCATGGGTCCGACCTTTCTTTTTGTCTGTATCCCGCCTCGACTCCGCGGCTCCGCGGGTACTCCGCGCGTTTCCGCAGCGGAGATTCCTGTTTTGCGAAAGATTACGACGGTACTGTCAAGATGCGGTCTCTTCCTCTGGGCGCGCCGTCTTCCCGGCCTCCTCTTCCGTCGTCCTGTCCGGCGCGATGCCGGCGAAGTCGAGCAGCGCGCGGGCCGTGCGCCCGGGCTCTTCGAGGAATCCCATGTGGCCTGCGTGGTCGAGCCACACGACCTGCGCCTCGGGGTGTTCGGCGACCATCGCCTCGGCCCTCTCGGCGGGGATGTATCCGTCGCGGCGTCCGAGGATGAAGAGGTGCGGGACGGTCGTGCGACGCAGCATCTCGCTGCGGTCGCTGCGAGTGCGCATGCCGTTGAGCAGCGCTACGATGCCCTCGTCCTCGGTGACGTAGACCTGCTCCTCGAGCTCTTCGATCTCGTCGGCCATGCGCGGACGGTTCTCCTCGGCGAATCCGGCGGCGGCCGCAGTTCGGGCGAGCAGCTCCTTCTTTCCGGCGCGTACGAGAGCCGCTTCGCGCAGCCGCATCTCCTGTTTTTCGGGCGTATCGGCATAGGGAGTGGAGCTGAGCAGTACGAGGCCGTCGAGCAGTTCGGGGTGGCGTTCGCAGAGCGCGAGTGCCACGTACCCGCCCATCGAGTGACCCACGACGGTGCAGCGTCCGATGCCGAGCGCGCGTATGGCTGCGGCTACCACGTCGGCCAGCCACTCCATGGTGTGGCATTCGCCCCGTACCTCCGAGATGCCGTGGCCGGGCAGGTCGAGCGTCACGACGCGCGCGCGGCGGTAGAGCAGCGGGACAAACCTGTCCCAGACGAGCAGCGATTCTAGGTATCCGTGCAGCAGGACGAAGCAGTGCCCGCCCTCCTGCGAGTCACAGACATGCAGGGCCGTATCGCCCGCCATGATGAATTTTTCGGTCATTCCGGTTTGTTCTCTGTCAGATGTTTGCCCGCCCGGCCTCTCCTGCGGCGCTGTTTTGCGGGATGCGGGTCGGGTCAGAAGTTTTCCGTGTCGAAGATGCCGGCGAAGACACGGCGCGCGGCACCCGTGAGGCGGATGCGGTGGCAGCCCTCGCCCCTCCGTTCGAACTCCACGTCGAGCCGTCCGCCCGGCATGTGGACCTCGAAACGGCTGACCGCAGGCTGCAGCGCGCGGTTCGCCGCCAGCGCGGCGGCCGTGGCCCCTGTGCCGCAGGCGAGCGTCTCGGCCTCGACACCGCGTTCGTAGGTCCGTACGCGCAGCCGGCCTTCGCCCTCGACGGCGACGAAGTCGACGTTCGTCCCTTCGGGGTAGCGGCCGGTGTCGCGGCGAATGACGCCTCCCTCGGCGGCGACGTCTATCTCCTCGACCGACGCGACGAAAAGGACGCAGTGCGGTACGCCCGTGTCGAGCGACCAGCGGCCGTCCGCCTCGCGTACGATTCGCTCCACGTCCTTCATTCCGAGCTCGATGCGTCCGGTGCAGGGTCCCTCCTCGAGGATGCGGGCCGTGTGGGGCGCATCGGGGGCTTCGAACCGTACGCTCTTCCCTTCGCCGAGTCCGAGATGGCGGGCGAAGAGGGCGAAGCAGCGTCCCCCGTTGCCGCACATCGCCCCTTCGGAGCCGTCGGCATTGTAGTAGCGCATCGCGCAGTCGGCACCGGCGCTGCGGCGCAGCGTCATGAGACCGTCGGCCCCGATGCCGAAGCGGCGGTCGCAGAGGCGGGCGATCAGACGGCTGTCGGGCTCCGCTGCGGTGTCGCGGAGGTCGAGCAGAAGGAAATCGTTGCCCGCGCCCTCGTATTTGGCGAATGGTGTCAGCACGCCGTAAAGCTGTTATATCCGTACAAATATACTAAATCTTCTAAAAGTTTTACTACTTTTGTGCATATATGCATCAAGAGCGCATCCGATGAAAAGCATACTCTTCAAGCACCGCTCCATCCGCCGTTTCCGCTCCACGCCCATCCCCGAGAAGGTGTTGCGCGAGGTGCTCGAGGCCGCGACACGCGCCTCGACCTGCGGCAACATGCAGCTCTATTCGCTCGTCGTCACGCGCGACGAGGCGCTGCGCCGTCGTCTCTCCCCCTGCCATTTCGACCAGCCGATGGTGGCCGAAGCACCTTGCGTGGTGACGGTCTGTGCCGACGTGCACCGCTTTACGCTGTGGTGCGAGCAGCGCGATGCCGACCCCGCCTACGACAATTTCGCCTGGTTCCTCAACGCTTCGACCGATGCGCTGCTTGCGGCGCAGAATCTCGCCATCGAGGCCGAACTCCACGGACTGGGCATCTGCTTTCTGGGGACGACGATCTACACGGCGCGGCAGATCTGCGAGATCCTCGAACTGCCCGCCGGGGTCATCCCGCTGACAACGGTCGTCGTCGGCTATCCCGACGAGGAGCCCGGACTTACGGACCGGCTGCCGCTCGAGGCGGTGGTCCACTACGAGAAGTACTCCGACTATACCGCCGCCGGGATCGACGAGCTGTGGGCCGAACGCGAGGCGTCGGAGCTCACGCGGCGGCTGCTCGACGAGAACGGCCTGCCCAACCTGGCGCAGGTCTTCACGCGCAACCGCTATCGCCGTGAGGACAATCTGGCCATTTCGCGCTCCTACTTCGAGCTGCTGCGCCGGCAGGGCTTCTTCAACAACGACTGAATCGGAAGAGGGGAGGCTCGGTCATGAGGTTCTTCGGTCCGCGGAGGCTGGTGCTGACGGCGGCGGCGTGCCTGCTCTGCACGTCGTGCAGCGTCACACGCCGGATTGCCGACGGAGACTATCTCGTGCGTCAGGTTCGCATCGAGGAGGACCGCAGCGTGCCGCGCGGGGAGCGCATCCGCTCCTCGGAGCTGGAACGCTACGTGCGGCAGTCGCCCAACAGCCGCTTCCTGGGGCTCAACATCGGCGTCTGGATCTACGAGCAGGCCGACACGGCCAGGCACAACTGGTGGAACAACTGGAAGCGGCGCCTCGGCCAGGAACCCGTGCTGCTGGACATGGCGCTCACCGAACGTTCGGCGCGGAATCTGAAGGTCTACATGGATTCGCGGGGTTACCTCTCGTCGCAATCGACCTTCGAGGTCGACACCCTCTCGCGTCCGAAGCGTGCCTCCGTCACCTACCGCATCCGCCAGCGAGAGCCCTACCGCATCGATTCGATACGCTACGACTTCCGCGACAGCTTTCTCGAGCAGCTCGTGCTGCCCGACACCTCGCGGACGCTGCTGCGACGGGGCGACATATTCGATATCGCGGTGCTCGATGCCGAGCGCGAACGCATCGCCTCGCTGCTGCGCCGGCAGGGTTACTACAACTTCTCGGTGAACGACATCGAGTATGTGGCTGACACGCTCGCGGGCGACCGCACGGTCGATCTCACGGTGGTTGTCAAGCAGTATCTGACGGGCTACGACGCCCGCGGCGGGGCAATCCGCGAGAACCATACGGTCTACCGCATCGACCGCATCAACGTCTATCCCAACTACGATCCGGCGGTGGCCCGCTCGGGCTTCCGTTTCCGCCGCGATCTCGATACGCTCTACTACCGCGGCCTGCACGTGATCTACGACGGCCGACCCAACCTGCGTCCCTCGATCCTGCGTCAGACCGTGCCGCTCTACCCCAACTACGTCTACAACGCCGACCAGGTGGATCGCACCTACAGCGACCTGATGGCGCTCGGCTACTTCCGCAGCACGAAGGTCTCCTTCAGCGAGCGGCAGGCCGATGCCGACACGATGCATCTGCTCACCTACGTGGGCGGTGCGACGGTCGATTCGGCGCGCCGCACCCGCGAGGGACATCTGGTGTGCGACATCCTCTGCACGCCGGCGCTGCGCCAGAGCTTCAAGGTGGAGCTCGAGGGGTCGACCACGGCGAGCTTCTACGGCCTGAAGGCGACCGTCGGCTATCAGAACCGCAACATCTTCCGCGGTGCCGAGGCGCTCGACATCTCCGTGTCGGGAGGTTACGAATTCATGAAGGCGCCCGATGCGCGCAAGCGCATGGCCAACGAGTTCGGCGCCTCGGTATCGCTCTCGTTCCCGCGCTTCCTCATGCCCTTCCGTACGCAGCGTTACCGTTCGGTGAACCAGCCCCGGACGAAGGCGGAGTTCTCGATCAACTTCCAGGACCGGCCCTTCTACCGGCGCACCCTCTCGAGCTTCGGCCTCACCTACATGTGGAGCAACGCCCGCTACTCCTCCTTTTCGCTGCGGCCGGTGGATATCAACGTGGTGGACATGGGCTTTCTGGACGAGCGCTTTCTCGAGGGGACGCAGAACGAGTACCTCCGGGAGAGCTTCCGCACCTCGTTCATCGCGGGACTCAACTTCGGCTACGTCTACAACAACCAGCTCCGCAACCTCGGCGGCAACGCCACGCTCGTGCGCTTCAATCTGGAGACGGCGGGCAACCTCATCGACGGTCTCGAGCATCTCTTCTCGCAGCCGGTGGCGGGCGAATCCTACTACCACATCTTCGGCATCCGCTATTCGCAGTACGTGCGTTCGGACCTGAGCCTGAGCCGCAAGATCATGCTCGGCGACCGCGTCGCCCTCGCGGGCCGCATCTACGGCGGCGTGGCATGGCCCTACGGCAACAGCGACGCCATGCCCTTCGACCGCCTCTTCTATGCGGGCGGCAGCAACGGCATGCGCGGCTGGTCACCCCGTACGCTCGGCCCGGGTGCCACGCCGCGGGTCGAACATGCCGAGTATCCCATGCAATTGGGCGACCTGAAGCTGGAGGCCAACCTCGAGCTGCGCTTCCCGGTCTGGGGTATCCTCCACGGCGCCCTCTTCCTCGACGCGGGCAACGTCTGGTACATGGACGGCAGCCGCTACGCCCCGGAGGCGATCTTCCACATCCGCGACTTCTACCGTCAGCTGGGCTTCAATACGGGTCTCGGCCTGCGCTTCGACATCCGTTTCGCGGTCCTGCGCCTCGACTGGGGCCTGCAGCTCCACAATCCGGGCGACCCGGCGGGCGAGCGGTGGATCCACGACTTCCGCTGGCGCAACATGGCGCTCAACTTCGGCGTGGGCTATCCCTTCTGATCGCCGGTTCCCCTGCGGCGTGCTCTGCCGCGCTCCCGGCTTCTCCGTACCGTCTCCCTTCCGCTTGTCGTGCGCCGGTCGCGGCCGGCTAACGGTTGCTGCGGTACTGCGAGGGGGACATCCCCGTATTGCGCCGGAAGTAGCTGCCGAAGAAGGACTGGTTCGGGAAGCTGAGGTAGTAGGCGATCTCCTGGATGCTCATGTCCGAATAGCAGAGCAGCGTCTTGGCCTCCTGCACGACGAAACTGTCGATCCACTCCGAGACGGACCTCTGGCTCACCCGCTTGATGAGCGTGGTGAGGTATTTGGGCGTGATGCACATCTGCCGTGCGTAGAAGCTTACGGAGCGCTCCTTGAGATAGTGTTCGCCCAGCAGACGGATGAATTGTCTGAAGTAGCTCTCGGCCCGGTCGTTCGGCGTATTCCGCCGTTCGGGCAGCTGATCGATGCGCCGCGTCAGCACGTCGGCGATCTTGTAGATGGTGGCCGAGACGAGGTCGCGGACTATTTCGGCCGTGAAGGGGGTGTCCGATACGACCTGTATTTCGGCTTCGATGCTCTCTATGAGCTTGTGCAGCGTATCGGCGGTATCGCCCGGCAGGTCGAAGAACTGCTGGCGGCCGATGTGGTTGATGAGCGGGAGCATGTACTGTATGTTGAAGCGTATCTGCTCCATCAATTCGTTCGATACGGCGAGCACGTCGGCGCGGAAGTCGCTCTCCGAGCGGACGTGGATGATGTCGCGCGGCGTGAAGATGAAGAGCTGCCCCGCGCCGAGCGTATGCATGTGGCGGTCCGTGTCGATGCGGCATTCGCCCTGCCGGCAGACGCCGATGACCATGGCCTCGATGCGGCTCGGCATCCGGAAGAGCTCCATGCCGGCAGCGTTCGTCTTGGCGATGAGGGTGTTACGGAATATGGGTCCCGAGATCGAGTCCTGCCGGTCGTCGTCCCGTGCGGTGAGTGCCGGTATGGTGTAGCTCCGTATTCCGGAGAGAAAGGGGTTTTGTTCTCTGTCGGTTTTCATAAGGTTCGTTTTCGATCAACGTCTCCATAACGGAGCCCGTCGGGCAAAAGTATGCGGTGAGGAAAAATAGAACAGTTTGTCGGCCTTCCGCGGCGATGTCCGCTGCCGCGGGGCCGGAAAAAGGGGCGGCATCCCTCCGCGGAGGGATGCCGCCCGTCGTCGCGGCCTCCGGGCCGGATCAGTTGGCCTGTGCCGAACCGTCGGCCATGGCGTTGGCGGCATCGGTGAGGGCCTGGGCCGCAGCCACGGGGTCGATGCCCAGCGAGGTTTGCACTTCGGCCAGAATGTCGGGTACGGCCGTCTCGTCGAGGTAGGGCATCTGTCCGACCTGGAAGATGGCCGTGTAGCCGCCGGCCTTGGCGATGCCGTTGACCGCCTCCTGGGCCTTCTGGTAGATCGGGGCGTAGAGCCGGGCCTGTTCACGCTGCTGGTCCTGCTGGGCCATCTGCACGAACTCGTCGCGGCGCGTGGCCAGCTCCTCGAGCTCTTTCTGCTTCATCTGGCGCACCGACTCCGAGAGGGTCGACTGTGTCTTGAGCAGCTCCTGGTACTTCGTGTTGAACTCGACGTTCATCGTCTCGTAGGTCTCCTCCAGATTCCGGGTGAACTCCTCCATCTTGGTCTGCATCTCCTTGGTCTCGGGCATCGAGAAGATGAGGGCCTGCATGTCGATGCGGCCGAACTTCTGGGCGAAGAGCGACGTGGCGCTCAGCGTCAGGACGACCGCAAGGGTCAGTTTGATAGCTTTCATGTGAGTGGGTTTGTTTATGGTACGTTTATCTTTTCAGTGTTTCGATGATCTGCTGCGTACGGTCCGCGCCGGGACTGAAGTAGAGCAGCGAGGGATTGCCCGCCGAGTCGAGCACCAGGTCGTAGCCGTGCTCTTCGGCGTAGTCGCCGATGACGGCGAAGACGCGCTCCTGGATGGGCTGTATGAGCTCGATGCGCCGCTTCATGAGCATGCCGTCGCTGTCGAAGAGGGAGCGCTGGTATTCGGCCGCCTCCTGCTCCTTGCGTAGTATGGTCTCCTCGCGCACCTGGCGTGCGGCTGCGGTGAGGGCCCCCTTCTGGGCCATGTAGCTGTTGTAGAGCTG
This sequence comes from uncultured Alistipes sp., assembly GCA_949288735.1. Lineage (GTDB taxonomy): Bacteria > Bacteroidota > Bacteroidia > Bacteroidales > Rikenellaceae > Alistipes. The sequence continues at coordinate 7,295 of CASELE010000028.1, forward strand.
CTCCACCTCGTCGAATCGGCGGTCCACTTCGGCCTGGCAGCTCTTCGCGAGGGCGTCGATCTGTTCGAGCGCCCCGTTGTATTCGGCGAGCGACTTGAAGACCTTCTCGCTGTCGATGACCATGCACTTCTGCGCCGACGCCGCACCCGTTGCGGCCAGGAGAAGCAGAGCGGAGAGAATGAGCCGTTTCATGATTCTGCCTTTTTGAAGTTGTGTACTGTCACTTCCGTTTCGAAAATTATGGTGTCCCGCTCGTCGCCGTCCGTCAGAACTGCTGGCCGATGACGAAACTGAACTTGCTGCCGTTGGGCTTCGAGGTGTCGCCCTGGTTGGGGTGGTCGAAGCCGTAGCCCCAGTCGATGCCCAGCATGCCCACCACCGGCAGGTAGAGGCGCACGCCGATACCGGCCGCCCGCTTGATCTTGAAGGGCGAAAAGTCGCGCCACGAGGTGAAGCCGTTGCCGCCCTCGAGGAATCCCAGCACGTAGATGGTCGACGAGGGTTTCATGATGAGCGGATAGCGGAGCTCGACCGTATACTTGTTGTAGGCGCACGAGTACTGCGACGTGGGGTCGAGTGCCCCGTCCTCGTAGCCGCGCATGCCGATGATGTCGATACCGTAGATGTTGTAGCCGCCCGACATGCCGTCGCCGCCTACCTCGAAGCGCTGGAAGGGCGAGACCTTGTGCGGGTTGTAGCTGCCCAGAAAGCCCATCTCGGCCTTGGCCATCAGCACGAGGTTCGAGTTGCTGCTCAGTGCCTGGAACCACTGCGCCTTGAACTGCCACTTGTGGAATTCGATCCACTTGTAGCGCTCTCTGTCGCCGAGCGACGGATCGGCATAGTCCTTGCCGTCCCAGAGCGAGTAGGGGGGTGTCAGCTGCACCGAGGCGCTGAACTCCGAGCCGCGACGCGGATAGAGCGGCTGGTCGACCGAACTGCGGCCGAAGACGAACTTCAGCGAGAGAAGGTTGGCCGAGCCGTTGGTCATGATGAAGTAGTTCCAGTCCTTGAGCGAGTAGCGCTCGTAGCTCAACTCCGTATAGAGCGTGAAGTTGGGGTCGGGCCAGCTCAGACGCTTGCCCAGACCGGCCGCCACGCCGTAGGTGCGGAAGTGGCGGGTGCTCTTCTGCCAGACGTAGTAGGCGTTGTTCTCCTCCGAGATGTGGGCCGAGAGGGTGAACGAGTTGGGTTTGTGGCCGCCGAGCCACGGGTCGGTGAAGCTCAGCGCGAAGGCCTTGTAGTAGGTGCCGTTGGTCTGCGCCGATATCGAGAGCCGCTGGTTCTGTCCCATGGGGTAGGGGCTCCAGGCTCCCTTCTTGAAGAAGTTTTTGACCGAGAGGTTGTTCAGCGTGATTCCGACCGATCCCACGAAGGTGCCCGAACCCCAGCCGCCGGCGATGTTGAACTGGTCCGAGGCGGTCTCCTCGAGCGGGAAGCCGATGTCGACCAGTTCGTTCGTGACGGGACGGATGTCGGGCAGGAGCGATTCGGCGTTGAAGTGGCCCATCGAGTTGAGCATGCGGAGCGTCTGCATGAGCAGCGCGCGGTTGTAGAGTTCGCCCGGGCGCGTGTAGAGCTCGCGGCGGATCACCTCGTCGTCCACGCGGTTGTTGCCCGAGATGGTCACCTCGTTGATGGTGAAGGGACGGCCTTCGAAGACCTTGATTTCAAGGTCGATGGAATCGGGCGCCACGACGATTTCCGAGGGCTCGATCTGCGAGGTGAGATAACCCTCGTTCTGGTAGAGCGAGGTCACGGAGATACCCTCCGGGTCGGCCTCCTTGCCGATGCCGAGCCGCTTGTGCATCGAGCGCTTGTCGTAGGTGTCGCCCGACTTGAATCCGAAGAGGTTCTGCAGGTAGTCGGTGCCGTAGACCGAATTGCCCACCCACGAGATGTTGCGGATGTAGAACTTGTTGCCCTCGGCCAGGTCGATGCGGATGCCGATGCGCTTGTCGTTGATGCGGTAGATCGAGTCGCCGAGCACCGTGGCGTTGCGGTAGCCCTTCGAGTTGTAGAAGTCGATGAGCAGCTCCTTGTCGTCGGCGTAGTCGCTCTCGCTGAGTTTCGTGTTCTGGAAGAAGAGTATGCTCTTCTGGTGGGTCTTCTTGAAGGTGCGGCGCAGCCGCTTGTCGGTGAAGGCCTCGTTGCCCGTGAAGTCGATCTGCCCGATGCGTACCTTCTCGCCGCGGTCGATCTCGAAGGTCACGTGCACCACGTTGGGACGGGCCGTGTCGTTGTCGATGCGCACGTCGACCTCGGCGTTGCGGTACCCCTTGTCGGCCCAGAATTCGCGTATGAGCCGCTTGTTCTTGTCGAGCACGTAGTCCGACAGTTCGGTGCCCCGCCGCAGCTTCAGCTTGTCCATGAGGTCTTTGCGCTTACCCTTGGTGATGCCCTCGAAGTTCCATTCGTAGACCCTCGGCCGCTCCTTGAGAAAGAGCTCCAGGTCGACCGAGTCGCCCTCGATGGTGGCCCCCATCTTCACGTCGGAGAAGAGACGGCGGTCCCACAGCCGCGAGATGGCGTGTCCGATGTAGTCGCTCGGCAGATAGATAGAGTCGCCCTCGATGAGTCCGGCCGAGGCCTTGATGCTCGCGTGGTTGAGGTACTGTACGCCGTGGACGCGGACGTGCCGCAGGATGTAGCTCCGCTGCGGCCCCTCGAGCAGGGGGGCGTTTTCGGGGAAGGCTGTCGAGTCGGCCTTCGAAACGGGTGGTTCCGTCTGCGGAAACCCGCTCGGTGTTCGGGCATTCAGGTTGCCTGCGATCAGCGTCAGCAGGGCGACGGCCGTCAGGAGGAACTTGCCGGAGTGGTTCATCGCGCTCACTTCTCTTCGTCTCTTCGTTCGCATTCTTCCGGAGTTCCGACCCGGCCGAACCGGCGATCGCGCCGTGCGTATTCGTCGAGCGCATGCTCGAAGTCGGCCTCGGTGAAGTCGGGCCACAGCACCTCGGTGAAGCAGAGCTCCGCATAGGAGGCCTGCCACAGCAGGAAGTTGCTCAGCCGCTGTTCGCCGCTCGTGCGGATTACCAGGTCGGGGTCGGGAAGTCCCGCCGTCCAGAGCGCGTCGGCGAAACGGCGCTCGTCGATGGTCTCGGGGTCGAGCCGTCCGGCCGCCGCCTCGCGGGCGAGCCGGCGGGCCGCTCCGACCAGTTCGGCGCGCGACGAGTAGTCGAGAGCCAGCACCAGCGTGAGCCGTGCACCCCGAGTCGTGTCGCGCTCGAGGGCCTCGAGGTTTTCGCGCACCTCTGCCGAGAAGCGGCTGCGGTCGCCGATGATGCGCACGCGCACCCCCTGGTCGCGGAGCTCGGGCATCTCGCTGGCGGCGCAGCGGCAGAAGAGCTCCATCAGGGCCCCCACCTCGGCGGCGGGACGCCCCCAGTTCTCGGTGGAGAAGGCGTAGAGCGTCAGGCAGCCGATGCCGTGCCGCACGGCGGTCCGTACGACGGTGCGGATGGGCTCCACGCCGCGCACGTGCCCTTCGTTGCGGTCGAGCCCGTGGCGTTCGGCCCAGCGGCCGTTGCCGTCCATGATGATGGCGACGTGTTGCGGTATGCGGTTGCGTGCGCTCATAGCTGAGGGTGCAAATATAGGGAAATAAATTCAAAATGGGCTGCGGCGGCGCGGCTCTTCCCTCTTCCGAAGCGCCGTGCGCCGTGCCGCGTGCGGTCAGCTGCGCACGTCGACCCCCCACATCATCTTGTTGCGTAACGTGTCGTAGAACGAGATATTGTGCGGAACGGCCAGATTAATCCGCCGATCGGAGCGCCGTACCGTGAAGGTGGCGCCGTCGCGCACGGGGTAGATGCGGTTGTCGAGCGTGGCGAATCCCGCGGTGCGGCGCGTGTGCAGGCGGAGCGTGATCTCCGCCGTGTCGGGCACCACGACCGGGCGCATGGTGAGGTTGTGCGGCGCCAGCGGCGCGATGACCAGGCAGCCGCACTGCGGCGCCACGACGGGACCGCCGGCGCTGAGCGAATAGGCGGTCGAGCCGGTAGGCGTGCCCACCAGCACGCCGTCGCCGTGGTAGGTGGCGACCATCTGTCCGTCCACGCGGGTCTCGGCCGAAATCATCCCCGCGCCGTGGCGCTGCAGCGTGAATTCGTTGAGCGCCAGCGGCGAATCGGGCTCCTCGTCGAAGTCGCCCCGCACCTCGATGAGGGTGCGCGCCTCGGTGCGCACGTCCCCTGCGGCGAGCGCCTCGAAGAGCCCGCCGATGCCCGAAGCGGGTACGGTGGTGAGGAACCCGAGGTGTCCCGAATTGATGCCGACGATCGGCAGCGGCGCTCCGTGGAGACGGTGCGCCCCCTCGAGCAGCGTGCCGTCGCCGCCGTAGCAGACCATCGCCGCCGCCCCCTCCAGGGGAAGCTCGGCGTCGTAGATGCGTCCGGGAGGCGTCCGGCGTCCGATCAGCCGTTCGGCTTCGGCGGCGAACTCCGCATTCACCGAGCAGTCGAAGCCGAGCCGGTCGGCGTGTTCGAAAATCCGGCGGATGCTCTCCACGTCGGGATGGCGGCGCGGCAGCGAAAAAAGCAGGATGTTCATCGGCGAGTCTGGAAAAATCACTATCTTTGACCTGCAAATATAGGAATTTTATGACAAAACTGAGTGTCAATGTCAATAAGATCGCTGTGGTGCGCAACTCCCGCGGCGGCAATCTGCCCGACGTGGTGCGGGCCGCGTGCGACATCGAGCGCTTCGGTGCCGACGGCATCACGGTGCACCCGCGTCCCGACGCGCGGCACATCCGCTATGCCGACGTGCGCGACCTGAAGCGGGCGATCCGCACCGAGCTCAACGTCGAGGGCAACCCCATACCCTCCTTCGTCGACCTGGTCTGCGAGGTGGTCCCCGCGCAGGTGACCCTCGTCCCCGACGCCCCCGACGCCATCACGTCGAATGCCGGGTGGGATACGGTGGCGCACCGGGAGTTCCTCGCCGGAGTGGCCGCACGCTTCCACGAGCGGGGTATCCGCGTCTCGGTCTTCGTCGACCCCGATCCCGCGATGGTGGCCGGAGCGAAGGCGTGCGGCGCCGACCGCGTGGAGCTCTATACCGAAGCCTACGCCCGCAACTATGCCGCCGGCCGCGAGAGGGCCGTGGCGCCCTACGTGGCGGCCGCCGAGGAGGCGCGCCGGCAGGGGCTCGGACTCAATGCGGGCCATGACCTCAATCTGGAGAACCTGGCCTGGTTCTCCGAGTGCATCCCCTGGCTCGACGAGGTGTCGATCGGCCATGCGCTCATCTGCGACGCCCTCTATTACGGACTCGAGAACACCGTGGCGCTCTACCGGCGATGTCTGAAGGGTTAGAGGCGCGCCGGGCCGTCGCCCGGGGGCCCCTCTCCGGCGGGCTCTTCCGTCGCATCGGCCGCATCGTCGACGCGATGGGGGTGCGAGCCTTCGTCGTGGGGGGGTACGTGCGCGACTACTACCTGCGGCGCCCCTCGACCGACGTCGACGTAGTGGTCGTCGGGAGCGGCATCGACGTGGCGCGGGCCCTGGCCGACGAACTCCGGGCGCGGGTGTCGGTCTTCAAGACCTTCGGCACGGCCATGGTCCGCACGCGCGACGGCGTCGAGGTGGAGTTCGTCGGCGCCCGCCGCGAATCGTATACGCGCGATTCGCGCAAGCCCGTGGTCGAGGCCGGGACGCTCGAGGACGACCAGCGGCGGCGCGACTTCACCATCAACGCGCTGGCCTGGTCGCTCAACGGAGACTCGTTCGGCGAGCTGGTCGACCCCTTCGGCGGCATGGACGATCTGGAGGCCTGTATCGTCCGCACCCCCTGCGATCCCGACATCACCTTCTCGGACGATCCGCTGCGCATGATGCGGGCCGTGCGCTTCGCCACGCAGCTGGGCTTCGACATCGACCCCGCGACCTTCGAGGCGCTCGGCCGCAACCGCGAACGGATCCGCATCGTCTCGCGCGAACGCATCGCCACCGAACTGAACAAGATCGTCCTCTCCCCCGTGCCGTCGATGGGCTTCGAACTGCTCGAGGCGTGCGGTCTGCTGGAGCTCGTCTTTCCCGAACTGCACCGCCTGAAGGGTGTGGAGCGGCGCGGACGCCATGCCCACAAGGACAACTTCGTCCACACGCTGCGCGTGCTCGACAACGTGGCGCACCGCAGCGACGACCTCTGGCTGCGGTGGGCCGCCCTGCTGCACGACATAGCCAAGCCCCTCACCCGGGCCTACGACCCGAAGACGGGCTGGACCTTCCACGGCCACGAGGTGCTCGGCTCGAAGATGGTGCCCGAGATCTTCCGGCGTCTCAAGCTGCCGCTCAACGAACACATGAAGTTCGTCCAGAAACTCGTCTTCCTCCATCTGCGGCCCATAGTCCTGTCGGAGGACCTGGTGACCGATTCGGCCGTGCGGCGCCTGCTCTTCGAGGCGGGCGACGACGTGGAGGCGCTCATGACCCTCTGCGAGGCCGACATCACCTCGGGCAACGATGCGAAGGTGAAGCGTTACCTGTCCAACTTCGCGCTGGTGCGCCGCAAGATGAAGGATCTGGAGGAGCGCGACCGCATCCGCAACTTCCAGCCCCCCGTGACGGGCGAGGTCATCATGCGCACTTACGGTCTGCCCCCCTGCCGGGAGATCGGCGAAATCAAGGAAGAGATCAAGAACGCCATCCTCGACGGCGTGATACCCAACGACTACGATGCCGCCTACGCCCTCATGGAGCGGCTGGCCGCCGGGCGCGGACTGACGAAGGTCGGCTGACGCGTCCGCTCCCCTCCTTCGGCGGCGAGGCCCCGTCCGGAACATCCGGACGGGGCCTCGCGCATCGTTTCGGGCGGGCTATTCGTCGGCGAGGAGCTTCCGCCGCCACGCTTCGGGGACGGCGACGGCCCGTTGCTCCTCGAAGTCGAAGGCTACCATCGCCGAACGGCTCTCGCTGCGCACCTCGTCGCCTACGAGCAGCTGCTGGACCAGGGTGATGCTCTTCGTGCCGACCCGTTCGCAGCGGGTCGCGACCCGCACCGGGTCGGTGAAGCGCACCTGCCCGATGTAGGAGTTCGAGGTGGCGGCCGTGATGATGCGCAGGCGGCCGAGCAGTACCTCGGCGCCGAGTACGCGGTCGTAGTAGTCGAGCTTGCCCACGTCGAAGTAAGCCTGCTGCGAAACGTTGTTCACGTGCTGGAAGGCGTCGATGTCGGAGAAGCGTTTCTGGATGGGGGTGATCAGTGTGCGTGCCATGGCGTGTCGGTTATTCGCGTACGATGCGTACCGTCCCCTCCTCGGTGAAGGCGACGATGGCCGAAGGTTTGCGCGTGGGTTCCCCCTCGAAGCGCGGCGAGACGACGAAGTCGACCCCCTCGACGACGGCGCGTGCGGTGTCGGCGAGCGAGACGGCGGCCGGCTCGCCCGAGAGATTGGCCGAGGTCGAGACGACGGGCCGCCCGAAGGCGCGCAGCAGCGCCTGGCAGAAGGGGTGGTCGGGGACGCGCACGCCGAGGGTCCCCTCTTCGGGGATGAGGTTGGGGGCGAGTCCGGAGGCTCCGGGGAGGATGAGCGTGAGGGGCTTGTCCGCGAGCTCCATCACCTCGTATGCAATGGGCGGGGCGAGACGCACGTAGCGTGCGACCATGTCGGCCGAGGCGCAGAGCACGAGCATCGACTTCTTGTTCTCGCTCCGCTTCAGGGCGTAGACCTTCGCCACGGCCTCGGGGTTGGCGGCGTCGCAGCCGATGCCCCAGACCGTGTCGGTGGGATAGAGTATGAGCCCTCCGGCGCGGAGCGCCCGCGCCGCGGCTTCGGCCTCGAGACGCAGCGCCTCGTCGGTTCCGGAGGATTTCGGTCGGGTCATCGCGCTATCGTTTTTCGGGGAGCACCTCGATCCAGTAGTCGTCGGGGTCGGCGATGAAGTAGAGCCCCATCTCGTGGTTTTCGTAGCAGATGCATCCCATCTCGCGGTGGAAGGCCCGCACGGCCCCGTAGTCGCCCCCGACACGCAGGCAGAGGTGGCTCTCGTTGTCGCCCAGCTCGTAGCTCCCCTTCTTGTCTCGGAGCCAGGTCAGTTCCAGCCTGAAGGAGCTCGTGCCGTCGCCGAGGTAGACGAGGACGAACGACCCGTCGGCGGCCTCCCTGCGTCCGACCTCGTGCAGCCCGAGCGCGCGGGCGTAGAAGTCGAGGCTGCGGCCTAGGTCGGTGACATTGATGTTGAAGTGGTCGAAACGGCTCCGGATTTCCATAGCAGTCGTCTTTTTTCGGTTGACGGTGCGAAGGTACGAAATTTTCGCGAAAGGGCATCGCCGCCCCTTCGCCTTTGCTTTTGCGCTGTTTTTCCATATCTTTGTACATGTTATGAGATCCGGCTTCATCTCCCGTCTGTTCCGCGGCGCGGCACTCCGTCTCTCCGGAGGACTGCTCCTGCTCGCCGCCTTCGCCGCGGTCTCCTGCACGGACGACCGCGACGAGGAGCCGTCGCCCGCCGTCGCCGGCGGAGTCGAACTGGAGGAGTCCGAACGCGCCCGGCTCTTTCCGGCCGAAGGGGGCGAGAGCGAGCTGCTCTTCCGCGCGCACGGCCCCTGGGAGGCGGTCGTCGCGGACGGGGCGGCCTCCTGGTGCCGGTGCAGCCCTCCGCGCGGCGACGCGGGCGAGATACGCATGGCGGTGCGGGCCGACGCCAACGCCACGGACGAGGAGCGCAACGCGACGATTACGCTCCTGTCGGGCGGGGAGAGGCACGCGGTAGTGGTGACGCAGAAGCCGTCCGATGCGCTCACCGTGACACAGACGCGCTTCGTGCTCGACCGCGACGGAGGTACGGCCGAGGTGGAGGTGCGTGCCAACGTCGACTTCGGCTGGGAGGTGGATGTCGAGTGCGCCGACTGGCTCTCGGTCGAGAGCCCCCGGACCGCGGAGTCCCGCACGCTGCTGCTGCGCGCCGCTCCCAACGGAGGCGGTGCGGTGCGCCGTGGAGGCCTGCGTGTCTTCGGCGGCGGGCGGACCGAACGCATCGACCTCTACCAGCTGGGCTCCGATCCGGCCATTCTCCTCTCGGAGCGGGAGAGCGTCGTCGCGGCCGCCGCGACGACGCTGCGCGTGGAGGTGTGGAGCAATGTCGGCTACGAGGTGCTCATGCCCGACGATGCGCCGTGGCTCGCCGACGTCTCGACGCGCGTCCTCTCGAGCCATACGCGCTATTTCGCCGTGGAGGCCAATCCCGACTGCGAGGATCGCACGGCCGAAATCCGCTTCGTCGACCCCGTGTCGGGCCGGACGGAGCGCTGCGTCGTCCTGCAGAAGGGGCGCAGCGCCCTCGCCGTGGCGAAGGAGAGCTACCGTGTGGCGCCCGGCGGAGGGTTCGTCCGTTTCGACGTGGCCTTCACCGGAGGCTTCGAGGTGGATATTCCGGTGGAGTGGATCCGGCGGCTCGTCCGTCTGACGCCCCGCTCGCTCCAGCACGGGGAGGTGATTCTGAAGGTCGACCCCCTCGGGGAGCGTTCCGAACGGCGGGCCGGACTCATGCTCCGCTCGACCGACGACCCGACGCTGCAGGCCGGAATCGAAATCGTCCAGTCGCGGTCGGACGACCTCTTCGGCGGAGAGCCGGAACTCCGGCTGCTGCCGTGGGAGGGCGGAAGCCTCCGCTTCACGCTGCCGCAGGGCGTGACGGTCTCCTTCACCACCGAACAGGAGCCCGAGGGGTGGCTGCGATATGCCGGCGCCGCGGGCGACTGTCTGGAGTTCCGCGCCGAGCCGAACGAACGGACCGGACGCAACCGGGCGCGCATTCTCTTCGGTGTTGACGGCCGGGACGAGCCGCAGGTGTGTCGTGTCGAGCAGATGCCGCGCGGCGCCCTCGTCCTTGCGGCCGAACGCTACGGGGTGCCGAACGCGGGGGGCACGGTCGAGGTGGAGCTGCTGTGCAATACGGAGTATTCGGTCGCCGTCTCGGAGGAGTGGGTGCGCCGGGTGGCCACGCGGACGCTCGGCACCGAGCTGCTCCGTTTCGAGGCGGACCCCAACGTCGCGGGCCGCTATCGCTCGGCGCGGGTGACGCTCGCCGCGCTCGACGGGTCGGCCGGGCAGGAGTTCTCCGTCTATCAGGCCCCCGACGACGCGGTGGTCCTCTCCGAACGCGAGGAGTGGCTCCCGGACGAGGGGGGCGAGGTCGCAATCGAACTGCGCGAAGGGATCGCCTTCGAAGTCGTCGGGCCGTCGGTTCCGTGGCTCCGCGACGTCGGGACGACGGGCGGGATACTCCGTTATGCGGCCGATGCCAACATCGGACCCGAGAGCCGGTCGGCCCTCGTCGTCGTATGCAACACCGCGACCGGAGGAGCCGATACGGTGCGTGTGGTGCAGGTGCAGCACGACGCCATCGTGTTCGCCGAGTCGACCTGTACGGTCGGCCCCGAGGGGGGCGAAATCCTCTTCGAGGCGGAGACGAATGTCCCCGTCGAGATCGAAATCGAGGAGGGGGCGCGGTCGTGGCTGCGCCGGACGGAGAGCCGTTCGCTCGCTCCGGCGACCTTCCGCTTCGAGGCGGACCCCTCTCCGGTCGAACGTGAAGGGCTCATCACGCTGCGCGGCGGCACGGCGGTGCAGCGCATCGCGGTGCTGCAGGGCCGTACGGCCGGCTATGCGGCGCTCGAACGGGAGGCGCTCGAGGCCTTCCATGCGGCGACCGGAGGTGCGGCATGGGGCCGCTCCGACGGGTGGTGCTCCGCGCGTCCGCTCGGCGAGTGGTACGGCGTGACGGTCGAAGCGGGGCGCGTGACGGCGCTCGAACTGCCCGGGAACGGACTCGCGGGGCGGCTGCCCGAGGAGCTGGGCAATCTCACGGCGCTGCGACGGCTCGACCTGCACGGCAACAGCCTCGGCGGACCTCTGCCCGCCTCGCTGGGCCGGCTGGGCCGACTGCAGCGGATCGACCTGCACGACAACCGTCTCGAGGGCGACCTGCCCGCGACGCTCGGCGGGCTGGCCGCGCTGCAGGAGCTGGATCTCTCGGACAACGGCTTCACGGGCCGTCTCCCCGCCGCCCTCGGCGGGCTGGACTCGCTGCATACGGTGCGGGCCGCGCGCGCAGGCTTCACGGGGCCGCCCGACGCTCTCTTCGCGGGACAGCCGCGGCTGCGCACGGTCGACCTCGGAGGCAACGCCCTCACGGGCGAGCTGCCGGCGGCCCTCTTCACCCATCCGTTCACGACGCTCCGGCTCGGCGACAACCGTCTCTCGGGCATCCTTTCTCGCGACGTCGGCCTTCTCGTCTCGCTCGATACGCTCGACCTGGCTCGGAACGACCTTGCGGGCGACCTGCCGGCCTCACTCGGCAGCCTGACTTCGCTGCGGGTGCTGCGGCTCGAGGAGAACCTCTTCTCGGGGACGGTGCCTCCGGCCGTGGCGCAGCTTCCCTGCTGGCCGTCGAGCTGGTGGCATGTTCTCACACAGCGCGGCGGGGGGCTGAGCGAGGGCGGCGCCCGCCTGCCCGCCCCCGCCTTCGAGGGGCGGACGGTGCAGGGCGCGGCACTCGCGTCGTCCGCGCTCTATCCGGAGCGGAGCCTGACGGTGCTCTTCGGCATCGACCGCGAGGATGCCGCCTGCTCGCGTCTCATGTCCGAACTGATCGGGCGCTACCGCGACTACCGCCAGTTCGGGCTCGAGGTGGTGGGTTACACCCGCGGCACCGACGGGCAGATTGCCGACTACGCGGAGCAGAACCGCATCGAGTGGCCCATGCTCGACGCCGCCTCTTCGCTCCGGCTCGCGGAGCGCCTTCCCTCGGGCTCCGGCGCGGTCGTGCTGGCGGTGGATCCGGACGGTTCGGTCGTCTACCGGGGCGATCCCCTCGCCCTGCCCGCCTGGCTCGACGACCGCTTCGCCGCCTCCGAACCCTATGCTTCGACCGACTATTCGGCCGACGGCCGGGTGACGTGGCTCCAGGGCGCCACGCGCGGTGCGGGCATCGACATCGTGCTGATGGGCGACGGCTTCAGCGACCGCGATATCCGCGACGGCCTCTACGACGAGGCGATGCAGCGGGCCATGCGCCACTTCTTCGGCGTGGAGCCCTTCGCGTCGCTGCGCGACTGTTTCAATGTCATAGCCGTCACGGCCGTCTCGAAACATTCCGGCTACTTCACAGGCGCCGAGCGGGCGCTCGGCTCCCGTTTCCGGACCAACTCGCGCGTGGAGGGGGACGATGCGCGGTGCCGCGACTATGCGCTCCGTATCCCGGGCATGACCGAAGAGAGGCTCGACGAGACGGTCATCATCGTGCTGATGAACGCCGGACAGTACGCCGGCACGAGCTTCCTCTATGCCGGCCGCGACGGAGCCTGGGGCAGCGGACTGGCCGTCTGCTACTTCCCGCTGGGGCGCGACGAGGAGATGTTCGCCCGGCTGCTTCAGCACGAGGCGTGCGGCCACGGCTTCGGCAAGCTCGCCGACGAGTACGACAACGTGCCGGGGCCTGTCCCCGAATCCGTGGCGGAGAGCTACCGGGCCCGGTTCGACGACGGATGGTGGGCCAACGCCGACTTCACGGCCGAGCGCTCGGCCGTGAAATGGGCCCGTTTCTTCGGGGTGCAGGTCGCCCCGCTCTATGCGGCCGAGAGGCTCGGCGTCTACGAAGGAGCCTTCACCTACGGCGAAGGGGCTTACCGTGCGACCGAAAACAGCATCATGCGCGACAATACGGGAGGGTTCAACGCTCCGTCGCGCGAGGCGATCTACCGGCGCGTCATGCGTCTGGCCTACGGCGACGACCGTCCCTGCGATTACAATTTCAGCGGCAATGGTATCGCCTATGGCGGAGACAGAGAACCCTCTCCGAAGATGCAGGAGGTGAAATACGCCTATCAGGATTTCT
>CASELE010000029.1 GCA_949288735.1 uncultured Alistipes sp.
CCCCGTCGCGGCGGATGCCGCGGGCCGCGGCATCCCCGGCGGCACGCAGGGCGCCGGCGGCGGCATTGCGCGGGGTGCCGCCTCCGGCACGGCCCGCGGACGAAGTCCGGGAGGCGGCGCCCCCCTCGCGGTAACGGTAGTCGTAGCGGCGGCGCAGCTCGTCGATGGCACTGCCCTCCCGCCGGGCGGCGGGACGCGAGGCGCGCTCCTCGTCGAGGGGTTCCTCCAGATAGCGGGGGTCTATCTCGCGCAGGAAGCCGCTCGGACGGCTGAACTCCATGTTGCCCCAGCGGAAGCGCATCTCGGCATAGGAGAGCGTCGCGGCCGTCTTGGCCCGCGTGACGGCCACGTAGAAGAGCCGGCGCTCCTCCTCGAGCCCTTCGGGCGATTCGGCCGCCCGCGGCGAGGGGAAGAGGTTCTCCTCCATGCCCACCACGTAGACATACTTGTATTCGAGACCCTTGGCCGAATGGACGGTCATGAGCGTCACGCGGTCGCGCTCGGCGGGATCCTCGTCGCGGTCCATGTCCGAGAGGAGCATCGTCTCCTGCATCCACTCCTCGACCGAGGGGAGCGCCTCGGCCGGACGCTCGCCGCTGCGGATGGCCGCCTCGCACCGCTCGCGGAAATCCTGCATCGTGTTGAGCAGCTCCTCGATGTTGCCGAGCGCCGAGTCGGACTCGGGGGTGCGCTCGGCACGCAGCGCCGCCAGCAGCCCCGAGCGGGTGGCCACCTCGAGACCGAACTCGTAGAGCCCCATCGTGGTGCGGGCGAGCGAGAGCGACCGTATCAGCCCGACGAAGTCGGCCGTCTTGCGGATGATGGCCCGCTGCACGGGGTCGGCCGCCGGCCCGGCGGCCAGGCGGTCCAGCGCCTCCCACATCGAGATGTCGGCCTTCGCCGCCATTTCGGCGATACGCTGCACGGTGGTCTCGCCGATGCCGCGCACGGGGCGGTTGATGACGCGACGGAGGGCCTCATCGTCGTAAGGATTGATTATCAGGCGTATGTAGCAGAGCAGGTCCTTGATCTCCTTGTGGTCGTAGAACGAGGTGCCCTTGTAGATGCGATAGGGGATGCCGCGCCGCCGCAGGTTCTCCTCGAAGACGAGCGACTGGCTGTTCGTGCGGTAGAGAATCGCCGCATCGCTCCAGGCGTCGCCGGCGCCGCGCACGCGATCGCGCAGGTCCGAGACCACCTGCTCGGCCTCGTCGCGGTCGGTATAGGCCTTCAGAATGCGTATCGGGTCGCCCACGGGCCCTTCGGAGAAGCAGCGCTTCTCCATGCGGCGGGCGTTGTGGGCGATCAGCGAGTTGGCCGCGTCGACGATCGTGCGCGTCGAGCGGTAGTTCTGCTCCAGCTTGAAGACCTCGGCGTCGGGGTAGTCGTTGCGGAACGAGAGGATGTTCTCGATCTTCGCCCCGCGGAACGAATAGATCGACTGCGCGTCGTCGCCCACGACGCAGACGCGCGCCCCGCGGGACGAGAGGCGCCGCACGATGATGTACTGCGCGTAGTTCGTATCCTGGTACTCGTCGACCAGGATGTAGCGGTACTGCTCCTGGTAGCGTTCCAGCACCTCGGCATGGTCGCGCAGCAGGAAGTTGGTCTGCAGCAGCAGGTCGTCGAAGTCCATCGCCCCGTTGCGGCGGCAGCGCCCGCAGTAGAGTTCGTAGATGCGGCCGAACTCGGGGATCTGCGCCGCGTTGTCCTCGGCCGCATAGGTGGCCCGGGCCACGTAGGTCTGCGGCGTGACGAGGCCGTTCTTGGCGAAGGAGATGCGCGAGGCAAGCTTCGCCGGCTTGTAGCGCTCCTCGTCGAGGTGCAGCTCGCGCACGATCTCCTTCAGCAGGTTGCGGCTGTCGGAGGGTTCGTAGATGGTGAAGCTTTCGGGGTAGCCGATCAGCGCGGCATGTTCGCGCAGGATCCGCGCGAAGACCGAGTGGAAGGTCCCCATGCGGATGAAGCGGCTGCGGCCGTCGGGGAGCATCTGCGCGATGCGCTCGCGCATCTGCTCGGCCGCCTTGTTGGTGAAGGTGAGGGCGAGGATGGCCCGCGGGTCGACCCCCTGCTCGATCATGTAGGCGATGCGCGAAGTCAGCACGCGGGTCTTGCCCGACCCGGCCCCCGCGATGATGAGCGACGACGTGTCGTAGTGCTCCACGGCGGCACGCTGGGCGGGGTTGAGACCCCGGAGTATATTCGATTCCATGGATTCGGATTGTCGGGGTGCAAAGGTAGGGAAAAGTTGCCGACTTTCCCGCACCCGGGCCCCGCACCGTCCGAAAATCGCCTCCGGGGAGGGGTGCGGCGGGCGGAGCTCCGGCGGGGCCGCGCGCGGCGGGACGAAAAGAGGAGCGGAGGGCGGCCCGTGGACCGCGGCTCCGCCCCCCCGGGGGCCCGCCCGAAAGAGAGGCGGACTACTTGCGCCGCTCGATTTCGTATTCGAGTTCGCCGCGGCTGTTCACGAAGGTGTAGTGCATCACCCCCTCGTCGAAGGAGAGGAGGCCGAAGCCCGAGTTCTCGCTGGCGTACTTCGTGAGGGGTCCGTACTGCGGCTCGCGCTGGAGCGAGGCCGAGGAGTTGACCACGTAGTCGATATCGTCGGCGCCGGTGCGGATATGCTGGAAGGTGTGGATGTGGCCGCAGAAGTAGGCGTCGACGGCATGGCGGCGGAAGATCTCCTCGAGCCGGCCGCGCATCTGCTCCTGCTCGATGTCGTCCTTGTCGTCGTAGGTGTAGAGCGGGTGGTGCCCCACGACGATCTTCCACCGCTCGTCCGAGGCGGTGAGCACGCTGTCGATCCAGCGCACCTCCGCGTCGGGGTCGACGAGCTGCACGTCGGGGTACTTCGCGCGCTCGGCGCGGTACTTCCCGATCAGGGGCGTGGTGTCGATGAAGACGAAGCGGATGCGCTCCGAGCCGGGCTCGTCGTCGTCGAGGGGAACGGCGAAGGTGTAGTAGCGGCCGGGCATGTTCCAGCGGCGGCTGACCCCGGCGTAGTCCATCATCGCCTGCGTATTGCCGCGGTACTCGTGGTTGCCGAGCACGCCGTACCAGGGGCACTGCAGCTCGCCGTGGGTATAGATGCTCTCGAAATTGGACCAGAGCAGCGGGTCGCGCGTGGACTGGATCCCCTCGTAGTGGAAGAGGTCGCCGCACGAGATGACGAACTCGGGACCGAGCGCGTCGGCATAGACCCCCATCCATTCGCCGATGAGGCGCTGGTCGTAGGAGCCGTTGCGGCCGGCGTCGGAGAGCATCAGGATGTTCAGTTCGCCGTCGTAGGTTTCGGCGGCGGCCCGCTTTTCGGGCTGTGCGGTGCAGCCGGCCGCGCAGAGGGCGGCGAGCAGCAGAGCGAAGCAGATTCTCTTCATCTTTTTTATTGTGTGTTGCGGATAAGGCGGCCGGACCATCCGGACCGGCGGCAAATATAGACAAAAAGAGAACCGACGAACCGGCTCCGGCGAGATTTAACTCCAATGTAACCGATTCGTTTTCCAATGGTAACGACCTCGTCCGAAGCGTGTAACAGGGGCGGGATACTTTTGCGGCATCGAAAACAGCAAGAACCCAAATCTACCGTTTCATGAGAAAACTCTCTACTTTGCTTCTGACGCTGCTCGCGTTGGGATGTTTCGCACCCGCGCTCCGTGCCGGGGGACTTCCGGAGACCGATTCGGAACGCCTGGTCGGGGACGAGGCCGCCGAGGCGGCGGCCCGCGGGTCGCTGGCCGGCGTGGTGCTCGACGACGACCGCCACGCCGTGACCGGCGCCGTCATCTACATCGAATCGCTCAACCTGGGCGCCGTCTCGGACAGCAACGGCTCCTTCTCGCTGCGCGGCATTCCCGAGGGCATCTATGAGGTATGCGTGAACTACGTGGGATACGAACCCGTATGCCGCACCCTCGAGGTGCGCCGCGGCGAGACCAACCGCTGCGAATTCCTGCTCCACGAGGGCATCTCGGTGGGCGACGTCGTCGTGTCGGGCATCGTCGAGGGGCAGCGCCGCGCCCTCTCCATGCAGCGGAGCAACGACGGGGTGAGCAACATCGTGGCCGCCGACCAGATGAGCCGGTTCGCCGACGCCAACATCGGCGACGCCATGAAGCGCATCCCCGGCATCAACGTGCAATACGACCAGGGCGAGGCCCGCTTCGGGCAGGTGCGCGGCACGGCGCCCGACCTGACCTCGGTGACGCTCAACGGCAACCGTCTCCCCTCGGCCGAGGGCGACTCGCGCGCCGCACAGCTCGACCTCATACCCACCGACATGATACAGACCATCGAGGTGCACAAGGTCGTGACGGCCGACATGGACGGCGACGCCATAGGCGGCGCGGTGAACCTCGTGACCAAGAGCTCGCCCTACCGCCAGACCGTGGCGGCCAACGTGGGGGCGGGATACAACCCCGTATCGCGCCGCCCGACCTTCAACGGCGCCGTCAGCTGGGGCTCGCGCTTCTTCAAGGAGAGGCTGGGCGTCATGGCGGCCCTGGCCTACCACAACAACCCCATCGGCTCGGACAACATCGAGGCTTCGTGGAGCGAGGACGACAACGGCGGCGCCTATGTCGACGAGTTCGAAATACGCCAGTACTACGTCCACCGCGAACGCCAGAGCTACTCGCTCTCGCTCGACTGGAAGTTCAACGAGAACCACCGCATCGAACTGCGGGGCATGTACAACCGCCGCAACGACTGGGAGAACCGCTATCGTCTGACATATAAGGATATCGCGCCCGAAGCCGACGGTACGGCCACCGCCTTCCTGCGGCGCCAGACCAAGGGCGGCGTGCCCGACAACAAGTTCGCGCGTCTCGAGCGCCAGCAGACGGCCGACATCGCGCTCGCGGGCGAACACAACCTCGGCTGGCTCTCCGTCGACTGGGGATTCGACTATGCCCGCGCCTCGGAGGACCGCCCCAACGAGCGCTACATCGGGCTCGAGAGCGACGAGGACAACCCGATACGCTTCGAGATGGACCTCTCCGACGAGCGCGAGCCCCGCTTCACCCCCTCCGACGCCTCGCTCATGGCCCTCAACACGGCCAACTTCATCAAGCTCGACGAGCTGACCGAATCCTTCAGCGAGATCGAGGAGGAGGAGTACAAGGCCCACATCGACCTCACGGCACGCCTCTTCACGGGCCGCTTCGCCGGTACGCTGAAGGCGGGATACAAGCTGCAGGACAAGGACAAGTCGAAGACGATCACCTTCTACGACATCGAGCCGCTCGACGAGACCGCCTTCCTGACCGAGGCGATGGGCGCCGGCAACACGTACGACGCCACGCGCCGCAACTTCTACGCCGGCGACTACCGCGTGGGCGACTTCGTGAGCAAGGAGTACCTGGGGCGCCTCGACTTCGGCGACGCCTCGCGCTTCGCACTGACGCGCAACCCGATGGAGGAGGCCGAAAACTACGCCGGACACGAGAGAATCCACGCCGCCTACCTGCGCTACGACCAGCAGTTCGGCAGCCGGCTGAAGCTGATCGCCGGCCTGCGGCTGGAGCACACGAGCTACGACTACACGGGCAACCAGCTCAACGTCGACGCCGACGAGGAGAACATCACCTCGACCCCCGTGCGGCGCAAGAGCGACTTCGACAACTGGCTCCCCTCCGTGCTGCTCAAGTACGAACCGATGGACAACATGGTCCTCCGCGCCAGCTTCACCTCGACGCTCGCCCGCCCCAAATTCAGCCAGATGGTGCCGGGCGACCGCGTGAACCTCCACGACGAGGAGTACACGATGGGCAACCCCGACCTGCGCAACACGGTGTCGAACAACTACGACCTGATGTTCGAATACTACTTCCGTTCGATCGGACTGGTGTCGGCCGGCGTCTACTACAAGCAGATCTCCGACTTCATCGTCGACGCCATGGTCGAGGACCAGACCATCGGCGGCACCGAGTTCAAGGAGCTCTACAAGGCGGTCAATGCGGGCGACGCCAACCTCTTCGGCGTGGAGGTGGCCTTCCAGCGCGACCTGGGATTCATCTCGCCCGTGCTCAGGAACTTCGGTATCTACACCAACTACACCTACAACCACTCGAAGGTGACGCGCCTGACCGATCCGATCTTCGCGGGCCGCAGCGCCGACGAGATCCAGCTGCCCGGCACGCCCGAGCACACGGTGAACGCCTCGCTCTACTACGAGAACAAGTTCCTCACGGCGACCCTCTCCTACAACTACGCCAGCTCGTTCCTCGACAACGAGGAGATGGGCATGACCCCCTTCACCGACCGCTACTACGACAGCGTGAACT
The DNA here is from genome assembly GCA_949288735.1 of uncultured Alistipes sp. Taxonomy (GTDB): domain Bacteria; phylum Bacteroidota; class Bacteroidia; order Bacteroidales; family Rikenellaceae; genus Alistipes. Next base: position 6,282 of record CASELE010000029.1, read on the forward strand.
ATCTCGACGCCAACGTCTCGGTGCGCGCCACGAAGAACGTGCAGATATTCGGCGAGGTGGGCAACCTGCTCAACCAGCCCCTGCGCTACTACCAGGGCACGCGCGACCGCGTGCGGCAGGCCGAGTACTACGGCATTCGCTTCTCGGTGGGCGCCAAGGTGAAGTTCTGACCCCGCACGGCACACCCCGAGAGGGGGCGTCTCCCGATCCGTTTTCCGGCGGGAGGCGCCCCCTCTCCGTCGCGGCGCCGGCCGCCGTTTTCTCCCTGCCGCCGCGGCGCCGGAGCGGAAGCGCGGGAGAGGCGCCGGGGCGGAAGCCGGAGGCTACGGGCGCGACGCCCCGAGACGGACGATCTTCGTTTCGGGGTCGAAGGGGGGCAGCGGCCCCGGCATGCGTTCGGGGTAGCCGACGGCCACGACGCAGAGGGGCTCGCACCCCTCGGGCAGGGGGAGCAGTCCGCGCAGCAGGTCGGCGGCCATGGCGCCGTCGGGCTCCCCGCGGCGGCTGGGGCGGCCGTGGACGTGGACCCAGCACGAGGCGAGTCCCTCGTCGACACAGGCGAGCTGGAGCATCGTGGCCACGATGGCGGCGTTCTCGCGCCAGAGGTCGCTCAGGGCCGGCTCGCCCGCGACGACGACGGCGAGGGGCACCCCCTCGGCGAGGAAGGCCGAGCCGTAGTCGCGCATCGCCGCCATGCGGGCGACGAGCGCGGGGTCGTCGACCACGAGCAGCCGCGTCGAGCGGCTGTTGCGGGCCGAGGGGGCCGTGAGGGCCGCATGCAGCAGCCGGTCGACGACGTCGGCCGCCACGGGCCGCGTCGAGAAGCGGCGCACGCTGCGCCGCCGCTGAATCAGTTCCTTGAATTCCATGGCTCACTCTTTTCGGTTTCGGGCACGGGCAGTGCGGCCGTGCGGCCCTCTCCCGCGCCCTACAAAGATAGCGAAAATTCGCGCCCGCCATCCGCGGCGGGCGGCAGAAGCCCCGGACCGGCCGCGGCGGCACGGAGAAGACGGCACGGAGAAGAGGGCCCCGCACGGCGGACCGCGGCGACAAATCGGCCGAAGAGTTGTTTTTGCGCGGCGGTTGCACTATCTTTGACCATCCGAAACGACAAACCGAATGACTGCCGAGAGACCTACCATAGCGCTCATCTACGACTTCGACGGGACGCTCGCCCCGGGCAACATGCAGGAGTACGACTTCATCCCCGCCGTGGGCAAGAGCAACCGCGAGTTCTGGAGCGAGGCCAACGCCCTGGCCGAGGAGCAGGACGCCGACATGGTGCTCACCTACATGGCCCGCATGATCCAGTCGGCCCGCTCGACGGGCCTCTCGCTGCGGCGCGAGGCCTTCCGCGAATCGGGCCGCCGCGTCACGCTCTACCGCGGCGTGCGCGAGTGGTTCGGCCGCATCAACCGCTACGGCGCCGGACGCGGGTTCCGCATCCTGCACTACATCAACTCGTCGGGGTTGAAGGAGATCATCGAGGGGACGGAGATCGCCGGCGAGTTCCGCAAGATCTACGCCTGCTCGTTCCTCTACGACGTGGACGGCATAGCCTACTGGCCCGCCGTGGCGGTCAACTACACGAACAAGACGCAGTTCATCTTCAAGATCAACAAGGGGGTCGAATCGGTCTACGACGCCACGCTCGTCAACCGATACATCCCCGAGGACGACCGCCCGGTGCCCTTCCGCCGCATGATATACGTAGGCGACGGGACGACCGACATACCCTGCATGAAGCTGGTGAAGAACTACGGCGGCCACTCCATCGCCGTCTACAGCCCCGACCGCAAGGGGGCGCGCCGCGAAATGGCGCAGCTCATCCACGACGACCGCGTGAGCCACGTATGCCCGGCCGACTACACCGAAGGGTCGGAGATGGACCGACTCGTGAAGACGATCATCGACAAGATAGACCTCGACCACCGGCTCGAGCTGATGGAGGTGGAGCGCTGACCCCGCCCCGAAAGACTACGGCAACGACCATGAAACTGCTCTTCGCCACACACAACGCCCACAAGCTCGCCGAGGCGCGGGCCCTGCTGGGCGACCGCTTCACGCTCCTCACGCCGCACGACTGCGGCGTCGACGAGGAGCCCCCCGAGACGCAGCCCACGCTCGAGGGCAACGCCCTGCAGAAGGCCCGCTATCTGCACCGCCGCACGGGGCTCGACTGCTTCGCCGACGACACGGGACTCGAGGTGGAGGCCCTCGGCGGCGCCCCCGGCGTGCACTCGGCACGCTACGCCACCGACGGACACGACTTCGAGGCCAACAACCGTCTGCTGCTCCGCAACCTGGAGGGGCAGAGCAACCGGCGGGCCCGCTTCCGGACCGTCGTGGCCCTCATCCTCGGCGGCGAGGAGCACCTCTTCGAGGGGTGCGTCGAGGGGTGCATCGCCGAACGGCCCGCCGGCGATGCGGGGTTCGGCTACGACCCCCTCTTCCGACCCGAGGGGAGCGACCGCACCTTCGCCCAGATGTCGGCCGACGAGAAGAACGCCCTCTCGCACCGGGGACGCGCCATGCGGCGGCTCGCCGAATATTTGCACGGTGCCGGGAAATAGCCTACTTTTGCCCCGATGGACGAACTGTATCACAAGGAGGAGTCGTTCGACGCCGGACGGCTCGAAAAACTGAAGGAGCACTACGCCGCCATCCTCGCGCTGCTCGGCGAGGAGGCCGGCCGCGAAGGGCTCGTGAAGACCCCCGAACGGGTGGCCAAGGCGATGATGTTCCTCACGCGCGGCTACGCCGAGGATCCGCTGGCCATACTCCGCTCGGCGATGTTCCGCGAGGAGTACCGGCAGATGGTGCTCGTGAAGGATATCGAGCTCTACTCGCTCTGCGAGCACCACATGCTCCCCTTCTACGGACGGGCCCACGTGGCCTACATCCCCGACGGCTACATCACGGGGCTCTCGAAGATCGCCCGCGTGGTGGAGAGCTTCGCACGCCGCCTGCAGGTGCAGGAGCGGCTCACGGTGCAGATACGCAACTGCATACAGGAGGCGCTCCACCCGATGGGCGTGGCCGTGGTCATCGAGGCGAGCCACATGTGCATGCAGATGCGCGGCGTCGAGAAGCAGGGCTCGGCGACCACCACCTCGGCCTTCACCGGCGTCTTTCTCTCGGACCCCCGCACGCGCGAGGAGTTCATGAACCTCATCTCCCACCGTTACCGGTAGCCGCGCGGCGACGCGGAGCCGGAGAGGCGGCCGCGGACCGGCGACGGAGCCGGGGCAGCGCGATGGAGATGCATCCGGCGGGAATCCCGACCATCGCCTTCATGAAGGTCACGGGCCACAGCCGGTCGCACTACTACCCGGGGAAGCGGTTTCTGCTCCGGGTATCCGCAGGCAAGGTCAACAGCGTCCGATACAAGGGCCGCTGCTTCGAGGTGGTATGCACCTCCCCGGACAAGGCCCGGGAGTTGATGAGATCCTGGTACCGCGAACACGCCAAACTCAAGTTTACCGAGTATGCGGAGCCTATCATTTCCCGATTTGCACGGTACGGAGTTGCTCCAACCTCACTCTATGTTCAGGAGATGGAAAACCGTTGGGGCAGCTGCACCCCCAAAGGGAAAATTATCCTGAATACGGAACTCATCAAGGCGCCGCGCCCCTGCATTGAATATGTTATCACGCATGAGATGTGTCATCTGCTGCATCCCGACCATACTGCAGCCTTCTTTACCCTGCTCGAAACCGAAATGCCCGACTGGCGGCGTTGGAAAGACAAGTTGGAGCGATTCATGATGTAGGTGCAAACAGCTTCAAAAGCATCATCCGCCCGCCCCGTATGACAAATGTATGACAAAACAAAACGAAAACCGCGTTGAAAACCGCGTTGCAGATGACTGCAACACGGTTTCTGTGAGGTCTGAAGCGGATTCGAACCGCTGTACAAGGTTTTGCAGACCTTTGCCTAGCCACTCGGCCATCAGACCCGGTCGCCTCCGCACCCCGCACGGCCGCCGCTGGACGGCCCCGTCGGGACGCATCGGGAATGCAAATGTACGAACATTTTTCAAATAAACAAAACATCGGCCCTATTTTGCACGAAGAGGGCCGTTTTTGGGGATTTATCGGGAAAATCGCGTATCTTTACACTGTTTTACGCTTGCTGCGGTCGTGACCATCGAGGATATCGCGCTGACGATGACCCCCGGCGTGGGGGTGAAGGCCGCCGTGCATCTGCTCGGATGCTTCGGCGACGCGCGGAACATATTCGCCGCCGACGAGCCGACGCTCGTCGGAGAGGCGCAGTTGCGTCCCGACGTGGCCCGCGCCCTGGTGCGGCGCACGGCATTCGCGGCGGCCGAGGAGGAGCTGCTCCGCTGCCGCCGCGAGGGCATCGCGGCCGTCGCCTCGACCGACGCGGAGTATCCGCCGCTGCTGCGCGAGGCGCCCGACTACCCGCACGTATTATATATCATAGGCAACGTCGCCGCGCTGCGCATGCGCTGCCTCTCGGTGGTCGGCACGCGCGAGGCCACCCCCTACGGCGAACGGATGTGCGACGTGCTGGTGCGCGGCCTCGCCGCGCGCTTTCCGGACCTCTGCATCGTGAGCGGCCTGGCCTTCGGCATCGACGTGGCGGCCCACCGCGCCGCCCTCGGAGCGGGGGCCGCGACCGTGGCGGTGCTCGCCTCGCCGCTGCCCGGGGTGACGCCGGCGGCCCACCGGGCCGTGGGGCGCGAAATCGTGGAGTCGGGCGGCGCGCTGGTCTCGGAGCTCCACGGACGCGTGCGGCAGCGCGGGACCTTCTATCTGGCGCGCAACCGCATCATCGCGGCCCTGAGCGCCGGCACGGTGGTCGTCGAGTCGCCCTGCGGGGGCGGTTCGCTCGTGACGGCCCACTGCGCCGACGGCTACGACCGCTGCGTGATGGCGGTGCCGGGGCGGGCGGTGGACACGGCGTCGCGGGGCACGAACCTGCTCATACGCAACCGCAGGGCGCAGCTGGTGCTCTCGGCCGACGACATCGCCGCCGAGCTCATGTGGGACCTCGACGGGAGGGCGCCGGCACCGGAGACGGAGAGCCGCGCGCCGCAGCTCACGGCCGACGAGGAGGGGCTGCTGGCCTGCTTCCGCACCTCGGACCCCCTCTCGACCGAGGAGCTGGGGGCCCTCTGCGGACTCGGGGCCGGGGAGCTCTCGGCGCTCCTGCTCGGGCTGGAGATGGCGGGGGCCGTGCGTCAGCTGCCCGGCAACCGCTACGTGCGCAGCTGCTGAACCCGGGAGCGCGGGGAGCGGAACGGAAACAGAGGCCGGACCGCAAAACGGGTCCGGAGCCGCGGGAGCGCCGGCAGGCGGGACGGACCGGAAGAGTGCCGGGCGCCGGGTCCGAAGAAAAAAGGAGAAAAGAGAAGAGATACGACGGGAGATGATTCCGCAACTGATCGATACCCATGCACACCTCTACGGCGAGGAGTTCGACGCCGACCGCGACGCCGTGCTGGCGCGGGCGCGGGCGGCGGGCGTGGAACGGCTGCTGCTGCCGGCCATCGACGCGCAGACGCACGAGCGTCTCTTCGGGCTCTGCCGCGCGCAGGAGGGATACTGCCTGCCGATGATGGGGCTCCACCCCACCTCGGTGAACGACAATCCGCACTGGCGCGGGGAGCTGCGGCTCGTGGAGAGGCTGCTCGCCGAGCCTCCGGCCGGCATACGCTTCTGCGGCGTGGGCGAGATCGGGCTCGACTTCTACTGGAGCGCCGACTACCGCGACGAGCAGACCGAGGCGCTGGAGCGCCAGTTCGAGCTGGCGCTGGCCCACGGACTGCCGGTGGCGATACACACGCGGGCGGCGTGGCCCGAGATGACGGAGCTCGTGCGCGCGTATGCCGGGCGCGGGCTGCGGGGCGTCTTCCACGCCTTCACGGAGTCGGCCGCGACCTACGACACGCTGCGGGCGTGCGGCGACTTTCTCTTCGGCATCGGCGGCGTGGTCACCTTCCGCCGGAGCGCGCTGGCCGAGACGGTGCGCGCGATGGAGCTGCGCGACCTGGTGCTCGAGACCGACTGCCCCTACCTGACCCCCGTCCCCCGCCGGGGCGAGCGCAACGAGCCGGCGCACGTGGAGTTCGTATGCCGCAAGATCGCCGAACTGAAGGGGGTCGACCCCGGGGAGGTCGCCGCCGTCACCGCGGCCAATGCCCGCCGCATGTTCGACCCGGGCGGCGCGGCGGAGGGGGCGGACGATACCGGCGGCGCGCCGGAGGGGCGCCCCTCCGGGGAGAGGGCGCCGGAGGCATGAAACAGGGAGTGCAGAGCCATGAAGGAGGTACGGATCACCGTGGTGCGCAAGATCTGCCACCGCGACCTGATGGAGCGCTACGAGCTGCCGCTCGAAGATGCGTGCGGCATGCGCGAGGGGCAGCTCTTCGTCAGCCGCGGGGCGCAGCGGCCCGAGGGGCTGTGCGAGAGCGCCTGGCAGACGCTCGCCCCCTTCGTCATGGCGCTCGCCTGCGGGGCGACGGGGCTCTACGGCGCGTGGATGCGGAACCCCTCGTCGGCGATGCTCTCGTGCAACGACGGCTTCCGGCCCGTGAGTTTCCTGCTCGAGGCCCTCGAAGAGTGAACGAATACAAACGATAACAACCGAAACGATATGCGATCCTCCATCCTCATCATCTACACCGGCGGCACGATCGGCATGAAGACCGACCCCGAGACCGGCGCGCTGGTGCCCTTCGACTTCAGCGCCATCTACGACGAGTTCCCCCTGCTCAAGCGACTCCACGTGGACATCGACGTGCTGACGCTCGACCCGGTCATCGACTCGTCGAACGTCGAGCCGCACAACTGGCTCGAACTGGCGCGCCTCGTGCGCGACCACTACGAACGCTACGACGGCTTCGTCGTACTGCACGGCACCGACACCATGTCGTACACGGCCTCGGCCATGAGCTTCCTGCTCGAGACGCTGGCCAAGCCCGTCGTCTTCACCGGCAGCCAGATTCCCATCGGCGTGCTGCGCTCCGACGGCCGCGAGAACCTCATCACGGCCATCGAGATCGCCGGCGCGCGGCTCGACGACGGCCGTCCCGTGGTCCCCGAGGTGTCGCTCTACTTCCAGAACCGGCTCTTCCGCGCCAACCGCACCTCGAAGCGGAGCGCCGAGGCGCTCAACGCCTTCAGATCGTACAACTACCCGCCGCTGGCCGAGGTGGGGGTCAACATCGCCTACAACCTGCCGGCCATCATGCGGCCCGCGGAGTGCCCGCCGAAGCTGCGCATCGCCGACTCGCTGTGCAGCGACATCGCCGTCGTGAAGCTCTTCCCCGGCATCGACGAGCGCACGCTGCGGACCATGCTCTCGGTCGAGGGGCTGCGGGGCGTGGTGCTCGAGACCTACGGCGCGGGCAACGCCCCCACGTGCGAGTGGTTCCTCCGCACGGTGAGCGAGGCGGTGGCGCGCGGCGTGGTGGTGCTCAACGTCACGCAGTGCGGCGGCGGCGCCGTCGCGATGGAGCTCTACGAGACGGGCATGCGGCTGCGCGACGCCGGCGTGGTGAGCGGCCACGACATGACCACCGAGGCGGCCGTCGCGAAGATGATGTACGTGCTGGGCCGCGAAGGGTCGGCCGAGGGGGCCCGCGCCCTGCTGGAGCGCCCCCTGAAAGGGGAATTTACCGCATAGGGAATTGCACGGAACGATTTTTTTCACTATATTTCGCACTGCAAATATGCCTTGTCGGGAGATGCCGGAGATGCCGGAAACCGTCCGAAAGCCCGCAACAGATTGTATGATATATTGTTGCAGGTCGTGAAAAGCGGCGGACGGGAGGGCGGCGCCGAAGGGCGGAACCTGCCCGAAAAGGGTTGCGGAGCCCTCCGCGGATGGAAAACGGAGGAGTCCGGAGAGAAAAAATGAAGAGCGAAACGAACTTTTAACCGAACGAGCGAAAGAAAAACGCACATACGGAAAAACCGAAGGAAAACACAATCAAAACTCAATTATCAAAAACCATTATGAAAAAACTTTTTTTGACTCTGACGGTCGCCATCTTCGCCCTTGGCACTGTTAACGCATTCGCTCAGGAAGCTGCCGATACGGTTGCTGCCGCCGCACCGGTCGCCGAGGCCGTTGCCGAGGTGGACGAGGCCGTTGCCGAGACCGCCGTTGCCGGCGAGACGATGCACCACGTGATGATGCAGAAGTTCCTCGAGGGCGGTTGGGCCTGGATGCTCCCGATTCTGATCTTCCTCGTCGTAGGTCTGGCCGTGGCCATCGAGCGTATCCTCTATCTGGCACTCTCGACGGTCAACAGCAAGAAGTTCATCGCCGAGGTCGAGAAGACGGTGAACACGAAGGGCATCAAGGCCGCCATGGAGCTCTGCAAGAACACGAAGGGCCCCATCGCCTCGATCTACTGGCAGGGTCTGAGCCGCTACGACCAGGGCCTCGACGCCGTGGAGAAGTCGGTCGTATCGTACGGTTCGGTGCAGACGGGCCTGATGGAGTCGGGTCTGACGTGGATCGCCCTCTTCATCTCGCTGTCGCCCATGTTGGGCTTCATGGGTACGGTGGTCGGCATGATCCAGGCCTTCGACCAGATCCAGGCTGCCGGCGACATCAGCCCGACCCTCGTAGCCGGCGGTATCAAGGTGGCCCTTCTGACGACGATGCTCGGTCTTATCGCCGCCGTGATCCTGCAGGTCTTCTACAACTACATCATCTCGAAGATCGACTCGCTGGTGAACGACATGGAGGACGCTTCGATCTCGCTGCTCGACATCCTGACGGCCTACAGCAAGAAGTAGTCTAAAGGGTCCATTTTCAGAAAAACGCGATTATGAAAAAAGTACTGAACATATTGCTGGGCGTCCTGCTGGCCATCACCGCCGCGCTGCTCGTCTATGCGATCGCCGCGCCGCACTCGGACAACCCGGCGGCGTACGATCCTTCGATCAGCCTGAACATCATCTGGTGCTATGTGCTCGTAGTGCTGGCCGTCGCCGCAGCGCTCTTCTGCGCCGTATGGGGCATGCTGAAGAGTCCGAAAGGCACCAAGAAGTCGATGCTCTCGGTGCTGCTCGTGGTGGTGGTCATCGGTGCCGCCTACATCTACTCCGCAGGCCACACGGTCAACATCCCCGACCTGCAGAACGGAGGCTTCTTCGACCATCCCGAAACGGTAATCACGGAGACCAGCGTCATCGTCTCCTACGTGGCCGTAGCCGCCGCACTGCTCATAGCGCTCGGCACCGAGATCTACCGGGCCTTCAAATAAACCGAACACAATGGCAGACAACAAAAGAAAGATACAGGAGATCAATGCCGGTTCGATGGCCGACATCTCGTTCCTGCTGCTCATCTTCTTCCTCGTGGCCACGACCATGAACGTGGATACGGGACTGGTGCGCATGCTGCCGCCTCTGCCTCCCGAGAACCAGCAGACGGAAGACATCAAGGTGAAGGAGCGCAACCTGCTCCTCGTCCTGGTCAACGGCGCCGGACAGATCATGGCCGGCACGCAGGGCAACCAGGAGCTGATCGATCTGCGCCAGCTCAAGGACAAGGCCAAGGAGTTCATCCTGAACATCTACGACGACGAGAACCTGCCCGAGAAGGAGGAGACCGAAATCGCGCTCCCCGACGGAGGCACGTGGGTTTACCCCGTGAGCAAGGGCGTGATCTCGCTGCAGACCACGCGCGACACGAACTACCAGTCGTACATTCAGGTGCAGAACGAGTTGACCCGTGCCTTCAACGAAGTGCGCGACGAGGTCTCGATGGTACAGTTCCACGAGAAGTTCGCCGACCTCTCGGAGGAGCAGCGCAAGGCCGTAACGGAGGCGGTTCCCACGGCTATCTCGGAGGCCGAGCCGCGTAACATCAAAAAGTAGGAGGGAGAGACTATGGCAGTAATGAGAAAGAAGGGCGACCGCAGCGTGCCGCCCATTTCGACCGCTTCGCTTCCCGACGTGATCTTCATGCTGATCTTCTTCTTCATGGTCTCGACGCAGATGCGCGACCAGGAGCTGCTGGTACGCTACCGGCTGCCCGAGGCCACCGAGGTGCAGAAACTCGAGAAGAAGTCGCTCGTCAGCTTCATCCACATCGGGCCCCCGTCGCTGGGCATGCAGGCCAAGTTCGGTACGGCTCCCCGTATCCAGCTCAACGACGCCTACCGCAGCGCACGCGACATCGGCGACTTCATCGCCGCCGAGCGCGACCAGCTCAACGAGGCCGACAAGGCTTCGATGACCATCTGTCTGAAGGCCGACCAGGGCACCAAGATGGGTATCATCACCGACGTGAAGCAGGAGCTCCGTCGTGCGAATGCCCTCAAGATCTCCTATGCGGCATCGAAGACGCTCGGATATTGAGTGCGCTCCGCCTGACCCCGGGAGGGGCGGGACCCGACGGGTCCCGCCCCTCTCTCTTTTCGCGCGCACGGCGCCGCCCCACCCCGGCGCCTGCACCGCCCCCGCGGACACCACGCGGATGCCGCCCCGGAGCCCGACCGCGGCACCGGACGCAGAGCGCCGCCGGGCGGAGTGCCCGCGCTTCTGCACACACGACGGCCGCGCGGGAGGGGCGAAAACCGGAATCGGGGTAGCAAATTCCCCGCTGCGCATCGGGTGCGGAGAGAAGCATACGCACTATCTTTGCAGTGCGGCGGCCACGGCAGCGGGGCTGCGAAAAAGAGGCTGACGGGTCCGCGGCGAAGCACCTGCGACGGAAGGCCCCGCATGACAGAATGATGGAACTGAAGGAGTTTATCGATTACGTCCGGACGGGACTCCCGCTCGAGTCGCCCGAAATCGGCCGCTTCATGGATGAGATGAGCGACGCGGCGCGCCGCATCACCTTCGAACTCAACTCGGCCTACCATACGCCCGACGAAGTGCGCGCGCTGCTGTCGCGCCTGGTGGGCTACGAGGTAGACCCGACCGTGCGCCTCTTCCCGCCGCTCTACAGCGACTTCGGCCGCAACATCCGCCTCGGCCGCGAGATCTTCATCAACGCCTGCTGCCACTTCCAGGACCACGGCGGCGTCGAGATCGGCGACGGATGCCAGATCGGGCACAACGTGGTCTTCGCCACGCTCGACCATCTGCTCGACCCCGCCCGCCGGAAGACGACGTGTCCGGCCCCCATACGGCTCGGACGCGGCGTGTGGGTCGGCTCCAACGCCACGATTCTGCGCGGCGTCACCATCGGCGACCACGCCGTCGTGGCGGCCGGCGCCGTCGTGACGAAGGATGTCGAGGCCGGCACCGTGGTGGGCGGCGTGCCGGCACGGCCACTGCGCCGCATCGGGACGGAGAGCGAGCGGTAGGCCTCCGAAAGGGAGGGGTCGCCGCTCCGCGACGCCGGGAGTGCCGGAGCGCATCGCAACGGAACCCGGGCCGGCCGGTGAAGACGGAGCGCGCCGCCGGAAGGGGCGGAACGGACCTGGGCGTCAGAAGAGGGGGAGCTCCTGCTCCTCGGCGCCGCTGCGGAAGGTGCGCCGGTGGTAGGGAGTGAGCCCGTAGCGGAGGATGGCGAGCCGGTGGTCGGCCGTCGGATACCCCTTGTTCTTCGCCCAGCCGTAGTGCGGGTACTCGGCATCGATGCGCCGCATGTATTCGTCGCGGTGGGTCTTGGCGAGCACCGAGGCCGCGGCGATGTCGGCAAAGCGGGCATCGCCCTTCACGTAGCAGCGGCAGGGTATGTCGAGCGTCGTGCGGAAGCGGTTGCCGTCGATGACGAGCAGCTGCGGCACGGGGCGCAGTCGCGCGGCGGCAAGCGACATGGCCTCGAACGAGGCGTTCAGGATATTGACGGCATCGATGCGGGCGGGCGACACCTCCTCGACGGCCCACGCCACCGCCTCGCGTTCGATGACCGCCCTGAGGCGCTCGCGGTTGCGGGGGGTCATGCGTTTCGAGTCGTCGAGCAGCGGGTCGCTGAAGTCGGGCGGCAGGATGACCGCCGCCGCGAAGACGGCGCCCGCGAGGCAGCCGCGACCCGCCTCGTCGCATCCGGCCTCGACGACCTCGTATTGCGTACAGAGTTCCAACATACGTACAGTCCGCTTTTCCGCTCCGCATCCATCGGCCCGCCTGCGGGGCGCCCCGGGCGGGGGCAGCCCCCGGAGAGAGTCCTGCCCCCGCTCCGGGAAAAGGGTCCCGAAGAGCACCTCCGGGCGACCGGGCGCCGGCAGCGCGGGAAAGGCCGGACCGGCCGGCCGGCAGTCCGGCAACCGGCCGGGCGGCGTGACCGCAGGGCCGCGGCCGGCGGCGGGGCGGACAAAGTTAGGAATTATTCGTCCCGATTGCGCGAAATTCGCTACTTTTGCCGAAAACCGGGCCCGTACCATGAGATTCGACATCGTGCGGCAGCCGCTTCTGGCCGCCATCTTCACCATGCTGCTGCTGGCGGCCGCCGGGCTCGTGCGGAGCGGCGGGCCGCCGCCCGAACCGGACGGGGGGCTGCTGCTGCCCGGAGCGCTGCTGCAGCGGCTGCAGAGCGCCGCACCGCTGGCGACGCGGCTGCTCTGCGTCGCGGTCCTCTTCGGCGGAGGGCTCGTGCTGGGGCGGACCTCGGTGCGCTGCGCGCTCTATCCGACGCACACCTACATCGCCATGCCTCTCTACGGCCTCTGCGCCGCCCTGCTGCTGCCGGGCGACGACTGCGCCGTACAGTGCACCGCCTCGCTGCTGCTCATCCTCGGCGTACGCAATCTCTACGCCTCCTGCCGCAACGGCTACAGCTTCGACCCCCTCTTCCGCGGAGCCTTCTGGCTGGGGCTGCTGCCCCTCGTGCTGGCGCCGGCGCTGCCCCTCGTCGTGCTCGTGCCGGCGGCGCTGATCCTCTTCAAGCGGTCGGCGCGCGAGGCCTGCGTCGCCCTCTTCGGACTGCTGCTGCCCTTCGCCGCCTGCTCCTACGGCTACTGGCTCGCGGGCGAGCCGCCCGGCGCCTGCGGCGAAGCCCTGCGCGAAGCCCTGCTGCACCCCTCGGGATGGTCGCCCCTCCTGCTTCCGACGCCGACACTCGGACTCGTCGGCGCACTGCTCCTCTTCGCCCTCTGGGCCGCGGCCGACTATCTCGGCAGCCTGCGCTCGCTCGGCTCACGGCCGCGCGCCACCGCCCTCTTCAACCTTCTGCTGTTCGCCGTCGCCGCACCCCTCGGCGCCCTCCCCTCGGCCACTCCCGCCCTCGCCGGCGTGCTCGCCGTACCCCTCGCGCTCCTCGTGCCGCTCCCCCTGACGCGCATCGCCGCACCCGTCGCCTCGCTCCTCTGCCTGGGCGCCGCCGCCTTCGCCCTCGTGCTCCGCTTCGCGTAGTCCGTTCCGTTCGGACCGCACGGTGCAAGAAAGCGGTTTACTTTGCACGACGCATAAAGTTTATGCAATATTATATTGTATTTTGGCAATAAATTGTCGTAAATTTGAACACGCACCGCAGTCGTCCAGCCACGGTACGGCGTTCAAACAACCACAATTTATTGTCCCATGGAAAAAAGTTCCACCACATCGACCACCCAACCGACGATCGTGAAGTACGTGGAGACTTCGCGCAACGGAATCCAGTCGCAGACGTTGTCAAGGTATGCCATCGGCTACGTGCTGCGCGGCTCCAAGTACATCTACGACGGCGACCAGCGCGTACGGCTCACGCGCGGAGACCTCTTCTATCTGGGCATCGGGCACCACTACACGGAGGATGTGCCAGAGAACGGACAGCCCTTCGAGCAGATTCTCGTCTACTACACGCCGGCTGAGCTGCAGCGCATCATGATGCACCTGAGCATCACCTACGGCATGGACATCGCCAACGGCCACAGCTGCCCGCGCTGCGCAAGCCACCCCTACGTGGTCATGAGCGGCTGGACGGCCATCCGCAACTTCTTCGCCAACACGAACGCCTGCCTGCGCGACGAAGGGATGCACCACGACGGGACGGCCGGGAGCATCAAGATGACGGAGCTCATATATCTGATCGTCTCGCACGAGGACAACTGTCTGAAAAGCAAAATACTGAACAACGTCGACGCGGCCAAGGAGAATTTCGAGCAGGTCGTCCACGAGCACATCTTCCGCAACATACCCATCGAGGAGCTCGCGCGCATGACCAACCGCTCGCTCACCTCGTTCAAGAAGGAGTTCCGCCGCATCTTCTCGATGCCGCCCCACAAGTGGTTCATCCGCCAGCGGCTCATGCAGTCGCGCCTGCTGCTCATCTCCACCTCGCTCTCCATATCGGAGATCGGCGCGGAGTGCTCCTTCCCCAATACGTCGCACTTCATCAAACTCTTCAAGAAGGAGTACGCCATGACGCCGGCCGCCTACCGCTCGCGCCACGAGGAGCACGCCGCCGCGCCGCTCGAAGCCGCGACCGCCGAGACCGCGGTGGCCGAGACGGCCGAGACGGCCGAAGAGGAGGAGCTCTGAACCCCGCGTTCCGGAGCCGACGGGCGGGACGGGACGGAGCCGCGTCTCCGGGTCCGGACGGCGGTTCCGGAGCCACCGCAGCCCGGGGGAGGGCTCGCGGGAGGGAGGGGCGCCGCACGGGAGCGCACGCGCCGCATCGCGCCGAAAAAACGGGCGAAGCGTTTGGACAAAGGAAAAAAACGACTATCTTTGTAGAACAAACCGTGAGGTTCTCCCGCCTCACTGACCTAACTAACCTGACCGGAGGTTCCGGATGACGCATGCGTCATCCGGAACCCTTTTTTTTATCCCCTCGCCCTCCGACCGGAAACCCCGCGCCGCCGCGCATCGGACCCGCAACGGCACGCGTGCGCAACGGGAGATTCGCGCCCGCACCGGACGGCGACACCGCTCCCGTCCGGCCATAGGGGGAGAAAACCGAACCAATAAAATAAGCAATTTTCGGGTCTATTTTATAATAATATCCAATTATACGGACCGGTTTTTCACATTTCCATAAATTTGCAACGGCATAATTATGAAAACAGATGCCTGAAACGGTCGACCCGGACCGGAACGGAATCCGCATGCGCACAGAGAAAGAGGGGCCCCTCCGCCCCGCCGGATGCGCCGCGGGCAACGGGCCGCTCCGGACCCCGCTGCGGAAAGCCCGCGGAGGGGAGTCGCGATACCCCCGTTTCCCGATTTCATGTCGTCACCTTCCCGGGGTATCGGAGGGTCAAACTTCACCATAATGAAAAAAATCCTACTCTTCATCGCTGCCGCTGCATCGCTGGCCGGATGCAGCAAGGGGTCGGGAGACGACGTCGCCGTACCTGCGGCATGCCCCGTAACGAACCTGGTGCTGCCCGCATCGGGCGCGGAGAACCCCATCGAGCCCGGCACGACGGTGACGATCCGGGGGAACGGCTTCACCGCAGGGAGCGAAATATGGCTGGGAACCTCCGCCGACACCGAAGTCCGCGCCGAGGTGACGCAGACAACGGAGGAGGGCATCGTATTCACGGCCCCCGAGACCACCGGCGAGCAGCACGTCATCCTGAGGCAGGAGGGCGGAACCTGGGACCTGGGCACCCTCTACTTCGGCACGAAGAGCTCCGGATCCGACGAGGGTGAGCAGGAGAACCCGTCCGACGAGGGTGGGCAGGAGGAAGACGACACCGTCGCGAAGCCGAAGAGAATCTCACAGATATACGCCTCGCTCCTCGAAGGAACCTGCATCGATTTCACTTACGACGAAGCGGGCCGGTTGACGGATGTGGACATTAACTCCAAAGCAGGATATTCAAGTTCAAGAAAAATCGAATACTACCAGGACAAAATCTATGTAAGAGACCTCCAATGGTCAGAAATTTGGGAATACACCATAGCCGACGGACGCGTGAAGGAGAGCGAATGCCGCGAACTGGAAAAAGGAAAAACGAAGTACAGCCTGGAGTACTTCTACGACGAGAACGGCTATCTGGAGAAAAGGCAGAAGACGGACGACGAATACTTCATGTATACGTACGACGACGGATCGCTCGAAAGTATCCTGTCCATAGACAAGTGGAGCAGTATTAGTCATTCTCAGGAAAGAGTAGACATTATTCCGAACCGATCCGTTCCGAACAATCTGAATCTGGACTTTTACGGATTCTTGTACTCCTTTTACTTAAAGCCCGAGTCTCTTTGCTCCGGCGAAAAATTGCTGAACATCGCAGGACAGCGTATAAAATACATGCCGGAACAACTCATCAACATAGAAACCGATGTAACTCATTGTTTCGAGTACGAATTCGACGGCGACCTCGTCTCGAAGATAAATTTCACCTACCTATACAAAGGAGAGCCAAAATTGGAGAGCAGCTTCGAGCTGACCTACGAGTGAGGCCCGCCACGCGGAGGTCCGCGACGGCCCCATATCCTGCGGGATATGGGGCCGTCCCCGTTTCGGGCCGCACCCGTCCGGGAGGGAAGAGGGAGGAGCGGGCACGGAAGGCGAGCCGCAAGGGGCCGGGAGCCGGAGCGGGCACCGACCCGGAAGAAGGGCGGCACCGGAGTTGCGGACGCGGAAAGAGCGGAAGAGGGAGCGGGCGCGGGGAGGCGGGCGCGGCTCCGAACGCCCCGCGCGGACGCGGGAGGCGGTGCGGGAGGCCGGGCGGGGATAAAATCGGATTTCGTGCATGAAAGTCGATAATTTTTCCTATTTTTGCATCAATTGGGAAAATAGTGGACTTTCAAAATGCCTAAACTGTATGACAGGGCAGAGGCGCTGAGAAAACCCGACTGGCTGAAGATCAGACTACACCGCACGACGGCCTATGCCGACGTGCAGCACATCGTGCAGGAACACGGCCTGCACACGATCTGCAGCAGCGGCCGGTGCCCCAACCAGGCCGAGTGCTGGAGCCGCCGTACGGCTACCTTCATGATTCTGGGCGACATCTGCACGCGCGGGTGCCGGTTCTGCGCCACACGGACGGGGCGGCCCCTGCCGCCCGACCCCGACGAGCCGGAGCGGCTCGCCGAGAGCATACGGCTGATGGGGCTGCGCTACGCCGTCGTCACCTCCGTGACGCGCGACGACCTGGCCGACGGGGGCGCCGCCCACTGGGCCGCCTGCGTGCGGGCCATACGCCGGGAGACGCCCGGGACGGCCGTCGAGCTGCTGGTGCCCGACTTCGACGCCCGGCCGGAACCGATGGAGACGGTGCTCGCATCGGCCCCCGACATCATAGGACACAACATCGAGACGGTCGAACGGCTCACCCCCGAGGTGCGCTCGCGGGCGAAGTACCGCACCAGCCTCGCGACGCTGCGCTACTTCGCCGACCGCGGAGCCGTGACCAAGAGCGGCCTCATGGTGGGGCTGGGCGAGACGGACGACGAGGTGCTCAGGACGCTGCACGACCTGCGCGAGGCGGGGGTGCGCATCGTCACCATCGGACAGTATCTGCGCCCCACGCTGGAACACCTGCCCGTGGCGGCATACGTCCCGCCCGAAAAGTTCGGCCGCTACCGCGAGCAGGCGCTCGCCATGGGGTTCAGCTACTGCGCGAGCGCCCCGATGGTGCGCTCCTCCTACCTGGCCGACGAGGCGCTGCGGAGCGTGAAACCCTGAGCCGAACCATGAGAGTCGAATACCGGGATCTGGGCCGAATGCCGTACGGAAGCTGCTGGGAACTGCAGCGGAAGCTCTTCGACGGGGTGCTCGCCCGGCGGGGCGCGGACGACGGCAGGGCGGGCCATCTGCTGCTGGTGGAGCATCCGCCCGTCTACACCCTCGGGCGGAGCGGCCATGCGGAGAATCTGCTGGTGAGCGAGGAGGCGCTGCGGCGGCGCGGCGCGGAGTTCTACCGCATCGACCGCGGGGGCGACATCACCTTCCACGGCGAGGGACAGCTCGTGGGCTACCCGATTCTCGACCTGGGAAAGATAGGCATCGGCCTGCGGAGCTACGTCGAGGCTCTCGAGGAGGCGGTCATCCGCACCTCGGCCGACTACGGCGTGCGGGCGGGCCGCGTGGCGGGCGCCTCGGGTGTCTGGCTCGGCGGCGGGGCGGAGCCCCTGCGCAAGATATGCGCCGTCGGGGTGCGGTCGTCGCACTTCGTGACCATGCACGGCTTCGCCTTCAACCTCTCGACCGACCTGGAGTGGTTCTCGCTCATCAACCCGTGCGGCTTCGCCGACCGCGGCGTCACGAGCCTGGAGCGCGAGACGGGGCGCCGCATCGACACGGAAGAGGTGAAACGCCTCCTGACAGGACACTTAAGCGAAATATTGAAAATTGAGATATATAAAAAATAGAGCGTATGCCCATAGAGAAACGATGGGTAGTGAAACCGCAGGGGGATCCCGCGGCGGTGGCGGCCTTGGCCGCGGCGCTGAAGATTCCCCCGATGCTGGCCAATCTACTCATACAGAGAGGCATTGACAGTGTAGAACGGGCAAACAAGTTTTTCGAACCCAGGCTCTCCGACCTGCACGACCCCTTCCTGATGAAGGACATGGAGCGGGCCGTCGAACGGGTGGAGCGGGCCGTGCGCGACGGCGAGCGCATCATGGTCTACGGCGACTACGACGTGGACGGATGCACGGCCGTAGCCCTCGTGTACCGCTTCCTGCGCCACATCGGTCACCGGAACCTGTCGTTCTACATCCCCGACCGCTACTCCGAAGGCTACGGGATTTCGGTCAAGGGCATCGACCACGCGGTCCGCAAGGGCACAGGTCTGATCATCGCCCTCGACTGCGGAATCAAGGCCGTGGAGAAGGTCGCCTATGCCAAGCAGAAGGGCGTGGATTTCATCATCTGCGACCACCATCTTCCGGCCGACGAGATACCCGACGCCGTCGCCGTACTGGACCCCAAGCGGGTCGACTGCTCCTACCCCTTCGACGAGCTTTCGGGCTGCGGCGTGGGGTTCAAGCTGGTCGAGGCCTATGCCCGCCGCAACGGCATCCCCTTCGCCGAACTCGAACCGCTGCTCGACCTGCTGGTCGTGAGCATCGCCTCGGACATCGTGCCGCTGGTGGACGAAAACCGCGTGCTGGCCCACTACGGCCTCATACGGCTCAACCGCCAGCCCTCGAAGGGGCTGCTCTCCATCATCAAGATCTGCGGGCTGGAGAAGCACAACATCACGGTGGACGACATCGTCTTCAAGATCGGGCCCCGCATCAACGCCGCCGGCCGCATGCGCATGGACGAGCACGACGAGAACGCCTCCCCCTCGGGAGGCCACGCCGCCGTGGAGCTGCTCGTCGAGGGCAACGAGACGACGGCGCAGGAGTTCGGCAAGGTAATCGACGCCTACAACCGCGACCGCAAGAGCATAGACCGCAGCGTGACGCTCGAGGCACACGCCTACATCGAAAGCAACCCCGGGATGAAGCGGCTGAAGAGCACCGTGGTCTACAACCCCAAGTGGATGAAGGGAATCGTCGGCATCGTCGCCTCGCGCCTGATCGAGACCTACTACCGCCCCACGGTGGTGCTCACCATGAGCAACGGGTTCGTGACGGGCTCGGCACGCTCGGTACCCGGCTTCGACCTCTACCAGGCGGTGGAGTCGTGCGCCGACCTGCTCGAGAACTTCGGCGGCCACATGTACGCCGCGGGACTCACCATGCGCCCCGAACATGTCGACGAGTTCACGCGCCGCTTCAACGCCTATGTCGAGGAGCACATCGACCCCTCGATGCTCGTGCCGCAGGTCGAGGTCGACGGCGAACTGCTCTTCTCGGAGATCACCCCCGCCTTCCGCCGCGAGCTGAACCGCTTCCAGCCCTTCGGACCGGGCAACCCCTCGCCGGTCTTCGTCACGCGCGATGTCGTCTGCCACGGCGAGGCGCGCCTCGTGGGGGCCGAACACGAACACCTGCGCATGGATCTCATGCAGCGTCAGAAGCCCAACACGACGATCCAGACCATCGCCTTCCAGCAGCCGACCCACTACGAGTGGGTGCGCGCCGGCCGGCCGATCGACGTCTGCTACCAGATTGTCGAGAACCTCTACCGCGGCGTGGTGACCACGCAACTGCGCATCAAGGACATCAAACCGGTCAAGGGAGAGTAGAGGCATGAATCCGAACCGATTCGCGAGGGGGTCCGCCGGATGTGCGGGCCCCCTTCGCGGCAGGGGGCTCCGCTGCGGAGCGCCGCATCGCCGCCCTCACGGCCGTATCCTCGGCCGCACGCTCGGCACGGTCGCCGCCGGCCTCCTCTGCGTCGCCGGGGCCGGAGCCCTGCATGCCGCCCCGGAGGTCACGGCCACGGTTCAGGCCGCCGCGGTTCAGGTGACGGAGAGGGTCGCGGAGGCCGACGGGGCATGTGCCGCCGCGGCTATCGGCAGAGGGGAGCGGGCCGCCGCGGCACCGCAGCGCGACGGGGCGGAGCGCCGCACCGGGAGGGGGCACGGAGGACCGGAAGCGCCGCGGCCCGAGCTGCCGCCCGCGCCGCATCATCCGCGGCCCGTCGCGGAGCCCGTCACCGGAGCCGCGGTGCAGCAGCCCCCGCTCCGGCCCTACGTGCGGCCCCCCTTTCTGCGCGAGGGCGACAGCGTGGCCGTCGTGGCCATATCGTCGCGCACCGACTCCATGCTGCGCGACGAGGCGCTGCGCGGCATCGAAGTCCTGCGCTCGTGGGGGCTGCGCGTGCGGCAGGGCGACCATCTCTTCGGCTCGTACGGCTGGTTTCCGGCCCCCGACAGCGTGCGGGCGGCCGAGCTGCAGCAGATGCTCGACAATCCGCATCTGCGCGCCGTGCTCTTCCTGCGCGGCGGCTACGGCGCCGTGCGCATCCTCGACCTCGTCGACCTCGGGGTCCTGCGCCGCGACCCCAAGTGGCTGGCCGGCTTCAGCGACCTGACGACGCTCCATGCCGCCCTGCGCCGCGTGGGGGTCGAATCGATACACGGCGCCATGCCCGCGGGCTTCCGCACCGACTCCATCGAGGCCGACTCCTCGGCACGGTGGCTGCGCGAAGCCCTCTTCGGAGAGCGCACCGTCTACCGCACGGAGCCCCACCCGCTCGACCAGCCGGGCCGGGCCGCAGGACGCCTCGCCGGCGGCAACCTCTCGGTGCTGCACGCCCTGACCGCCACGCCCGAGGCCATCGCGTGCGACGAGCCCGTCATACTGCTTCTCGAGGATGTCGGCGAGAGCATCCACCACATCGACCGCATGATGCAGACGATGCAGCGCTCGGGGCTGCTGCGCCGCGTCGCGGGATTCGTCGTGGGCGACTTCACGCAGATCCGCGGCGAGGAGCGGTGGGGTTGCACGGCCCGCGAAGCGGTCGCCGGCTATCTCCGCGACCTCGGGGTCCCGCTCCTCTTCGGGCTGCCCGCAGGCCACGGGCGCCGCAACGCCGCCCTCTACATGGGACGTCCCGTGCTGCTCGAGGTAACGGACGAAGGGGGCGAACTGCGCTTCCTCTGACCGTCGGGACGGCGGCGCGGCGGCAATGCAGGCCCGAGGCCGGGCTGGAATCCGGCGCGCTTACGGACGGCGGCGCGGAGGGACGACGAGATCATCGGGGCGCACCTTCGGAACGCAGTGCACGCCGTCGCCGCGCCGCCAGTAGGCGCGGTCGCCGTCGGCGCCGATGTCGACCAGTTCGCAGCGTTCGATGCTCCGTCCGACGGTCACGACGGCGAGCGGCTCGAGATCGAGGCCGAGGAGCCGGGCCGCGGCCTGCCGGTCGAAGGCGCGGATGCAGAGCCCCGCGAGCCCCATTTCGGTGGCCCGCAGCAGCATGCTCTGCACCGAGATGCCGAGGTCGATGAAGAGCTCGTCGTCGGGCGGCACGGTGGTGCAGACGACGACGGCGGCATTGGGTTCGGTACCGGGGAAGGGGAGCCGGAGTTCGGGAAGGGCGCCCCCCATGCGCAGGAGAGGAAGCAGCGGGCCCATCTCGTCGGAGAGCACGGGGCGGAAACGGAGCGCCTGGCGGTTGCGGGCCGAGGCGATGCGGGCATTCACGGCGATCAGCGTGCGGAGCTGGTCCTCACGCACGACATAGCGGCTGTCGTAGCCCCGGCAGCTGCGGTTGCGGAGCAGCAGCCCCTCGAGCGAGGGGCGCGGACGGGGCGCCGCGGTACGTGCGCGGTACTCCTCCATCTTGCGTTCCAGGTAGTTGTCGGCCATCTTCGGGTGGAGATTGCGGCGGAGCAGGAACCGCACCGTGCGGCCCCGGGGCTCAGCCGTCACAAAGATAGCGTTTCCGTCCGGATTCCGGAGCGGCGGGAGTGCGCCGCAGGAGAGAGCGGGGCGGCAGTCGGCGGGGTACCGGAGCAGGCCGCGGGACCGCAGGGCGCGGCAAGGGAGGGGGCGATACGCCGAAAGGGCCTCTCTACGGGCGGAACGGGCCGGCAGGAGGCCCGGGGAACGAAATTTGCAGCTCGCGGAACGAAACCGAAAAGCCTCCGAAATCCGATGCTTGCGAAACCTCTCCGGACTCTTCTGTCCGTCGTCGTGCCGCTCCTGGCCGTGGCGGCGTGCGAGCGGGAGCCCGACACGACGGTGCTGCTCGACCAGACGACCGTATGGAGCGACTGCGACCCCGCGACCGACTTCGGCCGCTATGCCACCTACTACCTGCCCGACAGCATCCTGCGCATCGGGGCGGGAGACCGCCCGCTCTACCGCACGGGCGACGGCGCCCGCCGCGTGGTCGGGGCCTTCGCCTGGAACCTCGGGCTGCGGGGCTTCGAGCGGAGCCCGCGGCGCGACGCGGCCGACCTCGGGGTGCAGCTCAGCTACGTCGAGCGGACGGAGTACTTCGTCGGCTCCGACGCCCGCTGCTGGTGGTGGTACTACCCCTACTACTGGAGCCCCGGATACTGGGGCGACTGGGACGGGTGGCACTACCCCTATCCGGTCGCCTATCTCTACACGGCCGGGGTGCTTCTGGCCGAGATGGTCGACCTCACGGCCGCCGGCACGGGGGCGCGGCGGCTGCCCGTGGTATGGAGCTGCTGCATCGGGGGGTTGCGCTCCCCGTCGGCCGAGAGGAACGTGCGGCGCGCCGTCGAGGCGGTGGCCGAAGCCTTCGAAGAGTCGCCCGCGCTGACCCGCCGCCCCGCGGACCGAAACACGCAACGCCCATGAGACGTCCCCTCCGAAGGGCCCTCCTGCTGCTACTCCTGGCGGCGGGAGTGCGGCCCGCCTGCGCGCAGCTGCTGCGCAACGGCTACCTCAACGCCGACTGGCAGTACAACGTGCCCCTCGGCCGCAGCTTCGCCGGCGGCGCCACGGCGTGGGGCATGCACTTCGAAGGGGGGCGCTACATCTTTCCGGAGCTCTCGGTCGGGGGCTTCGCCGGATGGCACACCAACTTCCGCACCGTGCCCCGCGCCACGCTGCACCCCGCACCGGGGCAGGCGCTGACGAGCGCCCGGATACACGCCCTCTACCAGCTCCCGTTCGGGGCGGCGGTGCGGTGGACCTTCCGACGCGACTGCGTCGTCGAGCCCTATGTCGGGATGAAGGCCGGAGCGTGCTACACGCGCATCACCTCCTACGGCTCGCTCTTCCGGCTCGGCGACACGGCCTGGGGGGCGCTATTCCAGCCCGAGCTGGGGGTGAGTCTCTTTCCCGAGCCGCTGCACCGATTCGGTCTCCACCTGGCCATCTGCTACGGCTACGCCACGGGCCGCTGCGAGGTGACGGGCTACCGCTCGGAGCGCATCAGCCAGTTCGGCGTGCGGGCCGGCGTCACCTTCTGAAGCGGCGCGCATACGGAAAAGGCGGCGCGATACCCTGACCGGGTAT
>CASELE010000030.1 GCA_949288735.1 uncultured Alistipes sp.
GTTGGCACTCACTCAAATCGCCAAAATCCCATAAATCATTAACTTTCAATCATATTTCCGTGATTTGCTCAGTATCTCACTTTTTTGTATTATCTTTGCCATCAAAGGAACCAATACGGCAACAGCCATGAAAACCTCCTATCTGGGACTGGAGCTTGCCGCTCCGGTCATCGTGAGCAGTTCTCCCTACACGGCCACGGCCGCACAGGTCGGCGAATGCGCCCGCCACGGAGCGGGAGCCGTGGTACTGAAATCTATCTTCGAGGAGCAGATTCTCCACCACGCCGCCGCGCTGGAGCCGCACTCCGAATCGGCCTACGGCGACGCCGAGATCTACCTGCGCCGCTACCTGGGCGACGACTATCGCGCACGCTACCTGCAGCTGGTACGCGACGCCCGCACGGAGGCCGACCTTCCCGTCGTGGCCAGCATCAACTGTCTGGCCGACAACGGAGCGTGGGTCGAATACGCCGCCGCGATGGCCGATGCGGGAGCTACGGCCATCGAGCTGAACCTCTTTTTCCGTCCCGCCGATCCCGCCGAGGAGGGGTCGCGGATCGAAAGTCGCTACGCCGACGTGGTAGCCCGTGTAACGAAGGCCGTGCGGATTCCCGTAGCAGTCAAGCTGCCCCAGAGGCTCACGAACGTCTACCACGTCGCCGACCGTCTCGCGGCAAACGGCGCCCGCGGCGTAGTCCTCTTCAACCGTTTCTTCGAGCCCGACGTGGACATCGAACGCATCGCCTTCGTCGAGGGTTCGCCCTACAGCGAACCCTCCGAAATACGCGAACTGCTCCGCACGGCGGCCCTCTTCACCTCGCTGCTGCCTCGGCTCGATCTCGCCCTTACCACGGGAATCCACGACGGCGGGGCGGTCGTCAAGTCGCTCCTCTGCGGCGCCCGCGCCGTGGAGGTCTGTACGGCCATCCACCGCGAAGGGCTCGGCGCCATCGAACGGATGAACGAATTCGTCGACCGCTGGGCCGACCGCCACGGATTCGGCTCCGTCGAGGAGTTCCGCGGCCGGCTCAACTTCCGCGACGACCCCGCGCAGCTCTCGCAGCGCGTACAGTACATGCGCTTCTTCCCCTCGGAGGAGGAGGGCCGTCATGAACTCTGAGCCGAGGGCCAACCGCATCGCCGCCCTCTTCGGCATCCGCTATCCGATTGTCTCGGGCGGCATGGTCTGGTGCAGCGGCTGGCGGCTGGCGGCTGCCGTGAGCGAAGCGGGCGGACTGGGCCTCATCGGCTCGGGGTCGATGACCCCCGACCTGCTGCGCGAACAGATACACAAGTGCCGTGCCGCAACCGACCGGCCCTTCGGCGTGAATGTGCCGCTCGTTTACCGGCACGCCGCCGGAATCATGCAGGTGATCGTGGAGGAGCGCGTGCCCGTCGTCTTCACGTCGGCCGGCTCGCCCCGCACCTGGACCGCGCGGCTGCACGATGCCGGATGTCGCGTCGCCCATGTGGTATCGAGCTCGAAGTTTGCGCTCAAGTGCGCCGAGGCGGGTGTCGACGCCGTCGTCGCCGAAGGCTTCGAGGCGGGCGGACACAACGGACGCGAGGAGACCTCCACGATGGTCCTCGTACCGCAGGTACGAGCCGCTGTCGACCTGCCGCTGCTTGCAGCCGGAGGCATCGCCACGGGCGAGGGCATGCTCGCTGCCTTCGCCCTCGGGGCCGAAGGAGTGCAGATGGGAACCCGCTTCGCCCTGACGCGGGAGAGCTCGGCAAGCGAGGAGTTCAAACGGCTCTGCACGCGGCTGGAAGAGGGCGACACGATGCTCGCGCTCAAGAAGCTGAGCCCCACTCGTCTGGTCCGCAACGGATTCTATCGTCTCGTTGCAGCGGCCGAAGCCCGCGACGCATCGGCCGAGGAGCTGCTGGAGCTCATCGGCACGGGGCGTACGCGCCGCGGCATCTTCGAGGGCGATACGGAAGAGGGCGAACTCGAAATCGGCCAGATCGTCTCGCTGATCCGCGACCTGCCGTCGGCCGGCGAGGTCGTACAGCAGACTGTTTCCCGATACGAAGAGGCGCGCGCCCGGCTGCGGAGTCTGTAACGGCAGAACGGGCGGCGTACAACGGGCCCCGCATGCGGCGCACGATGCGCCGCGGCCGCACCATAGCCCTCCCGTCCGACCGAAACACGACGCAAAAAAAGAGCGGACGACCTTTCTGTAAAGGTCGTCCGCATCTGTGGTACCAGGAGGAATCGAACCGCCGACACAAGGATTTTCAGTCCTTTGCTCTACCAACTGAGCTATGGCACCATCGCCGGGCTGCGATGCCCGTCCGGCAACGAATCGCGACCCTTTCACTCCGGCGGGCCCTGCGGCCTCCCGGCGACAGCGTGTCGCTCCGTATCATTGCGAGTGCAAAGGTAAGCAAAATTTCCGAATCTGCAAGAAAAACCCCGAAAAAATAAGCGGCTTTTCTTCTGTCGACGGCACCCGCGGCCGCGGTGCAGCGGAGCGTCGGAGGGCGAAAAGCCCGAAAACGCCGCCACCGAAAGCGGGGCGCTCACTCGTCGCCAACCCGTCGCCGCCATCGCGAAGGGCCTCCGAAAGACGCGAAAGGCAGAGACCGAGGCGAGCGGCGCGCGGCGCGCGGAACGGCGCCTACGGAGCGTCGGACGCCACGTCAGCCCCGAGTATTCTCCAGAACCGGAGCGGAAGGGCGATGTTCGCCACGCCGCGCGCCCGGGCAAAGAGCGGAGCTATCTCCGCGGGCGCAAAGCCGGCGATTCCGCAACCGATCTCCGTCACCAGAAATTTCAAATGCGGATGGCACTTCGCGAACTCGATGAACTCATCCACATAGGGGGCGATCGTCTCCACGCCGCCCTGCATGGTAGGTATGGCATAGCTCCGCCCCTGCAATCCGACGCCTCTGCCCCAGACGGCACCGAAGCGCTGGCAGGCGAGCCGGGCCGCCCCGCCGCCGTGCATGCCCGCAAGGTTGCTCCCGAAGACGAATACCTCGTCCGATCCGAGGGCCGTAATCTGCGGTGCGCTGACGCGTGAGGCGGGCACCGCACCACGCATGGAGAGACCCTCCGCCTGCGGAACGAGCTGCTCCGGGTTGTCCTTCATACTCATATTCATGACCTGATTCTCTCTTTACGAAGACAGGAACGGGGCCGACTGCATACACAGCCGGCCCCGCATCCGTACAATCGAATCAACTACTCCTCGGTGTAGCCGTTGTTCTGGGCACCGAAGTTGGGATTGTTCTGCAGCTCATACTGCGGAATCGGCCATACGAACTTCGGATTCGATGCCTCCTGGGTCATCTGATAGGTGGCGGTACCGCCGGCCAGCCGGTTCAGGGCAGCAGTCTGTCCGTCGCGGGTGAAGCCGTCGCCCCAGCGCTTGAGGTCGAACAGACGGCGGCCCTCGCCGATGAACTCGCGAACGCACTCACGCTTGATCTCCTCGAAGAGATCCTCGCCCGTGGCCGTCGTAGCGGCCAGACCGCGGTTCTGACGCAGCTGGTTGAGCGGCGTAGCGGCATCGCCGCCGAGACGGTACTGTGCCTCGGCTTCGATCAGGTACATCTCCGAGATACGGAACAGCTTGGGCATGTTGTAGTAGTTGAGGATCGACTCGCTCGTGCGGAGCTCCTCGTTACCCGTGAGCTTGAGCAGGATCTTCGTCTCATCGGGCTTCGAAGCCTGAGGGATTCTCGCAAGACCCACATAGACGCTGTCACGGTAGTCTCCGGGCTCATAGAGGTCGCATACCCACTGCTCGGGGACGTATGCCGGGTTGAAGGAGTAGCTCTTCAGCGTACCGTCGTAAGTACCGTTCGCGTAGTCCTGCGCGCTGACGATCACACCGACGGTCGTCTGCACCAGGTTGCACTCGAAGATGATCTCCGACGAGGTGTCGTGCATCCACATCTGCTGCAGATCCTCCTTCGACGAAGCCAGCGGATAGCTTCCGTAGAGCGACGATGCGTACTGCGCGGCATTCTGGTAATCGTGCATCTGGAGAGCCACCTGGGCCTTGAAGGCGGTGATGGCATCCTTCGTCAGATACTTCGAGTTCTGGGAGCCTGCAGTGGTCAGCAGTTCCTCGGCCAGCTTGATATCATCCAGGATATGTTCGTAGGTCTGCTGCAGGGTACCACGGTTCAGCTGGGCACCGGGGTTGTACTCATTCTGGAAGGGGACACCGAGCTGCTCCGATGCGCGGGCGGGATCGTAATCCTCGCAGAAGCGAAGCGCCAGCTGGTGCATGAGGTAAGCGCGGAAGAAGTAGAACTCACCCTTGTAGAGGTTCATCTCGTCGTCGCTGTCGTAGTTGGCAATCGCCTCGTCGGCCTTGCCCAGAGCGTAGTTGATCTGGAGGATCAGCGAGTAGTAGCTTGCCCATACGCCCTGCACGTCGGAATCGTTCGCATAGATCGACCAGCGGGAGAAATAACCGCCTCGGTTACCCGACGAGCTCGTCTCGTTGAAGAGGTCGGTATAGTACTCCGTGCTGACGATTGCCGTACCACCGTAGGAGGCCATCGACGCGACGTTGTTGTAGATGCCGTTGCGCAGGTCGGCGACATACTTCGGCTGTCCCGCTCTGTCACCCGTGATAGCCGTATCGGGCTCGAGATCGAGGCTGCATGCCGTAAAGCCGCCCACAGCGCCCAGCATCATCATCAGACTGATTATTTTTTTCATATCCGAGTAATTTTCTGTGTGTTAATCGTTAATCTCTCGCGCATTAGAACGTGAACTCAGCACCGAAGGTCCACTGACGGCTGTTCACGTAGCTGTCGATTTCCGAACCGTTGGCCGTTGCGATCTCGGGGTCGAGACCGTTGTAAGGCGTAATCGTGAAGAGGTTACGGGCACCTACGTACACCTTGAAGCCGTGGAGCACCTTGTTGTTGGCCAGCAGCGACTTGGGCAGCGAGTAGGAGATCTGCAGGTTCTTCAGACGGAGGAAGGAAGCCTTCTCGACCATGCGCGAGTCCGGATAGGTCTCGTAACCGAGCGAAGGATACTTCGTCACGTCGCCCGGCTCCTTCCAGTAGTCGAGAGCCTCGACGGCCTGGTTGTAGAGCGCCGATACCATCTGCGTGTTGGCCGTGAAGTAGAGCAGGTTGTTGTAAGCCCAGTTGCCTGCTACCCACGCGAAGTCGGCCGTCAGACCGATGCCCTTCCACATCACGTTGATACCGAAACCGCCGGTGTAGGGAGGCAGCGTCGACTTGTCGAGGTCTACGTAGGCGGCCTCGTCGTAGTTGTTCGTGACGCCGCCGTCCTCGGCCGTCCACTGCGGCATACCGGTCTCGGGATCGACACCGCGCCACTCCTGCATGTAGAACTCATTGATAGGCTTGCCGATTACCCAGTAGGTCAGACTGTTACCCGTCGTAACCTCGTCGATGCCATCCTCCCAGAGTTTCGTCATCTGGTTCTTGTTGTAGTTGAACGAAGCGTGTACGTTCACGTACCAGTCCTTGTTGGCGAAGATGTCATAGCTCAGCGAAACGTCGACACCCGAGTTGCGCATGGCACCGATGTTCCAGATCTGCGACGAGATACCCGACGACGGGGCCAGCGGGCGCGACATGAGCATGTCGGTGGTCTGACGACGATACCAGTCCACGCCGATGTTCAGCTTGTTCCACAGCGTTGCGCTCGCACCGACGGTGAGGATGCCCTGCTGCTCCCATGCGAGGTCCGGATTACCGGGCTGCGTCAGGTTCCAGGCCGCATTGCCCATGTAGGGATAGGAGGAAGCGGTGAGGGTCTCGTACTGGTCGAAGTTGCCGATACCCGAGTTACCCTGCGTACCGTAGGAGAGCTTCAGCGAAAGGTCGGTTACCGTGCGGTTGCCCAGCAGGAAGTTCTCCTTCGAGAGGTTCCACATGGCGCCGGCCGACCAGAAGATGGCACCGCGCGTGTCGGCGCCGAAGCGCGAGCTGGCGTCGTAACGAACCGATGCGTCGACGAAGTACTTCTCCTTGAAGTCGTAGTCAACGCGTCCGAAGACCGAGTTGAAGGCGTAGTCGCTCAGGTAGTAC
This sequence comes from uncultured Alistipes sp., assembly GCA_949288735.1. Lineage (GTDB taxonomy): Bacteria > Bacteroidota > Bacteroidia > Bacteroidales > Rikenellaceae > Alistipes. The sequence goes on from CASELE010000030.1 coordinate 6,037, forward strand.
GAGGGGTTGGCACCCAGCGAGGTACCCTGGCCGATGTTGATCAGGTCGCTGTTGGTGATACCGTTCATGGCGATCTGATAGTAGTTGCTGTTGCCGTAGATGGACTCCTCGCCCGCCAGCACGGTGAAGTGGTGGTCGGCGGCTACCGAGAACTTGTACTCGGCCGTATTGGTCCACGTCCACGAGTAGTCGCGCTGCGTCAGCTCCATGGCGTAGGTCGAGCCCAGAGGACCGGTAGCCGTCGGGGTGTCGGGGTTACCGCTGCGCGAAGCCAGATAGTCGAACGCGTTGGCCGAAAGCTGCGAACGGAGCGTGAGGCCCTTGACCGGGGTCAGCTCGATGAAGGCGGATCCGGTCAGCTGCAGACGGTTCGAGGTGTAGTTGTAGTAGCGGTCGGCGAGCATGGGGTTCGTCGTGTTGTACCACTCCATCCACTCCACGGGCGAGCCGTCCTCGTTGTAGGCACGCTGATAGGGCTGCAGCAGCATCGACGAGAACATCGGCGAGTCGACAGCCGGGCCGCTGCCTTCGGGGCTGATATAGGCCATCGAGGAGTCGGTGTAGCTCAGACCGAGATTGAGGCCCATCTTCAGCCAGTCGTTGGCGCGGGTCTCCACGTTCGAACGGAACGAATAGCGGTCCATGGCCGAACCGGGCATCGTACCCTCCTGGTTGTAGTAGCCGCCCGAGAAGTAGTACGAAGTCTTCTGCGAACCGCCCGAAACGCTGAGGTCAACCTGGTAGAGCGGAGCGTTGAAGTTCATGATCTCGTCGAACCAGTCCGTGTTGACCGAAGGATCGATGCCGAACTGGTTGATGACCGACTCGCGGGCCTGATCCAGGTAGTAGGGATCGTTGTAGTCCCAACCGCTCTGCTGTGCGGCCACGGCGGCCATGTAGTCAACCAGCTGGGTGGTGTTCATCATCTTCATGCGGGGACGGATCGGGCTCGACATCGAGTACTGCGTACGGAGCGTCACCACGGCACCCTCCTCGCCGCGCACGCCGCGCTTCGAGGTAACATAGATAACGCCGTTGGCAGCACGCGAACCGTAGATCGAGGTTGCCGATGCATCCTTGAGCACGGTCATCGACTCGATATCCGAGGGGCTCATGGCCAGCAGCACGCCTGCGGTGATGGGCGAACCGTCGAGCAGGATCAGCGGCTCGGAGCTGGCGTTGATCGAACCCACGCCGTGGAGCGTGATGGTCGAGGTCGAGTTGAGCTCACCCGACGAGTTGGTGATCTGCAGACCGGCCACCTGGCCCTGCATGGCATCCATCACGTTGGACGTCGGACGCTCCTGCAGCTTGTCGGCCTTCACCTGGTCTACCGAACCGATCACCGTACCCACCTTGCGGCCCGTACCGTAACCGATCACCACGATATCCTCGATGACCTCGGAGTCCTCCTCCAGGACGACGTCGATGGCCGTACGGTTGTTGATGGCCACGCGCTGATCGCCGTAGCCGATGCACGAAACGGCCAGGATGCCGTCGGCCGGTGCCGAAATCACGAAGCGGCCCTCGGCATCGGTCGAGGTACCCATGGTGGTACCTTCAACCATGATCGTAGCACCGATGACCGGCTGGCCGTCGGCACTTGCCACTGTACCGGACACCTGCCGGTTCTGCGCGAATGCGGCCACGCACACGCCCAGAACGGCAATGAACGATAGTACAAGTTTTCTACTCATAAGCGTTAAAAAGTTGTTAGATAAATAGGGTTTTGAAGTTAAAGTTTGACAGCAAAGATAAGAGATCACCCTCTGATATGCAAACTATTTTTACAGAAAGATTACGAAAAAGGGGATCCCCTCCTCTTTTTCCGGTATTCCGTTTCAATCTCCAAGCAAAACAAGCGTTTTATATTACAATCCGTAAGTCGGAAACAGACCGGCGGAGCGGTCCGCCGAGAGCGGCGGCGGGCGGGCCGGTCGCTCTCCCCGCAGATCGGGAAAGAATACACTTAAATATAACAAGAAAAGGCTGCAGGCGAAGGCGCCGCGCGCCGCGAAGAGGCCTCCGAAGGATCTCCGGACCGGACGGAACCGGGGAAACAGAGGAAAATCCGCTTCGCATGAAACGGAAACGCTCCCGGCTATGTATAATATACACAACGCGAAAAACAGAACAGAATTCTTAACTTTGATTGGTATTTGGAATGCATACCGCCCGCGCCCCGCATGTCCGGACCGGCCATGCGAACAGTCGGCGTGCATACAGTACGCTAACTTAAACTTCTATTCTATGAAAAACTATCGACAAGGGAATTTCAGGCCGGGCCTCATCGCCCGCCTGAGGACATTCGTCTCGGTAGTCTGCCTGCTGCTTCCGGCATTCGGCCTTGCACAGACACGTACCGTGACGGGCAAGGTGACCGACGCTGCGGGCCAACCCGTGGTGGGTGCCAACGTGACGGTGGTGGGGACCTATACGGGCACCTCGACCGGTCTCGAAGGCGAATACTCCATCCAGGCCGACGAGGGCCAGGTGCTCGAGTTCTCCTTCCTGGGGCTGAAGACCCGGCAGATAAACGTCGAGGGGAGCGCCCCGATCAACGTCGTCCTCGCCGAGGACGCCACGACGCTCGACGCCGCGGTGGTCATAGGCTACGGTACGGCACGCAAGCGCGACCTGACGGGTTCGATCGTGAACGTGAGCGGCGACGAGATCGCCAACCGCCCGTCGTCCAACCCGATGGCCTCGCTCCAGGGCAAGGTGGCCGGCGTGCAGATCGTCAACACGGGACGCGCGGGTCAGGATCCCGAGATCCGTATCCGCGGCACCAACTCGATCAACGGCTACGCCCCGCTCTACGTCGTCGACGGACTCTTCACGGACAACATCAACTTCCTCAACCCGGCCGACATCGAGTCGTTCGAAATCCTGAAGGACCCCTCGTCGCTGGCCATCTTCGGCGTACGCGGCGCCAACGGCGTGATCATCATCACCACCAAGCGCGCCGACGAGGGCGAGACGCTCGTGAGCGTCAACCAGTCGTTCGGATTCAAGACGGTGAACAAGACCATCGACGTGGTCAACGCCGCCCAGTTCCGCGAGCTCTACAACGAGCAGCTGAGCAACACGGGCGCCAACCCCTTCGACTACACCTACTATACGGCCGACACCGACTGGCAGGACGCCATCTTCCAGACGGCCTTCGTGTCGCAGACCACCGCCAGCGTGACGGGTGCCACGGAGCGCAACCGCTTCTACCTGGGCGTGGGCTACACCTACGAGGAGGGCAACATCCGCTACGAGGAGATGCAGAAGGCGACCATCAACTTCAGCAGCGACTACACGGCCAAGCCCTGGCTCCGGTTCGGCGTACAGATGAACGGCGCCTACACGCTGCCGGCCGACGCCAAGAATGTGGACGGCGCCGTACATGCCGCGCCCATTTCGCCCATCTACGGTCCCGACGGCTCCTATCACGCCCTGCCCGACTTCCAGCGCGCGCAGATGGCCAACCCGATGTATGCCATCGAACACAACAAGCAGCACGCCATCGCCCAGAACTACCGCATGACGGGCAACGTCTACGGCGAGGTGGACTTCATCCCCGAGCTGACATTCCGCGCCTCGTTCGCCATGGACTACGCTTCGGACAACTCGCGCACCTATACTCCGGTGACCACGCAGTACTACCCCGAAGACGGGCTGCTCCACAACACGAGCAACATCGAGAGCATCTCGCAGACGAAGCTCAACAACTGGACGGCCCAGAGCGACTACGTGCTCACCTACCGCGACACCTTCGCCGAGAAGCACAACCTCACACTCACGGCCGGTCTGACGACCAACTACATCCAGTCCGAATCGATAACCGTGGGCCGCAGCCAGGATGTGACGACGGCCGACCTGCTCATCCCGAACGACAACCCCGACAAGTGGTGGATATCGACCATCGGCGACGTGGCCAGCGCCACGAACTCGGGCACACAGTACCGCCGCTTCACCCTCTCGTATCTCTTCCGCGGTCTCTACAACTACGACAACCGCTACCTCGTCAACGCCTCGTTCCGCCGCGACGGCGCCTCGGTCTTCCGCAACACGGGCAACACGTGGGACAACTTCTACTCCGTCGGTGCGGGCTGGGTCCTCTCGGGCGAACGGTTCATGCAGAATCAGAATGTCATCGACTACCTGAAGATCAAGGGCTCGTACGGCGTACTGGGTAACCAGAACACGGGTACCACGGGCGGCAACTACCCCTCGTTCCCGACGCTCAACTCCTCGAACGCCGTCTTCGGCGACAACATCATCTCCTCCTACGCCCAGGCCTATCTGGTGACCAACCTCCGCTGGGAGAAGACCTCGTCGTGGGAAGTAGGCTTCGAGGCCCACCTCTTCGACTCGCGCCTGCGCATCGAACCGATCTACTACAGCAAGACCACCGACAACCTGATCTGCTACCTCGAGGATTTCATGGGCGCACAGGACGGTCTGACCAATGCGGGCAGCATCCGCAACAACGGATGGGAGCTCACCGGTTCGTGGAGCGACCGCATCGGACCCGACTTCGAGTACACCGTCTCGGGTAACCTGACCACCATCAACAACAAGGTCCTCACGCTGGGCAAGACCTACTACCAGGGCGACCAGAGCGTCGCCGTTTCGGAACCGGGCTACCCCATCGGCTACTTCTACGGCTACGAGGTGGAGGGCGTCTACCAGAACAAGGCCGACATCGCCGCATCGCCCGCCAATACGCTGGCGACCGTCGCCCCGGGCGACCTGAAGTTCCGCGACGTGGACGGCGACGGCGACATCGACGCCGACGACCGTACGATGATCGGCAACCCTACGCCCGACTTCACCTACGGCTACTCGCTGAGCATGCGCTACAAGAACTTCGATTTCGGCATCGAGTTCCAGGGAGTCTACGGCAACGAGATCTTCAATACGGGCTACACGTCGAACTACACCCTCTTCAACTATCTCGAGAAGCGCATGGGCCGCTGGCACGGCGAAGGCACCTCGAACTGGGAGCCCATCATGGATTCGTCGCGCGCCATCCAGCAGCTCAACTCGAGCTACTACATCGAGGACGGCTCCTACCTGCGTCTGCGCAACATCCAGCTGGGCTACACGCTCGGCAGCCGCATCGCCCGCAAGCTCCGGCTCCAGTCGCTTCGCATCTTCCTCAACATCGACAACCTGAAGACCTGGAGCCACAACACGGGCTACACGCCCGAAATCGGCGGTACGGCCCTCGCCTTCGGTATCGACACGGGCAGCACCTACCCCATGCCGACGACCTACAGCTTCGGCATCAACGCCACTTTCTAAACCAACAGAAGACTATCAGTCATGAATAAGAAAACGATCATACGCAAATTCAGCGTCGCCGCCGCGGCCCTCGCCCTCGCCGCCACGGCGCCTGCCTGCAGCGACCTGCTCGACCAGGAGCCCCAGGGGCAGTGGACGATGGACGACGTGGAGGGCGGCGCCCACCTCTCGGAGGTGCTCTCGCTCTACACCGACATCCGCTCCTACAACATCACGGCCGGTATCCCCGCATTCCTCGTGCACATGGTCCGCTCGGAGGACTCGAACAAGGGTTCGATGGCAACCGACGGCGCCGAGAACGAAAACATGTGGGACAGGTTCCAGTACGACGCCTCGAACGGTCCGATGGAGGCCTACTGGACCCAGAACTACTCGATCATCCACAAGGCCAATACGGTCATCGACCAGCTGGGCGATCCCGCCTCGCTCTCGGCCGACGACCTCACGCTCCGGGGCGAATGCTGCTTCTTCCGCGCCTACTGCTACTTCAACCTCGTGCGCGCCTTCGGCCAGGTGCCGCTGATCGACTTCCACATCGAGAATGCCGACCAGGCGAACGTGGCCAAGTCGGCCGAAGGGGATATCTACCGTCTCATCGACAGCGACCTGCAGTTTGCCGAGCAGCACCTCCCGCTCGAGTGGGAGTCGCGCTACACGGGACGCCTGACCTTCGGAGCCGCCCGTGCGCTCCACGCCCGCACCTACATGCAGCGCGGCGACTGGGGCAACATGCTCGCGGCCGCGCAGGCCGTCATCGGGCTCGGCATCTACGATCTCTCGACGCCCTACGACCGCATCTTCCGCGAAGAGTCCGAGAACGGACCCGAATCGGTCTGGGAACTCCAGTGCACCGCCACCACGGCCCTGCCGGCAAGCACCGATATCGGCTCGCAGTTCTGTCAGGTGCAGGGTGTGCGCGGCGCCGGCGACAACAACCTCGGCTGGGGATGGCACATGGCCACCGAGGAGATTCTCGACGCCTTCGAAACGGGCGATCCGCGCAAGAACGAGACCCTGCTCTTCTACACGCGTCCGGGCGAAACGTGGGATCAGCTCGTCTCCCTCTACGGCGCTCCGGCCGACGGCAACCAGCCCTACGGCGAAAAGTTCGCCAGCGACGACTGCGTGGGCCGTTTCTACAACAAGAAGGCCTACTGCAGCCGCACGCTGCGCCAGACCTACGGCAGCAACGAGGGCTTCTGGTTCAACGTGCGCCTCATCCGCTTCTCGGACGTAGTGCTCATGGCCGCCGAGGCGGCCTGCGAGCTGGGCGGCGAGGCCAACCTCGCCACGGCCCGCGAATATCTGGAGATGGTGCGCTCGCGTGCCCGCGGCACGGCCACCGACATCCTGCCCGAGGTGACTACCGACGACCAGGAGGAGCTGCGCCAGGCCATCCGCCGCGAACGGCGCGCCGAGCTGGCGCTCGAGCCCGACCGCTTCTACGACCTCGTGCGGTGGGGCACGGCCGAAGAGGTGCTCGGTCCGCTCGGCTACCAGCCCCGCAACCGCTACCTGCCGCTGCCGCAGTCGCAGGTCGATGCATCGAACGGCGTACTGGTACAGAACCCCGACTACGCAAGTTGAACCGCAAAACACTGAAAACCGAGATATGAAACGCATACTCTATTTCGCCGTCGCACTGGCCGTAGCCCTGGGCACGGCATCGTGCAAACAGGATCTGGGCCAGAATCCTCCGTTCGACTACCCGCAGGAGGAGAATCCCGGCAGTGAAGAACCCGGAGGCGAGGAACCCGGAGGCGAGGAACCCGGAGGCGAAGAACCCGGAGGCGAAGAACCCGGAGGCGAGGAACCTCTGCCCCTGCCCGAGCACTGCATCCTCCGCATGAACTTCGACGAACAGCTCGGCGTGGAGGGTCCCTACGGACTGACGGCCGAATTCTACGGTGCCGGAGAGAGCTACACCGAAGGCCGTCACGGCATGGCCTATCAGGGAGCCGAAGAGCAGGCCGTGCTCATCCGCACGCTTCCCGACGAGATGAAGTCGCTCGGCAGCTTCACGCTGACGATGTGGATCCGTTTCGACGGCAGCAACAAGAACGCCTGCAACCTCTTCGCAATCGGACATCCGACCCTTTCGGTGGCCAACCTCGCCTTCTTCCTCAACAACGGCTCGGACAACGGCGAGAGTTTCTTCTTCAAGGGCTACTTCAACGGCACGGCCGAGCAGTGGTTCGACAAGGGCGCCGACGCGACCATCGCAAGCGGCATCAAGAACCGATGGACGCAGGTAGGCTTCGTATACGACGCTGCCACGAGCACCGCGTCGCTCTATCACGACGGAACGCTCATGGTATCGAACAGCTACACCGGCTACGGGCCCCTCGCCTTCGACGAAGTGAGCGGCATCGTCATCGGGGCCTTCCCCTCGATGGTAGGGCTCTCGAGCGCCACGGGCGATACGGAATGGCCCTACACCTCCTCGTGGTACACGGGAGCGATGGACGACCTCTACCTCTACGACACGGCCCTCGACGCCTCGCAGATGGCCGAACAGTACCAGACACAGCTCTGACACTCAGTGTCCCGGCTGCAACGGGAGGAGATCCCCGCAAGGGGGTCATCCTCCCGTTTCGGAAACTACCCGAGATGAAAGCCGCATATATCATCGCACTGGCAGCACCGCTGCTCCTCTCCGCCTGCGCGGATCAGCCCGAACCCGTCGCCGACGCCGAGCCCTTCGCCCTTGTCGGAGCGCGCATGGGCGACGCATACGGCCTCTTCGCCATCGAGGAGGCCGACCCCGCCGCCGCCATCGAGCTGCGCTTCTCGGCCCAACCCGACCCGACGAGCGCCGGAGAGGAGATTGCGCTCGAGGAGACCGGAGGTGCCGACGTCGCCTGCTCGATCGCCTGCGACGGCACCGGCCTTCGGCTCATGCCCCGACAGAGGCTGCGCAGCTACGCAAGCTACCTGCTCGTCGTGGGCGACGCGCTCCGCTCCGCCGACGGCCGGAGCATCGCCACGGGCAAGACCATCCGCATCTCGACGGCGGCTCACGCCGCCGACAGCACCGGCCGTATGGACGACGACGAACTGCTCGATCTGGTACAGGAGCGCACCTTCCGCTATTTCTGGGACTTCGGCCACCCGTCGAGCGGCATGGCCCGCGAGCGGAGCACTTCGGGCGACATCGTCACGAGCGGAGGCACGGGCTTCGGGCTACTGGCCATGATCGTGGCTGCCGAACGGGGATTCGTCGGACGCGACGAGGCCGCCGACCGCATCGGCCGCATCGTCGGATTCCTCGCAACGGAGGCCGACCGCTTTCACGGCGCCTTCCCCCACTGGCTCGACGGCACGACGGGCGCCGCGATTCCCTTCTCGGCCGACGACAACGGCGCCGATCTGGTGGAGACCGCCCTGCTCATGCAGGGGCTCCTTGCCGTACGCGCCTACTTCGACGGCACGGACGAACGCGAGCGCACGCTGCGCGACCGCATCACGGAGCTGTGGGAGGCCGTGGAGTGGGACTTCTTCACGAAAGAGGGGTGCGAATCGCAGCTCTACTGGCACTGGAGTCCCGACCTCGGATGGAAGATCGGTCTGCCGGTCACGGGGTGGAACGAGGCCCTCATCGTCTACGTGCTGGCCGCCGCGTCGCCCACCCATCCGATCGACCGCACGGTCTACGACGAAGGGTGGGCCCGGAACGGCGCCATGCGCAACGGCGCAAGCTACTACGGCACGACCCTTCCGCTGGGCGAGCCGATGGGCGGCCCGCTCTTCTGGGCCCACTACTCGTTCGCAGGTCTCGATCCGCGCGACCTCGCGGACACCTACGCCGACTACTGGCAGCAGAACACGGCCCACGCACGCATCAACTACCTATACTGCATCGACAACCCCGCAGGATATCGCGGCTACGGCGCCGACTGCTGGGGACTCACAGCCTCCGACGGTCCGGACGGCTACGGCGCCTGGTCGCCGACCAACGATACGGGGGTCATCGCCCCCACGGCGGCTCTCGCATCGATGCCCTACACTCCCGACGAGTCGATGGCCGCGCTGCGCCACTTCTACTACGGGCTCGGGGACCGGCTCTGGGGCGAATACGGCTTCTACGACGCCTTCGACCTGACGGACGGATGGTTCTCCACGGAGTACCTGGCCATCGACCAGGGTCCCGTCGTCGCGATGATCGAAAATCACCGCACGGGACTGCTGTGGGAACTCTTCATGTCGGATGCCGACGTGCGGCGAGGAGTCGCCGCTCTGGGCTTCCGCACGACGGCACACCCCGCGCCGGACGACACGACCTACAAACAAAAACCCGAAATACGATGAAAAGAGTGACGTTGACCCTCATGGGTCTGGCCGCGGCGGCCTCGCTCGCCGCACAACCCCTTCCCGCCCCCGACCGCGCGGAGATGGACCGCTTCGTCAGCCGGCTGATGGAGCGCATGACCCTCGAAGAGAAGATCGGGCAGCTCAACCTGCCGAGTGCCGGCGACATCACCACGGGCCAGGCCCGGTCGAGCGACATCGGCGGAGCCATCGTCCGCGGCGAGGTGGGCGGTCTGTTCAACATCAAGGGCGTGGAGAAGATCCGCGACGTACAGCGCGTCGCCGTCGAACAAAGCCGCCTCGGCATTCCGCTCCTCTTCGGCATGGATGTGGTCCACGGCTACGAAACCACCTTCCCCATTCCGCTGGCGCTGGCCGCCACATGGAACCCCGCCGCCGTGGAGCGCGCAGCCCGCATCGCCGCCGTAGAGGCCAGTGCCGCGGGCATCTGCTGGACCTATTCGCCCATGGTCGACATCTCGCGCGACCCGCGCTGGGGCCGCATTTCAGAGGGTCTGGGCGAAGATCCCTGTCTGGCCAGCGCCCTGACCCGGGCCATGGTCTACGGCTATCAGGGGCGCGACGGCTGGCGCTATGCGACCGACGAAATCATGGCTTGCGTAAAGCATTTCGCCCTCTACGGAGCCTCGGAGGCGGGACGCGACTACAACACCGTGGACATGAGCCGTCAGCGCATGTTCAACGAATACTTTCCGCCCTTCCTCGCAGCCGTCGAGGCGGGCGCCGGCAGCTTCATGGCCTCGTTCAACGAGGTCGAGGGGATTCCCGCCACGGCCAACGCCTGGCTGCTGACCGACGTGCTGCGCGACCGCTGGGGTTTCGACGGTTTCGTCGTGAGCGACTATACGGGCATCTACGAGATGATCGCCCACGGCATCGGCGACCTGCAGGAGGTATCGGCCCGCGCCCTGCAGGCGGGGACCGACATGGACATGGTGAGCGAAGGCTACCTGGGCACACTGAAGAGGTCGCTCGCCGAGAAACGCATCACCGAAGCCGACATCGACCGGGCCTGCCGCCGCATACTCGAGGCGAAATACAGGCTGGGACTCTTCGACGACCCCTACCGTTACTGCGACCCGCGCCGTGCCGCCCGCGACATCTACACCGACGCCCACCGCGCCGAGGCGCGCCGCACGGCCGCCGAGAGTTTCGTGCTGCTGAAGAACGAGGCGAATATCCTGCCGCTGGAACGCACGGCCCGCATCGCCGTGGTGGGTCCGCTGGCCCAGTCGCGCGAAAACATGCCGGGCACCTGGAGCGTGGCGACCGACCTCACGAAGCCGCGCACGCTCGTCGAAGGACTCCGGGCCGTGGCCGGCGACCGCGCGGAGATCGTCTGGGCCCGGGGCAGCAACATCTGCCACGATCCCGTACTCGAGAAGAACTCGACGATGTTCGGACGCGACATTCCGCGCGACGGCCGCACCGACCGCGAGATGCTCGACGAGGCGCTCCGCATAGCAGCCGACGCCGACGTGGTAATCGCCGCACTGGGCGAGCCCTCGGAGATGAGCGGCGAGAGCAGCAGCCGCTCGCAGATCGGCATTCCCGATGCGCAGCAGGAGCTGCTCCGCGAGCTGGTCGCCACGGGCAAGCCCGTGGTGCTGGTCCTCTTCGCCGGCCGTCCGATGACCATCACGTGGGAAGCCGAGCACGTTCCCGCCATCCTCAATGTCTGGTTCGGCGGCACCGAGGCGGCCGAGGCCATCGCCGACGTCCTGTTCGGCGACGTGAACCCCTCGGGCAAGCTACCGGCATCGTTCCCGCGCAGCGTAGGTCAGATTCCGCTCTACTACAACCACAAGAACACGGGTCGTCCTCTGCAGGGCAACGGATTCGAGAAGTTCCGCTCGAACTACCTCGACGTACCCAACACGCCGCTCTATCCCTTCGGTTACGGTCTGAGCTACACCGTCTTCGAATATGGACCGCTCACGCTCTCGGCCGACCGCATGACGGCCGACGGCTCGGTCGAGGCTTCGGTCGAGGTGACCAACGCGGGCGACCGCGACGGCGCGGAGGTCGTGCAGCTCTACCTGCGCGATCTGGTGGGCTCCGTGACACGCCCCGTACAGGAGCTCAAGGCCTTCGAAAAGGTGATGCTCCGTGCCGGCGAGACGAAGCGGGTCACGTTCCGCATCGACGAACCGATGCTGCGCTTCTACAACCACGCGCTGGAGTTCGTCTCCGAACCGGGCGAGTTCGACGTCATGGTTGGCGGCAGCAGCGACCGCGTGCAGCACGCCACGTTCACACTCGAATAGAGTCGTCCGTCCATAACAACACGACACACGAACCCATGAACTTCCGAAAAGCACTGTCCGCCCTCTTCTGTGCCCTGGGGGCGGCATTCACGACGGCCGGATGCACCGGATCGCCGGAGCACCTGCCCGATGACGAGGCGCTGCTCGACAGCGTCGAACGGCGCACCTTCCGCTACTTCTGGGACGGAGCCGAGCCTATCAGCGGGATGGCCCGCGAACGGATTCACATCGACGGCATCTATCCCGAGAACGATGCCCACATCGTCACGTCGGGCGGTTCCGGTTTCGGTGCTATGGCCCTGCTGGCCGGCATCGAACGCGGCTACATCACACGGGAAGAGGGACTCGAACGCTTCGAGCGGATCGTCGGCTGGCTCGAGCGGGCCGACCGCTTCCACGGCGCCTTCCCCCACTGGTGGGACGGCGAAACGGGACGTGTCCACCCCTTCAGTCCGAAGGACAACGGCGGCGACCTCGTGGAGACGGCCTTCCTCATGCAGGGTCTGCTGGCCGCACACCAGTACTACGCCGAAGGCTCCGAGGCCGAAAGGGCCCTCGCCGCCCGCATCGACCGCCTCTGGCGCGAAGTGGAGTGGTCGTGGTACTGCAACGGCGAAGAGGTGCTCTATTGGCACTGGAGTCCCGACTTCGGCTGGGAGATGGACTTCCCCGTGCGCGGCTACAACGAGTGTCTGATCATGTATCTGCTCGCCGCCTCCTCGCCCACCTACCCCATCGGTCCGGAGGTCTATCACGAGGGATGGGCCGAAGGGGGCGCCATCGTCGATCCGCACGAAGTAGAGGGTTATCCGCTGCGCCTGCGCTACCAGGGCGGAGAAGCCGGGCCGCTCTTCTGGGGCCACTACTCCTTCCTGGGACTCGACCCGCGCGGCCTGCACGACCGCTACGCCGACTATTTCGAGGAGATGCGCAACTACACGCTTGCGAACCGCGCCTACTGCATCCGCAACCCGAAGGGCTATGCGGGCTACGGCCCCGACTGCTGGGGCCACACGGCCAGCTATTCGGTCGGAGGCTACGCGGGCCATGCACCCGACGAAGCCAACGATCTGGGAGTCATAGCCCCCACGGCCGCTCTCTCCTCGATCGTCTACACGCCCGAAGAGTCGATGCAGGTGATGCGGCACCTCTACGGGCGACTCGGCAACCGCGTATGGGGGCCCTACGGCTTCTACGACGCCTTCAGCGAGACCGACTCCTGGTATCCGCAGCGCTACCTGGCCATCGACCAGGGACCCACGGCCGTGATGATCGAGAACTACCGCTCGGGGCTGCTGTGGACGCTCTTCATGAGTCATCCCGACGTACGGCGCGGTCTCGAACGCCTCGGGTTCGAACGCACCGGGACACAGCCGACGGGCCGTTGACGCTTCCCCGGCTTCCGAATGTGCGGAGTCCGCTCGCCGGCGAGCGGGACTCCGCTTTTTTGGAAGCCACCGGGTGCGAAATCACGGAGAATTGAGTACCTTTGCGGCAGATGCACTGATTCATACAAAAACGCAACGCAACAACATGAATATCACCGAAATCAAACCAGGAGTCCGCTACGTCGGCGTGAACGACCGTACCACCACCCGTTTCGAGGGGCTGTGGTCGCTGCCCTACGGCGTGTCGTACAACTCCTACCTCGTTACGGGCGAGCGGGTCGCCCTGATCGACACCGTGGAGGAGAGCTTCGGCAGCCGCTTCGTGGAGAACATCCGCCGCGAGCTCGGCGACCGGACCATCGACTTCCTGGTGGTGAACCATATGGAACCCGACCACTCGTCGTCCGTAGCCACGCTGCGCCGTCTCTATCCGCAGATGCGCATCGTCGGCAACGCCAAGACGCTCCAGATGCTGCAGGGCTACTACGGCATCGGAGAGAACACCCTCGAGGTGAAGGAGGGCGACACGCTCGACCTGGGCGGCCTGACCCTCGCCTTCTACTTCGCGCCGATGGTCCACTGGCCCGAGGTGATGGTAACCTACTGCCCCGAATACCGGCTGCTCTTCTCGGCCGACGCCTTCGGCACCTTCGGGGCCCTCGACGGCGGCATCACCGACAGCCAGTTGCGTCTGGATCACTTCTGGGACGAGATGCGCCGCTACTACGCCGCAATCGTCGGCAAGTACGGAGCCCCCGTGCAGAAGGCCCTGCAGAAGCTCTCGGGACTGCCCGTCGAGACCATCTGCCCGACCCATGGCCCCGTATGGCAGCACGAGATCGGACGCGTGGTGGAGATCTACGACCGGATGAGCCGCTACGAGGGCGAACCGGGTGTCGTCATCGCCTACGGCTCGATGTACGGCAACACGGAGCAGCTGGCCGACGAGCTCGCCCGCAGCCTTGCGACCGAAGGGGTGGCTCCGATCATCGTCCACAACCTCTCGACGGCCGACCCGTCGGTCGTACTGCGCGACGTCTTCAAGTACGACACGCTCGTCGTCGGTTCGCCCACCTACAACAACGAGCTCTTCCCCGAGGTGGAGTACCTTCTCTCGCGAATCGAGGCCCGCTGCATCCCCCACCGCAACTTTGCCCTCTTCGGTTCCTACACCTGGGCCGCAGCCGCCGTGCGACGCTTCACGGAGTTCGCCGAGCGGATGAAGTGGGCGCTGCCCTGCACTCCGATCGAGATGAAGCAGGGCTACAGCCACGAGCGCTACGACGGGGAGTGCCGCCGTCTGGCCGGCGAAATCGCCTCCATGATGAACCGCGGAAAGACCGCCGCAAACCTCTGAGCCATGAAGATCGCCGTAATCGGAACCGGATATGTCGGATTGGTGTCGGGCGCCTGCTTCGCCGAAATGGGGCTCGACGTAACCTGCGCCGACACCGATGCAGGGAAAATCGACCGTCTGCTGGGCGGCGAGATACCCATCTACGAACCCGGACTCGACGAACTGGTGCGCCGCAACGCCCAGGAGGGACGGCTGCACTTCTCGGCCGACCCCGCCCGCTGCATGGAGCGGGCCGAGGTAGTCTTCTGCGCTGTCGGCACGCCGCCCGACGAGGACGGCTCGGCCGACCTGAGCCACGTGCTGGATGTGGCGCGTACCTTCGGACAGCACATACGCAAGTACACGGTCTTCGTCACGAAGAGCACCGTACCCGTCGGCACCTCGCTCCGCATCGAGGCAGCCGTACGCCGCGAACTGGCCGACCGCGGCGCCGACATACCGTTCGACGTCGCCTCGAATCCCGAATTCCTCAAGGAGGGGGCCGCCATCAAGGACTTCATGTCACCCGACCGCGTGGTGGTGGGCGTACGCAGCGAACGGGCCCGCCGCATCATGGCACGGCTCTACCGCCCCTTCCTCATCAACAACTTCCGGGTACTCTTCATGGACATCCCCTCGGCCGAGATGACCAAGTACGCCGCCAACGCCATGCTCGCCACGCGTATCTCCTTCATGAACGACATCGCCAATCTCTGCGACCTGGTGGGTGCAGACGTGGAGATGGTCCGCAAGGGTATCGGCACCGACGTCCGCATCGGCAGCAAGTTCCTCTATCCGGGCTGCGGATACGGCGGCTCCTGCTTCCCGAAGGATGTGAAAGCACTGGCCCGCACGGCCCGCGAACATGGCTACACGATGGAGGTAATCGAGGCCGTGGAACGGGTAAACGAACGTCAGAAGGGGGTGGTATGCGACAAGCTGCGCCGCATTCTGGGTCCGCTCGAAGGCAGGTGCATCGCCGTATGGGGGCTCGCCTTCAAGCCCGAAACCGACGACATGCGCGAATCGCCCGCACTGACGACCGTGCTGCGGCTGCTCGACGAGGGGGCCGAGGTCCGTGTCTACGACCCCGTGGCGATGGACGAGGCGCGCCGCCGGATCGGCGACCGCGTCGTCTACTGCCAGAACATGTACGAGGCGGCCGAAGGTGCCGACGCCGTGGCTCTGGTCACCGAATGGAAGCAGTTCCGCATGCCGGCCTGGGGCGACCTACGCCGCTGCATGCGCGGCGACCTCATCGTGGACGGCCGCAACATTCTCGACAAGGAGGAGGCTCTCGCAGCCGGATTCCGCTATCTCGGAATCGGCAAATAGCCATCCGCAACGATTGAGATGCAACAAAATAGGGAGGGGACCTTCACAGGTCCCCTCCCTATTTTGCACGTCCCTGACGCATGTCAGCGGCGTATCTTGACAATCAGCTTCTTCACACGCCCCTCGCCCACCATCGGAGCGTGGGCGTCATCGGGCAGAAAGATGGAGAACTGACCGGGCTTGAGCGTATAATAGGTCTGCGGCATATCGTCGAAGAAGCGGATGTCGCGCTCCTCATCGAAATCGCCGAGCGGACGGCGCAGGTCGGCACGTTCGCTCCAGCCGAAACGCTCCGTACCGCTCACGACGACCTGCAGGTCGATGTAACGGTCGTGGACCTCCAGTTTGGCGTCGGCCGGCTGTTTGAGGTCGCACTCGATGACATTCACATAGAGGTCGTCGCCCTCGATATCGTGCCTTCCGGGTTCGAGCGCGGCGAGATCGGTTGCGGCCACATAGTCGAACGCCCGGCCGAGACGGGGATGAAGCGCCCGGTAGGAGTCGCTTCGCTGCAGTGAATCGAAAATCATATGGTTCTGTTGTTTGAATTCTCAGCGGCGCACGGGAGCGAACTGCACGACTACGGGCAGATGGTCCGAGTATTCGACCTCGGGGACCTCGTAGGTTATCGGCTCGAGTTCGGGCGAGGAGAGCACGAAGTCGATACGCAGCAGATTGAAGAAGCCGCGGAAGGTATGCGAGTAACCCGACCCGCAGGCACGGAAGGCATCCTGCAGTCCGCGGGACATCGTACGGTATACATAGGACATGGGCGTATCGTTGAAGTCGCCGCAGACGATGCGCGGACGTGCCGCCCCGGCCACGAAGGCCGCCACCGAATCGGCCTGTTCGGCCCGCACGGCGCAATTGTCGCTGAAACGGCGCACGATGCTGCGGATGCGCTCCTCACGCGTCGTATCCGATATGTAGCGGTGCTTCACGAAAAACTCGTTGTCATCGGCCGTAATGGCCGTCGAGTGGAGGTGGTTGCAGAAGAGGCGCACCGTATCGTCGCCGAGCAGCAGGTCGGCCCACAGCGATTCGCGTCCTTCGCCCTCGGGAACACCTCCGCGCACGACGCCCCGCTGCAGGATGCGGAACTTGCTGAAGAGGGCCATCGAGGCCGTACCGCCCTGCTCCTCGGCCCCGCCGGCGGTGTAGGGGTAGCTTTCGCGGAAGAGGCCGTAAGCGGCATCGCCGTCGGCCAGAGAGGCATTGAACTCCTGCATGCAGACGATGTCGGGATCGCACTCGCTCACGAAACGCAGGAGCTGCGGCACGCTGCTGCTGCCGTCGTCGGCGTAGAAATTGCGCACGTTGTAGGTCATCAGACGGATTGCATCCCGCGGGACCGCCTTGCCGCCGAGTTCGATCTCCTCACCGAGCAGAAGCGATTCGTTCGAGAGATGGCGCCGGAATTCGGGCTTGTAGAAGAGCGACAGCTTGAAGAGCCCCACCACCGCCAGCAGCAACAGGAGAGAGGCCCAGCGCCAGCGCCAGCGGACAATCCAGTAGAGGGCGAGCAGCACCGTGGCGATATAGGTCGCCGGCGCCGCCAGCCCGAGCACCGGAAAGAACCACGTCCCTTCGGGCCGGACATAGGGAGCTGCGAGCGTGAGGATCATCGCCACCGCCACCGCCACCGAGCAGACGACCGAGAGGAGGTGTAGCAGCAGACCGACGAGAGTCCGGCGCCGCCGTCGCGGACGCGCACCTGCCGATACTTCGTAATAATCCGACATCGCTGGAAAATCTTTAACGGGTCAGTAGCGGAGCAGACCGCGGCGGCGCCACCACCACAACAGGCCGAAGCCCCACAGCATGCCCCCCACGTGGGCGAAATGGGCCACGCCGCTGTTCAGCCCCGTCCATCCGAGGAAGAGTTCGATTACGCCGTATATGAGCACGAACCATTTGGCCTTGATCGGTATCGGAAGGAAGATGAAGATGATGGGGGCGTTGGGATGCATCACGCCGAATGCGAGCAGCAGGCCCATCACGGCACCCGAGGCGCCCACCACGGCAATCGGCAGCTCGCCGAAGACACAGGCCGTAAGAAACTGTATGAGTGCGGCTCCCACGCCGCAGACCATATAGTATATCAGGAAGCGGCGCGAACCCAGCTCGTATTCGAGCGTCCGGCCGAACATCCAAAGCGCGAACATGTTGAAGAATATATGTTCGAAGTTCGCGTGGAGGAACATGTAGGTAACGAACTGGTAGGCGTGAAACGAGGCATAGCCGGGCGTAAGGGCGCAATAGCGGTAGATGGCGTCGCCCACGGGCAGCAGCCACGTGGCCAGGAAGACCAGCACGTTGATGATGATCAGATTGAGCACCACGGGGGGCGTCGAGGCATAACGGTTCATAGACTCTCCGGTATCTCCGCCGCGGAACGGAACGGCCGATTGCGGCGGAGAGCACGGCAAAAATACAAAACTCGGGGCAAAAGAGCAACGTACGGCTCCATTTTTCACCGTCCTGTCTGCCGGTGGTCCGGAGGCTGCTGCCTGCGGCGGAGAATCCCGTGGAAGACGGAGGAGGGGCGTGCGGTAAACCGCACGCCCCTCGCTCACGGCGCTCCGTCCGGACGGAGCATCAGCCGCGCCGCCTCAACGGCAGTAGTGTTCGCTCTCCTTGAAGTAGCGGTAGGTTCCCACCCTCAGCTGCTCGGTAGCCTCCTCGTCGCAGACGATGATGCCGTTGGGATGGATCTGGAGCGCCGATATGGTCCACTTGTGGTTGTACGATCCCTCCACTCCGTGGTATACGGCCCGCGCCTTGCGGCGTCCGGTAGCAAGAATGAGCACCTTGCGGGCCGAGAGCACGGTCCCGACACCCACGGTGAGCACCGTGTGAGGGACGAGCGACTCGTCGTCGCCGAAGAAACGGGCATTGGCGGCGATGGTCTCGGGCGTCAGGGTCTTGATGCGCGTACGCGACGTAAGCGACGAGAAGGGTTCGTTGAAGGCGATATGGCCATCCTCGCCCACCCCGCCGAGGAAGAGGTCGATACCCCCCACATCGGCAATGCGCGCCTCGTAGTCGGCGCACTCCTTCACGGGATCCTCGGCCGCACCGTCGAGCATGTGCACGTTCTCCGGACGCACGTCCACCCGGCTGAAGAAGTTGTTCCACATGTAGGAGTGGAAACTGCGCGGATGGTCGGCCGCCAGTCCCACATATTCATCCATATTGAAGGTAACGACATTGGCGAACGACACCTCGCCCGCCTCATGCAGGCGGATCAGCTCCCGGTAGGTCTCCAGCGGCGTGGAGCCCGCGGGAAGTCCCAGCACGAAAGGCGACGGAGTGAATTTCTCCTTCTGTTTGATCTGCTCCACGATATAACGGGCCGCCCATTTCGCGACCTCGACCGGCGTCTTTTCGATGATCAGTCTCATAATGCCTCTGGGTTTTAGGTGAGTACTCGGTTCTGCCGAACCTCCGCGACGCGGCGTCTCTCCGGCCGACGACCCCTCAGGAGCCTTTCGCGGGCGGTTCGTTATCCAAAGTTACGAAAAGAAAAACGATTTTACAACATCACGCGCCACGAAATCCGGGGCCCGTCTGCCGGAGGCGCAAAAAAGCCGCGCCGGAACCATCGGCGCGGCAAACGGAGCGGAAGAGGAGGGAGACTACTCCTCCACCTCCTCGAATTCGTTCTTGCCTACTCCGCACAGGGGGCAGGTCCAGTCATCGGGCAACTCCTCGAACGGAGTGCCGGGCTCGATTCCGTTGTCGGGATCGCCCACGGCGGGATCGTAGATCCAACCGCACACGGTGCATCTGTACTTCTTCATCGTCGTCGATTTTTGCAAGGTCGCTCCGCGGACTCTCCGCGGATACCCAAAGATAACTATTTTTTCCGATTTACGACACATCGCGCCGAAGAGGGCGATTCGCCCATCCGCTCCATGAATTCGCGTGCCGGCCTGAAGGTCGGCACATCGCGCGCCGGCACCTGCACGGGACGGTTCTTCGCTATATCGCGGGCTACCTTCGCCGCGCGTCTCCGGCGCCGGAACGAGCCGAATCCGCGCAGGTTCACCACCTCGTCCGCAGCCAACGCCTCGCGTACCTGCTCCATGAGCTCCTCGACCACCGCGGCGGCCACCCTCTGCGCAACGCCACTTTTCCGGGCGATACGCCGTACGATCTCTGCTTTCGTCATGACAACATCCGTTTTACCGGTTCACGCTATCCGTGACGAAATCCGTGCCGCGATCTGCTCCGGAGCGGCGGAACGACCGTTCCGCCGACGAATGCGACCGCAAAAGCTACTATCTACCCCACGATGCGGTAGCGCTTCAACGCCCGTTCGAACTCCGCCTCGCGTCCGTCGAGACAGCGGTTGACCAGCGCATGAAAACGGGGCGAATGGTCGTGATGCACCGTATGGCAAAGTTCGTGCACGATTACGTAGTCGCGCAACGGCTCCGGGAGCAGCATGAGATAGAGATTAAGCGACAGGTCGTTGCGCGGCGAGCAGGAGCCCCACCGGGTTCGCATGACCCGTATCGACACCTTCCCGTAGACAAAACCGAAACGGCGTGCCGCACGCT
>CASELE010000031.1 GCA_949288735.1 uncultured Alistipes sp.
GTTTCGGTCAGGAATAGAGAAAGCGAAAGGCCGGTTTCCGACAGGAAACCGGCC
Organism: uncultured Alistipes sp.; assembly: GCA_949288735.1. Taxonomy (GTDB): domain Bacteria; phylum Bacteroidota; class Bacteroidia; order Bacteroidales; family Rikenellaceae; genus Alistipes. Next base: position 55 of record CASELE010000031.1, read on the forward strand.
TTTCGCTTCTGATGCCCGGGGTGCGAGCTACTCCACCTCCCACGTCTCGCCCGAGCGGAGCAGGTCGTCCACGCAATGGATCTTGCTCTTGGCCTTTACCTCCTCGACCTGACGCTCGACGGCCTGGTCGTAGATGGCCGAGTCGTCCTCCACGCAGCGGATGACGCCCAGGGCCACGGGGTATTCGGGATACTTCATGGCTGCGAGCATCGTGTGGAGCGTGGTGTCGCGCTCGTGGGCGTCGTGTACCAGTACGTCGTCGAGCGTGTAGCCACCCTCGCCGATGGTCACGACCTTCAGCTTCATGTTCTCGAATACGAGACCCTTCTCGTTGTTGGCTCCGAAGGTCATCTTCTCGCCGTGGCGCAGCGTGATGGTATGCTCGGCGCGCGTGGCCTTGTCGCCGGCAAAGGCGGCGTGTGTCTTGTCATTGAAGATCACGCAGTTCTGCAGGCACTCCACTACCGACATGCCCTGATGCTTCGCGGCGGCGATGAGGCACTCCTTCGTCAGGTTCACCTCCTGGTCCACCGAGCGGGCGAAGAAGGTTCCCTTGGCACCGATGACCAGCTCGCCCGGATTGAAGGGCTTCTCGACCGTACCGTAGGGCGAGGTCTTGGTGATCTTGCCCAGCTTCGAGGTGGGGGAGTACTGGCCCTTGGTCAGACCGTAGATCTCGTTGTTGAAGAGAATCATGTTCAGGTTGACGTTGCGGCGGATGGCGTGGATGAAGTGGTTGCCGCCGATGGCCAGCGAGTCGCCGTCGCCCGATGCGACGAAGACGGCCAGCTTCGGATTGGCGGTCTTCACGCCCGTCGCTACGGCATTCGCACGTCCGTGGACGCTGTGGAAGCCGAAGGTCTTCATGTAGTAGATGAAGCGCGACGAGCAGCCGATGCCCGAAACGAAGGTGAACATGTTGTGCGGCGTGTCGGTCGCGTCGGCGATCTCGGGCAGCGCGCGCTGTACGGCGTTCAGGATGGCGTGATCGCCGCAACCCGGACACCAGCGTACCTCCTGGTCGCTCTTGAAGTCTGCGGGCGTATAATTGTAGGTAGCCATATCTCTCTTCTTTATTTCAGCAAGGATTCGAATTTCTCTTTCAGCTCGACCACCGTGAAGGGCTGGCCTTCGCACTTGTTGCACTGTTCGTAGCGGAACTCCTGGAAGTGCTGGCGCAGGTAGTTGGCGAACTGACCCTCGTTCAGCTCGCAGACCACGATCTTCTTGAAACGGGCGAAGATCTCGCGCACGCCGCGCGGCAGAGGGTTGATGTAGTTGAAGTGGCAGTGCGATACGCGTTTGCCCTCGCGGCGCAGCTCGTCGACGGCCGTCTGCAGATGACCGCGCGTGCCACCCCAGCCCACGACGAGCAGATCGCCTTCGGGATCGCCGTAGACCTGCTGTTCGGGGATGTCGTCCACCACGCGCGCCACCTTCTCGGCACGCAGGTGCACCATCTTCTGGTGGTTGTCCGGGTCGGTCGAGATGCTGCCCTTCACGCTGTCCTTCTCCAGACCGCCCACGCGGTGCTCCAGTCCCTTCTTGCCGGGGAAGGCCCAGCCGCGCACGCAGCGCTCGTCGCGCACGTAGGGCATGAAGCCGCCCTCGGGGGCCTCGTTCACGATGGGAGGTTTGATGGCGGGATAGTCCTTCATCGAGGGGATGCGCCAGGGCTCCGAACCGTTGGCGATGAAGCCGTCGGAGAGGAGGATGACCGGCGTCATGTGCTCCATGGCGATGCGGCCCGCCTCGAAGGCGTAGTGGAAACAGTCGCTCGGCGACGAGGAGGCGATGACCACGACGGGACACTCGCCGTTACGGCCGTAGAGCGCCTGTCCGAGGTCGCTCTGCTCGGTCTTGGTGGGCAGACCCGTCGAGGGACCGCCGCGCTGCACGTCCACCACGACGAGCGGCAGCTCGGTCATCACGGCCAGACCCAACGCTTCGCTCTTGAGCGAGAGACCCGGGCCCGAGGTGGTCGTCACGGCGAAGTTGCCCGCATAGGCGGCACCGATGGCGGTGCAGATGCCGGCAATCTCGTCCTCGGCCTGTACGGTCTTCACGCCGAGGTCCTTGCGCTTGGCGAGCTCCTCGAGAATCACCGTAGCCGGCGTGATGGGGTACGATCCGCAGAAGAGCGGCAGGCCCGACTTCTCCGAAGCGGCGCAGAGGCCCCATGCCGTCGCCACGTTGCCGCTGATGGAGCGGTAGGTGCCCTTCTCGAGCTTGGCCGGAGCGACCGTGTAGGTGTTGGCGAACTGGTGCGTGTTGGCCGCGAAGTCGTAGCCGGCGCGGATGGCCAGCTTGTTGGCCTCGGCCACGGCCGGGTTCTTCTTGGCGAATTTGGTGTCGAGGTATTTGCGTGCGTGGTCTTCGGGGCGGTTGTAGATGTAGAAGCAGATGCCCAGCGCGAACATGTTCTTGCACTTGACCACCGCCTTGTTGTCGAGCCCGGTCGAGGCCAGCGCGTCGCGCGTCATGGTCGTGATGTCGGGGATGACGACGTTGTACTCCTCCAGACCCAGTTCGGCGATGGGATCGAGTGTCTTGTAGCCGGCCTTCTTGAGGTGCTCCTCGGTGAGCGAGTCGCCGTCGATGATGACCGTGGCACCCTTCTTGAGCCACTTGCGGTTGGCCTTGAGCGCCGCGGGATTCATGGCGACCAGCACGTCGCAGTAGTCGCCCGGGTTGAGCTCGCGGTGGTCGCCGAAATGAACCTGGAATCCGGATACGCCGGCAACGGTGCCCTGCGGGGCGCGGATCTCGGCGGGGTAGTCGGGGAAGGTCGAAATGCCGTTGCCGAGCAGCGCCGACGTGTCGGAGAAAAGCGTACCGGTCAACTGCATGCCGTCGCCCGAGTCGCCCGAAAAGCGGATGACGACGTCCTGCAGTTCTTGTACATTGGTTTTATCCATGCCTGTGTATGTGGTTTGAATTGGTAAATCTCAAATCGGTAGTACAAATATAGGCATTTATTGCAAGATTATTCTCTTCGGGCAAGAATTTTTGACACCTTGTAATCGAACGGCGGCGCGGCCGCGTCGCTTCGGGACGTCCCGCCGCCGGCCCCGCTACCGGATGGAGTTCATGCGGATGCTCGCCTTCACGAGCGCGATGGCGCGGATGCGTTCGATCTCCACCTCCTTGTCTGCGTGGTGGGGGTTCTGGCTCACGAGCTTCACGTAGCCCTTGCGCTCCGATTTCTGTATGTACTTCACGGTGATGTACTCCTCTCCGTCGATGTCGATGGAGAGCAGGTACATGTCGCCCCAGAAGATATCCTCCAGCCGGCGGAGCTGCTTGTAGAGTACGATGTCGCCGCTCTTGAGCAGCGGATACATCGAATCGCCCACGATGTAGATGGCTCCGTCGCACTTCGGAAGGTTGGGGATATGAATGTAGTTCACCGGTTTGGCCTGTGTCCGGTCGGCGAAGAGCGGCACGAGTCCCGCCGTCCCTTCGATCGAGTAGAGCGGTACGCTCTGCAGCGGCAGCGAACGGTCCGTGCGATGCATGTAGGTCGTCAGGTCGGGTTCGGCGTTGAACATCTCTCCCTCGCCCGTTTCGAGCCATTCGGGATTTACGTTCAAATCTTGAATAAGTATGTTTCTGTTGCGCGACGAGAGGCGCGCCTTGCCTGTCTCGATCATCGAGAGTGCCGCTTTTCCTATGCCAAGTCGCTGGGCCAGCTGCTCCTGGGTCAGTCCAAGCGTTTTTCGTATCATTTTTACCCGTTCGTTCATAGCGTTTGTATAAAAAAATTCAATGCGAAAAGACGTCGTTCAGGGAATCGAGGTTTATATTTTGAACTTATATTTGCCGTCGCAAAGTTAATAATTTTATTTCTTATGACAATAAATGCACCGGTGGAATCGCGTCGTGTCGTCTGCGCCGTGACGCCCGAACTCTACGAGGATACGGCCCTGCTTTTGGCCGATCGGCTCGGCTGCGAGGCCGACTATTTTTCGGATTCCATTCGTTTCACGCGCGGTGAGTGGGACTACTGCCTTACGACGACGCTCATCGTCTACCGTCGGACGGAACGTGCTCCCGACGGCGTGAGGCGCCCCCTGTCGGATCTGGTACCCGTGTGGTGGGAGTTTCACACGACGGGGCCGGAGGGCGAAGTGCTCAACGATTTTTCATTCAATGAACTGAAAAGATACATGATACCCTGATTCTTCCATGCGGAGCCACCCGTGCTCCCGTGTTTGCGCTCCGCCGCTCTTCCGGATGCGGCGCCATCGGGCGGAGCGCCCGTCGTCCCGCCCGCCGCGGCGCTGCGCAAGGGGACGACTCGATCCGGGCGCCGCAGCCATCCGCTGCGGCGCCCGCCTCTTTGCGGGACGTGGCCTTTTCCCCTCCGGACCCGGAGGGGATGCGCGAGCCCGAATCCTCATTCTTCCCGCGCCCTCGCGGAGAGGATTCCGATATTCAACGATTCAACCGACGAAACGAACCCGTACCATGCCTTCCCCTGTCTGCTCCTTCACCGATTTTGCGCTTGCGGTCTATCCCTTTCTCGAACTGCAGCCCTTCCATCGCGCCTATTACCGTGTACTCGAAGCCTTCGCCCTCGGGCGCGTGCGCCGCCTCATCGTCACCATGCCGCCGCAGCACGGCAAAAGCGTGGGAGCCTCGACGCTCCTGCCTGCCTATCTGCTGGGTCTCGACCCCGATCAGCAGGTGGCCGTCGCCTCCTATTCGGCCCTGCTCGCTTCGAAGTTCAACCGCCGCGTGCAGCGCATCATCGACTCGTGCGAGTACGCCTCCCTCTTCCCCGCCACGACGCTCAAGCGCGGCGGTCGCCCCGCGGGTTACCTGCGAACGGCCGACGAGGCCGAGATCGTCGGACGGCGGGGCGGAATCCTCTCCGTCGGACGCGAGGGGTCGCTTACAGGCAACCGGGTCGATTGTTTCGTTCTCGACGACCTCTACAAGGATGCCATGGAGGCCAATTCGCCCCTTGTCCGCGAGAACTGCTGGGAGTGGTATACCTCGGTGGTGAAGACCCGCATGCACAATGCCTCGCGCGAACTGATCGTCTTCACGCGCTGGCACGACGAGGATCTGATCGGCGAGCTCATGCGGCGCGAGCGGGTCGACGAACTCAGCTCCTGGGCACAGCTGGATCAGCCGGCCGAAGGGTGGCTCCATCTCAACTTCGAGGCCCTGAAATCCTCCGAACCCACCGAGACGGACCCCCGCGGGCGGGGCGAGGCGTTGTGGGAGGCACGGCACGGGGCGGCGTTGCTCGCCTCCAAACGGCGGCTCGACCCGCTGCGGTTCGAATGCATGTACCAGGGGCATCCGTCGGCCCGCGAGGGGTTGCTCTACGGGGAGCAGTTCGCATGCTACGACCTCCTGCCGCGCGAGATTGTACGCTGGGGCAACTACACCGATACGGCCGATACGGGCGATGACTATCTCTGTTCGCTCTGTTATGCGGTCGATGCCGACGGGGTGATCTACATCACCGATGCGGTCTACACGCGCGAACCGATGGAGGTGACCGAGGAGCTCGTGGCGGCCATGCTGCGCGAGTCGGGTACGCGGCAGACGGCTGTCGAGAGCAACAACGGAGGCCGCGGCTTCGCACGGGCCGTGCAGCGGCTCGCGCCGGCCGTGCGCGTCGAATGGTTCCATCAGAGCGGCAACAAGGAGGCGCGTATCCTCTCGCATTCGGCTACGGTGCTCCATCTGGTCCGTTTCCCGCAGGGGTGGCGGGAGCGGTGGCCCGAACTCTATGCCCACCTCGTCTCCTACCGGAGGCTCTTCCGGGCCAACCGCTGGCACGATGCCGCCGATGTCCTCACGGGAATCGTCGAACGCGAGGCCTCCGGTGTGAACCGAGCCCGTCTCAAGGGGGTGCGTTTCCTCTGAGCGGCCGTGCCGGAACTCTGGACGTCCGTGCGGCGGAACAGAGAGAAGAGACACGGCTACTGTCCTTTCGGGACAGTAGCCGTGTCGTCGTATCGTATCGGACGATAGGCGATTACAGATCCTCCAGACGGGCGACCGGGGCCAGGTCGAGCGGGGCGACCTCACCGTGCTTGTAGCGGTAGTAGCCCGACATGGCGATCATGGCCGCATTGTCGGTCGTGAACTTGAATTCCGGCAGGAAGGTGCGCCAGCCGCGGCGGCGTCCCGTCTCGGCGATGCCGGCGCGCAGTCCCGAGTTGGCCGACACGCCGCCCGCGATGGCGATGTCCCTGATGCCCGTATCCTTCGAGGCGCGGATGAGCTTGTCGAGCAGGATGTCGACGATCGTGGCCTGCAGCGAGGCGCACAGATCGGCCCTGTTTTTCTCGATGAAGTCAGGATCCTCGGCCACCTCGTCGCGCAGGGTGTAGAGGAACGAGGTCTTCAGCCCCGAAAACGAGTAGTCGTACCCGTCGACATGGGGCTTGGCAAAGCGGAAGGCCTTCGGGTTGCCCTCTCCGGCCAGGCGGTCGATTACGGGTCCTCCCGGATAGGGCAGCCCCATCACCTTGGCGCACTTGTCGAAGGCCTCGCCCGCGGCGTCGTCGATCGTCGTGCCGATGATCTGCATCTCGAGCGGCGAGTCGACGCGCACGATCTGGCTGTGGCCGCCGCTCACCAGCAGACACAGGAACGGGAAGTCGGGGTGCGGAAGCGTGCGGTCGGGCAGGTCGATGAAGTGTGAGAGGATGTGGCCCTGCAGGTGGTTGACCTCCACCAACGGAATGTTGCACGCTACGGAGAGACCCTTGGCGAACGACGTGCCCACGAGCAGCGAACCCATCAGCCCCGGGCCCCGCGTGAAGGCGATGGCGTCGAGTCGGTCGGCCGTGATGCCCGCCTCCTTGAGCGCCGTGTCGACCACCGGCACGATGTTCTGCTGGTGGGCGCGCGAGGCGAGTTCGGGTATGACGCCGCCGTATTTGACGTGAACGGCCTGGGACGCAATGACATTCGACAGCAGGACGTTGTTGCGCAGTACGGCTGCCGACGTGTCGTCGCACGAGGATTCGATGCCTAAGATTGTGATGTCCATCTCGATTTTCGTCCGGGGTTCGCTCCGGTTCAACTATTTTGGTTAAATTTGCGAGTTAAAAGCCGTAGCGTGCGCAAAGTTATAAAAATATCGGGAAAAGTGCTCTCGGCTCTGCTGCTGCTCTTGCTGCTTGTTCCCGTGGCCCTCTCGGTCCTGCTCGATTTTCCCGCGGTGCAGAACCTTGTCGTGCACAGGCTTACGGCCTACGTATCGGAGCGTCTGGGAACCACCGTGCATATCGGACGGGTGGAGATCGGCCGTTTCAGCACGGTGCGGGCATCGGATTTCTACGTGGAGGATTTCCAGCGTGACACGCTGCTCTATGCCGCTAGGCTCGAGGCCCATGTCGCCGGAGTAGGCCTTTTCGGCGGCGGCGTGGTGCTGAACCATGCCCGGGTCGAGGGGGCGAAGCTCTGCCTGAACGAGACACCCGAAGGGGTGATGAACATCAAGCAGCTGGTGAACCGCATCAGCGACCCCGAACGCGAACGCAAGGGCAACTTCCGGCTGCGGATACGTGCGGCCTTCATCGACGGTATGGAGGTGCGCATCGGGCGGCAGGCGCGCCGCAATCCGGTCTACGGCGTCGATTACGGCGACATGCGCATCGGTGATATCCGGGCCCGGGCGACGAATCTCGCTATCGAGGGACCGTCGATCTCGATGACGGTCGAATCGCTCGCGGCCCGTGAGCGGAGCGGCTTCGAAATCGACGAGCTCACGGGACATTTCCTCCTCACTACGGGTTGCATTGCCTTTACCGAAACCTCGATACGGACGCCCCGCTCGCGGATCGAACTGCCCGAGATTTCGCTCGTGGGCGATTCGTGGAGCGAATACCGCGATTTTGTCGGACGTGTGCTCATCCATGCGCGTCTGCGGGGTGCCCGCCTTTCGACCGACGACATAGCCTATTTCGCCCCCTCCCTGCGGGAGTGGCACACCCTGTTCCGCAATCTGGAGTGTACGGCCGACGGGACGGTGGACGACCTCAGTGTCTCGCTCGCGGCGCTCGAGACGGGTGAGACGACGAGGCTGACCGCCGGACTGAAGGCCGTCGGTCTGCCCGATCTGGAGCGCACCCGCTTCGACCTGGAGCTCGAGGGGCTCCGGACCACGGCTTCCGACCTCGGACGGCTGGCCTCCGACATCGCTTCGACGGAGCTCCCGTCCGGGGTGATGCGTGCGGCCGGGAAGGCCGGCGATATGCAGCTCGACGGCCATTTCGAAGGCTCGCTCGCCTCGTTCCGTCTGGAGGGGGCGCTGAAGACGCAGGCCGGCGAGGCCGACTGCCGGGTGCGGTTCGGTCCGGAGCGCGGCGGCCGCCGGGACCGCAGCGACCTGAAGGGTTCGCTTGCGGTGCGCGACATGCGGCTCGGACTGCTTTCGGGCAACCCGAGTCTGGGCTCCGCCTCCCTCTCGCTGCGTCTGGACGGGACGGTGGGGCACGGCTTTTCCGACGCCGAGGTGGCGGGCGAGGTGCACCGTTTCGAGTATAACGGCTGTACCTACGACTCGCTCTGGCTCGACGGCCACCTCTTCAACCGTGAATTCGACGGCCGCATCGTCTCGCGCAACGATGCGCTCGACTTCGACTTTTCGGGTCTGCTCGACCTGAACGACTCGATACCCCGCTACGACTTTTCGCTCGATCTGCGGCGCGCCGACCTGGCGGCCATGCGCATCAACCGCCGTGATTCGGTCTCCCGGCTCTCGGCGCAGCTCTATGCCCGCGGCAGCGGCCGTTCGCTCGATGACCTGAATGGAGAGATTCGCGTGCTGGGCGCCTCGTACCGTTACAACGACAGCCTGGTCTATGCGCGGAGCATCGTGCTGCGCGGTGAGAATTCCGCCCGCAGCAAGCTGGTGGAGCTGCATTCGGACTTTGCGGACGCCACTTTCCGCAGCAGAACCGGTTACCGCGAGGTTTTCCGCTACCTGAAGAGCGCCGCCTGGCGCTACCTGCCCCTCTTCGGCGGCGCCGCGACCGATACGCTGCGTCCCGTGCACCGTGCGGCCGCGCCCGAGGATTTCTCGCTGCTCTCGGTCGAGGTGAAGAATATCAACCCCGTGACCGACGCCGTGGCCAGCGGACTGCAGGTGGCCGACGGCTCGCGGCTGCGTCTGCTCTTCGATCCGGCCAGCGACCGTCTCTCGTTGAGTGCGTCGGCCGACTACGTGGAACGCAACCGCATGCTGGCCACGAAGCTCAGCGTGAGCGCGTCGAACCATCGGGGCGATTCGCTCGGAGTGCATGCCTCGTCGGAGGATTTCTATCTCGGCATGCTCCATTTGCGCGACCTTTCGCTCGCCGGGGGCGCCCGCGAGGGACGGGTGCGTCTGACGGCAGGTTTCGGCGATACGGTCGAGCGCTTCTCGGGACTCTTCGGCGTCGAGGCCGCCCTGGCGTCCGATTCGGCGAGCGGGAGACAGATGCTCGACGTGCGGATCCTGCCCTCGCATCTGCAGCGCGGCGACCAGATCTGGAACGTCGTGGCGCGCCGCATCGCCGTGGATACGGCCCGCGTCGACATAGACCGCTTCTACGTGCGCAACGAGCGGCAGTCGCTGCTCGTGAACGGAACGGCCTCGCGCGTACGGGGAGATTCGCTCGTGGTGCGGATGAGCAACTTCGACCTTGCCCCCCTGTCGCAGTTCGTGGACCGGACCGGCTACGGAATCGGCGGGAGGACCGACGGCACGGCGACGGTGAGGTCGGCACTGCGCAGCCCCGAAATCACGGCCGACATCCGCTTCGACGATCTGACCGTGAACAGTCTTCCGGTACCGCCGTTGCGGCTTGTCTCGACCTGGGACTTCGAGCGCAACCGCGCGGCCATCTACGTGGACGACCGCCGCAACGGCGAGACGCTCGTCCGCGGGTTCTTCGCTCCGTCGCAACGGCGCTACTACGCCCGCGTGGAGGCCGACAGCGTGAACCTCGGACTGCTCGACCCCGTACTGAAGGGGGTCGTCTCCGGAACGCGTGGCCGTGCCGACGTGCGGCTCGCGCTGACTGGCCGGGGTCGCGAGGCGGAGCTCTCGGGCTCCGTCCGCGCGACCGGTCTTGCGACGACGATCGACTTCACACGCGTGACCTACAGCGTTCCCGAAGCGACGCTCGTGGTGCGCGACAACCACTTCGTGGCCGAGGCGGTTCCCTTCTACGATCCCGAAGGCAACGGCGGCCGCCTGGATATAGACCTCGATCTGGAGCATCTGTCGAACATCGGCTACGCCGTGCGGGTGGCGCCGCGGCAGATGCTGGTGCTCAATACCACGTCGCGCGACAACGAAACCTTCTACGGCCGTATCTACGCCTCGGGCAGCGCTGCGGTCACGGGCGACCGTCGGGGCGTGCGGATGGATATCTCGATGACGACGGGCGAGCGGTCGTCGTTCATCATGCCTCTCTCGGGCAAGTCGGACATTTCGAGCGCCGACTTCGTCACCTTTGCCGAACCGCAGCGGAGCGATACGGTCGACCTGGTTACCCGCAAGAAGCAGCTTTTCGAGAGGCAGGGCCGTACACGGAGCGAGGAGCGCGGCGGAATGGAGATAGCTCTGGAACTCGACGTGCGGCCCGACCTTGACCTGGAACTGGATATGGCCGGCAGCAAGCTGCGCGGCAACGGGGAGGGCACGCTCAACCTGCGGATCAATCCGAAGCAGAACATCTTCGAGATGTACGGCGACTACGCCATCGCTTCGGGAAGCTACGATCTATCGATCCAGAACATCATTTCGCGCGAATTCCTCATCGAGGAGGGGTCGACCATCCAGTGGACCGGCTCGCCGATGAACGCCATGATCGACATCGATGCCGTCTACCGGCTCAAAGCCTCGATCACGCCGCTGCTCTCGGGCACCTCGGCCGTCGGAAGCGACCGCTCGGTTCCGGTAGAGTGTCTGATCCATCTGGGAGACCGCCTGCTCCATCCGCAGATCTCCTTCGCGGTGCGCGTGCCGCAGACCGATTCGGAGACGCAGGCCATCGTGGCCGAGGCGCTCGCCACGCCCGAGACGATGGATACGCAGTTCTTCTATCTGCTGGTCTTCGGCAGTTTCCAGTCCGACGACGAGAATTCGGGGTCCAATATCGGCTCCTCGTCGTTCGGCACGGGGCTCGAGTTTCTCTCGAACCAGCTGAGCAACCTCCTCTCGATAGGGGGCTACAACGTGAACATCGACTACCGGCCGCGGTCGGAGCTGACGAGCGACGAGCTGGATATCGGGCTCTCGAAGAGTCTGGTGAACGACCGTCTCTTCGTGGAACTTGCGGGTAACTACGTGCTCGACAATACGCAGGCGGTGAACCGCAACATGTCGAACTTCATGGGCGAAGCCTACATCACGTGGCTCATCGACCGGGCCGGCGCGTTGCGGTTGAGGGGCTTCACGCAGACCATAGACCGCTTCGACGAGAACCAGGGCCTGCAGGAGACAGGCATAGGAATATATTACAAGGAGGATTTCAACAACTTCCGGGATCTGCGCCGCCGTGTGCGCGAACGCTTTTCGAGTCGCCGCCGCCGCGAACGGCGGGCCGCCGAGCTGCGCGAGCGCCGCGACAGCCTGCTGCGGATCGAGCGGCGCGCCGACGGCTCCGTGACCGTGAACTCCGCGCCGCCGGCCGTGGATGAGGCCGATGCCGGAGGTACGACCTCGCTGAAGAGAGACGACGCCGTGCCGGGCGGCCGCAAGCGGCGCAACGGGCCGACGGAGCGGTGACCGGTGCGGGAGGCAGGAGGCGAAACGACGGAAAACCATAAATCAAATATTAACCGAACGTATGATTACACTGTTGCAGGCCGCCGAGGCGGCGGTTACTTCCGAGGAGACCCGGATGGGTCTGTGGGAACTCTTTCTGAAGGGCGGATGGCTGATGTGGCCGCTGCTGATTCTGGGCGGCGTCACGGTCTTCATCTTCGTGGAGCGCTACATGGCCATCCGCAAGGCGTCGACACTCGACATGAACTTCATGAACCGCATCCGCGACTACATCTCCGACGGCAAGATCGCCGTGGCGGTGAATCTCTGCAAGAAGACCGATACGCCCATCGCCCGCATGATCGAAAAGGGCATCGAGCGCATCGGCCGCCCGATGGGCGACGTGCAGACGGCCATCGAGAACGTGGCCAATCTCGAGGTCTCGAAACTCGAGACGAACCTGCCGTTTCTGGCTACGATCGCGGGCGGCGCCCCGATGCTCGGCTTCCTCGGTACGGTGCTCGGCATGGTGCAGACCTTCATGGACATGTCCGCGGCCGGCGGAACGGTCGACCTCGGACTGCTGGCCAGCGGTATGTACGTGGCGATGGTGACGACCGTCGGAGGTCTGATCGTCGGCATTCCGGCCTACTTCGGCTACAACTACCTCGTGGCACGTATCGAGAAGCTCGTCTTCCAGATGGAGGCCAATTCGATCGCCTTCATGGATATTCTGAACCAACCCGTTCAAAAATAATAGAATCATGGCTATCAAGCACGGCTCCAAGGTGGACAAGTCGTTTTCGGCCTCGTCGATGACCGACCTCATGTTCCTGCTGCTGCTCTTCCTGCTTATCGCCTCCACGCTGATCAATCCGAACGCCCTGAAGCTGGCTCTGCCGCAAAGTGCCAACCAGCTCAAGGACAAAGCTATGACTACGGTGTCGATTCAGCAGGACGGCTCGCGATACAACTACTACGTCGAGCTGGAGCGGGTGCAGGGCATCGAGGGGGTGGAGCGGGCCCTCAGGGCGCGGCTTGGCGACCGCGACGACGCCACCGTATCGCTCCACTGCGACAAGACGGTCGCGGTGGACGAGGTGGTGAAGGTAATGAACATAGCCCGCGACAACGGTTACAAACTGATCCTGGCCACCACGCCCAATTAACCCCGCCGGCTCTCCGGTGCAATGAACCATGTATTACTATAATCCGAACGACCGGTCGCCGCGACGGTGGGCTACGCTCGCCGCGGTGCTCTATCTGCTTGCGGCGGGCGGGTCGCTCGCCTTCGGAGGGTTCGACGCCCGTCGCGGTGAGGCGGCGGAGCAGACGCTCTATGTCGAGTTCGTCGAGCCGGAACCGGAGCCGGCGCCCGAGCCGCTCCCTGCGCGGCCCGAGCCGCCGGCCCACGAGACGGCGGCACCCGTCGAGGAGACGGCCAGGGCATCGGGTCCCGACGCGCAGACCCGCACGCCCAATCCCCGCGCCCTCTTCCGGATGACGCGCGGCGGTGCCGACGAGCCGGACAATGCGGGCAATCCGCGGGCTCCCGAGGGCGAGGAGCAGGCATCGGGCGACGGTCCCGGCCTGAACCCCGAAGGTTTCGACCAGCTCGACCGGGGCCTGCAGGGGCGCGGGCTGCGCGGGGCTCTGCCGAAACCCTCCTATCCCGGTAACCGGAGCGGCCGCGTCGTGGTGCGCGTGACGGTGGGGCCGGAGGGTAGTGTCACCTCGGCCGCCTACGAACCGAAGGGCTCCACCTCGGGCGACCCCGAGCTGATCGATGCGGCCCTCGCGGCGGCGCGCAAGGCGAAGTTCACCGAGAGCAGGGCTCCGGTACAGGGGGGTACAATCACTTACGTATTCAGACTCAATTGAGAGGAAACATGCGAAAAAGTTCGATTCTTCTTCCGTGCCTCTTCGGACTGCTCGGGACGGCTGTCGCCGTGGAGGCTGCCGCGATGCGGCCGTCGGCGCTGTACGATGGCGGGCGGCAGGAGCCGCCGGCCGCGGCGGAGAGCCGCTCCGGCGAGACGGGCGGTGCGCTGCTGAGAATGGAGGAGTCCTTCCACGATTTCGGTACGGTGGAGCGCCGCGGCGGCGATCTGGTACACGAGTTCCGTTTCGTGAATGCGGGCGACGCCCCGCTGGTCATCGTGCGGGCCGTAACCTCGTGCTCGTGCCTGAAGGCCTCCTTCCCCAGGCGCCCCGTGCCGGCTGGAGGCGAAGGGACGATACGCATCGTTTACGAACCCCACAAGAGCGAGTCGGGCACCTTCCACAAGGTGGTGCACCTCTATTCCAACTCTGCCGACGGCCGCCACATCGTCGCCGTGCAGGGCTGTGCGCTCGACGACGACGGACGTCAGCCGAAACGACAAACGGATACCGATTTATGACACTGCTGTTCGAACACGGTCAGATTCTGACCATGACCTCCGATCGCCCCGACGGCGGCGTATTCGAGGGGTGGGTCGGCGTCGACGGGGAGCGCATCGCCCTCGTGACGGCCGATGCGGCGGCCGCGGCCGCCTTTCTTGCGGCGCATCCCGCGGCGCGGCGCATCGATGCCCGGGGGCGTCTGCTGATGCCCGGGCTGGTCGATACGCATTGCCATGCCGCGATGACGCTCCAGCGCAACCGGGCCGACGACATAGCCCTCATGCGGTGGCTCAACGACCATATCTGGCCCTTCGAGGCGAAGCAGAGACCCGACGAAGTGGCCCTGGGCGCCGAACTTGGGATGGCCGAGCTGCTGCTCGGCGGCGTGACCTCCTTTGCCGACATGTACTATTGGGAGCACCGTTGCGTGGAGACGGCCCGCCGGGTGGGCATCCGTGCGCTGCTCGGTTGCAACTACTTTGATTCGAATGCCGACGAGGTCTTTGCCGAGACGGAGGAGGCCGTGCGCCTTGCCGCCGGCTGCGGCCGTGTGCGCATTGCGCTGGCGCCTCATTCGGCCTACATGGTCTCGCCCGAGAATCTGATGAGGGGACTCCGCCTGAGCGACCGGCTCGGATTGCGGCTGATGACCCACATTGCCGAGACGCGCGACGAGATGCGCATGGTTGGCGAACGCTACGGCTGCACTCCCGTACAGCATCTCGATGCGCTCGGACTGCTCGACGACCGGATGATCGGGGCGCACTGCGTCCATGTCGACGGGCGCGACATGGCGACGTTGGCCGAACGGGGTGTCGCCGTATCGCATAATCCGCAGAGTAACATGAAGATATCGAGCGGAGTGGCTCCCGTAGAACGGATGATGCGTGCCGGCGTGCTCCTGACGCTCGGGACCGACGGCCCCTGTTCGAACAACGACCTCGACATGTGGGAGGAGATGCGTTCGGCCTCCTTCCTGCAGAAGTCGTCGACGGGTGATCCGTGCGCCCTGCCCGCCTACGAGGTGCTGAAGATGGCGACCGTGAACGGCGCCCGAGCCCTGGGGTGGGGCGACGAGCTGGGTGTCGTGCGCGAGGGGGCGCTGGCCGACCTGATACTCGTCGACCTGCAGAAGCCCCATCTGCAGCCCGTGAACGATCCGGTGGCCGATCTGGTCTACTGCGGCAAGGCGGCCGACGTGGAGACGGTGGTCGTCGGCGGTGAAATCGTGGTGGAGCAGCGCCGGGTAGTTCACTGCGACCTGCCGGCGCTCTTTGCCGCCGCCCGCGAGGCGGTGCGCCGCATCGGACTCCGGTGAGCCGGTCCGGGGCGTTTCGGACGGGAGCGGCCTTTATGGCCGCTCCCTATTTTTTTTGACCTGTCGTTGAAAGGAAAGGATAAAAAGGTAAAAAATAAGACAGAGGTTTGCTTTTTAGGGTATTTTATTATATCTTTGTAAAAAGACGTATTATAATCACTAATATCTTATTGCCTATGAGACGTATTTTATTATCCATCGCTGCTGTCGCCGCTCTGTCGGCGACCCTCACCTCGTGCAAGAACGACACCTACGACATCAATCTGGCGCCGAGCTATGCGACAGCGCCGGTGACGGTGCATGCCATCCACTACGATACGAACCGCGGCCTCGATTCGGTGACCGTGGAGGTGGTCGGACGCGGCTTGGCTGCAACGACCGATGCGAACGGTTGCGTCACCTTCGAACTCTCGGCCGGCAACTATGAGTTGCGCATGACGCGTCCGGGTTATCTGCCCGTTTCGCGCGACTTTGTCGTGGAGCTGGCCAACGACCAGAGCGACCTGCCCATCATGAAGACCACGCTGACCGACCAGCGCCTCTATCCGCTGACGGGTGCCGTTACGGGCCGTGTGACCCTCGACGACGGCGAGAAGACGCGCTATCAGGCCAATGCCGCCGTACGCATCAGCTTCACGCTTAACGAAGGCAAGAGCGATGCCGTCTATCTGACGACGACCGATGCCGAAGGCCTCTATGCCGTCGACAGCCTGCCCGAAGGGCTTGAGCTCAGCTGCGAAGCCTCCTATATCGAGGGCAATACCGTCTATGACGGCACGCAGCAGGTTGCGGCTCTGAAGACGGGGCAGATTCTCGGCGTTCAGACGATCGAGATGACGCGCAGCGTCTCCTCCTATGGCAGCGACATCCTCACGCTGCCCGAGCAGCCTGCCGATCCGCTGACGATTGTCTTCCCCGTGGCGGCCGATGTCGATGCGATCGAGTCGGGTGACATTCTCGTCAGGAATGCCGCCGGCACGCGTGTCGGAATCGAGATCACATGGAGCGAAGGCAACCGCACGCTCGTCATCCGCAGCGCCGATTCCGACGGCTGGCGTACGGGTACCCTGCAGGACTACAACTTCACGGTACAGGTCCCCAATGTCGAGGGTGGCGACCTGACCGCCTCGGGTTCGTTCGGCATCGAACGGAACGAGTCGATGCCCGGTGCGGTTCAGGCCAACTTCTCGGCAGAAACGCGTACGATCACCTGGGATGCGGTCGACGGCGCCTCTTCCTACAACGTCTACGTGAAGAGCCCTGTGGACAACGACTACGAGTTGAAACTGACCGAGAGACCCGCGGCTACGGCGACCGAAGTGAGCCTTGCGGTAAATTCTCTGCTGACCGACGGTCTGGGACTCTACCGTGTGAAAATCGTGGGTGCGAACAGCCGTTACGAGGGTAATCTGTCGCTGGCCGATGGGCTGACGATTGCCAACATCAACCCCGACAATGTCTACTTCAACAGTGCGGCCGACATGCTGACGTGGAGCCACATCGAAGGCGTAGCCTACTATCGCGTCATGCGTTACAATGTGTCGAGCGATTCGTGGTCGCAGGTGATCCGTGTACCCGCTCCGACCGAGGGTACGTCGGTCTCGGTCGACCTGACCGGTGAGCTTGGCTCCGGCTCCTATACGCTGCGAGTTATCGGCTACGTAGCGTCCGGGGTCGAGGGTTACATCAACTGGGCCGACGATGTGTCGGTAACGCTGTAGCACCGGGACGGTGCCGGTTTCCGGCGGCCCGGCGCATAATGCGCCGGGCCGCTTCGTCTTACGGGTTTTCCGCTTCGTCCGGCGGTGCCGTCTCCGCGTGGCGGCGGCGGAAGGTACCGGCCGCCCGGCTCGCCGGGTGGCGACCTTGCAGTGCGGCACGGGATGCGGAGAGCGGCGCGATGTGCGATGGGGGTGTCGTGCGGAAGAGTGGTCGGACAGGACAGGCAGCGGCGGAGGCTGCATAGGCTGCAAAGCTCGACTTCCCGCTGTATCTCGCGGCAGGAAAGAGGAGCGGGCATCCGGCATTTGCCG
>CASELE010000032.1 GCA_949288735.1 uncultured Alistipes sp.
ACAATCCGGTCTTTGGAACGAAACCGCTACCGTACTGCAAATATACGTCGGAACTTCGATAAAAACAAATCCGAACGGCCGTCGAACGCCGTTCGACCGCAACCATGACACCCGAAGAACTCACCCGCCGGCTCCAGACACTGCAGCGCGACACGCAGCGGATGTTCGGCGACAAGGCGCGGCGCGGCACGCACAACAACAGGCCGAAACGCCGCCGCGAGAGCCATCGCATTATCCGCACTGCCGGGGCCCGGATTCCCGCCGGAGCGGCCGCATCACGCCGCAGGAGGGCTTACGCTCGGCGGCATCGGCATTCCGCCGGGATGCGCCCTTCTGCGCGACCGTGTCAGGCGATTCGTTCGACCGTGACCTCGGGATGTCCCCGCAGTATATCGAGAAACCGCGACTCGTCGTGCGGCGTACGGGCCCGGATGACGAGCGTGGCGCGGTAGAGCCCGCCGGCCTCGCTTTCCACCTCGTAGGAGAGTATCGCATAGCGGTCAGCCCGCAACAGTTCGAAAATATCGCTCACCGTCTCGCGCTTCGCGGCCGAGAAGACGATGAGCACGCGCCGCATACCGAGGGCCGGGAAAAGATAGGAGAGCCCTTCGAGCGCCACCAGCGCCAGAAGGGTCGCCACGGCCCCCAGAGCATAGAGCCCGGCTCCCGCAGCCAGACCGATGCCCGCCGTCGCCCACAGACTGGCCGCCGTAGTCAGACCTCTAACGATCTGCCGGTGGAAAATGATGGTTCCGGCGCCTATGAAACCTATGCCGCTCACCACCTGGGCCGCAATGCGCCCGGGGTCGAATCGGGTACCGTCGTGTACGGAGAGAAACTCCTCGAAGCCCCACTGCGACACGATCATCAGCAGCGCACTGCCCATCGCGACGAGAAAATGGGTGCGGAAACCCGCATCCTTCTCGCGGTACTCGCGGTCGAGCCCGATCAGCGTCCCGAACAGACCGGCCGCGCACAATCTCAGAATGAACTCCCAGGTCATGGCGCATCTCCTCTTTTTCACAAATATAATCCATAATTTTCAGCCGCGCAAGCCGATCCGCGGTTCGAAGACCGTGTGCGACGAAAAAGAGCGGCGGCACCGCTCTACGAAGGGCAAAAACCGTTATCTTTGGGGAGACGGGCTCCCGAACGGAGCCGCACACCCCGCATATGACACGCTTTGCCACGACCTGCACGACAACAGGCCGGCCGCTCCGTTGGAGCGGAGCGGCCGCGCGGCTGCTTCTGCCGCTGCTCTTCCTGCCGCTCGCCGTCCCCGCACTCCACGCGACGGAACCGGAACGTATCGGCATCGCCTACTACGACGCGGACCGACTCTACGACACCATACCGGCTCTCTTCTACGACGACACGGAGTTCACGCCCGACGGCCGGCTCCGGTGGAGCGCCGAACGCTACGGGCGCAAGATCCGCAACACGGCCGCGCTGCTCGATTCGCTCGCCATGAACCTCGTAGTCGTGGCCGGCGTGGAGAACGAGTCGGTCGTGCGCGACCTGGTGGCCGCCTGCGGCGAGTCCTACTGCTACATACACCGCACCTTCAACACCTTCGACGGTCTCGACATCGCGCTGCTCTACCACGGCGACCTCTTCTTTCCCGACCGTGTCGAGCAGGGACGCGGCTGGCTCTATGCCGAAGGCTCGCTGCGTACGGCCGACGGCTTCGGACAACGGCTCGGCATACTCGCCTGCAACAATCCGCGCTATGCCACCGAAGCGCTCGACGACTGCCGCGCACGCCATCCGCACACACCGCTCGTCGCCGCGGGACGCTTCGGCCCGGCACACGCCGCCCGCCACGGCATGCGCGACCTCATGGCCGGAGTAGAACGCAGCGGACAGGGCAATGTCCGTTCGCGCGACGGATGGCGCATGCGCGACCGGCTGCTCGCCGACACGGTCTTCCGCGCCACGTCCGGGGCGGTCTACCTGCGCCGCTTTCTCTTCGACGCGGAGAGCGGCGGCCCCCGTCCGACCTACGACCGGAACGCCTATCGGGGCGGCTGCGGTTCCTTTCTCCCGGTATACGGCCACTTGGCCCGGAAATATTTGGAAAACTGAATATATATCGCTAATTTCGCCCTCCCGTTCAGAAGAGACGAACACCTTTTAGAGATTATCATATCATAACAAAAAACGACATTATGGCAGACGTGAAACGTGTCTACACCTTCGGCAACAAGGAGGCCGAAGGCAACGGCAAAATGCGGGAGCTGCTCGGCGGCAAGGGTGCGAACCTCGCCGAGATGAACCTCATCGGAATCCCCGTGCCCCCGGGATTCACCATCACCACGGAAGTGTGCGCCGAATACTATGCGCACGGCAAGGAGAAGATCATCGAGATGCTCCGCCCCGAAGTGGAGAAGGCCATCCGCAACATCGAGCGTCTGACCGAGCGTCAGTTCGGCGGCAAGGAGAAGCCGCTGCTCGTATCGGTGCGTTCGGGCGCCCGCGCCTCGATGCCCGGTATGATGGACACGATCCTCAACCTCGGCATGAACGACCAGGCGGTCGAAGCCGTATCGAAGCTCTCGGGCAACCCGCGCTTCGCATGGGACTCGTATCGCCGTTTCGTGCAGATGTACGGTGACGTGGTGCTGGGCATGAAGCCCGCCTCGAAGGAGGACCACGATCCCTTCGAGGTAATCATCGACGCTCAGAAGAAGAAGCGCGGCGTGAAGCTCGACACCGAGCTGACGACCGACGACCTGAAGGAGCTCGTGGCCCAGTTCAAGGCCGCAGTGAAGGAGCGCACCGGCGAGGAGTTCCCCGTCAATCCGTGGGATCAGCTCTGGGGTGCCATCTGCGCCGTCTTCGGTTCGTGGATGAACGAGCGCGCCATCCTCTACCGCAAGCTCAACCACATTCCCGAGGAGTGGGGCACGGCCGTATCGGTCCAGGCGATGGTATTCGGCAACATGGGTGCCAATTCGGCCACTGGCGTGGCCTTCTCGCGCGACGCCGCCACGGGTGAGAACATATTCAACGGCGAGTATCTGATCAACGCCCAGGGCGAGGACGTCGTAGCCGGCATCCGCACCCCGCAGCAGATCACGCTCGAGGGTTCGCGCCGCTGGGCCAAGGCTCAGAATATCCCCGAAGAGGTGCGCAAGACGCAGTACCCCTCGCTCGAGGAGACCATGCCCGCCGTATATCAGGAGCTGAACGAGATCCAGCACAAGCTCGAGACCTACTTCACCGACATGCAGGATATCGAGTTCACCATCCAGGACGGCAAGCTCTGGATGCTCCAGTGCCGCAACGGCAAGCGCACCGGCGCCGCCATGGTGAAGATCGCCATGGACATGCTCCGCGAGGGTCTGATCGACGAGAAGACCGCCGTACTGCGCTGCGAGCCCGCCAAGCTCGACGAGCTGCTCCACCCCGTCTTCGACAAGACGGCCGTGAAGAACGCCAAGGTGATCGCCAAGGGTCTGCCCGCATCGCCCGGTGCCGCCACGGGCCCCGTGGTCTTCTTCGCCGACGATGCCGAGAAGATCTTCGCATCGACGGGCCAGAAGGCCGTCCTCGTCCGCATCGAGACCTCGCCCGAGGATCTGAAGGGCATGCTCGACGCCGCAGGTATTCTCACCGCACGCGGCGGCATGACCTCGCACGCGGCCGTCGTGGCCCGCGGTATGGGCAAATGCTGCGTATCGGGTGCCGGGGAGCTGCAGATCGACTACAAGTCCCGCACCATCGAGGTGAACGGCTTCAAGGTGAAGGAGGGCGACTGGATCTCGCTCAACGGTTCGACCGGCGAGGTATATCTGGGCCAGGTGGCCACGCAGGCCGCCGACCTGAGCGGCGACTTCGGCAAGCTGATGGAGCTCGCCGGCAAGTATGCCGTACTGAAGGTACGCGCCAACGCCGACACGCCCAAGGACGCCGCGCAGGCCTTCGCCTTCGGCGCCGAGGGTATCGGTCTCTGCCGTACGGAGCACATGTTCTTCGAAGGTGACCGCATCAAGGCGATCCGCGAAATGATTCTCGCCGACGACGAGGCGGGCCGCCGTGTGGCCCTGGGCAAGCTGCTGCCCATGCAGCGCGGCGACTTCGAGGGGCTCTTCAAGGCGATGAACGGTTATCCCGTCACTGTCCGCCTGCTCGATCCCCCTCTGCACGAGTTCGTGCCGCACGACGAGAAGGGCCAGAAGGAGATGGCCGAGGAGATGCACGTGCCCCTGAAGAAGATTGTCGAGAAGGTCGAATCGCTCCAGGAGTTCAACCCGATGCTCGGTCACCGCGGCTGCCGTCTGGGCAACACCTATCCCGAGATCACCGAAATGCAGGCACGCGCCATCATCGAGGCGGCCATGAACGTCAAGGAGTCGGGCACACCCGTACACGTGGAGATCATGGTGCCGCTGGTGGGCAACCACAAGGAGCTACGCTATCAGAAGAAGATTATCGACGCTACGGCCGAGCAGGTCTTCACCGAGCGCAACGACCGCATCGAGTACATGGTCGGTACGATGATCGAGGTACCGCGCGCCGCCGTCACGGCCCACCAGATCGCCGAAGTGGCCCAGTTCTTCTCGTTCGGCACGAACGACCTGACGCAGATGACCCTCGGATTCTCGCGCGACGACATCGGCAAGTTCCTGCCCATCTATCTGGAGAAGGGTATTCTGAAGAACGACCCCTTCCAGATTCTGGACCGCAACGGTGTCGGCCAGCTCATCCGCGAGGCTGTCTTCAAGGGACGCGGCACGCGCGAGAACCTCAAGTGCGGCATCTGCGGCGAGCATGGCGGCGAGCCCTCGTCGGTGGAGTTCTGCCACTATGCGGGTCTCAACTATGTGAGCTGCTCGCCCTTCCGCGTGCCTATCGCACGCCTGGCCGCTGCACACGCAGCCCTGAACGAAGGCAAATAGTCCGAAAGAGACTTTCAACTCCCGGCGGGGAGGCTCCGGATGGAGCCTCCCCGCCTTTTGCAGTCCATGTACCCGCTCGCAGCAATCTGCGGCGAAGAAGCGGAGCCTAATCCGCCCCGTACGTCCTGCACGTCTCCTGCATCGCCGCGATCCGCTTGGGCCGGAACAGACACGACAGGTACGAAAAAGAGAAAGGGCGATGATACCTTGCCGTATCCTCGCCCTTTTCAAAATCTGCCCGGGCAGCGTCAGAAACGATAGGTGCAGGTGACACCTATGTCCAGCAGACCGCGCTCGTAGAAATTCGAAGCCGAATTTCCCTTCCAATAGGCAATCTCGGGGCCGAATACCGGCGTCCAGTCGAACGAGAGACGCAGCGGCACCTTCACCAGATCGACACCCAGCTTGGCGCATCCGGCCACACCCACATAGGCATAGTGGCCCTTGCCGCCCACGTTGAGACCGGCACCGGCATCGAAGAACCACGTACCGAACGACGGCGTCCAGTCCATCTGCAGAATGTTCCAGTTATAGAGCGCCGTAAAGTCGGCCGTCACCGTGCCGCCATGATTGGCCCAGTCGGCACCGAAACGAGCCTCCACATAATTGTTGTTGCCGAATACATAGGCAGCATCTGCCTGGAATCCCGTACCGATACGTCCGCCGACCATCCAGTTCTGCGCCGAAGCCGTGCAGGCCATCAGCCCTACGGCCAAAGTAAGTAAAAACTTTTTCATAACGTAAAGTTTTGAAAGAATTGTCTCCTAACTGAGGACTAAGATAACTATTTTCCGCCGCATGTACAAATTTTTTTACATCCTTTTCCCTTTTCCTCTTCTCGTTCCGACCAAACGAAGAAGAGACGAACGGAAATCTCCCGGCAAAATCCGCGCCGGAATTCCGGTCGAAGCGCCGCACGCACGGCTCCTCCATGCAGTGGTCCGCGAACACACGAATGGGGAGGACCGACGGTCCTCCCCCCCCCCCATTCACGACGCCTTCCGGCGACGCTCTATCGCGTACGGTAGGTGCAGCGGTACTTGCCCTTCGAGAGGGCGACCAGCTTCCCCTTGAGCAGATTGCGGCGCAGGGGCGAAAGGCGGTCGGTGAAAACCACCCCTTCGATATGGTCGTATTCGTGCTGAATGACCCGCGCGGCAAAGCCCCCGAACTCCTCGTCATGAGGCTGCAGATGCTCGTCGAGATAGCGCATGCGTATCGATACCGGACGACGCACATCCTCGTAGATGCCCGGCAGAGAGAGACACCCTTCGCTGTAGAGAGAGGTCTCCTCGGAGCGCTCGTAGATCTGCGGATTGACGAAGGCCCGGCGGAATCCGGCCAGTTCGGGACGGTCGGCCGCCATGGGCGTACAGTCCACGACGAACAGACGGAGATTCTTGCCTATCTGCGGAGCGGCGAGCCCCACCCCGTCGGCCGACTCGAGCGTCTGGAACATGTCCTCGATCAGTTTCTGCAACTCGGGAAAGTCCGGTCCGAGCTCCTCGCACGGATTGCGCAACGCCTGCGCTCCGTAGATCACTATGGGATATATCATAATAGTCTCTTTCTTATCGTTTCTCGGTCTCCGCATCGGATACCGCATTCCGTTTCCGCCGGAGCTCCTCGCTCTCCATGTAGCCCTGCAGGATGATGGTGGCCGAGATACGGTCGACCAGCGCCCGGTCGCGGCGGGCCATGCGGCCGATGCCGCTCTCAAGCATCGTCCTGTGAGCCAGCACCGAGGTGAAACGCTCGTCCCAGAGCACCACCTCCTTGTCGGGCCACGCGCGGCGCAGACGCGCCACGAGCGGCTCGACGTAGCGCCACGTCTCCGAAGGCGTGCCGTCGGTCTGCATGGGCTTGCCCACCACGACGGTCGTCACGTCATTCGCGGCGAAATAGTCCGCCAGCCACCGCTCGAGTTCCTTCGTCGGAACGGTCTCCAGCGCCCCCGCGATAATCCGCAGCGGATCGCTCACGGCGATCCCCGTCCGCCGGGTTCCGTAGTCTATGGCCAGTATGCGTCCCATCCGTGTGCCGTATGCCTGCAGCACATACCGCAGGCAAAAATCCGGGCCTCTACAGTTCTATTTTGCGGAAGAGCTTGCGGAACGAACACTCCTCCTCGATCATCGCACGGAGCCGGTCGATGGCCACACGCTCCTGCTGCATCGAGTCGCGGTGACGTACCGTCACCATGCCGTCCGAGGCCGTGTCGCCGTCGACCGTAATGCAGAAGGGCGTACCGATGGCGTCCTGGCGACGGTAGCGCTTGCCCACCGAGTCCTTTTCGTCGTAGACGACATTGAAGTCGTACTTCAGATCGTTCACGATACGCTGCGCTATCTCGGGCATGCCGTCCTTCTTCACGAGCGGCAGCACGGCAGCCTTGACCGGCGCCAGCGCCGCGGGCAGCCGCAGTACGGTACGTACATCGCCTCCATCGAGCGGCTCCTCGCAATAGGCGGCCGACATCACCTGCAGGAACATGCGGTCCACTCCGATCGAGGTCTCCACGACGTAGGGGACATAGCTCTCGCCCGTCTCCGGGTCGAAATACTGCATCTTGCGGCCCGAGAACTTCTGGTGATTACCCAAATCGAAGTCCGTACGCGAGTGGATACCCTCTACCTCCTTGAATCCGAAGGGGAAGGCATACTCGATATCGGTAGCGGCATTGGCATAGTGGGCCAGTTTCTCATGGTCGTGGAAGCGGTAGTTCGCGTCGCCGAAGCCGAGGGCGCAATGCCAGGCCATGCGCAGGTCACGCCAGCGGCGCCACCATTCCATCTCGGTGCCAGGGCGCACGAAGAACTGCATCTCCATCTGCTCGAACTCGCGCATGCGGAAGATGAACTGCCGCGCTACGATCTCGTTGCGGAATGCCTTGCCGATCTGCGCGATGCCGAACGGAATCTTCATCCGGCCGGTCTTCTGCACGTTGAGGAAATTGACGAAGATGCCCTGCGCCGTCTCGGGTCGCAGGTAGATGGTGTTGGCTCCGTCGGCCACCGATCCGATCTGTGTCGAGAACATCAGATTGAACTGCCGCACCTCGGTCCAGTTGCGCGTGCCCGACACGGGGCAGACAATCTCACAGTCGAGAATGATCTGGCGCAACTCGGCGAGGTCGTTGGCATTCATCGCTTCGGCGAAACGGGCATGTACCGCGTCGCGGCGGGCGGCCGTCTCGGTCACGCGGGGCGACGTCTCACGATATTTGGCCTCGTCGAAGGCCTCGCCGAAGCGCTTGCGCGCCTTCTCGACCTCCTTTTCGATCTTCTCGTCCTGCTTGGCGAGCCACTCCTCGATCAGCACGTCGGCACGATAGCGTTTCTTCGAATCGCGGTTGTCGATAAGCGGGTCGTTGAAGGCTCCCAGATGTCCCGAGGCCTCCCACGTGCGCGGATGCATGAAGATGGCGGCGTCGAGGCCCACGATGTTCTCGTGGAGCTTGACCATCGAATCCCACCAGTAACGCTTGATGTTGTTCTTCAGCTCGACGCCGTTCTGGCCATAATCGTAGACTGCGGCCAGACCGTCGTAGATTTCGCTCGACGGAAAGACGAAGCCGTACTCCTTGCAGTGGGCGACGAGTTTCTTGAAAAGTTCCTCCTGAGTCATATCAGTTCCGGGTCTTGATTTCTGAATTCCGAAAGGCAAAAATACAAAAATTCCGTTGAATCGCCGAGCCTCGCGGCCCTTTCTTCGCCCCTCCGGACAGAAGCCCGCGCATGGGCGGCGGACACCGCACGGAAGAGCCGCGCGCACCTCTCCGGCGAGGTCTATTCAGCCGAGCAACCCCGCCTCCAGGAAGCTGAAGTGGCCCGAACGGGATATGATGAGGTGATCGAGCAGGCGGATGTCGAAGAGTGCCGCCGCCGAAGCGATGCGCTCCGTAAGGGCACGGTCCTGCGGACTGGGTTCGGCAGCCCCCGAGGGGTGATTGTGTACGAGGATGAGTTGCGTGGAGAGAAGCTCCAGGGCCCGCTTCACCACGAGCCGATGGTCTACGACCGTACCCTGCACACCCCCCTGACTGATGCGCTGCCGCTCGACGATACGGTTGGCCGAGGTAAGATGTACGGCCCAGCACTCCTCGTGGCCGAGACCCTCCATCTGGGGACGGAAGAGCGCCGCCACGTCGGCGCTCGAACGGACCGTCAGCACGCGGCCCGCCGTTTCGGCGGCGGCACGCCTGCCCGCCTCGAAGGCGGCGGTCAGACGCATGGCCCGCTGCAGCCCGAGGCCGCCCATCATGCGCAGCCGCTCGAGACGCAACTCCGCGAGATCGGCCAGCCGCCCGCCCGCCGAGGCGAGCAGGGTCGAAGCCAGCGCCTCGTCTTCGACCAGAAGCGCGAGCAGCTCGCCGTCGGAGAGGGCGTCGACCCCCCGTGACCGGAGCCTGTCCGTTATGTTCTTCATGGATTGGAAACCCCGCTTACGGAGCGTCAGACAGTCATCCGATCCACCTTGTCCAGCAGCGTTGCGCAGACCTCGTCGCTCACGCCCTGCGATACGGAGCGGGCGGCATCCTGCTCGGCCTCCTTTTTCGAGTCGCCCGAACCGTGTCCCGTCTCCAGACCGTCGATGACGACCGTCGCGCGGAAGACCGGGCGCCCGCCCCGCTCGGAGCGGCTCTGGCCCGAACGGAACTGGATCGTATGGTGGTTCTTCTGACACCACTCGATCAGCCGGCTCTTGAAGTCGGTCTCCGATTCGGAGATATTCTCCAGATCGAGGTAGTGGCCGTAGATTCGGTCGATGAGGAGCCTGTTGACGAATTCGTACCCCTGATCGAGATATATGGCCCCCATCATCGCCTCGAAGGCATCGCCGTAGATGTGCTTCTGCTGGAAGCTGCCGTTCGAGTGAGAGATGACATGATGGGCAAGGCCTATGCGCTCCGCGATGCCGTTGAGCGACTGCCGCGAGACGATACGCGAACGCATCTGCGTCATGAAGCCCTCCTGTTCGTCGGGGTACTCGATGTAGATGTAGTCCGATGTGACGGCCTCGATCACCGCGTCGCCCAGATACTCCAGGCGTTCGTTGTTGATCTGACGGCCGTCGTCCAGAATCAAAGAAGCTGACTTGTGAATCAAAGCCAGCTTGTAGAGTTCGATGTTGTGCGGGACGAACCCGAACAGATCGTCGACGATGCGGTAATACGCCTTGTTCTGTCCGAAATTTCTTCTGAACGGACGCAACAGGAAGTCGATCACGGCAACGGGGTTTTCAGTGGGTCAGATCTTGCGGAATATCACCGTGGAGTTGTGTCCGCCGAAACCGAACGTATTGCTCATCGCGCACCGCACGTCGCGCTTCTGCGCCTCGTTGAGCGTCAGGTTCAGACGGGGATCGATCTCCGGATCGAGCTCCTCGCAGTTGATCGTCGGAGGCACCACGCCGTGCGTGATGGCGTAGATGCAGGCCAGCGCTTCGACCGCGCCCGCGGCACCGAGCAGATGGCCCGTCATGGACTTCGTCGAGGAGATATTGATGTCGTAGACATGGTCACCCAGCACACTGGCCACGGCCTTCAGTTCGGGCAGGTCACCCGCAGGCGTCGAGGTGCCGTGCACGTTCACGTAATCGATTTCGTCGGGGGTGATACCCGCGTCGGCAATGGCATCGCGCATCGCCTTGATAGCCCCCTTGCCCTCGGGATGGGGAGCCGTGAAGTGGTAGGCATCGGCCGACCGGCCGCCGCCCATTACCTCGCAATAGATCTTCGCACCGCGCGCCACGGCGTGCTCGTACTCCTCGAATACGAGGGCACCCGCACCTTCGCCGATCACAAAGCCGTCGCGATCCTTGTCGAAAGGACGCGAGGCGTGCGCCGGATCGTCGTTGCGCGTGGAGAGCGCCTGCATCGAGTTGAAGCCGCCCACCGAAGGCTCGTTCACCGCTGCCTCGGAACCGCCGGCCACCATGACGTCGGCCTTGCCGTAACGGATGATGTTCATCGCGTCGATCATGCCGTGGTTGGACGAGGCGCAGGCCGAGACGGTGCAGTAGTTCGGCCCCATGAAACCGTACTTCATGGAGATGAACCCGGCAGCGATGTCGGCGATCATGCGGGGAATGAAAAAGGGGCTAAACCGCGGGGTTCCGTCCCCGGCGGCATAGCCCAGACATTCATCGAAGAACGACTTGAGTCCTCCGATACCCGAGCTCCAGATCACGCCCACCTGCTCGAGATCCGTCTTCTGCAGATCGAGTCCCGAGTCCTCCACGGCCTGCGTGGCGGCAATGAGCGCATACTGCGTAAAGAGATCGTACTTGCGTACCTCCTTACGGTCGAAATAACGGCTCGGATCGTAATTCTTGACTTCGCATGCGAACTTCGTCTTAAATTTTCCGGCATCGAAATGAGTGATCGGCGCGGCACCGCTGACGCCTTTCTCAAGATTTGCAAAGAACTCCGCTATGGTATCGCCGAGCGGGTTGATCGTCCCGATGCCCGTAACGACTACTCTTCTCTCCCTCATGATTCAAGATTTAAAGTACGCGGCGAAGCCGCCCGTATTGGATGGATTATTTCTTGTGCTCCTCGATGTACTTGATCGCGTCGCCTACGGTTGCGATCTTCTCTGCATCCTCGTCGGGGATCTGGATGTCGAACGCCTTCTCGAACTCCATAATGAGCTCTACCGTGTCGAGCGAGTCTGCGCCGAGGTGGTTGGTGAAGCTTGCTTCGGGAACTACTTCCGACTCCTTAACGCCCAGTTTATCAACGATAATCTCGACGACCTTTGCCTGAACATCTGACATAGCTTTAAAGTTTTGGTTAAACATTTATAAAGAAAAACAGTTCTTCTATTTCAAAATGAATTTTGCGCAAAAGTAACACTTTTTTTATTACTTTTGACAAAACGTTGCTTTTTTTTATGCACAATAGTTTCGACCTTTAGGACATTTTACCGAATAACTTTTTGATTCCAAAATCGTTATGAGACTACTGCTGATCTCCAACTCGACCAACGCAGGCGAACCCTACCTGCGTTACCCGCTGCCCCGCATCGGGGAGTTTCTCCGCGGCGTGCGCGAAGTGGCCTTCGTGCCCTACGCCGCCGTCACCTTCTCCTACGCGGAGTACGAACGACGCGTGGCCGAACGCTTCGCCGAACTGGGCATCCGTATCCGCTCGGTTCACCGCGCGGCCGACCCGAGGCGCATGATCCGCAACGCCGAGGCTATCTGCGTGGGCGGAGGCAATACCTTCGCCCTCACCAGGAAGATGCAGGAGCAGGGGCTCATGGAGGCCATCCGGCGCCGTCTGAAGGCCGATATCCCCTACGTGGGCTGGTCGGCCGGCAGCAACGTCTGCTGCCCGACCATCTGCACGACCAACGACATGCCCATCGTGGAGCCCTCGTCGTTCCGCGCCATCGGAGCGGTCAAGTTCCAGATCAACCCCCACTACCTCGACGCCAACCCCGCGGGTCACGCCGGAGAGACGCGCGAACAGCGCATACTCGAATACGTAGCGGCCAATCCGCGCCGCTGGGTAGTCGGGCTGCGCGAGGGGTGCATGCTCCGGCTCGAGGGAGAGCGGCTCGAACTCATCGGCGAGCGTCCGATGCGCCTCTTCCGCAAAGGGGCGGAACCGATCGAGGTGCATGCGGGGGAGGACCTCTCTTTCCTCCTATAATATATGGGACTCATCGACCGGATCCGGAGCGCCGTGCTGCGGCACGGCGCTCCCGCCCCGGACGGCACCTCCGTCGCACACGTCCCGCCTCGCGAAGAGCAGGGTTCCCGCCACCGGGATACGGAACGGCCGGAAAAGGGCGCCGGCTCCGCAACAGGGAGGAGCGAGACATCCCGTGCCGCAACCGGCCGGAGAGGCGAGGAGCTGGCCGCGGAGTGGCTGCGCCGGGCCGGATACGAAATCTGCGCCCGCAACTGGCGCAGCGGACACTACGAGCTGGACATCGTGGCGCGGCGGCGCGGCGAACTGCATTTCGTCGAGGTCAAGACCCGCCGCTCCGACGGTCTGACCACCCCCGAGGAGGCAATCACGCCGGCCAAGAGCAGGGCGCTCCTGCGAGGCGCCGCAGCCTATCTCGCGGCCTGCGGCTCCGACGCCGAACCGCGCTTCGACCTCGTGGCCGTCGAGATGCGGCCGGACGGAAGCGCCGAAGTACGCTTCGTCGCCGACGCCATCGAGAGCCACTGGTAGCGGACGGCCGAAAGGCCGGAACCGGAGAGGCCGTGAACAGGAGCCGTCCTAATGCCGTATGCAAGTGTATTTTGCATTTTGCTTTTCGGATAAAATACACTATCTTTGCCATCCGGACCGTTCGGGCACGCTCTTCGTTTCCGTCCGGAACGCCGTGCGGAACGGGCTTCGCCCCGCACGGGATAACCCTCAACCGAAGGCAACATGTGGCTCTATAATTTCGGGGTGGCCCTCTACGCATGGGTCATCCGTCTGATCGCTCCACGGCACGAGAAGGCCCGGCTCTGGAGCGAAGGTCGAAAGGACCTCTTCGGTCGAATGGCCCGCGCCATCGACCCCGCGGCACGCATCGTATGGATACACACGGCCTCGCTCGGCGAATTCGAACAGGGCCGCCCCATCATCGAACGCCTCCGGCGCGAACACCCCGAATACAGGATCCTGCTCACCTTCTTCTCACCGTCGGGCTACGAAATCCGCAAAAACTACACGGGCGCCGACTACATCTTCTATCTGCCCATCGACACGCCGCGCAACGCACGCCGATTTCTCGATACGGTCCGTCCACAAATCGCCATCTTCGTCAAGTACGAATACTGGCTCAATCTGCTCGGCGAGCTGCGCCGCCGCAACATCCGCACCTACATCGTCTCGGCCATCTTCCGCCGCAAC
The DNA here is from genome assembly GCA_949288735.1 of uncultured Alistipes sp. Taxonomy (GTDB): domain Bacteria; phylum Bacteroidota; class Bacteroidia; order Bacteroidales; family Rikenellaceae; genus Alistipes. The sequence goes on from CASELE010000032.1 coordinate 13,765, forward strand.
TCGATCTTCTTCCGCCCCTACGGCGGCATGTGGCGTCAGGCGCTCGAGACGTTCGACACGATCTTCGTGCAGAACGACGAGTCGCGCGATCTGCTGGGCGGCCTCGGCTTCGGCAATGTGGTCGTGGCCGGCGATACCCGCTTCGACCGCGTGGCCGAAATCGCGGCTGCAGCACGGAAGGTCGACCTCGTGGAGCGCTTCCGCGGAGACCGGCGCCTCTTCGTCGCCGGCTCGACATGGGGTCCCGACGAAGAACTGCTTATCCGCCTGGCGAACGACTATCCCGATACACGCTTCGTCGTCGCCCCGCACGAGATGGACGAAGGGCGCATTGCCCGCCTGCTGCGCGAAGTACGCGGCGGGGCCGTCCGCTATACGGCCTGCACGCCGGAAACGGAGTTCGGCTCCGTACAGATGCTCGTTCTCGACACCGTGGGGCTTCTCTCCTCGGTCTACGGCTACGCCACGTGGAGCTACATCGGCGGCGGCTTCGGCGTCGGCATCCACAACACGCTCGAGGCGGCCACCTTCGGGCTACCGATCGCCTTCGGTCCCAACTATGCGAAATTCAAGGAAGCACGCGACCTCGTCACGCTGGGGGCCGCACGTTCCGTACGCAACTACGAGGAGCTCTCCGCATGGTTCGCCCCGCTCCACGACAACGACGCGGAACTCCGCCGTGCCGGCCGCGCCTCCAAGGAGTACACCGTGCGCCATCAGGGAGCCACGTTACTCATCGTCAAGGCCATCTTCCAGACTACGGCGGCGGAGCGCTGACAGCCGCCGACGCCGACTTTCAGCGGCTGACAGCCGACCGTCGGA
>CASELE010000033.1 GCA_949288735.1 uncultured Alistipes sp.
CCTTGACAGGTCGCCGGGGCGCATCCGCTCCTCTCCCGCACGGAAGCGCCGCGTCAGAAGATGCCGCTCAGCATGACGGCCGCCACGTTGCGGTCGGAGAAGGCGTCGGAGGCGTAGTGCTCGTAGGTGTAGTTGAGCTGGCAGCGCAGGAAGCGCACGGGCTGCCACGTGATGCCGGCCGTCCAGTTGGTCTGACGCGTGGCCGCCACGGAGCGGTCCTCGGTGAAGGCCTCGCAGCGGGCGGCGACCATCCACCGCCGCGCGAAGCGCAGGCCTCCCATCACATACCATCCGTCGCTCTTCAGCGAGCCGGTCGTGCCGCCGATGTACTCGCCGCGCACCACACCCGCGCCGCGGTCGTAGCAGGCACCCGCGCCGTAGCGTATGCGCCGCAGGCGGTCGGCGCCGTAGCTGCCCCTGTAATAGGAGCCTGCTATCTGAAGGCCGCGCACGGGACGCAGCGTGAGCCGCGCCACGAGATCCTTGCTCCGGTTCGCGTCGCGCGTGTTGATGCCCTCGCCGTTGACCACGCCGATGTCGTAGCTCACCACGTCGTAGCCGTCGCGGGCGAAGAAGCCGCCGTAGGCCGTGAGGCCTATGTCGCGGCCCGTGGCCCCCTTCATGCCGCAGACGTCGTTGAAGCTCACCAGGCGCGTCAGCGCAAGCGGATACTCGATGAACTCGATGCGCAGCGGCGGGTAGCCCGTATTCTCGATCGAGAAGGGGAGCTTGAACTGCCCGAGCTGGAAGTTGAGCTGACGGAAGGGGCGGTAGCGCAGGTAGAGGTCCATGAGCTGCGGCGAGACCAGTTCGGCGTGGACGCAGTAGTCGAGCCGCGGCGCCAGGTCGCCCTGCAGGATGACGCGCACGCGCTTGATGAAGAAGTCCGACGTGCCGGCATCGTCGATCTCGTAGCCCAGCTGCAGGTAGCCCGAGATGCGCGGCAGCCGGTCGGCGAGGAGGTCCCACGCGCGGCTGCGTTCGCGCAGCCGCAGCACTTCGGCGCGCAGGGCGCCGTCCGAAAGCGAATCGCGCCCGGTGGCACCGAGCGTGGCACAGGCCGACAGGCCCAGCAGAAGCAGAATCAGTCGTTTCATGTAGGGGGTTCGATTTTCCGGCTGCAAAGAAAGGGGGCTTTTCCGAACCGGCGATACGTGAAAATACCTATTCCTGCCGCCGCGGCGAAAAAAGCAGGGTTCAGAAGAGCTCCTGCAGCATCCGCACCGAACGCACCGAATGGATGGCGTCGAGATGGTAGCCGTAGTAGACCAGCATCCCGTCGAGAAACTCCACCCGCTGCCGCCGGTTGAGGCCCAGCGAGGCGAGGTCGCGCACGTCGCGGCCGAGCAGTTCGTGGAGCGTGCGGGCCGCCGCGGGGTCGAGGGCGGCGAAGCCCGCCGGACGCTCCCGGACGAAGAGACCCTCGCGCACGTCGAACCACGCCCCTTCGGCATAGGCGTTGCCGGGCCAGAAGCCCAGGAAGCGGCTCAGGTTGGCCAGGAACCAGAGGTGGAAGTTCGCCACTCCCTCCTCCATCGCGTCGAGCGCCCCGACCGAATTCCAGACGAAGTCGAAGAGCGGCGCGTTGGGCTCGCACTCCTTCACCAGCCGGTAGAGCGTCTCGGCCATGAAGAGGGCTATCGAAGCCTTGCGCACGTCGAAGGGGAGGGTGCGGAGCACCGCGCCGCTGCGCACCTCGCGGAAGGAGTCCATACGGCGGCGCGACGACTCGAGACCCTCGAACTCGAGGGCGAACATCGGCTGGAAGAGGGCCAGCTTCGAGCCGTGGCCGCGGCTGCTGCGCACCCCCTGCACCATGTAGCTGCGGCGCCCGCCCACGTCGGTGAGCAGCTGGACGACCATCGACGAATCGCCGTACTTGAGCGTGTGCAGCACCACGCCGCGCCCCTTGTAGCTCTTCATCGCTCACGACGGCAGCGGAGCGCGGCCCACCCCTCGCGCACGCTTTCGCCCGCAATCCCGAAGCCGGCGGCGCGGGCCGCGGCCGCCACCACGGGAAGATCCTCCTCCAGGAAGCCGCTCAGCAGCAGGTCGCCTCCCGCGGGAAGCATCGCCGCGAAGGAGGGCATCGCGGCCGTCAGCACGTTGCGGCAGATGTTCGAGAGGATGAAGTCGTAGCGCTCGCCCGCCACGCGGCGGATGTCACCGTGCAGCGGCCGCACGCGGCCCTCCACGCCGTTGAGGGCGATGTTCTCGCGGCAGTTGGCGTCGGCCCGGTCGTCGGTGTCGACCGCGTCGACCGACGAGGCCCCCAGCCGCACGGCGAGGATGGCCAGCACTCCCGTGCCGCTCCCGAGGTCGAGCCCCCGGCGGCCGGCGAGCGGCAGCTCCAGAAGGCCCTCGGCCATGAGGCGCGTGGTCTCGTGGTGGCCCGTCCCGAAGGCCATGCGCGGGGCGATGACCGCCTCGGTGACCCCGGCAGGGGCCGGTGCATGGTGCGGGGCCCGGATCAGCAGCCGCCCTGCCACCTCCACCGGGGTGAAGCTCCGCTCCCAGGCGGCGTTCCAGTCCTCGGAGCCGATCGAGACGAAGCGGCGCCGCGCGATTCCGCGGCGGTCGAGCAGTGCCTCGACCTCGGTCATGCAGTCGGCCAGCGCCTCCTGCGGGATGTAGGCGCGGAGCATCCCCTGCTCGGTGCGGAAGCTCTCGAAGGGGTAGTCGGCCAGATAGGCCGTCAGAATCTCGGCCTCCTCGTCGCCGGAAACGGCGACGCTCAGTTCGGTATAGGTGGTCATGCCTTGTGCGAATTTTGTCTACCTTTGTTCCCGCAAAGGTACCGATTATGGCCGAGATTCTGAAATCGTGGCGCGACCTCGCCCTCCGCTACCGCTCCTGGCTCAAGCTGGAGCGGCGTCTCGCGGACCACACCGTTGCCGCCTACATGCACGACGTGGAGTTCTTCGGCCGCTTTATCGTGCGCTTCCACGGCGTCGGTCCCTGCGAGGTGGAGGCCGGGATGGTCGAGCACTACGTCGGCTGGCTCTACGAACACAACCGCAAGGCCTCGTCGCAGGCCCGCCTGCTGAGCGGCGTGCGCAGCTTCTACGGCTATCTGGTGCAGCTCGGCGCCGTCGAGGCGTCGCCCGCCCAGTTTATCGAGACCCCCCGCAAGGGTCGGCCCCTGCCCGAACTGCTCACCATCGGGGAGGTGGACCGCATCATCGCCGCCGCCTCGGGACCCACGCTCAAGGGACTGCGCGACGCCGCCATGCTCGAGACGCTCTACTCGTGCGGGCTGCGCGTCTCGGAACTCACCGCCCTGCGCCTTTCGGATCTCTTCTTCGGCGAGGGGTACATCCGCGTGACGGGCAAGGGGGACAAGCAGCGGCTGGTCCCCGTGAGCGACAAGGCGCGCGACCGCATCGGACTCTATCTCGAGGCGCGGCCGGCCGCCTGGTCCGACCGCCAGACGCTCTTCCTCAACAACCGGGGAGCCCCCCTCACGCGCGTGATGCTCTTCACGATCATCCGACAGGCGGCCCTCCGCGCCGGCATCGACCGCCGGATCAGTCCCCACACCTTCCGCCACTCCTTCGCCACCCATCTGCTCGAGGGGGGCGCCAGCATCCGCCAGGTGCAGGAGATGCTGGGGCACGAGAGCATCCTCACCACCGAGATCTACACCCATCTCGACCGCCTGCGGCTGCGCCGCACCGTCGAGGAGCACCTCCCCGCCGCACGGCCGCCGCACGCCGTCGCGGAGGAGGGGGCAGGGGTGACGGAGGGGCCCGCAGAGACAAAATACCGATAAGCAGAGAGACCGGCGGAGGGCGGAGCGCCCGGATCAGCGGAGCAGCCGGATCGTCGTCCGGGGGGTGAGCTCCATGGCCGCGTAGTCGAGCCCTTCGAGCAGGCAGAGCCCGGGCCCCGGGACGTCGGGAAGCCGCCCGGGCCATTCGGCGCGGGCCCTGGCGCCGTTGGCCGTGGCCCAGACGAGCAGCTCGCCGAGCGGGGCCCCGGTAACCGCACGGGCGCGCCGGAGCGCCGCGAGCAGTTCGACGAGCGGCTCGCGGCCTTCTGACGAGCCGATGCAGATGAGCGTCCGCCCCGCATCGCGGAGACGGCGGACGCCGGCATCGGACGCCGCCGGCTCCGACGCCCGCAGACACCGGAAGCGGGGCATACCGAGCTGCGTGCCGTCGGGCGCCACCAGGAAGGCGGCGTCGACAAGGCGCGGCACGAGCAGTCCCGCATAATGCTCCGTGGCGGCGAGGCGGTCCGGGTCGTCGCACCGGACGACGCGCAGCAGCCGACCCTCCGCGTCGAGCTCGGCGAGCGGCCGGCGCATGAAACCCGTCTCGGGGCTCCAGTACCAGTTAGAGGCTATCCTGCGGCAGGGCATCGCGGAAGAATTCGTCGGCGAAGATGCGCACTCCGAGCGTCTCGTCATAGAGGCTGTCGACCGCCGCATCGAGTTCGGGGGTATACTCCACGCGCAGATTGCGGAGCGTCACCGAGAGACGCCCGCGGTCGCGGCGCGCGAAGTCGGCGAAGTCGATTTCGAGCCCCCGCATCGTCGAATCGAGCTCCACGGTACGTTCGAACGACGCCTCGGTACCGCGCCGCAGCACGATGACCGAACTGTTGCGGCTCGTGCCGTCGCGGCGCAGCGTACGCACGGCGCCGCGCAGCCCCGGGTTGCGGTCGAGACTGTCGACGAGATAGCGCAGCGTGATGCGGCAGCTGCCCGGCTGCAGCGAGTCGAGCACGATGCGCAGCCGCGACGAGTCGGCCAGGCGGCGCACCCGGATGAGCGAATCGGATCGGAGCGTATGGCGGTAGGTGCGGCGGGCGACGGCCGCAATCGTGTCGAGCACCGCCACCGAACGGTCGTAGCGCGCCCCCTCGGCATCGAGCAGCGCGATGGCCTGTTCGACCACGTCGCTCAGACGGGCGCTCTTGCGGCGCGAGAAGTTCTCGATCGTATGCTCGACGTCGCGCGTCGTGTAGCCGTAGCGGGCGAAAATCGGCTCGTAGAGCCGCGCCGAATCGACCGCCGGCCTCTCTTCGGCCACGTAGGCGTTGGTCAGGAAGGCGTCGCGGAAGATGCGCGCCAGTTCGTCGTCGGGTATGATGCGTTCGCGGGTGCATCCCGCGGCCAGCAGCAGGGCGAGGAGCGCCCCTTTCATCAGCCTCTTCATGATGCTCTCTTGTGACTATGTTCTATTGGCTTCGGAGCCTCCGTACCCCTCCTCCGCGGGAGCATCCGCCCCGTGGCGATCCGGGTGACGGTCGCCGTCACCGCCGCGACGGCCAGCAGGACCGCCGCCAGGTCTTCGGCACGCAGCGCCACGGGGTAGCGATCCGTAAGGAAGGTGTCGGCCGGCAGCCGGACGGGGGCGTAGCGGTGCTGCACCCAGACCAGCGCCAGCCCCGCGAGCAGCCCGGCGGCGGCGCCGAGGCCGCTCACGTACCACCCCTCGAGCCGGAAGACGCGCCGGACGAGGGCCTCGGAGGCCCCCATCGCCCGCAGCGTGCCGATGTCGCCGCGCTTGTCGGCGATGAGCATCGCGAGCGCCCCCACGACCGAGAACGAGGCGATGACGAGCACGAGCAGCGCGACGAAGAAGATGGCCCATTTCTCGTAGCGCATCACGGCGTGGAGCGGGGCGTTGCGTTCGGCGCGCGTCTGCACGCGGAACTCCCCGCCCGCCGCCTCCGAAAGGGCGTCGCGCACGCGCGCGGGATCGGCCTCCGGGTCGAGCCGCACGTAGAGCGCCGAGGCCTGGCCGGGACGCGCGAAGAGCTCCTGCGCCAGCCGCAGCGAGGTGAGGACGCAGCGCCGCTCGGTCTCGAGATCGAGCTCGTAGATGCCGGCGGCGGAGACCGTACGCCGGATGCAGGAGGCCAGCGGAAGCAGCGTCGTGAAGCCGCTGCGGCGCGGCGCGTAGAGCGTCACCCGCGCATCGGCCAGCGAACGGATGCCCAGCTCCATGGCGGCCACCCGACCCACCACCAGCGCGTCGAGGTCGCCCTGCCGCACGCGGAAATCGCCCGCCACGACGGCGCCGCCGGGAGGCAACACCGCGGCGTAGCGGTCGTCGACGCCGCGAACCGACGCCGCGAACCGACGGCCGCCGTGTTCGAGCAGGGCCCCCTGTTCGAGCACGAAGGCGAGCTCCGCGACCCCGCGCGTGCGGGCGAGGAGCGCCGTGTCGAGCGCCTGAAGGTCGAAGGTCCGGCCGTGCCGGGGCTCCACCGTAAGGTCGGGTTCGAAGAGCGACCCCGTCCTGCCGACGAGCCGCTCGAAGCCGTTGAAGACCGAGAGCAGCACGATCATCGCCGCCACGGGCACGGCGACAGCCACCGCGCTCAGCCACGTGATGAGGTGGACCGCCGAGCGCGACCCGGGGGCGAAGAGATAGCGGCGGGCGACGAAACGGGCGAACATGGCCGGTCTTCCGCGCTACTCCTTCCGTTCGGGCGCGTCGGGCGCGGCCGGCTCCCCGCTTCCGGCGGCGCCGTCGGCCGGGGCGTGGGCCCGCAGCCGGTCGTCGTCGCGCTTCATGGCCTGCTCGATGTGGTCGATGTATTCGAGCGAGTCGTCGAGGAAGAACTGCACCTCGGGTACGGTGCGCAGCTGATCCTTGATGCGGCGTCCCAGCTCGCGGCGCACGAACCAGGCGTTGCGGTCGAGCGAGGCCATCGTCTCGGGCGCACGGTCGAAGGGAAAGATGCTCACGTAGATGCGGGCGTAGTTGAAGTCGGGCGACACGCGCACCTCCGTGACGGTGACGAGGGTGCCGCGCACGATTTCGCGCCCCTCCTTCTGGAAGATCTCGGCGACGTCGCGCTGGATCTGCCGGGCTATCTTCTGCTGGCGTGTGGTCTCCATGTCTATGTCAATCCAGTGAAAAGTTGAAGGTTTCTCGTTTGCGGTCGCGCTTCGGGCGCGGCACGTTCCACTCGTCGAATCCCCAACGGTTGAAGCGGTAGGCGACGCCGAAGCTGAGCGTGAGGTTGTCGAGCGGCGAGCGGATGGGGGTATAGTAGAAGGGGTTCTCGGGACCGTCGTTCATGTTGCCCGAGTACTTGTTGCGGTTGCGCACGATGTCGGCGTAGCCGAAATAGTAGCGCACGCGGGCCATCACCTCGAAACGGCCGACGAGCACCGCCACGCCGCCGCCGCCGGCCAGGCCGTAGCCCCAGCGGTTGTCGCGCGCCACGCGGAACTCGTAGTCGCCCGACACCCCCGCGATCTCGTTCTCGTAGGTCGAGCCGAAATTGTAGGAGAAGGTGGCGGCGGCCTCGAGGAAGACGCGCACGCGGCGCGCGATGTAGAAGTGGGGCTGCCAGACGACGGGCAGCACCACCGAGCGGAGCCGCCGCGTATAATACTGGTAGTCCTCCTTGTTCTCGGTCGTCGAGGCGTAGGGGGCGTACGAGAAGCCCCGGTCCATCACCTCGAGGTCGAGGCCGAAGCCGCCGATGAAGCGCTGCGGTCCGTAGTGGCGCCACGTGATGCCGTAGTGCGCGCCGCCCCACAGCGGGCGGGTCTCCTGTTTGGGGTAGAGGCGGGCCGTCGACATGCCGAAGCCGCCCAGCACACCCAGCGTATGCTGTGCCGCCGCCTCCCGTGCCGTACAGCAGAGGAGGGCGAGGGCCGCGAGGATCGTTCCGATTCGTTTCATCTGCCCATTGTCCGTTATATCATGCCTCCCATGCTGCCCAGCCCGAAGCCGCCGCTCTGCTGCTGGCCGCTCTGGCGCGCCGCAGCCTCCCTGCGCGCCTCGTCCTCCTTGCGCAGGCGCTGCGTCTCGCGCTCGTCGAGCAGCCGCACGAGCGACTCCATGGTCACGGGGGCGAAGAGGCGTCCCATGTCGAGCGTCACCTCGAACTCCCAGTTGGCTTTCGTGGTGAAGATCTCCTCGCCCGCATCGTTGCGGTAGAGCTCCGACCGCTCGGGCTGGCGCCGCGCCACCAGGTCGCCCGTATCCCAGCGGCCGTTGGCGTTGGCGTCCTCGACCACGCGGAGCTTGATCTCGCCCGGTTCGACATAGTTGAACTGCACCGGGCCCTCCGTCACGCCGCGCCGCTCCTCGATAAGCCGGTCGCCCGCATCGAGCAGCTGCACGATGTAACGCATCCCCTCGCCCGGCGACTGCACCAGGCACTTCACCACGGCGAACTGCTCGGGATCCATGACCTTGTAGCTACCCGTAATCGAGTCGTTCGAACAGCCCGCCACGTCGGTCAGCGCCCCCTCGGGAATCGTGAGCGCATACTCGCCGCCGGTCTCCCAGCGGGCTTCGATGCGCCAGCGGTGCATCGAGGCCGTGTCGCGCACGAAGCGCACGGGCACGTCGGTCGTCACTCCCTCCGCATCGGTGCGGGTGAGGTGCAGCGCCGACGAGTCGGCCCGCACGAGCGGATAGTCGAATTCGGCCGTCAGGTGCCGCTCGGGGTTCACCTCGCCCGAGAGGGGGAGCTTGAAGGCGAAGGGGTTCTCCTGTTCGGGGGGCGTATACTCCTCGCCGGCCGCCTCGGCGCGGGCCCGCTCGCGCTCCTGACGTTCGCGTTCGCGCTCCTGCTCCCGCGTCTCGACGAGCCGCCATGCGAGCTTCAGCTCCTCGGTCTCGGGGCGCAGCACGTTGAGCGAGTCGTGCTTCAGGTAGGTGACCGTGCCCCTGATCGTGTCGGGAAGCTCGGCCGAGGGGAGGTTGAACCAGAGGGCCAGCGTATCGCGCCCCTCGGTCAGCGGCTCGACGATGACCCTGTCGGCGGGGATGCTGTCGAAGCGCAGCTCCGAGATCTCGGGCCGCGCGGCGTTGAAGTAGAGCACCGCCTTGTGCTGCAGCGGCCGCTCGCTCTGCGCAAGCATCTGCCGGCGGAAGGCCCGGTCGGTGAACATGCGGATGTAGAGCTGCGGCTCGGCCGTCGGATAGCGGCGCACGGAGTCGTACCAGATGGCGAAATCGGGCTGCTCGGCCGGATTGTAGGTTCCCTCGAGGAAGCCCACCTGATCGACCGCCGGGTCGTAGGTCTGGTTGCCGTTGCGGTCCTCCACGGCGTAGACGCGGTAGGGCACCGGCTTGAGGTTCTGCGCGATGAAGATGCCGTTGTTCTCGGCCCGCGCCACGACGTGGGGTTCGCGCAGGAAGAGCGTCGAGTCGTAGCCGGGGGTCTCGGGCAGCGAGTCGGCCACGTAGAACCAGATGAAGCTCTTCGAGACCGAGTCGGCACGGTAGCTGTCGGCCGTATAGCCCGACATGTACATCGAATCGATCTCGTCGCCCGTCGAGAAGACGTAGCGCAGCGCGTGGAGCGGGTTGCCCTCGTTGTTGTCGCAGACCGTGCTGCCGAAGTTGAGGGCGTAGGTCGTATTGGGGTGCATCGTGTCGCGCAGCTGCACGACGACCCCGCGGCCCCGCATGGTGAGCGTCGGCCGGTACTTCATCGGGGGCGAGGTGTAGAACTCCTTCTGCTGGTCCTTGAGCTGTATGAACTCGTCGAACTCAATGTAGATCCGCGACCCGTCCTTCATCCGCAGCGCGCCGTCGGCCGGAGTCATCGCCACGACGACCGGAGGCAGCGAATCCCGCGGTCCGCCCGTCGGGGTGAGCGTACTGGCGCACCGGGCGCAGAACGCCGACAGGAAGAGCAGCAGCGCTCCCGTCCGCATCGCACGTATGGTTCTTCTCTTCTGCATCTCTCTTCTGCTTTTCTGCTTACCGGAGCGGCGCCGCTCCCGCCGTCATGTCGCCAGCCGCGCCGCCGGACTCCCCGGAGGTTCCGGGCTCTTCGGTTTCGGGCTCGTAGAAGTCGTTGCGCATGTACCACGCACCGTCCGTGTAGGAGCCGCGCCAGGGCCGGAAGGCGACCGAAAGGATGTAGGGCGAGAGGTTCTCGTGGAACTCCTGCTGCCGCCAGCCGTAGAGGCGGTGCTCCGTATCGACGGCCACGATGAGCGCCGAGGGGAGCCGCACGGGCATCTGCACCCAGTTGGCCGAGGAGGGGATCGTATCCACGGGCGTGCAGGCGCAGGAGGAGGCTACGGGGTCGGAACGCTTCTCGTCGGGGGCGCCGCGGCGCGAGATGCGTCCGGCGAAGGCATCCTCGTACGAGGCGACCATCCACTGCGACGTATCGGCGTCGAAGGCATAGGCCGCCACCCCCGCGAGACTCCGCATGGGGGCACCGGTCGTATCCTGCACGTAGGGGCGCAGCACGTAGGTCGTGTCGAAGGCGACCTCCTTCATGCACCCCGTGCAGAGCGCCCCCGCGGCGAGGAGGGCGGCAAGGCCTTTCATCGTTTTCGCTTTCGTTCTCATTCGCGTCATGGCTTTTGCGTTTCATCCTCCCGCTCCAGCGCCCCGAGCATCTCCGCCACGCTCCGCCCGCTCACGGGATGGCGCAGTGCGGGCGCTATCTCGCACAGCGGACGCAGCGCGAAGGCCCGCTGCGGCAGCAGCGGATGGGGCACCTGCAGCCGCGCGCTGTCGATGCGCGCCGAGCCGTAGAAGAGCAGGTCGAGGTCGATGGGGCGCGAGACGTAGCGCGCCCCCGTGCGGGCCCGTTCGGCCTCCTCGGCCCGGCGGTCGCGCCCCAGCAGCCGCTCGATCTCCTGCAGCGTGTCGAGCAGCGCCTCGGGGGCGAGCTCCGTGTCGACTGCGAAGGCGCGGTTGGCGAAGAGCCCGGCCGCCTCGAATCCCCACGGTTCCGAGCGGTAGAGGCGCGAGGCGGCCGCCACGCGTCCCGCACGCCCGGCGAGCAGCTCCTCGGCCCGGGCGAGGCGGGACTCCATGTCGCCGACGTTGCCGCCGGCCAATATCCACGCGCGTGTCATCGTTGCAGGGGTCTTATCATCTTGCTCACCGCCAGGGCGAAGTGGGTGAATACAATCGTCGGGTTGCCGTTCTGCGTCAGTTCGGCCAGCGCCCGCTCCATCTCCCCGACAAGGGGCTCGATGTTCCGCGAGTCGACATAGGGGGCGAACTTCGTGCAGAAGGCGAGCTCCTCGCCCCACAGGTAGCCGAGGCTCCCCAGGCCGGCATGAATCAGGTAGCTGGCGCGCAGCAGGCGCACCGACTCCGTGAGCAGGCGCCGCTGCTGCTCGCGCGGCAGCTGGGCCGCCTCCTCGGCCCACCCCATCAGTTCGAGGTGCCGGTCGTTGTAGCTCAGCCGCATGAGCGAGCGGAAGAGCTCGAAGCAGGCGGTGCGGCCGTCGGCGTCGTCCGCCGCGGTGAGCCGCTCCAGTTCGAGCAGGTCGCCCGCCGCAAGGCGCGCCAGCCGCGGCGCCTCG
>CASELE010000034.1 GCA_949288735.1 uncultured Alistipes sp.
CGGGACGGACGCCGGGAAGCGGACGGGGCGGAGAGCCTCTGCTCCCCGCCCCGTCCGGATTCGTCGTCGTACAGCGCTACTCGGCTGCCACGACACTGAACTTCACCGTAGCCTTCACCTCGCGGTGCAGCTTGGCCACGGCCTCGTATTCGCCTACCGTGCGGATGGCCTCCACGGCGATCACCTTGCGGTCGAGCTCCACGCCCTTGGCGGCGAGTGCCTCGGCGATATCGGCGGCGGTCACCGTACCGAAGAGCTTGCCCTCCTCGGCCTTCACGGCGATGGTGAGCGGCAGGTTGGCAATCTTCTCGGCCAGAGCCTGGGCGTCAGCCAGGATCTTGGCGTCCTTGTGGGCGCGCTGGCGGAGGTTCTCGGCCAGCACCTTCTTGGCCGAAGCGGTAGCGGCCTTGGCGTAACCCTGGGGAATCAGGTAGTTGTTCGCGTAACCGGGCTTCACGTTCACGATGTCGTTGGCGTAGCCCAGGTTCTCCATATCCTTGATCAGAATGACTTCCATGTTGACTCCTCCTTAGCTTATTTCATGCAATCGGTTACGAACGGCAGAATGGCAAGGTGGCGGGCACGCTTCACGGCCTGGGCAACCTTCTTCTGGAACTTCTGCGAAGTACCCGTCAGGCGGCGGGGCAGAATCTTGCCCTGCTCGTTGAGGAACTTCTTGAGGAACTCGCCGTCCTTGTAGTCCACGTACTTGATGCCGAGCTTCTTGAAACGGCAGTATTTCTTCTTCTTTACGTCGACCGTTACGGGATTGAGATAACGGATCTCCGACTGACCTGCTTTGTTCTCCTGTGCCATGGTTTACTCCTCCTGCTGTTTGTTGGAAAGTTTCGCACGACGCTTCTCCGAGTACTCCACGGCGAATTTGTCCTGCTTGAACGTCAAGAAACGGATGATGCGCTCGTCGCGGCGGTACTGCGTCTCGAGCGTCCCCACGAGCGAGCCCTCGCCCGTGAACTCCATGAGGAAGTAGAAGCCGGTGGTCTTCTTCTGAATGGGGTAGGCGAGCTTCTTCAGCCCCCAGGCCTCCCGATTCACCATCTGACCGCCGTTCTCGGTGATGACACCCTGGAATTTGTCAGCGACCTCCTGCACCTGTGCATCCGACAGGACGGGGGTGACAATGAAAACGGTTTCGTAGTGATTCATGATACCTTTGGTTTGCTTTATTCCCTTGCGGGACCGCAAAGGTAGGAAAAAATCGGCGAAAACGAAAAGGAACGCAGGATTTTATTTCTCATTCTCCCCGCACGGCCGCCGCGCGCCGCATGCGCGCGGCGTCTCTCCCGCGACGGAGGGGCGTCGCCGGCCCGCGCGGGCCAGCGGGTCAGTTTCGTTCGGGAAAGCCCTGGGCCCTGAGCCGGATCTCGGCGCCGTCGGGCGTCACGAGGCAGGCGCCGGCCTCCGCGTCGGTGATGTGGCCGATGACATCGACCAGCCCCAGCCGCATCACCTGCTCCCGCATCTCGAGCGGCACGGTGAAGAGCAGCTCGTAGTCCTGTCCGCCGTGGAGCGCCGCGACGACCGGGTCGACGTGCATCTCCTCGGCGAGCGCCGTGGTCTGCCGCGCGATGGGAATGCGGTCCAGATAGATGCGCACGCCGCACTTCGAGGCCTTGCATATCTGCAGCAGGTCGCTCGAGAGACCGTCCGAGAGGTCGATCATCGCCGTCGGGACGATCCGCTCCTCGGCCAGCGCCTCGATGATGTCGGTGCGGGGGCGCGGCTTGAGATACTTCTCGAGCAGGTATTCGTACCCCTCGAACTGCGGTTCGGGATTGGTCACGTTCTCCAGCACGCGCTTCTCGCGCTCGAGCAGCCTCAGCCCCATGTAGGCGGCACCGAGGTTGCCCGTGATGCAGACGAGGTCGTGCCTCTGCGCCCCCGAGCGGTAGACCACCCGCTCGCGGGAGGCCGACCCGATGGCCGTGATGCCGAGCACGAGACCCGTCATCGAGGACTTAGTGTCGCCTCCCACCAGGTCGATGCGGTGTTCGCGGCAGGCGAAGGCGATACCCTCGTAGAGCGCGTCGAGCGCCTCGACCGACAGCTTGGCCGAGACGCCGAGCGATATCATGATCTGTTCGGGGGTGCCGTTCATGGCGAGTATGTCGCTCACGCCGGCTGTCACAGCCTTGTATCCCAGGTGTTTGAGAGGAAAATAGGTGAGGTCGAAGTCGACCCCTTCGAACATCGTGTCCGACGAGCAGAGCACCGCGTCGCCTTCGGCCGGAGCGAGCACGGCGGCATCGTCGCCCACGCCCGTGACGGTCGATGGGTTGCCCTTGCCGAAGGATCCGGTCAGCCGGTCGATGAGTCCGAATTCGCCCAGGTCGGCGATTTCGGTACGTCCTTTCTTTTCCATGGTGTGCGCCGCTATTTTCCGACAAAATTAGCCGAAATCCATTGCATCCGCAAAAAATAGCGTATTTTTGTCTTCCGAAAACATCGTATCCGAACTATGATGAACCTCATACTCTTCGGCGCGCCCGGATGCGGAAAGGGCACGCAGGCCCAGCGGCTGAAGGAACACTACGGCATCCGCCACGTCTCGACGGGCGAGGTGATCCGCGAGGAGATCGCCCGCGACACGGAGCTGGGCCGCGAGATGGAGCAATACATCCGTGCGGGCCAGCTGGTTCCCGACGAGGTGGTCATCGGCATGGTGGCCGACTATGTCGCCGAACACGGGCGCAGCGGCGGATGCATCTTCGACGGCTTCCCCCGGACCACTCGCCAGGCCGAGGAGTTCGACCGCATCCTTGCCGAACACGGCCTGAAGGTCGACCTGATGATAGACATCCGTGTGCCGGAAGAGGAGCTCGTGCGCCGCATCCTGCTCCGCGGCCGCGATTCGGGCCGCGAGGACGACGCCTCGGAGGAGGTCGTCCGCGACCGCATCGCCGTCTACCGGCGCCAGACGGCTGTCGTGGCCGACTTCTATGCCGGACAGGGCAAATATGTCGGCGTGGACGGCGTAGGCACCATGGACGAGGTCTTCGACCGCATCCGCGCCGCCGTCGACAGCCGGGTCTGACCCTTCCCTCTCTCTCGCTCCCTCCTGCCGCCTTGCTTCCCCGCCGCCGCGCCGGGACGGTTCCGCACGCATCTCTCTTCCGTCGGCTTCCCGGCGGAGCCGCGCCCCGACCCGGGCTCGCATCACCCCCCCCCTGCCGCGCTCTTCTTTCCGCTTTCAGCGCACGGCGCGGCGCCTCCGCCTCCGCGTCGCGAAGCCTTCCGGATGCCATCCCCTTCCTCTTCCGGGTCGCCGCCCTCGATGAGGTCCTTGTCCGTTTTTGTGACGACGGTATGACTCGTTCCTCTGCGCCGGCCGTAGCTGCCGTTGAAACATTGCTTATGTCGCCCGTTTTGAGGGCGACGGCTATGCCGTTCCTGCTCCGACGGGAGAGCGTGTCAACGTGACAGCCTATGTTCCGGGTCTCTGACCGTTGACGATTTGGTCGGGACAAAGGCAGCACCGACCGTGGCGAGGACTACGAACCCCACGCTTTTATTCATGTCGTCCTTGTCGATCGCCTGCTTGCTGCAGCATCGTTGCGATTAAAAACCATGTTATGCGTTTTGTCCCTTGCCGCGGCCGGACCGGGGACGCGCAGGCCGCGCCTGCGCACGGGCGCGAAGGGGCGGGAATGAAAAGAGAGAGGGTGCCGACCGACGGTCGGCACCCTCCCGGGTATTGCGCCGGAGCGGAGACTACTTGTTCTCCTCCTCCTTCTCCATGGCAGCCTTCAGGGCGGCCAGGCCGGCGATGTCGCCCAGCGTCGTCTTCTCGACCGAAGCGTTGATCTTCTTCATGGTCGACTTCGTGGCGTCGGCGGCGGCACGCTTCTCGGCCTTCTCGGCGGCATGCTCGGCACGCTTCGCGTCCTCGAACAGACGGGTGTGCGAAAGGGTGATGCGGCGCGTGGCCTTCGAGAACTCGAGCACCTTGAAGGAGAGGGTCTCGCCCGCCTTGGCGGTCGTGCCGTCCTCCTTCACGAGGTGGCGCATCGGAGCGAAGCCCTCGATGTTGTCGCCCAGCGATACGACGGCGCCCTTGTCCGTGAGCTCGGTGATGGTACCCTCGTGTACGCTGTCGGCGGCGAACTTGCCCTCGATGGCGCTCCACGGGTTCTCCTCGAGCTGCTTGTGGCCGAGGCTCAGACGGCGGTTCTCCTTGTCGATCTCGAGAACCACGACGTCGATGTCGGCGCCTACCTGCGTGAACTCGCCCGGGTGCTTGATCTTCTTCGTCCAGCTCAGATCCGAGATGTGGATCAGACCGTCGATGCCCTCCTCGATTTCGACGAAGATGCCGAAGTTGGTGAAGTTGCGCACCTTGGCCGTGCACTTCGTGCCGACGGGGTACTTCACCTCGATGTTCTCCCACGGATCGGGCGTGAGCTGCTTGATGCCCAGCGACATCTTGCGGTCATTGCGGTCGAGCGTCAGCACGACGGCCTCCACCTCGTCGCCCACCTTCAGGAAATCCTGGGCCGAACGCAGGTGCTGGCTCCACGACATCTCCGATACGTGGATCAGACCCTCGACGCCCGGGGCGATTTCGACGAATGCACCGTAGTCGGCCATCACGACAACCTTGCCCTTCACGTGGTCGCCCACCTTGAGGTTCGGGTCGAGCGCCTCCCACGGATGGGGCTGAAGCTGCTTGAGACCCAGCGCGATGCGCTTCTTGGCCTCGTCGAAGTCGAGGATGACGACCTTGATCTTCTGGTCGAGCTGCACGACCTCGTCCGGATGGCTTACGCGGCCCCACGACAGGTCGGTGATGTGGATCAGACCGTCCACGCCGCCCAGGTCGACGAAGACGCCGTACGAGGTGATGTTCTTCACCGTACCCTCGAGAATCTGTCCCTTCTCCAGCTTGGACATGATGATCTGCTTCTGCGCCTCGAGCTCGGCCTCGATCAGCGCCTTGTGCGACACGACCACGTTGCGGTACTCCTGGTTGATCTTCACAACCTTGAACTCCATGGTCTTGTCCACGTATACGTCGTAGTCGCGGATGGGCTTCACGTCGATCTGCGAACCCGGCAGGAAGGCCTCGATACCGAAGACGTCCACAATCATACCGCCCTTCGTGCGGCACTTGATGTAGCCCTTGATGATCTCGTCCTTCTCCATCGCCTCGTTCACGCGGTCCCACGACTTGAGCTGGCGCGCCTTCTTGTGCGAGAGGGCGAGCTGGCCGTTGCGGTCCTCGGCCGACTCCACGTAGACCTCCACCTTGTCGCCGACCTTCAGGTCGGGGTTGTAGCGGAACTCCGAGCTGGGGATGGCGCCCTCGCTCTTGTAGCCGATGTTCACCACCACTTCACGCTTGCCGATCTCGGTGACCGTACCCTCGACCACCTCGCCGACGGCTACGTTCGACAGCGTCTTGTCATAGGCCGCCGAGATCTCCTCCTTCGGCTGATCGTAGACTCCCAGGTCGTTCTCGAAGGCGTTCCAGTCGAACTGCTCGTTGGCGACTCTCTTGTTGTTCTCTTCCATAAATGGAAATTCTGATGCGATACAATCGCTCGTTAAGGGTTTGTAAATTCCGTTGTGCCCCCTCCGCGTGCGGATGGAGCGCGCAAATATACCACTTTCCTGCCGGACAGCCAAATTTCCGGCCTGTTTTCCTCTCTGTGCGCCGTTCCGGCCGCGCGCGGCGCGCGCGGGGATCCTTCGCGAGAGGGGCGGACACGCTTCGGAGGGCACTACACCGCGGGCGGCTCCGCCTCACGGACCGGGCAAAACAAAAAAGGCCCCTGCATCGGCAGGGACCGTAACCTCGGTCAGTTCGAGACCTGAAGACTACAGCGCGTTCACGTGCAGCTGCATGGCGCTCTTCAGGTTGGCCGCCTTGTTCTTGTGGACGATGTTGCGCTTGGCGAGCTTGTCCAGCATGGCGGTCACCTTCGGCAGCAGTGCCTCGGCGGCGCTCTTCTCGGTGGTGTTGCGCAGCGCCTTCACCGCGTTGCGGGCCGTCTTGTGATAAAGACGATTGTGTGCGCGCTTGGTCACCGTCTGACGGATGCGCTTCTTCGACGACTTATGATTTGCCATAATACGCTTGTTTTTGTTTTTCGTTTCTCCAAGTTCACTCCTGTCGTCCGGCGGGGCCTCCGCTTTGCGCCTCCGCATCCGTCGGACGTCGACAGCCGTGGCTGTCTGCGGATGGGCCTTCGGCCCGCTCCTCGTTCATTCTCCGTCCGTCTCCTCCGCCGGAGCGGAGGGCCGTTGTAGCCCGTAGGAGAGTCGAACTCCTCTTTCAAGAATGAAAATCTTGCGTCCTAACCGATAGACGAACGGGCCTTACCGCTATTTCCTCCCCGGGGGATGTACTTTAGCGGGGCAAAGGTACATAAAAAAACGTACGAACCAAAAAATATCCGAAAAAAACGCATGTTACGCCTCCTCGCTCCGTACGGAGCGTGTCGCGGCGTCGAAGCGGATGCCGCAACCCGAGAAGAGCCGCTCGATGTGGCCGCTGCGGATCATCTCGTCGGTGGGGAGGTGGTGCAGGGCGGGAGGGTCGATGAGGGCGATCGTGTCGCAGAGCGTGAGGGCGATGTCCAGGTCGTGCGTGGAGAAGAGGAGGCAGCGTCCCGTCCGGTGCGCGAGACGGCGCAGCAGCGTGCAGAGCTCGTAGCGGTTCGGCAGGTCGAGAAAGGCGGTAGGCTCGTCGAGCAGCAGTACGGGGGTCTCCTGGGCCAGGGCCCGGGCGATCATCACCCGCTGGCATTCGCCGTCGGAGAGCGTCTCCATCGTCTTGCGGGCGAATCCTTCCATGCCCGTGAGGCGCAGGGCCCGGTCGACCGCCTCGCGGTCGGCGGCGCGCAGCCGGCCGATCCAGTCCGTGTAGGGCGCGCGTCCGAGGGCGACCACCTCCCGGCACGTGAGATGGGCGATGCGGAGCCGCTCCGTGGTGACGAAACCCACGGTCCGTGCCCGTTCGGCGGGGGTGAGTCCGGCGAGCGGGCGGCCGGCGAGGCGGATCGTGCCGCCGGCGACGGGGCCGAGACCCGCGATGGCCCGCAGCAGGGTGCTCTTGCCCGTGCCGTTGCGGCCGAGCAGCGCCGTGAGCGATCCGTCGGGGATGGAGGCCGAGGCCTCGCGGAGCAGGATGCGCGGGCCGTAGCCCAGGGTGATGCGGTCGAGCTGGATGGCCATGTCAGAAGAGATTGCGGTTGCGGAGCACGACCCAGACGACGACCGGGATGCCGAGCAGCGCCGTGACCGTATTGACCGGAAAGGCGAGTGTCTTGGCGGCGATGTCGCAGAGCAACAGCAGGGCGGCGCCCAGGAGCATCGACGCGGGCATCAGCACCCGGTGGTCGGCGCTGGCGAAGAGCATGCGCGCCAAGTGCGGCACGGCGAGTCCGATGAAGCCGATCGGGCCGCAGAAGGCGGTCACCGTACCGGCGAGCAGGACCGTGGAGAGGAGGAGCATGCGCCGCGAGCGGACGATGTCGAGCCCCATCGTGCGGGCGTATGCCTCGCCCGTGAGGAGCAGGTTGAGCGGCTTGATCGATACGACCGAGAGGAGCAGGCCCGCGACGACGACCGGAGCGAAGAGTGCCATTTGCGGGGCGGTGACGTCGCCGAGCGACCCCATGGTCCAGACGACGAAGCTCTTGAGGGCCGCCTCGTCGCTCAGGTACTGCAGCAGTTCGACGACGGCCCCGATGCCCGAGCCGAGCATCATGCCCAGAATCAGTATCACGAGGATATCCTTGATGCGTCGTCCGAGCGCCATCACGGCGACCAGTACCAGGGCGGCGCCCAGCCAGGCGGCTCCGGCGATGCCCAGCGAGCGGACGAACGAGTGCTGGGCGATGCCCAACAGCGGTGCGCCCAGCAGGAAGAGGGCGACGCCGAGCGAGGCGCCCGAGCTCACGCCGAGAACGTAGGGACCGGCGAGCGGGTTGCGGAAGAGGGTCTGCATCTGCAGGCCGCTGGCGGCGAGTGCTGCGCCGGCGAGCAGCGCCGTCGCCGCCTTGAGCAGGCGGATGCGGAGGACGATTTCGCGCGACACGGGGTCGCACGGTCCTCCCGTCAGCGCGCCCCACACCTCGGCGGGGGCGAGTGCGGCCGACCCCGTCGCCAGATCGGCGGCGAAGAGCCCCGCGAGGAGCACGAAGAGCAGGACGAAGAGCAGGGTGCGTCGTGTCATGGTCGGTTCGGCCCGGTTCGGACGACCCGTCGGCCGTCGCGATGCCCCGACTGTTGCGGCCGGCCAGACTGGCAGGTATATTGTATTGATATAATGTGCGATGTGTTGCTGCAGCCGGCGTGTTTCGCCGGTGCCTGGAGGGTGTGTGTCGGGCAGAATCGCAGAAGCATGATGCACAAAAGTAGAAAAAAATGCGCGAAAATTGTGCACTTTCACAAAAAACAACTATATTTGCAGTCCCAAAGCAACGGGAAATTTTCGGGGTGTAGCTCAGCCCGGTTAGAGTACACGTCTGGGGGGCGTGTTGTCGCTGGTTCGAATCCAGTCACCCCGACTGGAGAAAAGGCTTGACAATCTGATGATTGTCGAGCCTTTTCCGTTTTTGCGCCCGCCTGCCGAACAGGCGGTTGACGCCGCGGTCGACGCGAAAAAGTCAACCGGGAAGTCAGCCAAAACCGATGAAAACCCGTCTTCCCGTCGGTTGTTGCAGGTACAGGGTACTTGCATCCCCGCCGATGCTCCGCATTTCCAAAGAGGACCGCCGCACGATGAAGAGTCCGGGCGTGTCGGTCGAACCCGGACGCTGAATGACGCTTATGTAAGCATATTCATTGCGTTGTTTGGCGGTTGCCCTGTTTTGCGTATATTTGAATAAACTTTGCGGGAAAGCGGGAACGGAACGGCTTTTCTGTATTGTTGCGGTTGTACATCGTGATTGCGCGATCAGTCGCCGCGGCCGGACCTGCCGCGGGTGTAATGTAAAAGGAGGAGGTACGTATGTTTGAGCATTTGTGGAAAAATCTGGACAGGCTGGTCGCCTGTGTCGTGCAGAACCAGGCAGACATGGCCATTGCCATAATCGAGTCGGGGGCGTTTGACGAAGGGCTGCTGACCGATCTGAAATGCTGTGAAAATCCCTTGCCGCTGTATAAACTCTCGATGTGCAACGACATACTGCTGAGCGAAGCCGATTGGGGAGAGTGCTTCAGGCCCGTTGTCGAGCGGAACCGGGAAGGCTGCAGAAGGTTGCTCGAATTCTGGAAACACGGCTGCGGATATCCCGTAGATGAGCCGATGGATTTCGGATCCTATCAATACGAATGCGCACATTTCAAGGATTGGGACCTGGAGGATCTGCTGGACGGTACGGTCGATGAACTCGTGGCGCTCGGCTACGACAGGAACGAGGTCGAACTGTGTTATGCAGTGCTTACGTATAAGGCGGAGCTGATAGAGAAACACATCGGACTGAGGACCAACCCCGACGTATTCATATCGGGAGAACTGCCCGCCGGCGAAGGAAAACGCGATGATTATGAGAGCTACAACGCTCTCGATGCTTGCAGCAATTACTATGACGATGCATTGTTTCTCTACCCGTCTGCTTCGTTCTGGGAGGCTGAGGATATCATGCCCATACGGGTACGGGATGTACATTTGCTTCTTGAAGCGGCCGCCTATTGCGATTTGGAGAACAGACTGAAACCGATTGCCGAACTATATTCTGAAGGATAATCCTGTGCGCCGTGCGGCTTGATTTTTCGGCGCCTCCGGTTCAGTCGAAGAATAGCCGAGGTCCTTTTATACGACAATCCTCGATAATCGAGTCTTGATTTTCGCCTCTTCGTCGGTGTCCGTGGCCGAGAGGTGCAGCAGCGTATGCGGCGCTTCGGGAAAGCCCCGGCAGACCGACTCCGGAAAACTCGGCGCGGCGCAGTCGTAGCGGGGATCGATCGCGTATCCGGAGCCGATGGCCTGCATGCGGAGCCGTTCGGCATCGGTGATGACGTTGGGCTGTTGCATCGAGTCGCCGACAATCGTCGTATTGCGGGCGCACATCAGCGCCGGCACCCCTGTTTCGTACGATACCCGCGACGCTTCGTCCATGATTACGTAGTAGAACATCGTCTCCGTGCGGCTGCCGTTCGACTGCGGCCTGCAACTCGTTTCACGGCATCAGCGGTCGGGCCTTGAGGTGTACCGGCAGCGTTCGACGGAATCGGTTTCGAAGTTTCGTGCGCGGGTCGTCGGCGCCTTCGTGTGGCCGCGCGAGGGCCGCGTGCCGGCGCAAAAGGGGGCGGGGCAGGGTATTCCGGATTAAACGTCCGATTTTTCCGTCTATTGCAAGACGTTGTTCCGTAACGTGTTGAAGAGTACGCCGGGGTCCGTATCCCGCTGATGTGAAAAAAGATTCGCGCAAAGGTTTCCGTATCATTTTTATATCGTAAATTTGTGTATTATACGGACGATTTAGAAGACGTCCGGGACTTAACAACGTGTATCATATCGTATGAAAAGAGAGATTCTGATTGCCGTAGCGGCGCTTCTGTTCTCCGTCCTGCAGCCACTGTCGGCACAGGAGAAGGGCGATACGGTCTACACCTTCCGCTTTATGCCGCAGAAGGATATGTTCTATGTGCCGTGGAGCGGCAATGGCACAGAGCTGGCCCGGCTGGAGGAGTGCATCGGGAGTTACAGGACGGATATCCTCGACGGCAAGCTGCCGCTCTATGTGGACGGCTACAGCACGGCAGGAGAGGACGAGGCGGAAAATCTCGCCATGTCGAGAGTCCGCTCCAACCGCGTGAAATCGGAGCTGATTGTACGACAGCAGCTGACCGAGGAGTGCTTCATCACGAAAAACCACTCCGGAAGCGGCGATTATGTGACCGTGCGGATAGTCATCCCTGCTGAGAAGGACGAGGCAGAGGAAGCGAGGCTGGCCGCCGAGCGTGCCGAACAGGAGAGAGCGGCAGCGGAACAGGCCGAGCAGCAACAGATAGAACAGCAGAAACAGAAACAGGAGCGCATCGCCCATGAGAAAGAACAGGCCCGTCTTGCCGCAGAGCAGGCCAGGGCCGACAGCCTTGCGGCGGAGCAAGCGAAAGCAGAGGCGGAACGCCTGTCTGCCGTGAAAGCCGAAGATGCGGACAGCTACACCCTCTCCCTGCGGGCCAACCTGCTGCGCTGGGCCACGCTCACGCCCGACCTTGGCATCGAGTGGCGCATCAG
>CASELE010000035.1 GCA_949288735.1 uncultured Alistipes sp.
AAAAAGAGGGCGGGGGCCGCGCAGTGCGGCCCCCGCCCGGTCGGTCGGAGAGGCGTTGTTACCAGATGATGACACGCTCCTCGACGGGGAGGAACATCGGGCCCTCGGTGATGCCGAAGGCGTCGTAGAACTCCTGGATGTTGCGCAGCGTGGCGTTCACGCGCCACTTGCCCAGCGAGTGGACGTCGAGCTTCGTGAGTCGGGCGATCTCGGCGTCGCGGATGTTCTGCGCCCAGAGCGTGGCGTAGCCCAGGTAGAAGCGCTGCTCGGGGGTGAAGCCGTCGATGGGGGCCACGTCGGCCGTCTGGAGGGCGTTGTGGAGCGCCGTGTAGGCTACGCGCAGACCGCCCTGGTCGGCGATGTTCTCGCCCAGACAGAGGGCGCCGTTGGCGTGGAGCGCCGGCTGGCCGTCGCGGGCGGGGAGTACCTCGATGGCGTTGAACTGGTCGATGAGCACCTGGCTCTTGCGGGCGAAGGCCTCGGCGTCGGCGTCGGTCCACCAGTTGTTCATGTTGCCGTTCTTGTCGAACTGGCGGCCCTGGTCGTCGAAGCCGTGGGTCATCTCGTGGCCGATCACCACGCCGATGGCGCCGTAGTTCACCGCGTCGTCGGCGTCGGGATTATAGAAGGGGGGTTGGAGGATGGCCGCCGGGAAGCAGATCTCGTTGGTCATAGGGCTGTAGTAGGCGTTGACCGTCTGGGGCGACATGTGCCACTCGCTGCGGTCGACGGGCTGTCCGAGCTTCGAGAGGTTGTCGTTCGTGTACCAGCGGTTGACCGTCACGACATTCTCCCAGTAGCTCTTCGAGGGGTCGATCTCGAGCGAGGAGTAGTCCTTCCACTTGTCGGGGTAGCCGATCTTCACGGTGAACGAGGAGAGCTTCTCCTGGGCGCGGGCCTTGGTCTCGTCGCTCATCCAGTCGAGCGCCTCGATGTGCTGGCTCAGGGCCGTCTGGAGGTTCTTCACCATCTCGGTCATGCGTGCCTTGTCCTGCTCGGGGAAGTACTTGGCCACGTAGATCTCGCCCACGGCCTCGCCCAGCGAACCGTTGGGTACGGCCATGGCGCGCTTCCAGCGCGGCTGCTGCTCCTGCGTGCCCGACATGACGCGGCCGTAGAAGTCGAACGATGCGTCGGTGAAGTCGTCGCTCAGGTAGGGTACGGCGCTGTCGATGTACTGTGCCGCGAGATAGTGCGAGAGGGCGCGCACGGGCATCGTCTTCAGCACCTTGTCGGCGGCCTTCATCGACGAGGGCTGCGTGACGATGATGCGGTCGAAGTCACCCAGACCGAGCGTCGAGCGATACTCGTCCCAGTCGATGGCGTCGTAGCGCTTCTCGAACTCGGCGCGCGTCATCGGGTTGTACTGGGCCTGCATGTCGCGCAGCTGGACGTTGGACCAGAACTCCCCGGCCAGAGCCGTCTCGACGGCGAGGACGTCGTCCACCGCCTGCGGAACCTCGGCCTCGGCCATCCCCGCAAGGGTGAAGATGCGCGTCAGGTAGGTGCGGTAGGCCTCACGGATGTGGGCGTTCTCCTCGGTGAGGTAGTAGTCGCGGTCGCCCATCGTCAGGCCGCTCTGGCCCGCGTAGAGGACGTTCATGTCGCTGTTCTTCAGGTCGGCCTGTACTCCGACCGAGAAGAAGGGATTGGCCGTCGTGGCGTGCAGGCGGGCGATGGCCCCTGTCAGCTCGCTGCGGTCGTTGATGGCGAGCAGCCTCCCGACTTCGGCACGGATCGGCTCGGCACCCTCGGCGTTGAGGCGTACGGAGTCGAGCCCCATCCGGTAGAGGTCGGAGATCTTCTGCTCGACGCTGCCCGGCTCGGACTCGCGGCCGGCCATCTCGCGGAAGAGCTCGTTGATGCGGATCTGGTTGTTCTCGCCGATCATCTCGAAGGCGCCGTAACGGCCGTATTCGGGACGGAGCGGATGGCGCTCCTGCCAGCCGCCCGTGGCGTACTGGTAGAAATCCTCGCCCGGGGCGACCGTCTGGTCGAAGTTGGCGAGGTCGATGGCCGGCGTCTTGGCCGGCTGGTTCTGGCAGCCCGCAAGGGCGGCCGCTGCGATTGCCGTAAGGATCAATCTCTTCATTGCTGGTTGGTTGATTAGATATGAAGAGGGGAGACGACGGCCCGCGGGCCGTCGCTCCCCTGCGGTTTCTTCTGCTGCGGGCGGGACATTACCGGCGGATGGCCGCTACGCCCGGAAGCTCCTTGCCCTCGATGTATTCGAGCAGCGCGCCGCCGCCCGTCGAGACGTAGGAGACCTTGTCGGCCAGACCGAACTTGTTGATGCAGGCCACCGAATCGCCGCCGCCGATGAGCGAGTAGGCTCCCCGCGAGGTGGCCTCGGCGATGGCTTCGGCCACGGCGCGCGACCCCTCGGCGAAGCGGTCCATCTCGAAGACTCCCACCGGACCGTTCCACAGAATCGTCCGGCAGCCCAGGATGTGGTCGCGGAAGAGACGCCGGCCCTCATCGCCGATGTCCAGACCCATCCAGCCGTCGGGTATCGCGCCGGCGGGCACCTGCTGCGTGCGGGCGTCGGGCGCGAAGGCGTCGGCCACGAGGGCGTCGGGTGCGAAGACAAGACGCACGCCCCGCTCCTCGGCCTTGCGCAGGATCTCGAGCGCCACGGGGAACATCTCGGGCTCGCAGAGCGAGTCGCCCACCCGGCCGCCGCGGGCAGCCTCGAAGGTGTAGGTCATGCCGCCGCCGATGACAATCGAATCGACGCGCTCCATCAGCGTCTCGATGATCGAGATCTTGGTCGAGACCTTCGAACCGCCCACGATCGCGCAGAAGGGGCGCTCGGGGTGCTGCATCATGTCGTCGATGGCCTTCAGCTCGCGCTCCATGACGTAGCCGAACATCTTGTCGCGGGGGAAGAGGTCGGCGATGAGCGCCGTCGAGGCGTGGGCGCGGTGGGCCGTGCCGAAGGCGTCGTTCACGTAGCAGTCGGCGTAGGAGGCCAGCCGCTCCACGAACCGCTTCTGCGACTCCTTCACGGCACGCTTGGCGGCGCTCTTCTCCTCGTCGGTGGCGTCGTCGGCCAGACCGCGCGGCTTGCCCTCCTCCTCGGCGTAGAAACGCAGGTTCTCGAGCAGCAGCACCTCGCCCGGCTGCAGCCCGCCGGCCAGGCGCGCCGCCTCGTCGCCCATGCAGTCGCCGGCGAAGCGGACCGTACGGCCCAGCAGCCGCTCGATGTCGGGCACGATCTGGCGGAGCGAATACTTCGGATCGGGATTCTTCTTCGGACGCCCGAGGTGGGACATGAGGATGGCCGACCCTCCCCCCTCGATTACCCGGAGGATGGTGGGAATCGCCGCACGGATGCGGGTGTCGTCCGTCACGCGGCCCTCCGCATCGAGAGGCACGTTGAAGTCCACGCGGATGATCGCGCGCTTGCCGCGGAAATCGTAGGTTTCGATCTGGTTCATGGTGAATCCTTTGGTTTGACCGTCTGTTCTCTCCCTCCCCGGATCGGACCCGGAGGGGGTTTCATGGGACAAATATAACAAATTATTTCCGAAACCGCGCTTCCGGCCCCTTTTCCGCGCCGTGCCGCGCTACAGCCACTTCTTGTAGCGGAAGAACCAGAGCGTCAGACCCGAACAGAGCAGCATGAGGAAGATGGCGAAGAGGTAGCCCAGCGGCAGGTGGCGCCCGCCGGAGAGCTCGACGACCCACTCCAGCTCGGGCATGAAGCGGAAGTTCATGCCGTAGATGCTCGCGATGAGCGTGGCGGGCATGAAGATGACCGAAGCCACCGAGAAGATCTTCACGATGCCGTTCTGTTCGATCTGGATGAGACCCAGCGCCGCGTCCTGGATGTAGTCGAGTCGCTGGAACGAGAAGTCGGCGTGGTTGATGAGCGAGTTGACGTCCTTGATCATCAGCTGCAGCCGCGGGTAGATGTCGTTCGGGAAGCGTTCCGAACGGAGGATGCCCGAAACGACGCGCTGTCGGTCGAAGATGTTCTCGCGCAGCGACATGGTGCTCTCCTGCAGGGCGCTGATGCGGTGCAGCACCGCCTTGTCGATCGAATCCTCCGAGTTGACGTCCTTCGAGAGGGCGGCGACCTGCTTGGCGATGAGCTCCACCAGGTCGGCGTCGAAGTCGATGCGCACCTCGAGCAGCGAGATGAAGACGTGGTAGCCCGTCGAGTAGGTGCGGTAGTTCATCTGGAGCCGCTTCTCCGTCTCGCGGAAGGTGCGGAACTCGGCGTTGCGCACCGAGACGAGCACGCCCTCGTTCGAGATGATGAACGAGACGGGCTCGACGATGAAGCTCTCGCCCGTCGGGATGAAGAAGTTGGAGTTGGAGATGATGGCGTTCTCCGTTTCGGAGTATTTCGAGGTCGACTCGATCTCCTCGACCTGCTGCTTGGTCTGCAGCCCGATCTCCATGAAGTTCTCCACGGCCCGCTGCTCCTTGAGGGTCGGCTGCAGCAGGTCGATCCACAGGATGTCGTCGTAGCCCAGCTCGTCGAAGAGGGCCGTGTCGGCATTGCGGATGATCTTGTTGTACTGTTTCAGGTAAATCGTAATCATGGGTCGCTCCCGGTTTGGGTGGTACTGCCGTTGCTGTGCGGCCCGGCGGCCGCTTCGGGATGGCGGACCCGTCAGCCCGGATCGGCCTGGGGCGCGACCCGCACGCCCGCGTTCCACAGCTTGCGGAGCGCCTCCTCCTTGCGCAGGTCGAAGAGGTAGTCCACCTCGCGCGAGAGGTGGTCGTAGAGTGTCGCGATGCGTTCGGCCGGCGTCCCGGCGAGCAGCGCCTCGTAGGTGTGCTCCACGCCGTAGGTGAGGGCGCGCTGCAGGCGGAGCGCCGCGTCGGGGTCGCAGCCCGGACGCCCCACCCACACCGCGAAGGCGAAGGGCTGGTGCGTCGTGGCGCTCCATTCGGCCCCCAGGTCGCAGACGTGCGGCCACCGCTCAGGGGCTCCGAGGGCCTCGTCGCCCGCGAGCAGCAGCAGCTCCTCCTCGCCGGGAAGGGCCGCGGCCGAGGGGCGCGGGACGAAGAGGGGCGCCGTGCGCCAGTGGCGGCGGTAGAGGTAGGCGGCCAGCAGCGTTTCGGCCGGAGCTTCGGGGTCGTAGAGGATGCGCCGCGCCCCGGCCGGGGCGATCGGACCCGCCAGCACCGCCGTGCGGACCGCCCCGTGCGAGCCGAGGCAGAAGCCCGTTGCGGGTTCGGCGCCGGCGAAGTGGGGTATGGCCGAGACGGGGAGCAGCGCGAAGTCGGCGGCTCCCGAACGGAAGAGGCGGATCGTTTCGGTAGGGGATGCGACCGTCAGGCCGGCACGCAGTTCAGCGTCGTGCCGGATACCGAAGACGAAGGGCGCCGCGTCGGGCGACGCGACGGCGGCTATGCGCGTGACTGTGGCCATCATCCATCGGTGTGAACGAATTGGTTTCGCAAGGCAAAAGTAATCATTTTCACGGTGCGGAGTTCCGCTTTTTTCCACTTTTTTCGGAAAAAAGGGGTCCGCCTCTTGACAAGGGGGTCTGCGCGGGGCTATCTTTGCCCTGCCGTCCGACAGGGGACCGAATCCGTCCTGCAAGTTATCGACAGTCGCAACATCTTGTCAATCAGATGGCGGCGGCAGACTGTCAACAGCTATCCACATTTTATCATCCGTTTTGTCGACATGAACCGTACCCGTATCGAACGGGCGGCGGAGCGTCTGGTGGCCGAACGCGGCTACCTCTTCGTCCCGCTCGTGCGCGATGCCGAGCCGGCCGCCGCGCCGGCCGTGCCGGCGGCCCTGCTGCCGCCGCCCGTACTCCGATCGGTCGAGGGGCGCCGCCACGGCCGCGCCGACTACGACCTTACGATGCACCTGGTGCGTCCCGCGGCGAAGTGCCCGCCCGACCGGCGGGGCGAGCTGCTCGCCGCACTCGAGAACGACCTGCTCGGGATATTCGCCGACCTCTCCGGGGAGGAGTGCGTGCTGGCCGTCGAGGAGCTCGTCGTGCGCCCCTCGGCCGCCGTGCGGACGCTCCACGGCGAACTGGCCCAGACGGCCCGGGCGCGCATCGTCACCTGGTTCTGACCACTCCCCGCAAAAAGCGAAAACAAGAGAAGAAGATGCAGTTTACCGAAATTCCGGACGACTACGCCCCGCTGGGCGGGGCGCTCGTCTACAGGCTCGAGGCCGGCGGCACCGCGACCTTCGACCTCACGCTCCGCGACTGCGGTACCGACGAGGCGGTGGCGGCGCGGCGGCTGGTCGAGACCGCCTCGGCCTCGTTCGACGCCGCCCCCGTGCTGCGGCGGAGGCTCCGCTTCGGGGCCGCGGCCGGGAGCACCGGCTTCGCCGACGCGGCGGACCGTGCGGTGATGGCCGTGCTCGAGGCCGACGGGGTCCGATCGCCCGTACGCACCTTCCTGCCCCGCATGCAGCCTGTCTCGCCTCCCGCGCTCCTCACGACTCTCCCGATGCAGCGCTTCGTGGTGCGCGGCGGCTGCGAGGAGCTGACGCTCCTGTCCGGAACCCCCTGCACGGCCGAGGTCGAGGCGGCCGACGCGGAGGGGCGGTCGCTCGTGCAGCGCTACGTCTCCCCGCGTTCGGGGCTCCAGCTCTTCCGTCTGCAGACGGCCGACTTTCCCGATGCGGAGCGTGTCACCGTGCGCTTCGACCGCTTCGCGCAGGTGAGCTGGCAGGTTATCGGGTCCCGGACCGGAGGGTGCCGCGTGGCGTGGCGCAGCACGGCGGGGTCGGTCGAGCACTACGACTTCCCGATCGTGGCGGAGGAGCGGCTCGAGACGGAGCGCAGCGGCGTGGCCTCGGCCGCGGGGCGCCGCACCACGCGTGTAGCGGCCCGGCGGCGGCTCACCTTGCGTTCGGCCTACGAGCCGACGGAGGTGCTCCGCGCCCTGGCCGGCATAGCCGCCGCATCCCAGGTGTGGGTGGTCGGGGAGGAGGGCTACGCCGAGGCCGAGCCGCTGACCGATGCCCTCGTGATGCGCCGCCACGGGACGCTCCTGAATGTCGAAGTGCAGCTCGGGCTGCCAGAACCGCTGCCATGGAACTGAGGATAGACGGACGGGTGTGCGACCTCGCGCCGGGGGAGCGCGTCGTCGTGGCGTGCGACGTGGAGCGCATGCTGACGCCCCGCGGCGCGGGTGAGGCGCGGAGCATCGGACTGCGGCTTCCGCGCAGCGCCGCGAACGACGCCCTCTTCGGATGCGGGCTCCCCGGCTTCAATACGGAGCCTCACCGCGGCGAGCTCCTCTGCGACGGGGCGCTCGTCCTGGGCGGCCGGCTGCGGCTCGCCGGGTCGGGGAGCGACGGCTACGACGTGACGCTCGACGACGGGGCGGCCGGGTGGGCCGTCGCCGCGGCACGGCGGCGGCTCGACGAGACGCCGCTCGGATTCGAGACGCGGCTCACCCCCTCGGAGATTGCCGCGGGGTGGCGCTCCGATGGCCCCGTGAAGTTCCTCCCGCTGCTGCGCGACCGCTACGAGGGGGGCAACGACGCGACGGACCTGCAGCCCGGACTTCGGCTGCTCGCCCCCGAGGAGTACCACCCCTTCGTGCGGGTCGGCGACCTGGTGCGGGCCATCTTCGACGCGGCGGGCTACGAGGTGCGGAGCCGCTTCATGGAGGGGGAGCTCTTCCGCTCGCTCCACATGAGCGGCGCCTATGCCGCGCACGACACCGCGGCGGCCGAGGAGCGCCTCGGGTTCTGCGCCGTGCGGCTCGCGGAGGCGACGGCCGAGGCCGATGCCCTGGGGCGCGTGTATGCCACCCCCTACGGCGAGGGGAACACGGTGGGCAACATCGTCGAGACAGCCGACCCGCTGGCCGTCGACGGGGCGGGTCGGCCGGCGACCGGGGCCTACGATCGCGGCGGCTGTTTCGGGACGGAGGGGAGCAAGATCGTCTACCGCCCCGGCTCGACCCTCGCCGTAGGGTTCGAGTACAGACTCCGTTACACGACCGACCATCGCATCGCCGACCGCGAGAGGCTGACGGGCTTCGACTCCTTCAACCTCGGCACGGGGGGCAATCTCCCCTTCACGCTGCCGAACCGCTACGTGGACCGGCGCGGGGAGCTCCGCGGCGGCGGCACCTACCGCGCGGTGGTCTTCGGCGGGGGCGCGGACGACAGCTTCAGGCTGCTCTGCACGCTCGACGGCGTGGGGGCGAGCCACTGGTGCGACTTCGCGGGGCGCTCGGCGGCCGTCACGACCCCGGCGGGCGCCTCCGTCGAGAGTCCGGTGCTCTACGTGCTGCGGGGCGGGGCGTGGCAGCCCTGGGAGGGGGACTGGGCCCTCTACGACGGCCATATCGGCGAGCGGGGGAGCACGACGGTGGAGGTGACGCTGCGCACGCCGGCCGAAAGTGTGGGGCCTTCCGCACCCAAGTACTTCGACACCATATTCTTCTACGGCGCCGAGGAGGGGATGCGGCTCACGCTGCACCGCGGCACTTCGGTCCGGCCCCTCTTCGCCGCGACGCCCGCCTGCGGCGAGCGCCTCACCGCGGCCGACATCTGCCGCCACGGTATCGGGCAGCTCGAGCTGCTGGAGGCGGTGGCCCACCTCTTCGACCTGCGCTTCGCGACCGACCGCGAACGCCGGCAGGTCGTCGTGGAGCCCGCCCTCTCCTTCTGGGAGGAGGAGCGCACGGCCGACTGGAGCGACCGCACCGACTTCGCGCAGCCCGTGGTGTGGGTCGACGCCGCGCTCGGAGAGAACGAGAGCCGCACCTACGGATACCGCCGCGGCGACGGCGCGGCGGACCGCGCGGCGGGCGAGGGGGAGCTTCCCTTCGGGTCGTGGCGCGTATGGAGCGGTTCGGCAGCCTGCGACGCGGGCGACGAGGAGCGGACCAACCCCCTCTTCTGCCCCACGGTGAGCCGCAGCGGCGGTTATGCCGGAGCTCCCTCGGCACTGCTCATGCAGGCGGGCGACCGCGACGACCCTTCGGACGACGGCTCGCGTGTCATCCCCCGCATCGTGCGCTGGTGCGGCATGAAGAGCCTGCCCGAGGGGGAGCGGTGGCCCGACCCGACGGGGGGCGGAGCCTATCCGCTGGCCGCCTTCCACCTGGCCGGCGGCGCCGCGCAGGAGGGCTTCACCCTCTGTTTCGAGGACCGTGACGGACTCGGAGGGCTCCACCGCTACTACGACCGCACCGAGGCGGTGATCGCCGCCCGGAGCCATGTGACCCTCACGCTGCGGATGGAGCCCCACGAGTATGCCGCGCTCTTCACCCCCGGCACGGCGAGCCCAGACCTGCGTTCCGTTTTCCGCATCGGGACCGACCGGGGGAGGGTCTGCGCCACGCTCCGCCGCATCGACGCCTACGACCCGGAGGCCGCCTCGGCGCGGTGCACCTTCACCCTCCTGTGGCACGACCGCGCATGACGGCGGCGGGTGCGAGGCTTCTGCGTTTTCTCGTCGAGGAGACCGAGGGTCTCGGTCGCGAGGAGGCGCTGGAGCGGCTCTTCGAGCTGGGAGTCGTGGGGGCGAAGCGGTGCGAACAGGCCCTCCTGCGCCGCGAGGTAGGACGGCTGGTCGAAGCGGGGCGCGGCCGCTGCGAGGCGATGGAGGAGGTGGCCGAACGGTGCGCCTGCTCCTACGGGAAGGTGCGCGAGGCGGTCTATTACAAACCGAAGAAAATCTGAAACGAGGAATCATGCGAAACGACATCAGAATCAGGGATCGTGCGGCCTGCTGCACGATCGAGATCGAGGGGACCATCGGCCTCCCCGAGACACAGCAGTTCGCCGATCCCGCACAGCGGGTGGCCACCTACGAGGCCTTCCGTGCGGCCGTGCGCCGGATCGGCGCCGTGGAGGCGCCCGAGGTGGTGGTGCACATCCGCTCGACGGGCGGCGACGTGAACGACGCGCTGCTCATCTACGAGGCGCTGCGGGCCCTGCCCGCCCGCGTCACGACCCGCTGCTACGGCTATACGGCCTCGGCCGCGACGCTCATAGCCCAGGCCGCATCGGAGGGGTGCCGCGAGATTGTGTCCGGGGCGCTCTATCTGATACACAGTTCCGTATCTTCGGCCGAAGGGAATGCTGCCGAACTGGAGTCACGGGCCGAACTGCTGCGTCAGACCGACCGCCGTCTGGCGGCCATCTACGCCGCCCGCTCGGGCCGCAGCGAGGAGGAGATGGCCGCGCTGATGGCCGAGAACGGGGGCTCCGGCCGCTGGCTCGCCCCCGACGAGGCGGTGGCCGCGGGACTTGCCGACCGCGTGGTCGCCGAACCCGGAGCCGCCGCACCCGCCGCGGGGGTGACCGCCCGGGCCGCGCGCCCC
>CASELE010000036.1 GCA_949288735.1 uncultured Alistipes sp.
CCCCCCCCCCCCTAATTGGTTTTTTTTTTTCACGCCCACCGTCGGGGGGGGCCCGGCCCCTCATGGCCCGCCCCCCCTCTCTCCTGCGGAGCCCGAATCAGAGCCCGAATTCCCTTCTCAGAGCCTCTACGGCGTCGAGCTTCTCCCAGCCGAAGAACTCGATGTCGCGTTCCACCTCCCGGCCCTCTTCCCATACGTGTTCGCGGCGCGTGAAGGGGCGGTTGCCGAAGTGTCCGTAGGCGGCCGTCGCCTCGAAGATGGGGTTCTTCAGCCCGAAGCGGCGCACGATGGCCGCGGGCCGCAGGTCGAAGAGCCGTCCGATGCGCTCGGCGATCTCGCCCTCGCCGATGGCGAGGCGGTTCGTGCCGTAGGTATTCACGTAGATCGAGAGCGGCTGTGCGATGCCGATGGCGTAGCTCAGCTGTACGAGGACCTCGTCGGCGATGCCGGCGGCCACCATGTTCTTTGCGATGTGGCGGGCGGCATAGGCGGCCGAGCGGTCCACCTTCGAGGGATCCTTGCCCGAGAAGGCGCCGCCGCCGTGCGCGCCGCGGCCGCCGTAGGTGTCGACGATGATCTTGCGTCCCGTGACGCCCGTGTCGCCGTGGGGGCCGCCGATGACGAACTTGCCCGTCGGGTTCACGTGCAGGACGTAGTCGTCGCCGATGAGCGCCGCGAGCTTGTCGTTCGCCCGCTCGAGCCGCGCCTTGACACGCGGGATGAGGATCGTGCGCACGTCTTCGCGGATGCGCTCCTGCATGCGCCGCTCGGCCTCCCGCTCCGAGAGTCCGTTGCCGGCCGCGACGAATTCGTCGTGCTGCGTCGAGACGACGATCGTGTGCACGCGCAGCGGTCGCCGGGTCCGGGCGTCGTATTCGACGGTTACCTGGCTCTTGGCGTCGGGCCTCAGGTAATCCATCGTCCCGCCTTCGCGGCGGATGACGGCCAGCTCCTTCAGAATCACGTGCGAGAGGATGAGCGTTGCGGGCATGTACTCGCGCGTCTCGTTGCAGGCGTACCCGAACATGATGCCCTGGTCGCCGGCTCCCTGATCCTCCTCGTCGGTGCGGCAGACGCCGCGGTTGATGTCGGGGGACTGCTCGTGGATGGCCGAGAGGACGCCGCACGAGTTTCCGTCGAAGCGGTATTCTCCCCGCGTGTAGCCGATATCGTTGATCACGCGGCGCGCCACCTCCTGCACGTCGACGTAGGCCGTCGAGCGGACCTCGCCCGCCACGACCACGAGACCCGTGGTGCAGAGTGTCTCGCAGGCCACCTTCGCTTCGGGGTCACGGCGCAGGAACTCGTCGAGGATGGCATCGGAAATCTGGTCCGAAATCTTGTCGGGGTGCCCTTCCGACACCGATTCCGACGTAAAGAGAAATTTTCCCATCTTACATTTAGCATGAAGATTAAACGTAAAGGGAAAGGATTGGCTGTTGGGAAATAAAAAAGAGCTGTTTTAGCGATTTTTTATTGTGGTTGCAATCAGTCAAATCTTTCCACACAGCCCTCTCCTTCGGAGAAGGCGGCTGCAAAGATAGGACATTTTCGCCGAATTGCGAAACGGCGCCTGCAAAAATGGATGCTGCCCGGCAAAAATGGGGTAGCGGAATATACTAACGGTCCGTCCGCCTGCGTTTGTCATGTGTCCTGCGTGCGGCACTGGCGGCCGTCCTCGTCGGCGCAGGGGAAACGAAAGCGTAGAAAGATGAAAAGGACACTGTTGATTTTGGGTGCGGTCGTCGCTGCCGCCGCAGCGGGCGGGGCGACGGCGTGGATGGTCCTGCGCGCCGCGCAGGGCGGTACGCGGATCGAATACGTGGAACGGAGCGGCGGGGAGGAGCCCCGTACCCCGCGGCTGGGTGCGCACTTCACCTCCTACGACAAG
Organism: uncultured Alistipes sp.; assembly: GCA_949288735.1. GTDB lineage: Bacteria > Bacteroidota > Bacteroidia > Bacteroidales > Rikenellaceae > Alistipes. The sequence continues at coordinate 1,892 of CASELE010000036.1, forward strand.
GAGGCGTATCCCGATCTTACCTATGCGGCCGAGAATGCCGTGAAGGCTGTCGTGAATATCGAGGTGGTGCAGGAGATCGAGCGTCAACGCCGCCGCTATGACCCCTTCCTCGAGTTCTTCGGCATTCCGCAGGGCTTCGGCGAACCCTATCGGGAGGAGCGCCGCGGAGGCGGTTCGGGCGTCATCATTTCGGCCGACGGCTACATCGTGACCAACAACCATGTGGTGGATCAGGCGACGCGTCTTCGCGTGAAGCTCAACGACGGCCGGCGTTTCGACGCCGAGGTGGTAGGTACCGACCCGGCGACCGACGTGGCTCTTATCAGAATCGAAGCCGAGGGGTTGCCGACGCTCCCCTTCGGGTCGTCGGATGCGCTGCGGCTGGGCGAGTGGGTGCTGGCCATCGGATCGCCCTTCGACCTGCAGTCTACCATTACGGCGGGTATCGTGAGCGCCAAGGCGCGGCAGCTCGGGGCCATACCCGACGACTTCAGCATCGAGTCGTTCATCCAGACCGACGCTGCGGTCAATCCGGGCAATTCGGGCGGTGCGCTGGTCAATGCGCGCGGCGAGCTGGTGGGCGTCAATACGCTCATCAAATCGCAGACCGGAAGCTATATAGGCTATTCGTTCGCTATCCCCGAGACCATCGTCCGCAAGGTGGTGGTCGACTTGAAGGAGTACGGTGTCGTGCAGCGTGCGCTGCTGGGTATCGCCTATAACTACGTGGACCAGAACTTCCTTGACGCCAAGGGCGAAGAGCTGGGCATCGACGGGCTGGGCGGGGTCTACGTGGCCAGCGTGCAGGAGGGCGGCGCCGCGTCGGAGGGCGGCGTGCGCAAGGGCGACGTAATCGTCGCCGTGGACGGAGTCCGGCTCGACGGTCCGTCGGTGCTGCAGGAGCAGATTGCGCAGCGTCGGCCGAACGATCGGGTGAAATTATCGGTAAAAAGAGGCGGCACGGTGAAACAAATTGACGTGACGCTGCGTAATAAGGCAGGTAAAACGGATCTGATCACACGCGAGGATGTCGATGTGGTCGAGGCTCTGGGCGGGCGCTTCGCCGATGCGGGTACGAAGCTCTGCCGTGAACTCGAGATCGACGGAGGTGTGCAGGTCGTAGGTGTGAAGACGGGCGGAATCCTTGCGCGTGCTCGTGTGCGCGAAGGGTTCGTCATCACCCACATCAACGACCGCCCCGTGCGTTCGCTGCAGGAGATGCAGCGCATGACGGACAAAATCTCCTCCATCGACGGCATCTATCCCAACGGCCGTTCGGCAAGCTACGTCCTTGTCGAATAGCGTTGTCCCCGCCATGCGGGGACGCGACCGGCCTTTGTCGCGGCGGTTCGGTCCGTCGTCCGGCGGAGGCCGGTTGCCTGTTTGCGGATACGTACAAGAGATACAGATAAAAGCATGCGACAGTTAAAGATTACCAAGTCCATCACCAACCGCGAGAGCGCCTCGCTCGACAAGTACCTTCAGGAGATCGGCAAGGAGGAGCTCATCACCGTCGAGGAGGAGGTCGAGCTGGCCCAGCGCATCAAGAAGGGCGACCAGGAGGCGCTCGAGAAGCTGACCAAGGCCAACCTGCGCTTCGTGGTTTCGGTGGCCAAGCAGTATCAGAATCAGGGCCTGAGCCTTCCGGATCTCATCAACGAGGGGAACCTCGGTCTGATCAAGGCGGCCGAGAAGTTCGACGAGACCCGCGGCTTCAAGTTCATCTCCTATGCCGTATGGTGGATCCGTCAGTCGATTCTCCAGGCGCTGGCCGAACAGTCGCGCATCGTGCGCCTGCCCCTCAACCAGGTAGGCTCGCTCAACAAGATCAACAAGACCATAGCCCGTTTCGAGCAGGAGCACGAGCGTACCCCTTCCTCCGAGGAGCTCGCTTCGGAGCTGGAACTTCCGAAGGAGAAGGTGACCGATACGCTCCGCGTGGCGGGTCGCCACGTCTCGGTCGACGCCCCCTTTGCCGAGGGCGAGGACAACAGTCTGCTCGACGTGCTGGTCAACCCAGACTCGCCCAATGCGGACCGCGGTCTCATCAACGAGTCGCTTGCCACGGAGGTGGATCGCGCGCTGGAGACCCTCACCGAACGCGAACGCGACATCATCAAGTACTTCTTCGGCATCGGCTGCTCGGAGATGACCCTCGAGGAGATCGGCGAGAAGTTCGACCTTACGCGTGAGCGCGTGCGTCAGATCAAGGAGAAGGCGATCCGCCGCCTGCGCCATTCGTCGCGATCGAAACTGCTCAAGTCCTATTTGGGTTAGCCCTGCGCCCGTACTCTCCGACCGTCCGGCATCCGCATGCGGATGCCGGACGGCCTTTTTGTCGGAACGCGCCACTCCCTTACTCGTTTTCCTGTGGAAATTTGTTCCTGTGGAAAATAATTGTTATCTTTGCCTCGCCTCCCATGTCGGGAGGCCCGCGATGGCGGATAAAGCGAAACGACCATGGAAAGAGGAATGGGCGCGGTTCTCGCGCTGCTGTTCGCAACGACGGCCGGAACGGCCGGTGCAACCCTCTCTCAGCCGAAGGAGCGGCCCGTGAAACCCGTCGAACTGACTCAATCCGAGTTCGCCGTGCGAGTGGCGGAGTATACCGAACCTACGGCCGGATGGCGCTATCTGGGTGACCGGCCGGCGCTTGTCGATTTTCACGCCACCTGGTGCGGTCCCTGTCGGGCGCTGGCTCCGGTGCTCGAGGAGGTGGCGGCCGAATACGGCGACCGCATCGTTGTCTACAAGGTCGACGTGGACCGTGCTCCCGAACTCTCTGCCGCTTTCGGCATCCGTTCGGTGCCGACGCTGCTCTTCGTGCCGATGGAGGGAGCCCCGCGCATGGTCTTGGGGGCACTGCCCAAAGCGGAACTGAAACGTGCCGTCGAGGAGCTGCTGCTCCCGGAAACGCGATAGGAATGGTACCGGTAGCAGATGCGGAGCGCTGTCCGCAGAATCATCGCTGTCCGCTGCTGGAGGTGTGCCCCGTGGGGGCCATCTCGCAGGAGGGTTTTGCTCTGCCCGTCGTCGATCCCGACCGCTGTATAGAGTGCGGCGCCTGTGTGGCGCAGTGCCGCATGGGTGCCATGCGCCGCGACTGACCGAACCGTGGAACTCATCTGTCGCGTCAGGGACCTGCAGCGTGCCGTCGCATCGTTCGAGCGAAGCATTGAGCGTCGCTACGGCATCTGTCTGAACGGTAGCATGATGCTCTGTTCGCTCCATCGTGCGGGCCGGCGTCTTTCGGCCGGCGAGTTGGCCGAATGGCTGGGACTCACCGCCTCGAACGCCTCGAAGGTGCTGGCGGCTCTCGAACGCAAGGGGCTGATCGGCCGCGTGCCGGGCTGTGCCGACCGGCGCCGGACCTATTTCGAACTGACGCCCGCGGGCGAAAGACTGCTCGGGGAGATCCGCAGCGGCTCTCCCGAAGTGCCGCCTCTGCTGCTGAGGGCGCTTGCCGCGGCGGACGAATGAACGGGCGGAGATTTCTGGATTTCCGCCCGTTTAATTTACCACACGACGGGTTCCTTGCCGACGGACTGCAGATATTCGTTGGCGCGCGAGAAGTGGCGGCAGCCGAAGAATCCGCGGTAGACCGACAGGGGCGAGGGGTGGGGTGCCTTCAGGACCAGGTTCCGTTGCGGGTCGGCAATCGCTCCCTTGCGCTGGGCGTAGCTGCCCCAGAGCATGTAGACGATTCTCTCGCGGCGCGAGGCGATGGCCTGCACCACGGCATCGGTGAAGGTCTCCCAGCCGTGTCCGGCGTGCGATGCGGCTTCGCGGGCCCGCACGGTGAGCACCGAGTTGAGCAGCAGTACTCCCTGTTCGGCCCATCGGTCGAGATCGCCCGAAGCGGGGACGGCTGTCCCCGTATCGTCGGCCACCTCCTTGAATATGTTCTGCAGCGAGGGCGGGAAGGGTACCCCCTCGTTCACCGAGAAGCAGAGCCCGTTGGCCTGTCCGGGACCGTGGTAGGGGTCCTGGCCGATGATGACTACCTTCAGCCGGTCGAAGGGGCACTTGTCGAAGGCGCGGAAGATGTCGTGTCCGGCCGGATAGATCCGACGGGTGCCGTATTCGGCGCGGACGAAACGCACCAGTTCGGCAAAGTAGGGCTTTTCGAATTCGGGAGCCAGAACCTCCTTCCAGTCGGGGGCTATTTTCACATCCATGGGCGTGTGACAATGCGGTTAAATCGGGGGCTAAATATAGCGAATTCTTTCCGACGGAGGGTATCTTTGCCGCGTGAATCCGATAAAAACGACCATATGATGAAACGCATGCTTCTGCTCTCCGTGCTGCCTTGTCTGCTTCTTACCGGCGCCTGCGCGGTGCATGAAGACCCTTCGGAAGGGCACGGGGTGAAAAACCTGATCTATATGATCGGCGACGGCATGGGACTGGCCCATGTCTCGATGCTGATGACGGAGGCCGACAGCGTTCCTACGGCCTTCGACCGGGCGTGCAATGTCGCCCTCGTGAAGACCCGTTCGGCCAACAATCGTGTGACCGATTCGGCAGCCGCGGGCACGGCGCTCGCCACGGGGCACAAGACCGACAACGGCGTACTGGGGCAGTCTCCCGGCGGCGAGCCCTTTGTCTCGATAATCGAACGTGCGGTCCGTGCGGGACGTCCGACGGGCGAGGTGACCACCTGCTGCCTGCAGCACGCCACGCCTGCCGCCTTCTATGCCCATGTCGCCGATCGTGACGACTACGCCGCTATCTCTTCGTGGCTCGTACGCAGCGGTGTGGAGCTCCTCTTCGGCGGAGGTGCCGACCTTCTCACGGCGGTGCAGCTCGATTCGCTCCGGGCCGCGGGTTATGCCGTGGTGCATACGCTCGACGAGGCCGAACGGCTCGCTCCGGGACGTGTCGCGGGCCTCTTCGCCGGGGAGCATCTGCCTGCGGCCGATGCCGGGCGCGGCGACTACCTGCCGCGGGCGGCCGGTCTGGCGCTCGAGCTTCTCGGGGGCGACGGCCGGAGGTCGGACGACGGCTTTGTCCTGATGGTCGAGGGCTCGCAGATCGACTGGGCCGGTCACGACAACCGACCGCAGACGCTGTTGGCCGAACTGCGCGATTTCGAACGGGCCGTCGCCGTGGCGATGGATTTCGCCGATACCCATCCGGGAACCCTCGTGGTCGTGACGGCCGACCACGAGACGGGCGGCCTCACGCTGCCGAGCAACGATGCGGATTTCAGACGGTCGGAGAGCGGTCTGCGCTACGCCTTCTCCACGGACGGTCATACGGGGACGCTCGTCCCTCTCTATCTCTACGGAACGGGAGCCGAATGCATCAACGGCATTCTCGACAATACGGAACTGGCGCAACGGCTGATTTCGCTGCTCGGGCTCGAGTAGCCCCTGTGCGAGGGGTGCGACGGC
>CASELE010000037.1 GCA_949288735.1 uncultured Alistipes sp.
CTCCTTCGACAGGAGTGCCGGGCCCCGGATTCGTTTCGGCGGAAAGGCGTCAGAGTTTCGTTATATCCTTGCCGTTCATGTAGATCGCATGCCTGCCCCAGACCGTGAAAATCACATCCGGCACGAGCGTAGGCATCTCGGTCAGAGTCGGATCCCTGCGGAAGATGCAGACCAGTCCGACGGGTTCACGCCCCGAAGCCGCCAGAGCCGGAGCCCACACCGTACGCACCGACTCCTTGAGCGGCAATTTGAAGAGTATCTCGCCCGTGGGTTCCCTGTAATCGACGAGCCGCATCGGCACATTGGCGATGGAAAGCCGCTCGGCCAGCGTCGTATGTTCGGTCGTCAGACACAACTCCCGCGTCGCGGCGTCGTACGTCCAGTCGAGCAACGTCGGGTCGTAGTACTCCAGACGGTCGCTGGAGGTCGACCTGTCCAGATAGTAATCCACCGTATTGCCGACCGCATGGAACCGCATAGGCCGTTCGAGATCGTACGTCAGCTGCGCCTCTTCGGCATTCGGATAGGCATATACGGCCATCTCTTCGTGTTCCAGACTCCACAACGGATCCGACACGGGGAGGGGCGAAAGCGGACCGTCGCCTTCGTAGAGGAAGCATACTTCGACCTGCCAGAATTTTTCGTCCGTCAGTACCGTCGGATCGAACGCGTCGAGTCGCTCGGAATCGGGCGCATACTCCGCATCGGAGACAAGCACCGCACCGTCCGCCGCGACGTGCTCGCCGAAGATCGGAGCGGCCCGCTCCTTGAGAACGACTTCGAGCCCCACGACATCGTGCTCGGCGAAGTAGTTCGGGAAACGCCCGCGCAGCGACTCCTTCACACCGGTCCGGCACAGCACCTCGCTGTCACCGACGGAGACCACCGAAAGATCCATCCCCACCAACGGCTGGTACATGCGCAGGTCCTCCATGTCGCTGTCGATGCGCAGCACGCCGCGCTCCTCGTCGCCGCTCATCCGATAGTAGCCGCCGTAGTAGACATAGCGGTAGTAGCTCTGCTCCGTTTTGGGGTAGTAGCGTATCGACCCGTCACGCAGCATGTAGATGATACCCATGTTCGAATACTCGTAACCGTCGATCTGCCGGGGGTATTCGTCCATCTCGTGTACGGCTATCTCATACTCCGAACGGCAAAGCGCTCCCGCCGCATCCCGGTAGAGAAAATAGGTCTCCGTATTCCAATAGCGATCTGCCAGCTTCTGCAGAATCGGCCCAGTCACCTGAGGCGCGGGATCCGGTCCGGGCGTCGGATCATCCTTGCCGCAGCCCGCCGCTGCGAGCAGCATCCCGGCAAGCGCGAGACGCAAGGCGAATTTCAAGGTCTTCATAGCATTTGATTTTTAAGGTGTTCGACAAAAGGACCGACCGTAACCCGGTGATGGCAATGGCAATATACGGATTTTATTCCGTTTTTCTAAATCCTGCGTGTATTATTTTTCAGACGATTCCGCAGACGGAGTGCGGGCGCCGGACACGAAACGCCGCCGGAACGGCCGGTCCACGGACCTTCGGGGCTCCGGTTCCGGCAGGCCGGAAGGGGTCCGGAAGCTTTTTCGGGCGAAAATTGGAATAGTTCCGGTATTTATTACTATCTTTACGTGCTATTTCGGAACACACGTTACACTAATCTCAAAATAGTTATGGCAAATACCAATCGTGAAAAGCTGTTCGCCGAATTCCCGCCCGTCCCGACGGAGCAGTGGGAAGCGGCCATAGCAGCCGACCTGAAGGGTGCTGACTACGAGCGCAAGCTGGTATGGAAGACGGGCGAAGGGTTCAACGTGCGCCCCTACTACCGTGCCGAGAACCTCGAGGGGCTGCGCTTCCTGGGCTCCCGGGCCGGGGAGTTTCCCTTTGTCCGCGGAACGCGCGCACACAATCGCTGGCGCGTGCACCAGACCGTCGAGGTCGAGTGCCCGAAAGCGGCCAACGCCGAGGCGCTGAAACTGCTCGACGCCGGTGTCGATTCGCTCGGCTTCCGCATCGCGGCCGACGCCTTCACGGCGGCCGACCTCGACACGCTACTCGCCGGCATCCACATCCCGGCCGTGGAGCTCGTGTTCGGCGGCAATCACCCGGCCGACGTGGCCGAGCTGGTGCTCGCCAAACTCGAGAAGGAGGGTATCGCCAGGGAGGAGGCCCGCATCTCGTTCTGCATCGACCCGCTCGTACAGGGGCTCACGCAGAAGGGCTGCTTCTGCACGCCCGACGGCGGGAAGTGCTTCGGCCGCATCGCCGACCTCGTGCGTCGGACGGCCGAGTGGAAGCACATCCGCGTGGTGACCGTCTCGGGCCACATCTTCAGCAACGCCGGCTCTACGATCGTCGAGGAGCTCGCCTTCACCCTCGCCGCCGGCCACGACTACCTCGTGCGGCTGATCGACGCGGGCTTCACCGCGGACGAGGCGGCCCGCAAGCTCCGCTTCTCGATGAACGTCACCTCCAACTACTTCATGGAGATGGCCAAGTTCCGCGCCGGCCGCATGCTGTGGGCCAACATCGTGAAGGCCTACGGACCCGCCCGCGAGTGCGCCTGCAAGATGTACACCCACGCCGTCACCTCGACGTGGAACCAGACCGTCTACGACCCCTACGTGAACATGCTCCGCGGCACGACCGAAGCCATGTCGGCCTCGATCGCCGGCGTCCACTCGATGGAGGTGACTCCGTTCGACCGTTCGTTCGAGTCGCCCACCGACTTCGCCAAGCGCATCGCCCGCAACGTGCAGCTGCTCCTGAAGCACGAATCGCACTTCGACCAGGTGGTCGACCCGGCCGGCGGTTCGTACTACATCGAGAACCTCACGCAGTCGATTGCCACCGAAGCCTGGAAGCTCTTCCTCGAGATCGAGGAGAAGGGCGGCTACACCGCAGCCTACGAGTCGGGCTGGATCGTCGAGCGCGTCAAGGCATCGGCCGCAGCCAAGGACAAGGCCATCGCCACGCGCCGCCAGATTCTGCTGGGCGCCAACCAGTACCCCAACTTCAACGAGACGGCGGCCAAGGAGGTCACCGAGGCAGCCGTCGAGTCTCCGAAGGCCGAGGGCAACACCCTTGCGCCCTACCGCGGCGCGATGGCCTTCGAGCGGATGCGTCTGCACACGGACCGCGGCGGCAAGACGCCCCGGGCCTTCATGCTCACCTGCGGCAACCTGGCCATGGCCCGCGCCCGTGCCCAGTTCTCGTGCAACTTCTTCGCCTGCGCCGGCATCAAAGTGATGGACAACACCTTCTTCAAGTCGGTAGAGGAGGGCGTGAAGGCGGCGCTCGAATCGAAGGCCGAAATCGTGGTGATCTGCTCGAGCGACGACGACTACGCCGAACTGGCGCCGAAGGCCAAGGAGCTGCTCGGCGACAAGGTGATCTTCGTGGTGGCCGGCGCGCCGGCCTGCGCGCCCGAGCTGGAGGCCAAGGGCATCAAGAACTTCATCAGCGTGAAGTCGAACGTACTCGAGACCCTCGGGCACTACCTTACGGAGATGGGAATCTAAAAGCGAACAAGTGTTATGAGAGCAAAATTTTCGGAACTGAAATACGAAGGCGCCGGTCAGAAGAGCTGCTGCGCCTCGAAGGGCTGCGGACAGGTTGAGCCGTGGCTCACGGCCGAGCAGATTCCCGTCAAGGGTGCCTACACGGCCGAGGATCTCGAAGGGATGGAGCACCTGAACTACGCTGCGGGCATCGCCCCCTTCCTGCGCGGTCCCTACTCGACGATGTACGTGATGCGTCCGTGGACCATCCGCCAGTACGCCGGCTTCTCGACCGCCGAGGAGTCGAACGCCTTCTACCGCCGCAACCTCGCGGCCGGACAGAAGGGTCTGTCGGTGGCCTTCGACCTGGCCACGCACCGCGGCTACGACGCCGACCATCCGCGCGTGGTGGGCGACGTGGGCAAGGCCGGCGTATCGATCTGCTCGGTGGAGGACATGAAGGTGCTCTTCAACGGCATTCCTCTGGACAAGATGTCGGTATCGATGACCATGAACGGCGCCGTGCTGCCGATTCTGGCCTTCTACATCGTCACGGGTCTGGAGCAGGGCTGCACGCTCGAGCAGCTGACGGGTACGATTCAGAACGACATCCTCAAGGAGTTCATGGTGCGCAACACCTACATCTACCCGCCCGAGTTCTCGATGCGCATCATCGCCGACATCTTCGAGTACACCTCGAAGAACATGCCCAAGTTCAACTCGATCTCCATCTCGGGCTACCACATGCAGGAGGCGGGCGCCACGGCCGACATCGAGCTGGCCTACACGCTGGCCGACGGTCTGGAGTATCTGCGTGCGGGCATCAACGCCGGCATGTCGATCGACGCCTTCGCGCCGCGTCTGTCGTTCTTCTGGGCCATCGGCATGAACCACTTCATGGAGATTGCCAAGATGCGCGCCGCGCGCATGCTCTGGGCCAAGATCGTCAAGCAGTTCAACCCCAAGAACCCCAAGTCGCTGGCCCTGCGTACGCACTGCCAGACCTCGGGCTGGTCGCTCACCGAGCAGGATCCCTTCAACAACGTGGCCCGCACGGCCATCGAGGCCATGGGCGCCGCTCTGGGCCACACCCAGTCACTGCACACCAACGCTCTGGACGAGGCCATCGCGCTGCCGACCGACTTCTCGGCCCGCATCGCCCGCAACACCCAGATCTACATCCAGGAGGAGACCAGCGTATGCCGTGAGGTCGATCCCTGGGCAGGCTCCTACTACGTCGAGACGCTCACCAACGAGATCGCGCACAAGGCCTGGGAGCACATCCAGGAGATCGAGAAGCTGGGCGGCATGGCCAAGGCCATCGAGACGGGTATTCCGAAGATGCGTATCGAGGAGGCTTCGGCCCGCAAGCAGGCACGCATCGACTCGGGCGTGGAGAAGATCATCGGCGTGAACGAGTACCGTCTGGAGAAGGAGGCGCCGATCGACATCCTCGCCGTGGACAACACCGCCGTGCGCGAGAGCCAGATCAAGCGTCTGAAGGAGCTGCGCGCCAACCGCGACGAGGCCGCCGTGAAGCGTGCGCTGGAGGCTATCACCGAGTGCGTGAAGACGAAGCAGGGCAACCTGCTCGAGCTGGCCGTCGAGGCTGCCAAGGTACGCGCTACGCTCGGCGAGATCTCCGACGCCTGCGAGGTGGTCGTAGGCCGCTACAAAGCAGTAATCCGTTCCATTTCGGGAGTATACAGTTCAGAAGTGAAAAACGACAAGACCTTCGAGCACGCCAGGGAGCTGTGCGCCGAATTCGCCAAGAAGGAGGGCCGTCAGCCCCGTATCATGATCGCCAAGCTGGGCCAGGACGGCCACGACCGCGGCGCCAAGGTGGTGGCCACGGGTTACGCCGACATCGGCTTCGACGTGGATATGGGTCCGCTCTTCCAGACGCCGGAGGAGGCCGCACGGCAGGCCGTGGAGAACGACGTCCACGTGGTGGGCGTATCGTCGCTGGCAGCCGGCCACCTCACCCTCGTGCCGCAGATCATCGCCGAGCTGAAGAAGCTGGGCCGCGAGGATATCGTGGTCATCGTAGGCGGTGTGATTCCGGCCCAGGACTACGACGAGCTCTATCGCGACGGTGCCGCCGCCATCTTCGGTCCCGGCACTCCGATTGCTACGGCCGCCATCAAGATTCTCGAAATCCTGATGGGCGAGTAGCGCACTGCGCGGCCTGCGGGCCGCAACGAAGAGGGGACGTCCCGTGCGGGACGTCCCCTCTCTTTTTTCCTCACCCCACCCGGCAGCATCTCCGGACCGCCGGTCAGCTGACCCGGCCGGGAGCGGCGGAAATGAGACGGAGCCCCGGAAAAGGGGCTCCGTCCGGAGAGATGCCGCGCGTCCCGCCGGTCCGGCCACGGCCGCGCCGGCAACTATCGGCAGGCCTCGAGAATGCGCCGTGCCACGGCACCCGTCACATTCTTCGCCTCGCCATGGGCTACGCCCGACGCGTTGAAGCGTCGCTCGATTTCGGCGATGGTCTCCTCGCCGATACCCTCCTCCGAGAGGCGCGTGGAGAGACCCAGCGAGCGGAAGAACTCCTCGGTGCGGGCAATCGTCCGGTCGATGCGCTCCTCCTCCGTTCCCTCGGTGATGCCCCACACGCGGGCACCGTACTGAAGAATCTTGCCGCGTTTCTGGTCGCGCAGCACGCGCAGCGTACCGTTGAAGACGATGGCGAGCGTCGCGCCGTGCGTCAGCCCGTGGAGCGCCGTCAGTTCGTGGCCGATCATATGGGTCGCCCAGTCCTGCGTCACGCCGAGGGCCACGAAGCCGTTGAGGCCCATGGTCGCCGTCAGCATGAAGTCGGCCATCAGGTCGTAGTCGCGCTCGCGTCCGAGAATCTTCGGAGCGATCTCGACGACCGTCTGCAGAAGGCCCTCCGCCCAGCGGTCCATCACGCGCGACTGTCCGGTCGTGGTCATGTACTGCTCCATGACGTGGACGAACGTATCCGAGAGACCGCATGCGACCTGATGCTCGGGAAGCGTGAAGGTTTTCTCGGGGTCGAGCACCGAAAAACGGGGGAAATTGCTGTAGAAGGCATACTTCTCCCTGGTCTCGAGACGCGAGATGACGGCGCCGCTGTTCATCTCCGAGCCCGTGGCCGGAAGGGTCAGCACGGTACCCAGGGGCACCGTATCGCTCCAGCTGCCGCGGCGCACCAGATCCCAGGCATCACCCTCGTAGCGCAGACCGGCGGAGATGAGCTTCGTGCCGTCAATGACCGAGCCGCCGCCCACGGCCAACAGGAAATCGACGCCTTCGGCCTTGCCCTGCGCGATGGCTTTGCGCAGCGTCTCGATCGACGGGTTGGGCTCGATTCCCCAGAATTCGGTCCAGGTGCGCCCGGCAAGCGCGGCGCACACCTCTTCGTAGACACCGTTGCGCTTCACGCTGCCGCCGCCGAAGGTGATCATCAGACGGCAACCGGCCGGTATCAGTTCCGCCAGTTTGGCAATCATCCCCTTACCGAAGACCAGCTTCGTGGGATTCTGAAATACGAAATTCTGCATGGCTGAATCTTGTTTAGAACGTCACCTACAAATATACGGCTATTCTTCCACAGATGCAATACGCACCCCTCATCGCCACGGCAACGGAGGGCGGGAAGAGAGATGCGCCGCACGCGTAAAAACGGAGTGTCCGCGGGTACGACCCGAGTCG
>CASELE010000038.1 GCA_949288735.1 uncultured Alistipes sp.
GGGGGGGGGGGCCCGGGCCAGGCCCATGCCAGTGCGGTCCCCCCTCCGCACATACGAGATCCAACACTTTTCGGACCATGCTGGGATTCAAGCCACCCAAAAGACACGCCAACAAGTTCACCTACATCCCCCGTTACTACGACCCCGCGAAGGAGGCGCGCGAGCAGCGGCGGGCCGAACTCTACGGAGAGAGGTCGGAGGATGCCGACAGGGAGTATACGCCCGGACAGTATATCCGGACGCAGCGCGAGGCGCGCGCCGCACGCCGCAGTGCGGAGGACCGCGGCCGGCAGCGCTCGGTATGGAAACTGGTGGTCGTGGTCCTCTTTCTGGGGCTTTTCCTCTATCTGCTGCTGCCGCGGCTTGCGGATATCTTCTTCCGGGCCGGCCAGCCGGCGACCGAAGCGACGGAAAATTACGACAACTTCGACCGTTACGCCCCCATCACGATCGTTCCGAACGATTACGAGGAGTAGCAGACAATGGCCGATCGAATCAGACTGCTCCCGGAGGTCGTCGCCAACCAAATTGCGGCGGGCGAGGTGGTCACGCACCCCGCCTCGGTGGTCAAGGAGTTGATGGAAAACGCCATCGATGCCGGCGCTACGACCGTGAAGGTCAATTTCCGTGATGGAGGCCGTGAGCTGATACAGGTCGTCGACGACGGGTGCGGCATGTCGCCCGTCGATGCGCGGCTCGCCTTCGACCGCCACGCCACGAGCAAGATAGCCTCGGCGGAGGAGATCTATGCGCTGCACACCTTCGGCTTCCGGGGCGAGGCGCTTGCCTCGATCGCGGCGGTGGCCCAGGTCGAGCTCCGCACACGGCAGGAGGGCGACGAGCTCGGTACGGAGACGGTGATTCACGGCGGGACCTTCGTGTCGCAGACGCCGGTGGCCTGCCCCGTGGGGGCGCAGTTCTGCGTGCGCAACCTCTTCTACAACGTGCCGGCGCGGCGCCGTTTTCTCGATCGCCGCAATCCGGTCCGCCCCATCCGCACCGAATTCCAGCGTGTGGCGCTCTGCTATCCGCAGATACGCTTCGAACTCTACGGCAACGACGCCCCCGTCTGCATTCTGCCGCCCGCGACTCGGGCGGGACGTATCGTGGACGTGGTGGGCCGTCACATCCGCCAGAACCTGCTCGAAGTTGAAGCCGATACCTCGATAGCCCGCATCGAGGGCTACATCGGCCGCCCGTCGGCCGCCCGCAAGCAGAGCTCCGAACGGGACCAGTATTTTTTCGTGAACGGACGCTATTTCAGCAGCCCCTATCTGTACAAGGCGGTCCTGCGGGCCTACGAGAAGCTCATACCCGAAAACTGCGCTCCCTCCTATTTCCTCTTTCTTACGGTGGACCCCGCGCGGCTCGACGTGAACATCCATCCGCAGAAGACCGAGGTGAAGTTCGCCGACGAGGAGTCGGTGTGGCAGATAGTGCATGCAGCGGCCCGCGAGGCGCTTGCGCGGACGGGGGCCGTGCCCCAGATGGATTTCGACGTCGAGAGCGGGGTGCGGATTCCCGTGGCGACGCGCGGGGTGGTCTACAACGAGCCCCGTGCCGTCTCCAAGAGCGACTACAATCCGTTCGACGATGCCTATATCGACCGTTCGGCGCCCGAACCCTCCGAGGAGTTCGCCGGTTTCGATGTCCCCTACGACGGTTCGATGCCGCCGGCCGCTGCCCGGGATGCGGAGCCTGCACGCTGCGATGCGGTGAGCGATACGGAACTCGATTTCATACCCTCGTCGTTCGGTGAAGCGGAGCAGCAGCGGCTCGATACGGCTCCCGAGGAGCGTTTCACGGAGGTGATCTACGTGGGCGGCGGCTATGCGGCGGCCCTGTATGGCGGCCGTTTCGTCGTCGCCGATCTGCGGCGGGCACGCGAACGGGTGCTCTACGAGAGCTACCTGCTGCTGCTCGGCAACGGTTCGTCGGTCAGCCAGCAGCTGCTCTTTCCGGAGCGGCTCGTTCTCTCGGCCGGGGAATATGCCCTCATGGAGGAGAATGCCGTGGAGTTCGCCGAATTGGGATTCGACGTGGACTACCTCGGCGACGATACGGTCGAGGTGAAGGGTACGCCGGCCGACATGCCGGCCGACGCGGTCGACGAACTGATCTACGAGCTGCTGCGGGCCTTCGATACGCCCCGCTCGCTCGAACAGGCACGCCGCGAGCGGATTGCACTGGCGATGGCCCGTTCCGGCGCGCGCTCCCTGCCGCGGATGGATTCGGCGGCTGCGGCGCGGCTGCTCGAACAGTTCGCCGAGTGCGCGGACCGCAGCTTCTCGCCCTCGGGGGGGGCGGTGCTGGCCGAAATCACCCCCGAAGAGCTTCGCGCCAGGCTGGGCTGACAGCGGCGCACGGACCGGGAACAACGGAAAACAAACATAACCCCATGCAACGCATACTGGCACCTTCGATGCTTTCGGCCGACTTCGGCCATCTCGAACGCGATACGCGCATGATCGACGAGAGCGAGGCCCAATGGGTCCATATCGACGTGATGGACGGAGTCTTTGTCCCCAACATTTCGTTCGGTTTCCCCGTGATGAAACCCATACGGCGGGCCACGGGCAAGACGCTCGACGTGCACCTGATGATCGTGGAGCCCGAAAAGTACGTCACGCGCTTCGTCGAGGCGGGCGCCGACTGGGTGACCTTCCATGTCGAGGCGACCCGCGATCCGCGCGGCTGCATCAACCTCATCCGCCGGGCTGGCGCGAAGGCCGGCGTCTCGATCAAGCCGGCCACGCCGCCCGAGGCGATCGCCGGACTGCTGCCTCAGCTCGATCTGGTCCTCGTGATGAGCGTCGAACCAGGATTCGGAGGCCAGTCCTTCATGCCGCATTCGCTCGAGAAGATCGCCCGTCTGCGTTCGATGATCGACGGGGCGGGGCTCGCCACCCTCATCGAGGTGGACGGCGGCATCTCGGCGGCCAATGCCGCGGAGGTCTATGCCGCGGGAGCCGACGCCCTCGTGGCGGGCAGCGCCGTCTTCGGCGCCGCCGATCCGAAGGCGGAGATCCGCCGCATCCTGCAGTCACGATAGCGCGGCCGGCCGGCGGTCAGTACGGCGGAGCGTCCGCCATACTGACCGCAATGTCGGATTAAATCGCTACCTTTGCGCGGTGCCGGGCGGATACCGCCCGCTCTGCGTGCGAACACAATGCCATGATTTCACTCGACAACCTGACTGTCAGCTACGGAGGCTGGACTCTTTTCGACAACATCTCGTTCCTCATCAACCCGAAGGACCGTATCGGTCTGGTGGGCAAGAACGGCGCGGGCAAGACCACGCTGCTGCGTCTGATCGTGGGCGAGCAGCAGCCCACCTCGGGCGCAGTGACCTTCAACGGCGACTGCACGGTGGGCTACCTGCCCCAGCAGATGAAGGTGGCCGATACGACCACGCTCCTCGAAGAGACGGCCAAAGCCTTCGACGAGGTGCTGCGGCTCGAGGCCGAAATAGCGCGGCTGACCTCCGAAATAGCCGAGCGCACCGACTACGAGAGCGCCGATTACGAGCAGCTGCTCCACCGTCTGACCGAAGCGCAGGACCGCTACCATATCCTTGGAGGCGAGACACGCGATGCGGATATCGAGAAGACGCTTCTCGGTCTCGGCTTCCGGCGCGACGACTTCGGCCGCGCCACGAGCGAGTTCTCGGGCGGCTGGCGCATGCGCATCGAACTGGCCAAGCTGCTGCTGCGCCGCCCCTCGATCTTCCTGCTCGACGAGCCGACGAACCATCTCGACATCGAGTCGATACAGTGGCTCGAGGAGTATCTGCGCAACTACAACGGCGCCGTGCTGCTCATCTCGCACGACCGGGCCTTTCTCGACAACGTGACCACGCGCACGGTCGAGCTCTCGCTCGGCAAGATCTACGACTACAAGGTCCCCTATTCGAAATATGTCGTACTCCGGGCCGAACGGAGGGCGCAGCAGCTGGCCGCCTACGAGAACCAGCAGCGGATGATCGAGAAGACGGAGGAGTTCATCGAGCGTTTCCGCTACAAACCCACCAAGTCGAATCAGGTGCAGTCGCGCATCAAGCAGCTCGACCGGCTCGAACGCATCGAGGTCGAGGAGGAGGATCTCGCGGCGCTGCACATCAAGTTCCCGCCGGCGCCCCGCTCGGGACAGGTCGTCGCCGAAATCCGCGAGGCGGGCATGTCGTTCGGAGCGAAGCACGTCTTCAGCGGCGCCGACTTCGTAATCGGCAAGGGCGACAAGATAGCCTTCGTGGGGCGCAACGGCGAGGGCAAGACCACGATGGCGAAGCTGCTCGTGGGACTGCTCGCCCCTACCGAAGGATCGATCCGGCTGGGCGCCAACGTGAACATAGGCTACTATGCGCAGAACCAGGAGGATCTGATGAACGGTGAACTGACCGTATACGAGACCCTCGACCGGGTGGCCGTGGGCGATATCCGTACGCGGCTGCGGGATATTCTCGGCGCCTTCCTCTTTCGCGGCGAAGAGATCGACAAGAAGGTGAAGGTCCTGTCGGGCGGCGAACGGTCACGGCTGGCCCTCGCCTCGCTGATGCTCGAACCCCACAATCTGCTCGTGCTCGACGAGCCGACCAACCACATGGACATGCGCTCGAAGGATATCCTGAAGAGCGCCATCCAGCAGTACGACGGTACGGTGGTGGTCGTTTCGCACGATCGCGAGTTTCTCGACGGCATGGTCGAGAAGGTCTACGAATTCCGCGACGGCGGCGTGCGCGAATACCTCGGCGGCATCTATTACTTCCTCGAGAAACGCCGGCTGGAGTCGCTGCACGAGGTGGAGCGGCGGGCTCCCGAGGCGCCTGCCGCAAGGCGCGGCGATGCGGAGCCGGCAGCCGCGAAGCCGGCGGGAGGCGCGGGGCGCCTCTCCTACGAGCAACGCAAGGAGCAGGAGAAGCAGGTGCGCCGCCTGCGTCGCGAGGTGGAGCGCATCGAGGCGGAGCTCGTCGAACTGGAGCGGCAGATTGCCGCCTGCGATGCGAAGTTCGCAGCCGCGACCTCGTACGACGAGTCCGAATACAAGGCCTACAACGAGCTCAAGGCCCGCTACGACCACCAGATGCACGAATGGGAGAAGAGTTCCTACGAACTGGAACTGGTCGAGGAACGATAACGGCGAACGACTATGGAGAACAACAACCGCATATTCGGAATCCGGCCCGTGGCCGAGGCGATCGAGGCAGGACGGCAGATCGAAAAACTCTATCTGCGCAAAGGGGCCGAAGGGCAGCTCATGCAGGAGCTGCGCGACCTGTGTCTGCGCCACCGCATCCGTTGGCAGGAGGTGCCGGCCGAGAAGCTCGACCGGCTCGTGCGAGGCAATCATCAGGGCGTAGTGGCGCAGATCGCCGCCATCGATTACGTCTCGCTGCAGGATATTCTCGAGCGTGTCCCCGAAGACGAGACGCCGCTCATCGTTCTCTTCGACGGCGTGACCGACGTGCGTAACTTCGGCGCCATAGCGCGGTCGGCCGAGTGCGCCGGAGCGCACGGGCTCATCGCCCCGCTCAAGAATTCGGCGCCCGTCAATGCCGAGGCGATCCGCGCCTCGGCCGGGGCGCTTACGACGCTGCCCGTATGCCGCGTGGGCTCGGTGCGCAATACGGTGCGCCAGTTGCAGCAGTCGGGTTTTCAGGCCGTGGCCGCTACCGAGAAGAGTCGCAAGCTGCTCTACGACGCCGACTTCAGACGCCCGACTCTGCTGGTGATGGGTTCAGAGGAGCGCGGTATATCGAAGGAGGTGCTCAAGCTCTGCGACGAGCAGCTCGCCATCCCGATGATCGGTCATATCGGTTCGCTCAACGTGTCGGCCGCCGCTGCCGTAATGCTCTTCGAGGCGGTGCGGCAGCGTATAGGCGAGTAGCAACCGGCGAGCGGCGCTTCCGATGGGAACGGACCGAACCTCTTCCGCCGCCGGCCGCGAGGGTGCCGCCGCGCGGTATGCGGCTTTTCGATGGCCCCTTTTCGGCGCGGAACGGCATGCCGGCTCCGCAGAGAGCGGACGCGGCAGATGCCGCACTTCCGGCGCGGCATCTGCTCCGGCGACGGAGCGGTGTACGGTCGAAGGGGTGGGCGAAGTGGTGCTGGTCCGCTCGGCGCGGGCGCGGCGTATTCGTCTGACGGTGCGCCCTTCGGGCGAGGTACGGCTGACCTTTCCCGTCGGCGTGTCGCAACGGCGGGCTTTGGCCTTTCTGGAGGAGAAACGCGCGTGGATCGAAGCTTCGCGCGAGCGCATGGCCCGCAAGCGGGCGGCCCTGCCGCCGCAGCTGCCGTCCGGGGAGCAGCGTGAGCGCATCGAGGCATTGCGTCGAGCCGCGAAGGCCGACCTTCCGGGGCGGATTGCCCGGCTGTCGGCGGCAACGGGACTCCGCTATGCGAAACTCTCGATCCGCGCCTCGCGCACGAAGTGGGGGAGTTGCTCGGGACAGAACCATATCTCGTTGAGCCTGTTTCTGATGACCCTCCCCGAGCACCTGCGCGACTATGTGATTATCCACGAAC
>CASELE010000039.1 GCA_949288735.1 uncultured Alistipes sp.
ATGCTTGTTTTTTCCGGGTGTCTTGTTACCCGCCCCCTGTCTTTTCCTCCCATTGTGCGGCGTTTCGTCTGGGGGGCCCCCCCTCCTCTTGTCATTGCACGGCTCTTTGCCGCACTCCGCATCAATACTCCATGCGGGCACGACGTACGTAGCCGTCGTAACGCCAGCGGGCGTTCTTCTCGGCCGCCTCGAAGAGCTCGTCCGCCTCGGCCGGGAAGGCCTTCTTGAGCGAAGTGTACCGCACCTCCTTCATCAGGAAGTCACGGAACTTCGACCAGTCGGGTTCCTTCGAATCGAGCACGAAAGGATTCTTGCCTTCGGCCTCGAGCTGCGGATTGTAGTGCCACAGGTGCCAGTAACCGCAGGCTACGGCCTCCTTGCCTACGCTCTGCGTGCGGGCCATGCCGCCCTTGATGCCGTGGTTGATACAGGGGGCATAGGCTATCACGAGCGAAGGTCCGGGATAGGCTTCGGCCTCCTTCAGCACGTTGAAGAGCTGCTGCTGCGAAGCTCCGATAGCGACCTGAGCCACATAAACATAGCCGTAGGTCATGGCCATGGCGCCGAGATCCTTCTTGCGCACGCGCTTGCCGACGGAGGCAAACTTGGCCACAGCGCCCGCAGGGGTTGCCTTCGACGACTGGCCGCCCGTATTGGAGTACACCTCCGTATCGATGACCAGCACATTCACGTCCATACCCGTCGAGAGCACGTGATCCAGACCTCCGTAGCCGATATCGTAGCCCCAGCCGTCGCCGCCGATGATCCACTGCGACTTCTTCACGAGCCACTCGCGGTTCTCGAGAATGGCACGGCAGGCCTCGCAACCGCACCCTTCGAGCAGCGGCAGCAGACGCGCCGCGGCAGCCGCCGACTTCGACGACGAATCACGGCCCGCGATCCATTCGCGCATCGCACCCTTCAGCTCATCGGAGCAGCACTCCTGCCCCATCGCCTCCTCCATCAGCACCTGGATACGGTCGCGGAGTTTCTCGGCACCCACATGCATGCCCAAACCGAACTCGGCATTGTCCTCGAAGAGCGAGTTGGCCCATGCGGGGCCGTGGCCCTTGGCATTGGTGCAGTAGGGCGTCGAGGGAGCCGAGCCCGAATAGATCGAGGTACATCCCGTAGCGTTGGCCACCATCATGCGGTCGCCGAAGAGCTGCGAGATGGCCTTGATGTAGGGCGTCTCGCCGCAACCGGCGCAGGCTCCCGAGAACTCGAACAGAGGCTGGGCGAACTGGAGGTTCTTCACGCTCTTCGTCTTGTCGAGCACCTCCTTGTAGCCTACCTGTTTGGTCGCATAGTCCCAGTTCCGCTGCTGCGGAAGTTGCAACTCGAGCGGTTTCATCACGAGCGCCTTCTCCTTGGCCGGACAGATATCCACGCAGTTGCCGCAGCCCGTACAGTCGAGCGGCGAAATCTGCATGCGGAAACGGTACTCCTTGTATTCGCCCATACCCGGCTTCCATTCGACACCCGAAGCGGCCGCCTCGGCCTCCGTGGCGAGGAAGGGACGGATTGCGGCGTGAGGGCATACCAGCGCACACTGGTTGCACTGGATACAGTTGGCGATCTGCCACTCGGGCACATTCACCGCAATGCCGCGCTTCTCATAGGCGGCCGTGCCGTTCTCCCACGTGCCGTCCTCGCGGCCGTTGAAGGTCGAGACGGGCAGCTGGTCGCCCTTCAGCGCGTTGATCGGATCGACGATCCGGCGCACGAAATCGGGACGCGAAGCGTCGTCGCAGTGGGCATAGGTACAGCCCGGATCCTCGATCGCGGCCCATTCGGCCGGCACGGGGACCTGCTCCACGGCATTACCGCCGGCATCGACGGCCGCATAGTTCATGTTGACGATATCCTCGCCCTTCTTGCCGTAAGACTTGAGGATTGCCTTCTTCATCTCCTCGACAGCCTTCTCGAAGGGAATCACCCCCGAAATCTTGAAGAAGGCCGACTGCATGATGGTATTCGTACGCGAACCCAGACCGAGCTCGGCGGCGATCTTCGTGGCGTTGATGATATAGAACCTGATATCGTTCCGGGCCATGTAGGCCTTCATGTGGTCGGGCAGCGTACGGCACGTGGTCTCTGCATCGTGCACCGAATTGAGCAGGAAGGAACCGCCGCGCTTCAGACCCTTCAGCACATCGTACTTCTCCACGTACGAAGGAACGTGGCAGGCCACGAAATCGGGCGTCGTCACCAGATAGGGCGACGTAATGGGCTGATCGCCGAAACGCAGGTGCGACGAGGTATAGCCGCCCGACTTTTTCGAGTCGTAGGAGAAATAGGCCTGGCAGTACTTGTCGGTCGTGCCGCCGATAATCTTGATCGAGTTCTTGTTGGCACCCACCGTACCGTCGGCGCCCAGACCGAAGAAGAGCGCCTCGAAGGTTCCGGGCTTGGCCAGCGAGATCTCCTCGCCCACGGGCAGCGAACGGAACGTAACGTCGTCGGTGATGCCTACCGTAAACTGGTTGCGGGGCTCGGCGGCCTTCAGGTTGTCCCATACGGCGAGCATCTGCGCGGGGGTGGTGTCCTTCGACGAGAGACCGTAGCGGCCGCCTACGATAAGTGCCTCGCGGCCTGCGGCGGCGAAGGCCTCGACCACGTCGAGATAGAGCGGATCGCCGTTGGCTCCGGGCTCCTTCGTGCGGTCGAGCACGCAGACGCGGCGCACGCTGGCCGGGATCACCTCCATCAGGTACTTCGTCGAGAAGGGACGGTAGAGGTGCACCGTAACGACACCCAGCTTCTCGCCCCGGGCATTCAGGTAGTCCACCGTCTCCTTGAGGGTCTCGGTCACCGAACCCATCGCCACGACGATGCGGTCGGCATCCGCGGCGCCGTAATAGGTGAAGGGACGGTAGGTGCGGCCCGTGATCGCGGAGATGCGCTCCATGGCCTCTGCCACCATGTCGGGCACGGCGTCGTAGAACTTGTTGGAGGCTTCGCGCGTCTGGAAATAGATATCGGGGTTCTGCGCCGTACCGCGCGTGACGGGATGCTCCGGATTGAGCGCACGGGCGCGGAAGGCCTTCAGCGCCTCACGGTCGAACATGGCCGAAAGGGCGGCCTCGTCGATGAGCTCGATCTTCTGAATCTCGTGCGAGGTGCGGAATCCGTCGAAGAAGTGCAGGAAGGGTACGCGCGAACGGAGCGATACCACGTGTGCCACGCCGGCGAGGTCCATCACCTCCTGTACCGACGAGGTAGCCAGCATGGCGAAACCCGTCTGGCGAGCCGCCATCACGTCCTGATGATCGCCGAAGATGGAGAGGGACTGAGCGGCCAGCGCACGTGCCGAAACATGGAAGACACAGGGCAGAAGCTCGCCCGCGATCTTGTACATATTGGGAATCATCAGCAGCAGACCCTGCGACGCCGTGAAGGTCGTAGTCAGGGCACCGCTCTGCAACGAACCGTGCACGGCGCCCGCGGCACCCGCCTCGGACTGCATCTCGACCACGCGCACCGTCTCGCCGAAGATGTTCTTGCGGCCCTGGGCCGACCATTCGTCCACGAGTTCCGCCATCGTCGAAGAGGGGGTAATGGGATAGATCGCCGCCACCTCCGAGAACATGTAGGCCACATGGGCCGCCGCATAGTTGCCGTCGCAGGTGATGAATTTCTTTTCTGCCATAGGTTGTATTTGTTTGTGTTTGTTATAGCTTGCGGGGATTCTTTTCGCAATGCGGGGCAAAGGTACTAATTTTTGTGCGGTTTTTTCCTTTTTTTCTCACTTTCCGGACCCGACGAAGTGTTATAAAAATAACAGTTTCAGTCCGTTCTGTCTTAAGTTCTCAAAGACAACGGGAAAGAGCCGCGACGAGACGGCATGCAAAATCGCGCGTCCGTTTCGGCGCTGTCGGAATAAATCGTACCTTTGGCCGAAAAACAGCACAAGCAGTGATCTCATACCGCCGACACACGCTCGCCAACGGACTGACCGTAGTCGCCAACCGCGACCGGCTTTCGAAACTCGCCGCCGTGAATCTGCTCTACCGCGTCGGAGCCCGCAACGAGGAGCCGGAACGCACGGGCTTCGCCCACCTGTTCGAGCACCTCATGTTCCGCGGTACACGGCGCATCCCCGATTTCGACCGGCCGGTACAGCTGGCCTCGGGCGACAACAACGCCTTCACCAACAACGACTACACCGACTACTACATCACCCTGCCCGTCAACAACGTCGAGACGGCCTTCTGGCTCGAGAGCGACCGCATGACCGGGCTCGACATATCCGAGCACACCCTTGCGCTCGAAAAGCGCGTGGTGGTCGAGGAGTTCCGCCAGCGCTATCTCAACCAGCCCTACGGCGACCAGTCGATGCTGTTGCGTGCACTGGCCTATCGCAAGCACCCGTACCGATGGGCGACCATCGGACGCACGCCCGAACACATCGAACGCGCGACGCTCGGCGACGTACGCTCCTTCTACCGCCGATGGTACCGCCCCTCGAACGCCATCCTCTCCTTCTCGGGCGATCTCGACGAGGAGCGTATCTTCGAACTGGCCGAAAAATGGTTCGGCGACATCGCCGATACGGAGGCTACGGCCACCGTGCCGCTGCCAGTCGAACCCGAACAGCTCGAAGCCCGGCGGTCGGAGGTGGAACGCGACGTGCCGGCCACGGCCCTCTCTATCGCCTTCCACATGGGCGACCGTACCTCGACCGGCTTTTTCGCGGGCGACCTCGTGAGCGACCTGCTCGCCGGCGGCGACTCGGGACGGCTCGTCCGCCGGCTCGTCCGCGAGCGACGGCTCTTCGCCTCGGCCAACGCCTACGTCACGGGCGACGTCGACCCGGGACTCTTCGTCTTTACCGGACAGCTGCTCCCTACAACCACCGAAGAGCAGGCCGAAGAGGCGATCTGGCAGGAGATCGGGCTGTTGAAGAACGAACCCGTTCCCGAACGCGAGAGCGAAAAGGTAAAGAACAAGTTCGAGGCCAACACCCTCTACGGCGAGCTGAACGTAATGAACAAGGCCCTCAACCTGGGTTTCTACGAAATGCTGGGCGACCTCTCGCTCCTGAACCGCGAAACGGCGCTCTACCGTTTGATCGATGCCGGAGCCATCCTCGACTTCAGCCGCACGACATTCCGCCAAGAGAACAGCAATACATTAATATATAGAAAGACCGACCGATGAGTGCGTTCCGACAACCCGAGCCCGAACCCGTAGAAGAAATTACGCTGCCGGAGGCCGAACGGATGCTCCTGCCCAACGGCTCGACGCTCTACCTGCTCCCGGCCGACGAATACGGGGTTGTTCGCGTCTCGTTCGTCTTCCGGGCCGGGACCGTACATCAGAAGAGTCCCTTCGCGGCATCGGCCACGGCCAATCTGCTGGCCGAAGGCAACGGCCGCATCACGGGCGACGAAATAGCCGAACGGCTCGACTTCTACGGCTCCTACTACGACGTATCGATCGACCGCGACTTCGTCTATCTGAACTTCGCCTCGCTGGCACGATTCTTTCCGCAGACGCTCGAAACAGCGGCCGAGATTCTGCTTCGGCCCGCATTTCCCGAAAAGGAGCTGCGCACCTATTGCACCAAACGGCGGCAGGAGCTCATCGTAGAGCGCGCGAAAGTCGAGACCGAAGCGCGCGAAGCCTTCGCCCGCAGCCTCTTCGGCGCCGAGCACCCCTATGGTCTCTCCTACCCGGCCGAGGCCTACGACTCGCTCACGCGCGAAGCCCTCGCCGAACACTACCGCCGGCTCTACACCGCCGGCAACGGATTCGCCGTATGCAGCGGCCGCATCGGCACGGACGAGCGGAGGGCTCTCGCAGATCTCGCTTCCGGGCTGCCGCGAGGCGAACGGGCGGAGGCCTCCTTTCCGCCTGCGGCATCATGTCCCGAAACGCGCATCGGCCACAAGGGAGCCGTACAGTCGTCGATCCGTATCGGACGGCTGCTCTTCCCGAGACAACACCCCGATTTCGTGGGCATGCAGGTCGTCGCCGCCCTGCTGGGCGGTTATTTCGGCTCGCGCCTCATGCGGACGCTGCGCGAGGAGCGGGGTTACACCTACGGCGTCACGGCCGCCATGCTCAACATGGAACAGGCAGGATACTTCGCCCTTGCCACACAGGTCGGACGCGAAGTTACGGAGGAGGCGCTGCGGCTGATCTACGAAGAGATTGAACGGCTGCGCGACGAGCCTGTCACCGAAGAGGAGCTCTCCCTCGTGCAGCACATCCTCGCGGGCGAGATGCTGCGCATCCTCGACGGTCCGTTCGGGATCGCCGATGCGACCATCGAAAACATCCTCTGCGGCACGGACAACGGCATCATTGCCGAGAACCTGCGCCGTATACGGGCCACGACACCCGGCGAGGTGCAGCGCCTCGCCGAACGCTACCTCCGCCGCGAAGAGCTCGTGACAGTCGTGGCGGGCGACTTCGGAGCGCGCGGCTGAGCACGGGTCGCGAAGGCAGAGGGGCTCCACCTCCCGGCCGCACGCGACACCGGCAGCCGCAAAAAAGGAGTCGGG
>CASELE010000040.1 GCA_949288735.1 uncultured Alistipes sp.
CGAAATCATGCGCGAGAGCGGTATCTTCGCCGAGGCTATCTGTCCGGCAAGCTGTTCCATCGCGCCGCCCTGCCAAGCGTCCATGAACGGGGAAAGATACGAAGAATCTCGTTTCGGCGGCCGAAGGCCGCTCCGGAAAGGGCGATTTGCCGCACAGGATTCGGAGAGTCGTCCCGATAGCGGGCGGTGCCGACGTGCCGTTCCGCGGCGGATTGGCCGCGGAACCTGGCAGCCGGTGCCGACGCGGGAGCTCTGCGGGCGGATGACGATATGCATCGGCTTCTCTGTTTCGCCGGGATTTCGTATCTTTGTCTTCGCAAGGAGCGTTTGGCGCTCCGAAAAGCGACGACCCATGAAACAGAACTGGAAACCCGGCACGATGATCTATCCGCTTCCGGCCGTGCTGGTGAGTTGCGGCGCTACGCCCGACGAATACAATCTCTTCACGGTGGCGTGGACCGGGACGATATGTTCCGATCCGGCCATGTGCTCCATCTCGGTGCGGCCCGAGCGACACTCCTACGGCATCATCCGCCGTACGGGCGAATTCGTCATCAACCTGACGACCGAAGAGCTTGCGCGGGCTACGGACTGGTGCGGCGTGCGTTCGGGCCGTGACTGCAACAAGTTCCGCGAGGCGGGGCTCACGCCCGGCCGGGCCACGGTCGTCGCGGCGCCCACGGTCGTCGAGGCCCCCGTATCGATCGAGTGCCGTGTGCGTGAGGTGATGCCGCTCGGCTCGCACGACCTCTTCATTGCCGAGGTAGTCAACGTCCAGGCGGACGACCGATATCTCGATCCGGACGGACGCTTCGATCTGGAGCGGGCCCGTCCGCTGGTCTATTGCCACGGCGAATATTTCGGTCTGGGACGTGCCATCGGCCGTTTCGGCTGGTCGGTGCGCAGACATCCCGAGCGGCAGGTCGCGCCGAAGGGCGCTGCAGGACGCCGGGCCCCGAAGCCGTCGGACGGACCGAAGAGGCGCTGACTCGGTCCTCCTGTCCGTGCCGGGCAGCGATGTGATTTTCGGTGAAGGCGCTCGCCGTTCCCGATGACGGACTCCAGCGGCGGGGACCGTCGGTGCAGGCACATTTATTCCGTTCCGTTCGGAGCGTCCCGGAGTTCGGGCAGACCTCTGCCCGAACTCCGGGAATCTTTACAGGCTCTTTTCGTAGGCGATCCGTTCGCCGCTGCGGTAGCGTACGAGGCCGCAACGGCGGAAGCCGAGCCGTCCGAGCGCCTCGCGCATGGGATGGTTGTCCTCGGCCGTGTCGATGCGGAAGCAGCGGATGCCTCGTGCCGTGGCTTCGGCCTCGGCGTAGCGCAGCAGCGCGGTGGCGACACCCCGGCGCAGCGCTTCATCGGCGACGGCCAGCCGGTGCACGACAACGTAGGGGGCTTCGGTCGACCAGCTCCCTTTTTCGATGGCGTCGTAGGCCGGTTCGCCGTCGAAGACGATGGCCGCGTAGGCGACGATCCGCTCTTCCGGCGCTGACCGGAGACCGTCGGCCGTGCCGGCCTCCCCGTTCTCCTTCCCGCTTCTCTCGTCGCGCGCCGCAACCTTTGTCGCGGCCAGGACCGCCACCGTTCCCGATCCGCGGGCCAGGTCGCGGACGATGTCCGCAGAGGCGGGGTAGCCGTCCTGCCACTGGGCGCTGCCACGTGCCCCCATGCGGGCACGGGCTTCGCCGATGATGCGCATGATGCGCGTCCGGTCGTTGTCGCCGGCTGGTCGTATCAGGAGTTCCATTGCTGCGCAAAGATAGCGGAAAAAATCGGTCCGGACTCTTCCGTCGTGACATTGCGGAGGGTGCGGTGTCGTCGCGTCACGACACGGTGACCGCTTCGTGACGACAAGTCATGACAAAAAGGGGCGCCGTGCGACAAAATGGACCACGGAGCCCCGTTTCGGATGCTGGCACGGCATTTGACCTTTTCAGGGCGAAGCCGCTCCCCGCGGGAAGGCTCCGGAAAAAGAGTGTTTAACCGAAAAAATAGGAGGACATAATTATGGTACCTGCAAGAAAGAATCAGAATTGGCTGCCCAGTATCTTCAACGATTTCTTCAACAGCGAGTGGCTCGACCGTCCGAGCACGACGGCTCCTGCGGTCAATATCATCGAGACCGACGACGACTTCCGTATCGAGGTGGCTGCTCCGGGCATGACGAAGGATGACTTCAAGGTGGACATTACCCCCGACAACGAGCTGGTGATTTCTCTCGAGAAGCGTTCGGAGGAGAAGGAGGAGGGAAAGAAGAGGGGCACCTATCTGCGCCGCGAATTCTCCTACAGCCAGTTCCAGCAGAGTCTGCTGCTGCCCGACAACATCGAGCGCGAGAAGATCGCCGCACGTATGGAGCACGGCGTGATGACCATCGAGATCCCGAAGAAGCGGGCCGAAGAGGCGACAGTCGCATCGCGCCGCATCGAGATCAAGTGATGTCCGCCGGAGGCGGGACGACGCTTCCGTACGGGAGGGAGGCCTCGAAAGAGGCCTCCCTGTTTTTTTTGTGTCTCATCTCCGGTTCTGTGTTCCGCTGTCCCACGCCGCTCCCGTGCGTCGCCGCAAGGTTTTCCGTGCCGGCAGGATGCGGTCTTGCAGTGAGGCGGGTCATTCCGGTGGCAGCAGGAAACTGTTGGGCTTCGGCCTCCGGAAGTTGCGCGAGAGCGCTTCGGCGAAGGGTGTCTCGAAGCTCCGTGCACCGGCGGGGCACCCCTTGACGCAGGCGCAGCAGCGGATGCAGCGCGTCGGGTCGGTATGTTCCCCGTCATCCGCCGCGATGGCCCCCGTCGGACAGAGCGTCGCGCACAGCCCGCAGTGACGGCATGCGGTCGCGTCGGTCTGGGGGAGAAGGGGGCGCGGATGCCGCTTTCTGCTGCGGCGGTAGCCGAGAACGAAACGAATGAAACGCAGCGTGGGAAGTACTCCGCTACCCGGTCGGGCAATGCGTCGCACGTCGACCGTAGCGGGTTCGGCGCCCTGTCTTGCCGCTTCCGAGAAGCGGAGCGCGAGGGTGCGGCCGAATGCTTCGGCTTCGTCCAGGTCGCGGGTATCGGGCCGTCCGGCGGCGATGGGATGGCGGGCCGTGGAGTAGGAGTGTTCGCCTATGCAGGCGGCCGCGGCTACGGGCCGGAATCCCTGTGCGACGGCCAGTTCGGCCAGTTCGGCGAGTGCATTTTCGAAGGCGCGGTTGCCGTAGAGAACGACGAGCGCTGCGGGAGTCTGCGAGCCGCGGATGCGGCCGAGACGTTCGCGTGCCGTGGGTGCCATGTGTCCGCCGTAGACCGGTACGGCGATGACGGCGAGGGCGTCGGCGGGCAGTTGTGCCTGCAGCCCTGTCGTGCGGCTCAGGTCGATGAGGTGTCGGGGTTGTCCGTCCGGAGCCTCTTCCGTCTGCCGCGTGTCGCGGCCGGAGAATGTTTCGTCCGCGACGCTTTGGCGGTGCTCATCGTCCGTTGCGGCGAATCCGCGGGCTATGGCCTCGGCCACGCGGCGCGAAGAGCCCGTCGGCGAGAAGCAGATCGCATATACGTTCGTTTCCATGTCGTTTTGGTGCGTGCGGCCGCCGTGGCCGTCCGACCGCAAAGATAGTACGTTTCGTCCGAGCGGCGAAATAATCGCCCTCTCGGTTTCCCGTGTGCGGATTCGCATGCCGTCATGCCTTGGATGGCCGCGTTTTTTTCCGTATATTTGTATCAGGAACCCTTTAATCCGAAAAACCGATGAAGAACAAGACCCTTTTCGCTTTTGCCGCCCTTGCCTTTGCGGCATGCGGTACGCAGACGGGCGGAGATGTCGCGGCGTCCCGCGCCACCGCCGTGGAAATGGGAGCGGAGATTGCCCTGCTCGTGCCCGATTCCGCAGGCGGCACAACGGTCGACGAGGCGCTCTGGCTCCGCAAGTCCTCGCGCGAATACTCCTCCGAGCCCCTGACGCTCGAGGAGCTTTCGGGTGTGGTGTGGGCCGCGGCGGGCGTCAACCGGCCCGAGAACGAACATCTGACCGCCCCTTCGGCTCTCGGGCTCTATCCGATACGCACCTACGCCTTCTTCCGTGAGGGTGTATATCGTTACGACGCTTCTGCGCACCGGCTCGTCCGGGTGCTCGAAGGCGATCTGCGGGCCGTGTCGGGGGCCCAGCCCTTTGTGGAGACGGCGCCGCTCAACCTCGTCTTCGTCGCCGACCGGAGCGTATATGCCGGTCGCGGCATCTCCGGAGAGCAGGTGCGTTTCCTTTGCGGGCAGGATGCTGCGGGATATGCCGAAAACGTGAATCTCTATGCGGCGGGTCACGGACTGAAGTCCGTAACGCGCGGCAGTGCGTCGGACAAGCTGCTCGCAACGCTCGGACTCGATCCCGAACGTTACTTCTTTGCGCTGGCCGTATCGGTAGGCAAGTAGCTGCCGCCGTCCTCTGATACCGGAGGCCGGAGTCCGCAGGGACTCCGGCCTCCTTGTCTTCGCAGTTACCGTGGAACGCTGTCCCGGAGCTCCTCTTCGGCCAGGCAGCGCCAGAGCGGCGCGGCCATCAGGGCCTGGACGACGGCGCCGTTGCGGAGCAGCTCGCGCACTTCGTCTTTCGTGAAGAGGTGGATCCGCAGGTCTTCGGTCTCCTCGGGCCGCGGAGCCCCGAGACGTTCCACTCCGTCGGCCAGAAAGCAGTGGGTCCAGTTGTTCTGTGTGGCCGGATTGGCGCAGAGCCGTGTCAGCTTGCGCCACGTGCCGCCGCCATAACCCGTCTCCTCGAGCAGTTCGCGCCGGGCGGCGGCCAGAGGCGATGCGTCGGAGGGTTCGCAGCAGCCGGCCGGCAGCTCGTAGTCGGTGCGTCCGAGTCCGTGACGGTACTGGTCGATGAAGACGTAACGGCCGTCGCGCGTGCGTGCGATGACATTTACCCAGTCGGGATATTCGAATACGTAGTAGTCGGGTACCCTGCTGCCGTCGGGCAGTTCGACGCATTCGTGGCGGACGGTGAACCAGGGTCGGCGGGCGAGGTATTCGCTCGAGACCACGCGCCACGGACGGTGTTCCGCTTTTTTCATCTTGCAACTCCGTTTTGGGGTACGAAAGTAACGAAATTTCCCTATCTTTGTACTCGTGAATTGCAAACCGTAACTCTATGATACCGGAATCTGAACGTAAACGCATCATCGACCTCGTACACCGCGAGGTCGTTCCCGCCATCGGGTGTACCGAACCCGTCGCCGTCGCGCTCTGCGTGGCACGTGCCGTCGAGACGCTGGGCTGCCGGCCCGAGCGCGTCGAGGCGCGCCTGAGCGCCAATATCCTCAAGAACGCCATGGGCGTGGGTATCCCGGGGACGGGGATGATCGGTCTGCCGATCGCCATAGCGCTCGGTGCGCTCGTGGGACGTTCGGAGTATCAGCTCGAGGTGCTGAAGGATTCGACCCCCGAGGCCGTGGAGGAGGGTCGTCGTTTCATCGACGAAAAGCGGATCTCCATCGCGCTGAAGGAGGGAATCACCGAGAAACTCTATATAGAAATAGAGGTGTTCACCGATGGACATGCCGCAACGGCCGTCATAGCCGGAGGACACACGAATTTCGTACGTATCGTACGCGACGGAGAGGTGCTGCTCGACGTGGCGGCCGGCTCTTCGGCCGAGGCGGCGACGACCGACCCGGAACTCACGTTGCGCAAGGTGTGGGACTTCGCCACCACCTCGCCGCTCGACGAACTGCGGTTTATTCTCGAAACTCGGCGGCTGAACAAGGCTGCCGCCGAGTTCGCCCTCCAGGGCGATTACGGCCACAATGTGGGCCGGACGATCCGCGGAGCGAAGGAGAAGCACGTGATGGGCGACCATGTCTATTCGCATATTCTCTCCTATACGTCGGCCGCCTGCGACGCCCGTATGGGCGGAGCGATGGTTCCCGTGATGAGCAACTCCGGAAGCGGTAATCAGGGTATCGCCGCAACGATGCCCGTCGTAGTCTATGCCGAGGAGAACGGGGCGACCGAGGAGCAGATGATCCGTGCCCTCATGCTGAGCCATCTTACGGTCATCTATATCAAACAGAGCCTCGGCCGTCTGTCGGCACTCTGCGGCTGTGTGGTGGCGGCTACGGGTTCGAGCTGCGGCATAGTCTACCTCATGGGCGGCGGCTACGACGAGGCGGCCGGTGCGGTGAAGAACATGGTCGCCACGCTGACGGGCATGGTTTGCGACGGCGCCAAGCCCAGCTGTGCCCTGAAGCTCATGACGGGCGTCTCGACGGCCGTGCTCTCGGCCCTGATGTCCATGGAGCACCGTTGCGTCACTGCGGTGGAGGGCATTATCGACGAGAATGTGGACCGGAGCATCCGCAATCTGACGCGCATCGGCCGTGACGGCATGAACGAGACCGACCGGTTGCTGCTCGACATCATGACCCACAAGAGCTGACCTGTCCGGGTCCGGAATAGAGAGAGGTCCGGTGCCGCAG
>CASELE010000041.1 GCA_949288735.1 uncultured Alistipes sp.
AGCCGGCACGTGCGGCCGTGCCCGGACGCGTGGCGTCGCCCGCGGCGCTGGCCGCCGGCTCGGCGCCGGCTCGCTGCGCGAGCTCCTCGCGCAGCGCGGCGATGCGCTCCGTGGCGGCGCTCTTGAGGCGGTTGAGCTGCTGTCCCACCTCGCGCTTGAGCTCGGCGGGAACGCTCTTGAACTCCTCCATCAGTCGGACAAGTTCTCCCTTTTTTCCGAGAATCCGGATGCGGAACTCCTCCACATCGGCCGCAGACTGCGGCCGGAAGGCCTCGACGCGCCGGAGCAGGTCGTTGATTTTGTCGGTCATATTTTGAATGTTGCTACTTTTTCCCTAATTTTAGGGTCGATTTAACACGCAAAGGTACAAAAAATTGTTTATGTTGCGGAGATTCATCGCCACTCTTCTCCTGCTTCCGGTGCTCGCTCTCTCCGGGCTCCGCGCCCAGACCGTGGGTGTCGTGATGAGCGGCGGCGGCGCCAAGGGGCTCTACCACATCGGCGTGCTGGAGGCGCTCGAGGAGTGTGGCGTGCCGATCGACTACGTGGCGGGAACCTCGATGGGGGCCATTGTCGCGGCCCTCTACGCCTCGGGATACTCCCCGGCCGAGATGCGCGAAATCGTCCTCTCGGGCGTGGTGAAGGAGTGGGTCTCGGGACGCATAGACCCCATCTACATGCCCTACTACCGGCAGGTGGGGCGTCTCCCCTCGTTCCTGCGGCTGCGCATGGACCTCTCCGCCTCCGAGGGCAAGCCCCTGCGCATGCCCACCAGCCTCCTCTCGTCGACGCCGCTCGACATGGCCTTCGTCGAGCTCTTCGCCCCGGCGACCGCCGCTTCGGGGGGCGACTTCGACAACCTGATGATCCCCTTTCTCTGCGTGGCCAGCGACATGAACGCCCGCCGCGGCGTGGTGCTGCGCGACGGCGACCTGGGACTGGCCGTCCGCTCGTCGATGTCGCTGCCGATGGCCTACAAGCCGGTGAAGCTCGATTCGATGCTCCTCTACGACGGCGGCATATTCGACAACTTCCCCTGGCGTCCGCTCGACGAACGATTCCGCCCCGAGCTGATCGTGGGGTCGGTATGCACCAAGGGCAACACCCCCCCCAGCGAGGACAACAGCCTGATGGACCAGGCGCTCGTCCTCTCCATGCAGGAGTCGGACTACTCGCTGCCCGAGGGGCGCAGCCTCATGATACGCCGCGCCGTGCCCGTGAGCACGCTCGACTTCGACAGCGCCGGGGAGGTGATGCGACTGGGCTACGAGGATGCCATGGAGCGGCTGCCCGCGCTGCTCGACTCACTCGTCGTGCGCCGCGATTCGGCCTACTACGCCCGCCGCCGCGCCGCCTTCCGCGCGAAGTGCCCTCCGCTCCTCTTCGGCCGCTACGACATCGAGGGGCTCGACTCCACGCAGCTGGAGTACGTGCACGACTTTCTGGGGGGCGAACGGCGCCACGGCCGCGGCGAACGGCGCATGGGGTTCGCACGCCTGCGCGACAACCTCTACGGCATACTCGCCGGCGGCGACTTCACGATGGAGTATCCGCAGGCGGTCTATCTGCCCGACGAGGGGTGCTACAGTTTCGGGGCGAAGCTCACGACCCGGCCCCGGTTCAGCGTGACCATCGGGGGCAACCTCTCGTCGACGGCCTTCAACCAGGCCTACGTGGGGGTGGCCTACGAGACGATCGGACGCGTGGCCCACTCCTTCGCCACGGACCTCTACCTGGGGCCGCTCTACACGTGGGGCACCTTCGGCGGACGCACCGACATACACCTGGGGCGCCCCCTCTTCTTCGACTACGCCTTCAATTTCGCCGTACGCAACCTGCGTCACGGTACCTTCGGCAACGTGACGAAGGTGGACAACGCCCTGCAGGTCAAGAACAGCGAGGGGTTCCTCTCGCTCGGGGCGGGACTTCCGATCAGGCGCCGCAGCCTCATCGCGCTGCGTGCCGACGGCGGCTTCGTCAACTACCGGTACGACGCCGACGACCTCTTCGCCGACGATACGGACCACTCGCGCTTCTCCTACTTCGGACTGAAACTCGAGGGCGAACGCAACACGCTCGACAAGCCCCTCTTTCCGCGCAAGGGGTCGCTCCTGACCCTCTCGGGCATCTACATCATCGGACGCGACCGCTACCGCCCCTGGAACGCCGCGTCGTTCGTCTCGTCGCGGCGCAGGCAGTGGCTCGGGGCCCGCGTCACGTGGAACCGCTACTTCGACCTGCCCGGATGCGACTGGTTCTCGATGGGAATCAACGTCGATGCCGTCATTACGAACCAGCCCGACTTCGCGACCCGCTACGCCACCCTCATGGCGCTGCCGGCCTACGAGCCCGTGGTGCAGTCGCGCATGATATTCATGCCCGACTTCAGCGGCCGACGCTTCCTGGCCGGAGGCGTGATGCCCACCTTCGACCTTTGGCCCAATCTCTTCCTGAGGGCCGGCGCCTTTGTCATGTGGCGCGACCGCCGCGACTTCTCGCCCTTCGACTACGGCGGTACGGAGCGTCACGACGACCCCGTGCACTATATCGTCGAGGGGGCGCTCGTCTACCACACCTCGGTGGGACCCGTGAGCCTCTCGCTCACCAAGTACGACCTGCGCAGCTGGAAGAACCTCTACCTCATGCTCAACTTCGGCTACGCGCTCTTCGCGCCCCGCGGAACCTTCTACTGACGACCGCTCATGAAGGAGTCGAAACACGTGAAGGCGAAGATCGCGGCCGGCTATCTGCTGCTGCTGGCCGCATGTCTCGCCGCCGCCGGATACGTCTACCGCACGGCCGTGCTCCCGGCCGGCGCCGACGACGGCGCCTATGCCGCGCTGCGCTCCAAGCGCGACGTGGCGGCGCAGACCCTCTACCACCTCTACCAGGCCGAGGGCTACGCCCACCTCATGACGGCCGGATACCTCTCCTACGCCCGCCGCTACGGCGACGAGCTGCGCACGGTGCGCGGATTCGTCGACTCGCTGCGCGAACTCGAAAGCGACACGGCGCAGATGATGCGGCTGGACAGCATCTCGCTGCTCATAGCCGACAAGGAGCAGCGGACGCTGCGCCTCTTCCGCTCGCTCCGCTCGGGCGGCACCTCGGGGCTCCTGAACAAGAACATCGAGGAGCTCATACGCCGCCAGGATACCCTGCGCGCCGGCGCGAGGGCGGGGGAGCGCCCCGATTCGGCGGTCTGGAGCGGCGGGGCCGACACGGTGTGGACCCCCTTCCGCCACCGCGAGTTCTTCAGGCGCCTCTCGTCGCTCTTCCTCGTCCCCCTCGACGGGGGCGACACGACGGCCGCCGCCGGCGCCGCCGCGCAGCCCGCCGCCGGGGCCCTGCCCGCCGAGGCGGTGGCCGACACGATCGTCTCGGTGCTGCGCGGCCTGCAGGACCGCGTGACGGGCGAACGCATCGAGCTCTACGACCGCGCCTGGAACGAGGGTCTGCAGCTCAGCTACAGCAGCCGCCAGGTGAACGAGACCCTCTTCCGCCTCCTCTCCGACTTCCAGCGCGAGGACGACGCCTTCCTGCTCCGCCGCATCGAGGAGAACGAGCGGCTCCGCCACCGCTCCTCGGAGACGCTCGGGTGGATGGCCGTGGCGGCCGTGGCCCTCATGCTCCTCTTCGTCGGAGTCTCGTGGCGCGACATCAACCGCAGCAACCGCTACAAGCGCGAACTGGAGGAGGCCAACGGCGAGAAGCAGCGCCTGCTCGCGGCCCGCGAGCAGCTGATGCTCGCCATCACCCACGACATCAAGGCTCCGCTCGGGTCGCTCATGGGATACATGGACCTCCTCGGCAGACTGGCGACCGACCGCCGGCAGGAGCTCTATCTGGGCCACATGCGCGAATCGGCCGACCATCTGCTCGGGCTGGTGCGCAACCTGCTCGACTTCTGCCGGCTCGACATGCACAAGGTCGAGCCGCTCTGCGTCCCCTTCCGGCCGGCGCAGCTCTTCGAGAGCATCGGCTCGGCCTTCGCCCCCGCGGCGGCCGCACGCGGCATAGAGCTGAGGCTCGAGTGCGACCCCTCGGCCGAAACGGAGGTGACGGGCGATCCGGCACGTATCCGGCAGATCGCCGAGAATCTCGTATCCAACGCATTGAAATTCACCGACGAGGGCAGTGTGACACTCTCCGTGGCACGCACCGGAGACGGAAGCCTCCGCTTCGCCGTGCGCGATACGGGCCGCGGTATCGGGGCCGAGGAGCGGGAGCGTATCTTCGGCGAGTTCGTGCGGCTCCGTTCGGCCGAAGGGTCGGAGGGGTTCGGACTGGGTCTCTCGATCGTCGACCGGCTGGTGCGGCTGCTCGGCGGCAGCATCGGGCTCGAGAGCGAGCCCGGCCGCGGCAGCCTCTTCACGGTGACGCTCCCCGTGGGCGAGGTGCGCGCCGCGGAGGGGGCGGCGGAGCCCGCTGAGGAGTCCGCCGCGGTCCGGGGCGTGCGGCTGCTCGTCGTGGACGACGACCCCCTGCAGCTCGAGATGACGGCGGCGCTCTGCCGTGCCGAGGGCATCGAGGCGGAGTGCTGTCCCTATCCCGAATACGCCGTGCGGCTGGTCGCGGACCATCCGTTCGACGCGGTGCTCACCGACATACAGATGCCGGCCATGGACGGATTCCGGCTCCGCGAGGAGCTCGGCCGAGCGTGCCCCGGGCTCCCCGTGGTGGCGGTGACGGCCCGTTCGGAGGCGCTGCCCGACGGATTCGCCGCGGTGCTGCGCAAGCCCTTCTCGGCCCGCGAACTGACCGCGACGCTCGCCCGCGTATGCGGCGGGGCGGGGGAGAGGCCGGCCGGGGAGCCCGCACCCGCCGCGGCGGGACTCGGGGCGCTGACCGCCTTCGCCGCGGGCGACGCCGAGGCCGAGCGGCGGATTCTGGAGAGCTTCGCCCGCGAGCACGCCGAGGCCTGCGACCGGCTGGAGCGGGCCGCGGCGACGGGCGACGGCGCGACGGTGCGCGCCCTGGCCCATCGCATGACGCCGAT
>CASELE010000042.1 GCA_949288735.1 uncultured Alistipes sp.
GTTTTCGAGATTCCAGGCGCTCTCCCAGAAGAGCCACTCCATGCGGGTGCAGCGCACGAAAAGTTCCGTCATCCGGCTGCGGGTCTCCGCTCCGGCGGCCGCGGCCAGTTCATCGCAGATCCGCGTGGCAAGCTCC
This sequence comes from uncultured Alistipes sp., assembly GCA_949288735.1. GTDB lineage: Bacteria > Bacteroidota > Bacteroidia > Bacteroidales > Rikenellaceae > Alistipes. The sequence continues at coordinate 137 of CASELE010000042.1, forward strand.
GCGGAGGCCGCAAAAGCCGGGTCGGCATAGGTCTCGATCCATGCCCGGTAGGGATTTTCGAGAAGCGGGGTGAGGTGCTGCTCTCCGCTGTTCGGATTTGCTCCGGCGGCCGTGCTGCCGTCGGGGGTCGGGGTGCCGCTGTTGTGGCCCGGGCCGGGTCTGTTCCCTGCAGCGCCTGGGGCCTCGGAGGCCCGGGCCTGCGCGAGGATCGCCTCGCCGACCCGCTGGTAGACTACGAAGCACGGCAGCACGGCCGCTGCTTCGACCTCGACGGGCGCCGTGGCCTGCGCCTCCAGCACCGAAGTGTACAACAGACACGTCGGGCTCATCTCCCCGGGTGCCGGCAGATCGCCCGCGAGGAACTGCGCGTGAAGGGCCCGTTCGACGGCAATGCCGTCCAGGGCGAAGTGCAGGAAGGCCTCCGTCTGCTCCTTGCGGGGCAGTCGTGCGGCCACGTGGGCCAGCCGTCGGGCATAGCCGTCCAGATAGAGGGCGTCCTGGCGGATGTAGAACCGGAAGCGTTCCGCCGGAAGCGTCCCGGCGGCCAGCGCCCCGACGAACGGGTGGCGGAGAATCTTTTCGAAGGTCGGGAGGGCTGCCTCCCACGCCTCGTCGCTCCAGCGTTTCATCGTTGCGGACATTTAGCGTTTATAGGCCGTCACGGCCACGTAGTCGCCCTTGCCGTACCCTTCGACGGGCTGCTCCTCCTCGTCGTTCGACGTCAGCGGGTGCGAGGTCAGCGTCTGCGCGAACTCCAGGTCGGTGAAACCCGCCTCGCGGAGCAGCGCAACCTTCTCGGCCGTCGTGCGCCAGGCAGCCACGTCGACGAACTCGATCGGGTAGGGGTTCGGCGGGTAGCACCCTTCGAGCAGCGGGTGGTCCCACGTCCCGACCGCCTTGGCCAGGTTGTACAACAGTCCGTAGGAGCTCTCCTTCGGGACGTCGATCAGGATGATGCGTCCTCCGGCGGGCAGCGCCGCGTAGGCCTTGCGCACGACGCCCGCCAGGTCGCCGATGTAGCTCGGCGTGCCGTTGAAGAGCAGCGTGTCGTAGTCGCCGTTGCCGAAGTCGGCCTCCTCGGCCGTCGCGATGGTGACGTTCATGCCCCGTTTGCGGGCGATGGCGGCCATGCCCTCCGAGGGTTCGATGCCGTCGGTGACGGTGATGCCGTATTCGTCGCGCAGGATCTTCTCGAAGAGGCCGCTGCCGCAGCCCACCGAGAGCACGCGCCCGGCGTCTTGGAGTGTCGAGGCCACCAGATTGACCTCCGAATAGAGTACGTTCCGGTTGTCGAGGAACCACGCATCATAAGCCGATGCGTATTGATCGAAACCTTTTCCCATCTTGTCAGAATTCTATTGTTTCGGTTTGTAATGTTTTCAAATCAATCGTAAAGAGTTTCCCTTCGAGCGGTTCGCCGAAGCCGGCAATCCATTTGATCGCCTCCGAGGCCTCGATGGCGCCGATGACCCCCGGAACCGTCCCCAGAACCCCCGCCGTGCTGCGCGGAAGGGCGCACAGCGCCTCGCGGTCGGGGTAGAGTTCCGTGTAGCGGCGCCCCGTGCGTCCGTTGAAGAGGCTCACCTGCCCGTGGAACGCCCCGATCGAGCCGTAGACCCACGGTCTTCCGACCTCCGCGCACGCCTCGTCGAGCAGGTAGCGCGTCGCGAAGTTGTCGCAGCACTCCACCACCAGGTCGTAGGCGGCGACCAGCTCCCGGGCATTCTCCGCGGTCAGCCCTTCGGGATGCAGGTCGAAGCGCGTCGACGACGAGAGCGCCGCGAGCCGTTCGCGGGCCGCCGCCGGCTTGGGGCGTCCGATCTGCGATTCGGTGTAGAGCACCTGCCGTTGGAGGTTGCTCTCCGAGACCGTGTCGGGGTCGGCCAGTCCGAGACGCCCCACGCCGGCACCCGTGAGGTAGAGCGCCGCCGGGGAGCCGAGGCCCCCGACGCCGACAAGCAGCACCGACGAGGCGGCCAGCCGCCGCTGTCCTTCCGGTCCGATCTCCGGCAGCATCGTCTGCCGGGCGTAGCGTTCGCGCGGGTCCATCAGTCGAAGATCTTGTCCCAGTCCTTCCAGACCACCTCGTAACCTTCGCGGCGGATCGCCGCCTCGACCTCCGCCGGGGTGCGCTCGTCGCTCACGGCGAACTGTTCGAGCGACTGCGGGTAGACGCGGTAGCCCCCCGGGTCGGTCTTCGATCCGGCACTCATCGACGTCACGCCCAGCGTCGCCATGTGGTTGCGGAACTCGGCCCGCTCGCGCGTCGAGTACGAAATGTCGACGTCGTGGTCGAAGATCCGGAAGGCGAAGGTCACCTGCGCCAGCTCGCGGTCGCTCATCACGACGTTGGGCTGGAAATGACCCTCCGAGGGGCGCATGCGCGGGAAGTTGACGCTGTAACGTGTCTTCCAGTAGTGGCGGCGCAGGTATTGCAGGTGCAGGGCCATCATCGTGACGTCCGTGCGCCACTCTTCGAGCCCGATCAGCACGCCCATGCCGATCTTGTGCACCCCGGCCTGCCCCATGCGATCGAAGCCGTTCACGCGCCACTCGAACTTCGACTTCATGCCCGCCGGGTGGTAGCGGTTGTAGTTCCTGCGGTTGTAGGTCTCCTGGAAGCAGACCACGCCGTTCAGACCCGCGTGGGTGAGCCGTTCGTACTCCTCGGCCGCCAGGGGCATCACCTCGATGGTGAGGTTGTTGAACCACGGGCGGCACGTGTGCAGCGCCTGCTCGATGTAGTCGACGCCCGCGGCCCGCGGGTTCTCGCCCGTCACGAGCAGCAGGTTCTCGAAAGGCCCCAGCTCGCGGATCGCCCGGCACTCCGCCTCGATCTGCTCCTGGGTGAGGATCACCCGCGGAATGGCGTTGTGGCGGTTGAAACCGCAGTAGACGCACGAATTCGTGCAGGAGTTGGTGATGTACATCGGAATGTACATCGAGACGGTCTTGCCGAAGCGCTCCTGCGTGTAGCGGCGGCTCAGCTGCGCCATCGGCTCCAGGTAGGCCGCCCCGGCGGGCGAGACCAGCGCCATGAAGTCGTCGAGTGTCAGATGCTCCTTGCCGAGGGCCGTCTCCACGTCGGCGGCCGTTTTGGAGAGGATCCGCGCGGTGGTCTCCTCCCAGTCGTATTTCGCCAATTCCTCCGAAAACATCTCCGTGTGCGTTTAGTCGAGGAACGAGGTCAGCGGGCTGCTTGCTTCGGCGTGGCGGGCCGTGGCGCCGAGTCCCGATTCATAGGCTTCGCGGCCCGCCTCGACGGCC
>CASELE010000043.1 GCA_949288735.1 uncultured Alistipes sp.
GAACTGGCCGGCAAGGGCCGGCAAGGGCTCGGCCTTCCTCGGCGGGGTCCGCGAGCCGATGATCGTCGTCTGGCCCGGCGTGACGCGGGGCGGCACGACGTGCGACCAGCCGGTGATGATCGAGGACTTCTTCCCGACGATCCTCGAAATGGCCGGCGTGAAGCGATACGGAACCCGCCAGAAGACCGACGGGCACAGTTTCGCCGGCGTGCTGCGCAACCCCGCCAAACGGTATGAGCGTCCGATCGTCTGGCACTTCCCGAACCTCTGGGGCGAGACCCAGAATCAGGAGGAGGGCTACGGGGCCTATTCGGCCTGGCTCGAAGGAGACTACCACCTGATCTACACCTGGGAGACGGGACGGCTGCGGCTCTACGACATCCGCCGCGACATCGGCGAGCAGCATGATCTGGCGGAGGAGCATCCGAAGGTGGTGCGGCGGCTGGCCGGACGGCTCGCGAAGCGGCTGCGCGAAGCCGACGCCCAGCGCCCCTCGTTCCGGGCGACGGGTGCGCCCTGTCCGTGGCCCGACGAGCGTCTCCGCACCACCCGGTAAGCGGGAGGGGCGAAAAACAGGGAAACAGCCGGAAACGGCAAAAAACGGCGGCATATATATAAGAACAGACAAGACAACGACGGAAACAACAAACAGCTAACACCCAAAATATGTTCGACAAATTCTTCGGACGCCACATCGGCGTCAACAACGAAAAGGATCTCCGGGCCATGCTCGACGTCATCGGCGTGGGTTCGGTCGACGAGTTGATCGCACAGGTCATCCCGCAATCCATCCGGTTGAAAAAACCGCTGGCGCTGCCCGCCGAGGGGATGAGCGAATACGAGTTCGCGGCCCACATCCGCGCGCTGGCCGACCGCAACCGCACGCTGCGTTCGTTCATCGGCATGGGATGGTACCCGTGCGCCGTGCCGGCTGCCGTGGCACGGAACGTCTTCGAAAACCCCGCCTGGTACACCTCCTACACGCCCTATCAGGCCGAGATCTCGCAGGGACGCCTCGAAGCCCTGCTCAATTTCCAGACGGCGCTGATCTCCCTCACGGGCATGGAGATCGGCAACTGCTCGCTGCTCGACGAGGGCACGGCCGCTGCCGAGGCGATGCTGATGATGTTCGCCCTGCGTTCGCGCGAGGCCGTCAGGGAGGGCCGCAACCAGCTCTTCGTCGACCGCAACCTCTTCCCGCAGACGCTCGACGTGCTGCTCACGCGCAGCGAACCCTTCGGCATCGAGCTCATCATCGACGAATACGACGAATACGAATTCACGGGCCGCGAGTTCGGGGCCGTCGTGCAGTACCCGGCCGCCGACGGCTCGCTCCGCGACTACGGCGACTTCGCCGCGGCGGCCCACGCCAAGGGGGCGCTCGTCACGGCCGTGGCCGACCCGCTGGCGCTGGCGCTGCTGAAAGCCCCCGGAGAATGGGGCGCCGACATCGCCGTGGGCTCGACCCAGCGCCTCGGCACCCCGATGGGCTTCGGCGGTCCGGGCGCCGGCTACATGACCACGCGCGAAGCCTTCAAGCGCAACATGCCGGGGCGCATCATCGGCGTCTCGGTCGACCGTCTGGGCAACAAGGCCCTGCGCATGGCGTTGCAGATGCGCGAGCAGCACATCAAGCGCGAACGCGCCACGTCGAACATCTGCACCGCCTCGGCGCTCATGGCCTCGATGGTCGGCTTCTACTGCGTCTACAACGGTCCGGAGGGGCTGCGCCGCGCCGCCGGGACGGCCCACCTGGCCGCCGCGACCGTCGCCCGCGCCCTCGAAGCGCTGGACTACAAACTCACCGCGAAGGCGTTCTTCGACACGTTGGAGGTCGAGGCCGAAGCGGCTGTCGTGCAGTCGCTGGCTCTCGACGAGGGGATCAACTTCTTCTACCCCTCGGAAGGGAAGGTGCGCATGTCGTTCGACGAGGTGACCACCCCCGAGGAGATCGAGACCGTCATCGGGATCTTCGCCGCCGCCAAAGGCCGGAAAGCCAAGACCGTAAAGGCCGTCACCGAAAGTTGCATCCCCGTCGGGCTGCGCCGCCAGTCGGCCTACCTGCAAGAGCCGGTCTTCAACCGCTACCGTTCGGAGAGCGCCCTGATGCGGTACATCAAACAGCTGGAACTGCGCGACATCTCGCTGGCCAACTCGATGATCTCCCTCGGGTCGTGCACCATGAAGCTCAACGCCGCGGCGCTCATGCAGCCGCTGTCGCTGGCCGGATTCCAGAACATGCACCCCTATGCCCCGGCGGATCAGGCCGAAGGCTATCTGGCACTGATCGCCGAACTGGAACACGACCTGGCCACGATCACCGGATTCGCAGCCTGCTCGCTGCAACCCAACTCGGGCGCCGCAGGCGAATATTCGGGGCTGATGGTGATCCGCGCCTACCACCAGAGCCGCGGTCAGGGCTACCGCAACGTCGTGCTGATTCCCGCCTCGGCCCACGGTACGAACCCCGCCTCGGCGGCGATGGCCGGCATGAAGATCGTCACGGTGGCCTGCGACGAGCGCGGCAACATCGACGTCGCCGACCTCGAAGCCAAAGCCCGGGAGTACAGTTCGGAGCTGTGCGGGCTGATGGTGACCTACCCCTCGACGCACGGCGTCTTCGAGAGCCGCATCCGCGAGATCGTCGACGCGGTGCACGACGCCGGAGGTCTGGTCTACATGGACGGCGCCAACATGAATGCACAGGTGGGCCTGACGAACCCCGGATACATCGGGGCGGACGTCTGCCACCTGAACCTCCACAAGACCTTCGCCATGCCCCACGGCGGCGGCGGTCCGGGCGTCGGTCCGATCTGCGTGG
>CASELE010000044.1 GCA_949288735.1 uncultured Alistipes sp.
TCTCCGACCGACCGGGCGGGGGCCGCACAGCGCGGCCCCCGCCCGCTTTTTCCGCCACCGGCGCGCCCCGCATCCGTCCTCCGGAGCGCCCCTCCCCACGCCGCAGGACCAAAAAAAAGCCGCCCCGCCACGAAGGCGGGGCGACACGGGCAAGCAAGCAGTCCGACGACCCGAAACATAAAGAAAATAACCCCCAAACAAACTCTGCCTATGGGCGCGTGGTGCCCCCGCATGTCGCGGGCCGCACGCTCGGCTCCGGAACCCTCCGGAGCACCGGCCGCCGTCTCCCGACGGGGGTCCGGTCCTGCGGCACCCCTCCGGGATGCCGCCCGCGCCAGCATTCATCGTCGTTGCTGTCGTGCTGCCGAATCTTCGGGCAACCGGGTACCCGACCCGGCCGCACGGGAGTGCGCTCCGGCACTCCGCACCCATATGAAGCAACCCGCATACCGGAACCACCCGTTTATCGCATTTCCCGCTCTTTCAACATATTGAGAAAATTCCACCCCCCGCCGCACCCTGTGGAACGCTCCGTTCCGCCACACCGCACTGTGGATTTTTTCCACACCTCCCCGCCCCGCCGTCCGACGCCGACGGGATCGGCCGGTGCCGGAAGAGGCGGTAAACCGAGGCATAGGGGGAAGCGGGCATGACCCGCCGAAACGAAACGGAGGCACGGGGGGGGGAATGCCGGAAGCGGATGCTCGGGAACAGGAAGGCCGGAGGCGGCGGTACGGGGACGCGGCCGTACCGCACGGGCGCCCCTACTCGATATCGTAGAGACGCAGCTTGTTGTAGAGGGTCTTGCGGTCGATGCCCAGAGCCTTGGCCGCCTGCGACTTGTTGCCGCCCGCCGCCTCGAGCGCACGGCGTATGCGCTGCTCCTCGAGCAGCGGGTCGCGCAGCAGGGTCGAGCTCCCCGCCTCGCCGGCAATCTCGGCGGGCAGTTCGGCGCAGGTGACATAGTCGCCCTCGGCCAGCAGCGTGGCGTACATCACCACGTTCTTCAGCTGGCGGATGTTGCCGGGCCAGGCGTAGCGGCGCAGCACAGCCACCGCCTCCTCGTCGAACCCGACGAGACGCTTGCCCAGCTCGCGGTTGGCGCGGTCGAGAAAGAAGTCGGCATAGAGGCGTATGTCGTCGGGCGTGTCGCGCAGTTCGGGCATGCGGAGGGTGAACTCGTTGAGCCGGTGGTAGAGGTCGGCACGGAAGCTCCCCCGGGCGATGGCCTCGGTGAGCCGCTCGTTGGTGGCCGATACCACGCGGATGTCGATCGGAATCTCGCGCGTGCCCCCCACCGGACGCACGCGCCGTTCCTGCAGGGCGCGCAGCAGCTGCACCTGCGTGTCGTAGGCGAGGTTGCCCACCTCGTCCAGGAAGAGGGTACCGCCGTCGGCCTCCTCGAAGGCGCCGCGCTTGTCGGTCAGCGCGCCGGTGAACGACCCCTTCACGTGGCCGAAGAACTCCGAGGCGGCCAGTTCGCGGGGTATGGCGCCGCAGTCCACCGCCACGAACGGGCGGCCGGCACGGCGGCTCTGTTCGTGTATCAGACGGGCCACATGCTCCTTGCCCGTCCCGCTGGCCCCTTCGATGAGGACCGACATCTGGGTCGGCGCCACCAGCCGCACGTGTTCGTAGACCCTGCGCGCGGCGTCGCTGCGCCCCTCGATGTAGTCGGCCGCCCCCTCCGCGGTGCGCTCCGACGCGCCGCTCCTCCGGGGCGTCTCTTTCCGGGGCATCTCGCTCCGGGGCGCCCCGCCGGCCGGCTCCTCCCCCTTCGGGAGGGTCGCCTCGCCGATCTTCTGCAGCAGCTCCTCGGGGCGTACGGGCTTCGATATGTAGTCCTTCGCCCCGAGCTTCATGCAGCGCACGGCGTTGCCTATCTCGGCATATCCCGTCATGACGATGACGGGCAGCGTCATGCCGCGCCCGGCGAGCCATTCGAGCAGGTCGGTGCCGTCTCCGTCGGGCAGCCTCATGTCGGTGAGCACGAGGTCGCACGCCGACTCCTCCAGCCGGCGGCGGGCCGCCTCGAGCGTCGCCGCCGTCGCCGTTCCGAACCCCTTGCGGCCGAGCCATGTGGCGAGCATGAGGGCGAAGGTCACGTCGTCGTCTACGATCAGGATACTTCTCATTCCGACTGCAAAGAGACCTTTTTTTGCGCGTCCGCCACGAGGCTCCGGATCTTTTCGAGCGCCGCGGCGAGCTCCGCGGCGCGCTCCGCGTCC